>CAVYEP010000013.1:0-101612 GCA_963767605.1 uncultured Acidobacteriaceae bacterium | reverse complement strand
TTACCCACCGTAACCTGGGTCAGGATCTTGTCGACCTGCGCGAGTTGAAGGCGCTGGCCAATCGCGTCCGAGCAGTCGGTGCTGGCGGTTTTCGGGCCGATCGGGATTTGGTCCGTGAGCGCCTCGGTTTGCGCCGCACCGCGCTTTGCGGCGAGCGCCGACTTGAAATGATCGTGGACGACGTTGGCCGCAACCACCTTCAGAAACCCATAGATGGAATCTTCGTGGTAGGGCTGGAACGAACGCAATAAACGGCAATGGTTCTCGCAGAGCTTCAGGTAGGTATCCTGGATCAAGTCGTCCAGTTGAGGGCGGGAGGGTTCGCCCCAGCGGCGGGCGGTGCGCAGCGCGGCGGCGGCGATCACGCCATGGAATCGCCGGACGAACTCTGCCCAGGCCCGCTCGTCTTTCGAGCTGGTGCAGGCTGCTACCAGTTCTGTTGACGAGAACTTCGCGTAGCGCGTCAAGCATCCACCCTTAGCGGCTGAAGCCGCCTTTAATTTGGCAATACCTGCGGCGCGGCTGAACAGGCTGCGGAAAAACTCCAGTGCAAGCAGGTTTTGGGAAGGGCACGAGTTTACTCGTGCCGTTAAGTCCCTGAAAATGTGTCCGCGCTTCAGCGCCTGAGGTCTGCTTTTTGTGCCCTTCCTGACTTTTTCCGCAGCCTGTGAAGTCGCGCCCTTTCCAAAACCAAGTCAATCCAGAGTTGTCAGCAGTCTGAGACGAGGCAAGTCCCGTCTCTGCACGCTCTCCGGACTCGCTGCGAATCATCCGGGCTAGGCCAGCAGCTTCGCCGCTTCCTTGGCGTAATAAGTCAGAATGATGCTGGCGCCGGCGCGGCGGATGGAGATGAGCGATTCCATCATCACGCGGTCGCGGTCGATCCACTGGTTGCGGGCGGCGGCCTCGATCATCGCGTACTCGCCCGACACCTGATAGGCGGCTAGCGGCAGGTCGAAACGGTCGCGGGCGGCGGCAATCACATCCAGGTAGGGCATGGCCGGCTTCACCATGATCATGTCCGCGCCCTCTTCAATGTCCAACTCGATCTCGCGCATGGCCTCGCGAACGTTCGCCGGATCCATCTGGTAAGAGCGCCGGTCGCCAAACTGCGGCGCGGAATCCGCCGCCTCGCGGAACGGACCGTAAAAGCCGGAAGCGTACTTCGCCGCATAGGCAAGAATTGGAGTATTTTCGAAACCAGCTTTATCGAGTGCAGCGCGAATCGCGCCCACCCGTCCATCCATCATGTCGGAGGGCGCGATGATGTCGACGCCAGATCGCGCCAGGGAAACGGAGGTGCGCGCCAGTAATTCCAGGCTCGCGTCGTTTAGGATTTCGTACTCCGCCGTAGCCGCATGCGCCGCAGCCGCGGCCCTCCGTTCGATAACCTTTTCTTTTTCCTTGGGACTCGTGACCGCTCTCGCCATCGCCTTGGACATGTCTCTTGCAGCCGCGCCCAGCGATTGCGGCCTTCCCGCTTGCGCTACGATGCCGCAATGCCCATGCGACATGTACTCGCACAGGCAAACATCGGCCATCACCAGCATGTCTCGCACTTCGCTCTTGATGGCGCGCGCCGCCCTCTGCACGATGCCATCCTCGGCCCAGGCGCCGGTGGCCACTTCATCCTTCTTTTCCGGAAGTCCGAACAAAATGATGGAAGACACTCCCAGAGCGCGCGTCTCGCGTACCTCCTTCACGGCTTCGTCTACCGAGAGGTTGAAGACGCCGGGCATGGAGCGCACTTCTTTCCGGATTCCCGTTCCGGGGCAAATGAACAGCGGATACACGAAAGATTCGGGCGTGAGCCGGGTCTCGCGGACCAGGGTGCGCAGGGTTTCAGTGCGCCGCAAACGACGGAGGCGGTTGGTGGGGAATGCCATAGCAGGCAATTTTAGCAGCAGGCGCCTGAATTGCTTCGACAAAACCGCGCCCCGTTTCCGCGGATACGCGCCCTGCCACGCCTTCGGAGACGGGGCAATCCCCGCCTCTACCGGTCTTTTTGAAGAGCGGGAACGATTACCGTGGTGACTACCCAGGTCACCGATCCGTCATCTAAAACTATCCTGGCGAACGTCGTATCATGGAAGGCGGTGTCTCTGCGTCCCATCCCGTCGATCCTCTGTGGAGTTGGTCTGCTGCTGGTGTTTGCTCTGGCTCCCGCAGTGCTTCCCAGCCCCTTCTTTCGCACCGCCATGGGTGACCTGATCCCGCTCCTGGTGATCGCGGCTGCCTGCATCCCCTCCGCCAGAAACGCCTGCGACAGCCGTGGGCATACGCGCCTGTTCTGGAGTCTGATGACGGCGGGCCTGGTCATGTGGGGTTTCAACCAGGCCATGTGGGTGTGGGTTGAAGTGGTGGTTCGCAAGCCGTTGCCCGACCCCTTCGTGGGAGATATCGTGTTGTTCCTGCACGTGGTCCCGATCATGGCGGCGGTCGCCCTGCAGCCGCATCAGGCCGAGGAGCGCGAGGGGCTGCTGCCGAGCACGCTCAATGTCCTCATGGTGGTGGTGTGGTGGGTGGTGGTGTACGCCTTCTTCGTTTTTCCCGACGAATACTTGATCACCAATGTGCCGGTGTACACCCTGCGCTGGGATGTTCTGTATGTGGTCGAAGGACTGATGCTGATTGCCGTGTCGGCATGGGCGTTCTTCACCAGTTCGGGGGCATGGCGTGAACTCTATCGCGACATTTTTTTCGCCAGCAGTCTGTACGCAATCTCCTCGGAAGCCATGAATGCCGCGATCACGCGCGGCACCTACCGGACAGGCGGAATCTACGATCTTCCGTTCCTCGCCTCGTTGCTGGGTTTTCTCTGGGTCGCCATCGACGGTCGACGCCGTCTTCCCGATACCCTTCACAACACCCAGGCGGTGCCTGCGATCGGGCGGGCCAGCCGCTGGGTCGCTCCTCAACTTGCCAGGCTTGCCCTGGTCTCTTTGCCCGTCATGGCCTATTGGGCGCTGTTCCTGAACCACGACCAGCCGTATCTGAGCCGAGTCCGTTTTGCGGTGGCCATGGGGGGCGTTGCCCTGCTGGCCTTTGTCGTTTTCCTCAAGCAACACCTGCTGGACCAAAGGCTTCTGCGGCTGCTCAAGCATTCGCGCCGGAGCTTCGACAGCCTGCAGCGTCTGCAAGGAAGAGTGATCCAACAAGCCAAGCTGGCTTCCCTCGGAGAACTAGTCGCGCTGGCTGCCAGGCGAACTGGAGTTCCCGCTCTCGGCCATCCTCGCCAACTCGGAACGCATGGCCGCCAGCAGCAATCTCAGCCGCGAGCAACTCTCGAACGCGCAGAAAATCGGACAGCAGGCGCGGCGTACTCGCGAACTGGTTGGCGATCTGCTCAGCTTCGCCCAGCAGACTCCAGGAGAAAAAAGTCCTGTCGAACTGAAGCCGCTTTTGCAGCGCGCGGTGCAAATGGAGGGATTCAAGCTCGAAAACAAGCGGATCAGCCTGACCGTGGAAAGCAATTCCAAAGATCCGCTGCCTCGCGTGCTCGGCAACCCCAACCAACTCTTGCAGGCCTTTCTTCAGATTGTCGAAAACGCGGTGGACGCATTGCAGGAAACCGGCGGCGGGCGTCTCCAGGTTTGCCTGTGGCGCGAGGGCAACGAAGTGGTGGTGCAATTCGCCGACAACGGCCCCGGCCTGCGCGATCCCGAGCGTGTCTTCGATCCCTTCTACACCACCAAGCCAGTTGGCAAAGGCACCGGTCTGGGACTGAGCGCGACCTATGGCGTGATCCAGGACCACAAGGGACAAATCACCTGCTACAACCGGCCCGAAGGCGGAGCCGTGTTTGAAATCCGGCTGCCCGTCCTCAGAACGAGCGCACCGTTCGCCGAGGCAGCTCGGGTCTGAGCCTTGCGCGTAGGGACGGCTGCTCGGCTGTGGTCAAAGACGCGTCCCACTGCTAGTGCACAGATGTGCGTCCGAACTGGGCGAGCTGCGCTCGCCTGGACAGCCGAGGGCGGCTGTCCCTACACTATCCTCCACTGGCCACGATCGCATCCGCCACGCTCGCGGCCTCTACCGCAAAGCGCACATCGTGGGTTCGAATGATGTGCGCTCCCTTCAGGATCAACGCGGTTTCCGCGGCCAGCGTCCCGTAAAGGCGCTGGGCCGCCTCCACATCTCTGTTCTTATCCTTATCCTTATTCTTATCCTTGCCAGCGCGCGCCAGGGTTCGTCCGATAAATGACTTGCGCGACACTCCCGCCAGCAGCGGGAATCCCATCTGCTGCAGTTCCGCGAAGTGCGCCAGCAGCGGATAGTTCTCCTCGAAGCTTTTTCCGAAACCGAATCCCGGATCCAGCACCAGACGATCGCGCTTGATACCCGCCAGCGCCGCCGTCTCCGCCCATTGCCGCAATTCCCGCTTTACCAGCAGCACCGGATCGCCAATCGGAGGCAGCGTCCGCCATTCCTCCGGCCGTCCGCGGGTGTGCATCAGCACGGCTCCCACTTTGAGTTCGGCCAGTGTCTTGGCCATCTTCGGGTCCCAACGGAACCCACTGACGTCGTTCACAACTTCCGCCCCCAGATCCACCGCCGCGCGCGCCACGCTTGCCTTGGTGGTATCGACGCTTACGACCGCATCCGGACGCCGGCGCTTCAAATCCCGAATTACCGGCAGCACCCGCCTGCGCTCTTCTTCTTCGGGTACCGGTTCCGCCGCGCCGGGCCGCGTCGACTCCCCACCCACGTCGATGATGGCGGCGCCGTCGTCGAGTAACTGCTCGGCGCGGACCACGGCCTTTTCGGCATCGATGTAGAGTCCGCCGTCGGAAAACGAGTCAGGCGTTACGTTCACGATGCCCATGATCAGAGTGCGACGTCCCAACTCCAGGACTCGGCGGTCCAGCTTCCACTGAAAAATCGCTCGCATATTGCCGCTATTTTAGTGGAGCGACGGCGCGATTGTTACTGGGCGCCAACGAGACTAGATTTTTTCTTCCCGGCCTGAAGGGAATTGGCAGGCGTTTTCGTTTTATGAGGTGGAAGCCATCTTCGACTGGACTCACCGCTCACCCCCTCGGCGATGTGCTGAGTCCAACTGAGAAGAATGGGTCCGTGGCTTGCGACGAACTGCATCGTGACTCCGGTTTCCACTTAAATCCTCTGCGTCGTCACGGGGAAGGACGACGCGGAGGTTTTTTGTTTTCGCCTCGATTGTGTGGGGACGGGCTCTCCGCCAGCAGGCACCTTCTCACCCTTCCCAAACAAAAGCGTCAAACACTCTCGTAGATTCAAATCCAATGCGCTTATAAAGCGTGATCGCCCGGTCATTCGCTTCCGTCACCGTCAGCGAGATGAAATGGAATCCCCGCCCGCGCAAATTCCTGGTCGACGCGGCCAGCATGGCTTCGCCAAGGCCGGCGGAGCGGTATTCGGGAAGCACGCACACCTGCGTGATGTGGCCGACATCGGGGCGCACCTGCGAGCACAGGATAAGGCCGATCAGCGTGCGCGTACGGCGATCGACGACGACAAACGAGGCCTGAGGATCGAAAGTCCCGCACCCCGGGAAGCGCACAATGTTGTTCAAAAAGCGCAGCGAGCCGGTGAGCGTGCGGTACTGATCGTTGATTTCGGAATCGACGTGGCCGCGGTAGGCAGCGGTAATCAGCGCGGCGGCTGCCTGGTATTCCTGTTCCGACCACCCGCGAATTTCGAACTGCGGCGGAAGCGGCGGCGCGGTTTGAGGATGCTTGCCAATATCGAAATTCATGAAGACGCGCGGATGGCGGCTGAAGCCCTGCTGCAGGAAAGGCTGCGAAACCTCTCCGGTGTGATGCGTCAGCAACTGCGCCTCCACGCGATGAATGCCGGGCGACTGCTGCAGGGTTTCGATGACGTGGGTGAGCAGGCGCTCTTCGACCTCGTGGCGACCCGAATTGCGGCCTCCGTCGCGGACCGAGTCGCGCACAAAGAGGTCGCCGATCACGCCCTTGCTCTGCTCGTAGACAAAGAAGGAGTAGCCGAAGATGCTGCCCCGCTCAATGGCGGCGTACCCGGGGAGAATCTTGGCGTCCATGTAGCGGAGAATCATCTCCGCGGAAGTGGAGTAATCCCACCAGAGCAGGCGTCCCCACACGGCGATCTCGTCTTCCAGCAGCGGTCGAAGGTCGGCGGAAGCGAAGTGTCGGAGATCGAGGATTTCCATAAAACAAGGTCTCAGGTGTTAGGTCTCAGGTGTTAGGTGTTAGGTCTCAGGTCTTAGGGAAACCATGCGCCAGATCAGCTCCAATGTTTTCCTAAGACCTAAGACCTAACACCTGAGACCTTTCTTTCACTTTCCCACCCAATACAAATCCACCTTCTGCGCCGGGATGCTGGTTAAGTATGATACGCGGCGTCCGGGAACCTGTTGCGCGACTTGGGACTGCGTACCTTGTGCGGCAACCACCACGTGCGCCGCGGCCGGGATATTTCCGCTTTCGTAAGGTTGCGCCGGACGATTGAGATAAAACTCAAGGCCGTATTCCTGCACGCGATTGAGGCGATAGAGAGCGATGGGGACTGGCTCGCGCGAAAATGCTTGAATGGCTCCGGCAATGGGACGCGCGGATTGGGTGGCGTCGATGACGGGTGCGGCGAGACGAATGATGGCCCCGACGCTGACGACGACGGCGAACATGGTGGCGCGGCTCAACAGGCGGAGTCCGGCGCGGGAGAGAAGCACGGCGGTAATACCCAACGCGAAGACTGCGGCAATGGCCGCGGCAACGGAGGTGCCGGTTCCCCACAGCAGGTGGCGATGGGTGGCAATGAACCCTGCCGAGAGAGCGGCAAACACCAGCAGTCCGCAGAGAACTCCGTGAGCCGCGGCAAACAGAGGCGAAACCTTCTCTTCTTCCTCCAAGCCGCGGCGGGCAGCGAGATATTCCGCAACCAGCAGCGCTCCGGCAGGCACGGCGGGCAGAATGTAGCCGGGCAGCTTCGATTGCGACGCGCTGAAAAATAGGATGGGCACCAGCATCCAGATGAGTAGAAACAGCGGCCAGGAATCTTCCGGACTCGAGAAGGCCTCCTTGCCTTCCGACCAAATCAGGCGAGCGCGCTCGGCAACCGCGACGATGAGCGCGAGCGTCCAGGGCATCATGGCCAGCAAGAACACGGGCAGGTAAAACCAGAAAGGCTGGCGGTGGTGATAAAGATTCTGCGAAAAGCGGGCGAGATTGTGTTCGAGAATGAAGACGCGGAAAAATTCCGGATTCCGCATCTGGACGGCGATGTACCAGGGCAACATGGCGGCGAGATAGAGGACGATGCCGGGAATCCAGAGGGTGCGCGGGATGGCGCGCCAGTCGCGCCTTATAGCAACGAAGAGAAAGATGATCACCGCCGATAACGCGGGCGCAACCGGGCCTTTTGCCAAGGTCCCAAGCGCCAGAAAAATATAAAAGGCCGCGAGATAAATGTTCCGTCGGCTTTCGTACCAGGCATACCAGCCAAGCAATGCGATGGCAAAGCAGGCGGCGAGCGGCATGTCGGTCGCCGCGGCGTGGGCAAATCCAACCACGCCAGCGCAACTCGCCGTGATCAGGGCGCCGTCGAGTTCACTGCCCGGCCGGAAACGGCGAAGAAAAAAGTAGATGGCTGCGATGAGCATCGCCGCGTCGAACGCGCCCGGCAGGCGGGCGGTCCTGATCGCTGATGCCGGCGGCACGGAACGACACCATCGCCTGCCAGTAATAAAGGACTGGCTTTTCGAGCCACGGTTTGCCTTGCAGCGTAGGAGTGACCCAATCGGAGCGATCGAGCATTTCGCGCGCGACCTGCGCGTAGCGGGGTTCGTCGGCGCCGACAAGTCCGAAGGCGCCGAGACCATAGAAAAAAAGAAATCCGCAGAACGCCGCCAGCAGCAACAGGTCGGTGCGGGTTTGCGGATTTGTTTTCTGCTGATTCATGGAATCTCAGGCAGGGCGCGGTCTGCCAATGCCCAAAGGCTGATGACCGTCCAGACGCCTTCGAGCACGACGAAGCCGACCTGAAAGGGATGCATCGCGATCCACCACAAAATCACGGACCCGGCCGCGTTCAGGATGTTGTAGGCAGGCCGGCGGGCGTTGATCCATCCCATTTGGTGACCGGCGTAGGCGATCAGAATCAGGAGCGCGCCGGCAAAAGAAATGAGTTGGCGGGTCAGGTCCATAGTTATCTCCGCTAGCAGCCTGTAGTGCAACTAAGGAGTGCAAATACGACTTGTATCAGGGTATGCCTTCAGGCATACCGCAGTTGCCGTTTTACGGATGCGCCTTGAGGCGCTGCTCTTGGGCGCTCAACTGGTGGATGAGTCCGCGTTCCAGACTACCGCTTCGGCGCGCAGGCGGTCGACAATTCGGGACACGGCGACGGCCAGAGGTCCTTCGAGCGAACAGCCGCTGGCGCATTTGTGGCCACCACCACCGAAATGCTCAGCCACGGTGGAGACATTCACTTCTCCCTTGCTGCGCAAGCTGACGCGAAACCGGCCATCGGGCAGCTCGCGAAAGAAGATCGCGACCTGCACGTCCCCGATGGAGAGCGCGTAGTTGACCAGGCCCTCGCAGTCTTCTTCGCGGGCGCCGAAACGCTGCATCTGTTCCTGCGTGACCCAGATCCAGGCCAGCGGCCCTTCGCGATGCAGGTTGGAAAGCGCGGCGCCCAGCAGCCGAAGCTTGGCCGTGGAATGTCCGAAATAGATGTGGCGCGCGCAAAGCGCGGGATCGGCGCCGGCCAGCACAAGTTCGCGCGCCACGGTGAACGTATGCTCGTTCGTGCCTTCGAACATGAACGAGCCCGTGTCGGTCATGAGCGCGGTGTAGAGGCAGGTGGCAATGTCGCGATCGACGGGCACGCAGGCCAGGCGGGCCAGACGGAAAACCAGTTCGGCTGTGGCCATCACCGTGGAGTCGATCCAGTTGATGTGGGCAAAATTGCGGCCGCTCACGTGATGGTCAATATTGATGAGGAAACATTCGTCGAGCCCTTCGAGCAGCGCGCGCCGCGTGCTGTCGCACTCCAGCAGGATGACGGCATCGTTCGGAGGAACGGCATCGGCCTGAACGACGCGGTCGGCGAAAGGAAGATTCTGGTAGATACGAGGGACGCCATCGTGCATGACGACTTCGGCATCCTTGCCCATCATGCGCAGAATCTGGCCACAGGCAAGGGCAGAACCGATGCCGTCTCCATCGGGCCGCGCGTGCGAGGTCACGACGAACCGCTGACGCGCCCGAATTTCTTGTAGGATCAGCTCTAGCATGAAGTGCTCTTGGCTCTTGGCTTTCAGTTATCAGTTATCAGTTCCCAGTTGTCAGTTCCCAACCCCTAGCTACTAGGTTCGTATCAGGGCTCCCTTTAGCGATGCCGCAAGTCCTCCGAAATCACCCACCCTTTTAGGGAAGTTCCGATTAAGTCCCTGGGGTCCTCCGTGCACCCCTGTGTACCCTGTGGTTTACGGTTTCTGCCGACACCGAATCAGAGTTTTCCTAGGGGCTGGGTTCAGGATTCTTCCGCGCGCGTTTTTTCGCGCGGCCCAGAAGCTCGTCAACCCGACTCTCCAATTGATCGGCGCGATCGATCTGAAAATAAAGTTCTGGAGGCCGCCGCAGCCGCAGCCGCTCCGCCAGTTCGTGCCGGACATAATTCTTGGCAGCGGCCAGCCCTTCGAGGGTGCGCTCCGCGTCCGCTTCATCGCCGGCGACGTGCACCATCACGCGGGCTGAGCGCGCGTCCTGAGCCATGACCACCGAGCTGACGCTGGCCAGCCCAATGCGAGGGTCGGCCAGTTCGCCTTCGAGGATGGTTTCGATCTCCTCGCGGATGGCCTGGCTCAGCCGCCCGCGATGATATTTCTGCCCACGATGCTCCACGGCATACCTCGAATGGAGAAAACCTGTAAGGATATCAGAAAAGAAGCGTCGAGCCGCGAGCTACGAGCGGTCTGCTCGCTCGAAGCTCGTGGCCCTCTTTCACAGGAACTCCACAAACGAGTCGGTCACTTCTGCGCCGGCGTTGTTGGCGATGCGGGTGGCGGCGCGTTCCACGTTCTTCATCAGCCCGTCAAGATAATCGCGGGAGTGCGAGACGCCGACAACGCCGATGGTGGCCTGATTCCAGAGCGGGCTGGGATCGAGTTCGGCGACGGCCACGTTGAATGAAGAGCGCAGACGGTCCTTGAGACTGCGCGTAACCTGGCGCTTGTCCTTAAGCGAGTGTGCCGCTTCGATGCGGAGCTCAAGCGTGAGGAAAGCAATCATAAGCAATTTATAACCCAACCGGCAATAAAGAGCGACTCCACGTCATTGATCCAAAAGGGCTTACGCTGTAGAGACGGGGCTTGCCCTGTCTCTCCCGCGACCGCGAACTAAGCCATGGAAAACCACACCGGCCAGAATTTCGTCCTTTTTCCGCTTTATCGTGCTACACTAAGAGTCGCTAAGTTTGACTCACAAGCAGTTGAAGGTCGGTACCGCCAACCAGCGTCACCCCACTTCCACAGCAGCGAATCTGCTCAGCACATTTCAATCAAGAAACAAAAAAAGGAACATCAATGGCAGAACAAGGAACAGTGAAGTGGTTTAACGACGCCAAGGGCTACGGCTTTATCAGCCGTCAAAATGGCGAAGACGTTTTCGTGCATTTCTCCGCGATTCAAGCTGGCGGCTTCAAGAGCCTGCAAGAAGGCCAAACCGTGCAGTTCGACGTGACCAAGGGCCCCAAGGGCTGGCAAGCGGAGAACGTTACCGCCGTCTAGGCAGCGACAACGATCTCTAAGTAGAAACAAGGTGCCCGAGATTCGCAAGAATCCCGGGCATTTTTGCGTTTAGGGAAAGTCTGATTAAGTCCCTGGGGTCCTCCGTGCGCCCCCGTGTACCCCGTGGTTCAAGGTTTTCGACGTACGGAATCGGAGTTTCCTTAGGACACTACCCACGGACGCTTGCGCTTCCATCTCGGCGCGGAAGGGAATATAGTCCAAAGTCGCATTTATCTTCATCAGGCATTCAGGAGGCATTATGGCAACTCAAACCCGTCCCGAGCCGCACGCCAAGAATTTCGGGGAGAACATCGAAAGCGATCTGGCGCTGGAATTCTTGCGCGTGGTGGAAAACGCAGCCATCGAGTCGGCGCGCACCATGGGCCAGGGAGACCGTCCGCTGAGCGACCAGATGGCCACCGAGGCCATGCGCAAGACGATGGACACGGTCCCCATGCGCGGCACGATTGTGATTGGCGAGGGCGAACGCGACGACGCCCCCATGCTTTACATCGGCGAGCAGGTGGGCGGCACCTATCAGGACGGCCGCGAGGTTCCGCAGGTCGACATCGCCGTCGATCCGCTGGAAGGCACGAACCTCTGCGCCACCGGATCGCCGGGGTCAATCACGGTGCTGGCGGCTTCGGAAAAAGGCGGCCTGCTGCACGCTCCCGACTGCTACATGGAAAAAATCGTAGTTGGGCCATCGTGCAAGAACGCGGTGGATCTGGACGCTCCGGTGGCCGTCAATCTGAAGAATATCGCGCGCCGGATGCATCGCGGCGTCGAGGACCTGGTCGTGGTCGTGCTCGACCGTCCGCGGCACGAGAAGCTGATCTCCGACATTCGCAAGGCGGGCGCGCGCATCCGGCTGATCGGCGACGGCGATCTTTCGGCGGGCATTGCCGCGGCGGTGATCGGAACCGGAGTGCACGCCGTCATGGGATCGGGCGGCGCTCCCGAAGGCGTGATTACGGCGGCCGCCATCCGCTGCCTCAACGGATACATGCTGGGACGGCTGGTGATCGACAGGCCGGAGCTCGAAGAGCGCATTGCCAAGATGGGGATTCGAGACAAGAACAAGATTTACGAAGCGGAGGACCTGGCCCCGGGAAAACAGCTGATCTTCGCCGCGACCGGCGTGACCGAAGGCGCGCTCCTGAAAGGCGTCCGCTTCTTTGGCGAAGGGACGCGAACCTCTTCGGTGATTCTGACCTTGAGGACTGGTCGGGTGCGGTTTATTGAGAGCATCCATTTGGATAAGGGGCCGGATGTGAAGGTGAGATTCTCTTAGGGCAGCTGTCAGTTGTGGGCTCTTAGCTCTCAGTAAAGCCTACGGACTTCAGGACCAGTTCGCTTGTCCACTATGCGTTGCGGAAGTCCTCAAATCGGATGGATCGCTTTGCTGCTTTCTTTATTGGTAGCGCTGCCGATCTGCGCGCAACTTCAGCCCCTACACCCCGGTGGGGACTCGAACCCGAATGGGCCTGTCGACGGGGCTTATCGAGTGGGCGGTGGTGTCAAGGCTCCCCGGGTTACGTACCAACCCGATCCTGAATACTCGGAACAGGCCCGCAGGGTGGGATATGAAGGTACTTGCGTTCTTGCGCTGGTGGTTAACGTCGAGGGAATGCCTCAAGATATCAGGGTGGCGCAAGCTGTCGGCATGGGGCTCGATGACAAAGCCATTGAAGCGGTTCGGCAGTGGAGATTCACACCTGCGATCAAAGATGGCACACCGGTGGCTGTTCAGATCAACGTTGAAGTGACCTTCCGTCTCTACGCTTCTTACTCCAAGAAAGGTCCGGACTTATTCCAGAAGGCCAGCGCAGGAGATGCCAAGGCGCAGTTCGAGATTGCTCAAATCTTGCTATCAGACCCTTATCTCGCCAAGGACGACTCCAAGGGATTCGCCTTTCTCGAGAAAGCCGCCAAGCAGAACTTCCCCCCGGCCCAGTTCGCGATGGGAGAGTATTACTCCTCGCACAGAAACGATTTGGTGACGGCTTATGTTTGGTACGCGCTCGCCCGGAAGAATCGTTATAAGCAGAGCGACCAAAGACTGAAAGATCTGGCGGAGAAAATGACTCCGGAGCAATTGGCCGAGGCGCATCGGCGAGCCGAAAGCAACAGCCCGTTCTGAGGACGGTATCCCGGTCCCCTGGCAGCTTCCTCCTGCTACAATCTCTAGCTCCATGATTCAAGGGAACTTCCCGCTCGACAGAAACGTACTTCTCCTGTGGTGTTAGGAGCGGGCCAGCGGCGGGCGGTCGGTGCACAGCCCCTAAAGGGGCTTCTCATTTCTGGAAACTTACGGCATCGCTAAAGCGATGCCCCTTCAAAGCTAGCGCAGTTTACGGGGTCTGGTTTTGGAAGAAGCCCAGGTTGTCGGATTGCTGGTCCGTCGCTGCGTTGGGGGCGATGCCGCGGCTTGGGAAGAAATCGTTCAGCGCTATCACCGGCGGATCTACAACGTCTGCTACCGCTTTGCCGGCGATTCCGACAACGCGCAGGACCTCACCCAAGAGGTCTTCATCAAGATGTACCGGACCCTAAACACCTATGACTCGGGTAAGGGCGCGTTCATGACCTGGGTCACCACCATTACGCGCAACCTGCTGGTTGATCATTTCCGCAAAAGCAAGGGCGACCGGATCACGGATTCGCTCGATTCCGTGCCCTCCGAGCATGAGGACGCGCAGCCGCTGAGCGAGCAGATCGCCGACCGCGGGCTGCCGCCCGATGCCGCGGTCCAAAGCCGGGAAACGCGGGAAATGGTGCATTTGGCGCTGCAGAAACTGTCTCCGGAGCTGCGGGAGGCGGTTATTTTGAGGGATTTACAGGATATGGACTATCGGGAAATTGCCACGGCTCTGAGGGTTCCGGAGGGGACCGTCAAGTCCAGAATTAACCGGGGACGAGCGGAACTTGCACGGCTCCTACAACGTACCTATAGGCAGGTGATGTGATGCCAGAGGAAACTAAACACGGGATCGAATGCAGCGAGTTCGAAGCGCTGCTGAGCGACGCCCTGGAAGGAAATCTGACTCCGGCTCGCAAAGAGAGCTTCGAAGCCCATCGGCGCGTCTGCGCCATTTGCGGGCCGCTGTTCGCGGACGTGCAAGCCGGGCAGCAATGGCTGCGGGCGCTCGAGCCCGTCGAGCCTCCGGTGCATCTGGTGCACAACATTCTGGCGGCCACCAGCGGAGTGGTGAGCACGCGGGCGGCGACGGCGGGGGGCACGACGACTCCGTTCGGCGAGCGGCTGCGCGAGCGGTGGGACTCCTTCTTCACGCCGCTGGCAGCCTTTGTGCGGCAGCCGCGGTTTGTGATGTCGTTCGGCATGATCTTCTTCTCGTTGTCGCTGGGGCTGAACGTAGCGGGAGTAAAGCCGGCGGACGTGGCCAAGGTCAACCTGCGGCCTTCGGCGTTACGCCATGCCTACAATGACGCGCAAATCAAGGTCGTGAAGTACTACGACAATATCCGCTTCGTGTACGAGATCGAATCGAAGGTGCGTGAGCTGAAGCGGGCTAACACTCCCGCCGAGCCCGCCCCTGAGCAACCGAAAGACAATCGCAAGAACGATACCAGTGGGCAACCAGACAATCGACAGGATCGTAACTACTCGCGCGACAACAGCCAGATCGTGCTGGCTGCAATGACGGGGAGATCGAATGAAGTCCGTAGCTGCGGACTGCGAGCTGCAAGCTCCGAGCAAACTCAAGCTCGCTCGTGGCTCGAAGCTCGAAGCTCAAAGCCACCTGTTGTGAGGGTGACCACGAACAGGAGGTTTGTATGAACTGCGCCAATCATGCTGATGCGTCGGCAGTGGCCTATTGCCGCACTTGCGGAAAGGCACTGTGCGCGAACTGTACTCGTCCCGTGCGGGGCGTGATCTATTGCGAAGACTGCCTGGGAGCAAGGATGGAGGGCACTCCGGCCGCAGCGGCGGGATTCGTTTCTGGCACGGTCCCCCCAGCGGCGACGCAGGGGCGGGTTCCTCCACCGCCGCCTCCTCCCGGAAGCGGCAGCGGTCCCAACCCGACCGTAGCCGGAATTCTGGCCGGATTCTTCCCCTTCGGCGTCGGTCCCGTGTACACGGGACAATACGCCAAGGGACTGGCGCATCTTGCCATTTTTGTTTTGCTGATTGCCGGGGCGAACGCCAGCGACCGCGGGCACAGCGAAGCTCTGGGGATCATCTGCGGCTTCGGCATTGCCTTCTTTTATGTCTACCAGATTATCGATTCGGTACGCTCGGCGAAGGCGATCCAGATGGCGCAGCCGATGCCGGATCCCTTCGGCTTGGCGGCAACGTTTGGGGGCGGAGCCAAGATCGAGGCCAGCAAGATCCCGATGGGTGCGATCGTGCTCATCCTGCTCGGCGTGCTCTTCCTGCTGCATACGATGGGCTTCGGATTCGGCCTCGACCGCTTCTGGCCGCTGATTTTGATCGCGCTCGGCGCCTGGTTGTTCGCCCGCAACTGGGGTCTGCTGGCGTCTGGTTGTTCGGGCTGCCAATGCGCGCGCTGCCGCACTCGACGGATCATGGGCCCGGCGATGCTGGTGACCGTCGGCGCATTGTTCCTGCTGGAAAACCTGGGTGCTTTAGGCTTTGGCCGCACCTGGCCGGTGATTTTGCTGGTGATTGGCGGAGTCAAATTGCTGCAAGGAAGCGCCTCGACTGAAGGACACATTTTGCCACCGGGGCCGGGCACGACCCCGCCCGGAGGTCCGATTCCTCCGGTACCGCCGGAACCTCTGACTCCGCCTGTTCCGCCCACAAGTGAGGTGAACCGTGGCTAGCCCAACAACGACTCCGACTCCGCCGCCAGTTCCGCGTCCTCCGCATCGTTCGATCGCCGGCCCGGTCGTGCTGATCCTGCTGGGAGTGCTGTTCCTGCTCGGGACGATGGGGATTCTCGATACCCACCGCTTGGGATTGCTCTTCGCCCACTACTGGCCGGCATTGCTGATCCTGTGGGGCGTGATCAAGTTGATCGAATACGAGCAAGCCAAACGCTACGGCCAGACGGCGCGCGGCATTGGCGTGGGCGGCGTTTTTCTGATGCTGTTCCTGATTGGCGCCGGATTGATTGCCACCCAGGTCGCCCGTTTGGATTGGAACAGCCTTCGGGAACACACCCACTTCGGAGAGGACGAAGATTGGGACAAGTTTTTTGGCGGGCCCACGTTCAACTACAGCGACGAACTGAGCCAGGACGTTCCGGCAGGCAGCACGCTGCGCGTGACTGACGACCATGGCACGATCACGGTCAATGTGGCCGACGGCAAGACGATGAAAGTTTCATTGCGCAAGACAGTTCGCGCCGAGGAACAGAAGGACGCCGACAGCTACAACAGCAAGACCAAGCCGCAGCTTACGGTCGTCGACAACGTCGTTACCCTCAACGCCAACACGCAAGGCGGAGGCGATAAGGGCGTGACCACCGACATGGATATTTTCGTGCCCGCCAATACCACGCTTGCGATCACCTCGAGCCGGGGCAATGTGACCATCGCGGGCATGGCCGCCGATGTCGAGGTCAACCACCATCGGGGGGAAGTGAACATCAACAACCACACCGGAAACGTGTTGCTGAATCTCGACGGCAGTTCCGTCCGGCTGGGACAGGTGAAGGGCGATGTGACCATCCAGGGCAAAGTGAACGAGGTGGCAGTGGAAGACGTAGACGGCGCGGTTCATATGAATGGAGAGTTCTGGGAGAGTACCCGCCTGGTGCGCATCAGCAAGACGGTCAGCTTCCGTTCTTCGCGCACCGACATGGAATTTTCGCGGCTGGATGGCAGGCTCGATCTGGATTCGGGCGACCTGCGCGCCGATTCGCTCGCCGGACCCATGCGCCTGAAGACGCGCTCGAAGGATGTTTCGCTGGAAGGCCTGTCCGGCGATCTGCGCCTGGAAGACTCGAACGGGAGGGTCGAGGTTGGGCTGTACAAGCCGGGGAATATCCAGATCGATAACGCCAAGGGCGACGTGCAGGTGACGATTCCGCCGAATACGGCAATCAAGGTGGAGGCGCGCACCCGCGCAGGAGAGATTGAGAGCGATTTCGACGAAATCAAAGTGGACAACCGCGATCGCGAATCGAGCGCCAGCGGTTCGATCGGAACCAACGGCCCGCCGCTGAAGTTGAACTGCGAAAAGGGAGCCATTGAAATCCGCAAAGGGACGGTAGCCGTGGTTCCTCCGGCTCCGCCAACCCCGCCAGCCATGCCACCGAACCCGGGCAAGCGGTTGAAGGCCTTGCCCGCTCCGAAAGCGAAGCCGGTGGAGAGCGAGAATTAGCTGGGAGCTGTCAGCTGTCAGCTACCAGCTTTCAGTTCACCAAATTGAGGGCTGTGAGTGGAAGTGCGGCAAGCTGTCGCTATCGGAACCCGACAACTGAGAACTGACAACTGACAACTGAAAGCTGACAGCTGCATTTTCTGGGTTATAATCTCGCCCACTGATGAACCTGGCCTCTGGCACCAAACTTGGTCCGTATGACATCGTCTCCCTTTTAGGCGCCGGCGGCATGGGCGAGGTCTATCGCGCCCGCGATTCTCGTCTCAAGCGCGAAGTGGCGATCAAGGTCTTGCCGCAAGCGCTTTCTCTTGACGCCGACCGGTTGCGCCGTTTCGAGCAGGAGGCCCTCGCCACCGCTGCCCTGAACCATCCCAACATTCTGGCCGTGTTCGACATCGGCACGAGCGAGGGCTCGCCTTACGTCGTCTCCGAACTGCTGGAGGGCGAGACGCTGCGCGAGCGGCTGCGCAGTGGGTCGATTCCCGTGCGCAAGACTCTCGACTACGCCATGCAAATCGCGCATGGACTGGCCGCGGCGCACGAAAAAGGAATCATTCATCGCGACCTCAAGCCGGAGAATCTATTCGTCACCAAAGACGGGCGGGTCAAGATTCTGGACTTTGGGCTGGCGAAACTCACGCAAGCCGATCCCGGCTCCAACACATCAATGCCAACCGCGACCCACGGCACGGAAGCGGGCGTGGTGATGGGGACGGCGGGATACATGTCTCCCGAGCAGGTGCGGGGCATGGCGCTCGACGCGCGCTCCGACATTTTCAGCTTCGGGGCGATTCTCTACGAAATGCTCTCGGGCAAACGGGCGTTCCATGGCGACACGCCCGCCGATACGATGAGCTCGATCCTGAAGGAAGATCCTCCGGAGCTGAGCGAAACCAATCGCAATGTTTCTCCGGCGCTGGAACGCATCGTGCAACATTGCCTGGAGAAGAACCCTGAGTCGCGCTTCCATTCCGCCAGCGATATTGCGTTTGATCTCGAACATCTTTCCGGGCTTTCCGGCAGCACGGCGAGGGTAGCCGCGGCCGGCAGTGGCAGTGGCATTGGCATGGGCATGGGAAGAGTCCAGCCGAGTCGGAGGCTTCTGCTCGCACTCGCGGCCGGTCTCGCGATCGCGTGCGTGGTATACGGTCTCGGCTGGTGGACGGGCAAAGCCAGCGCCCGCGCGCCCCAGGCCGAGTATCAGCAAATCACGTTTCGCACCGGCTCCATCGGCAACGCCCGGTTCACGCCCGATGGCAGCATCGTTTACAGCGCATCGTGGGAGGGCGGCGAGAACCAGCTTTATATGTCGCGTACGGACGATCCGGGCGCGCGCGAACTGGGGATCAAGGATGCGGAACTGCTTGTCGATTTCCAAGAGCGGAGAAATGGCGATTCGGCTCAACACGGTTTATTACGGCGGCTATGCGCGAACCGGGACGCTGGCGCGGGTTCCGCTGAGTGGGGGAACGCCGCGAGAAGTGCTGGACAACGTGCAGGACGCCGACTGGTCGGCGAACGGCGACAGTATGGCGGTTGTCCGCTACGTGCCGGAGAACAGTCACTGGCGTCTGGAGTATCCCATCGGCAAGGTGCTGTTCGACAGCATCAACTGGATCAGCCATCCGAAGATTTCGCCGGACGGCAAGTGGGTAGCTTTTGCCGACCATGAGAATACCGGGGGCGACGACGAGGGTTCGGTCGCGGTGATTGGCGCGGATGGCAAGGAAAAGGAAAAGAAACTTTCTTCGGGCTGGACTTCACTGGAGGGAATTCTCTGGTCTCCGGCGGGCGATGAGATCTGGTTTACGTCCACCAGCAGCGGCAGCGCCGTGAACCCGCGTGCCGTAACCCTTTCGGGCAAGGTGCGGACGATCACCAACGTACCCGGCGGCATGTGGCTGGAAGACCTGCGGAATGGAACGGCGCTGACGGTGGCGAATCACATTCGCATTGGGATCCGGGGCATGGCGCCGGGGGGAAAAGAAGAGCGGGAACTGGGGTGGTTCGGGTGGTCGGATCCTGCACGATATCAGCCGGGACGGCAAGAAGATATTGTTCGAAGAGGAAGGCGACGGCGGTGGACCGAATTACACCGTGTTTCTGCGCGATACGGATGGCTCGCCTCCAGCACGGATTGGCGAGGGAAACGCCGTGGCGATCTCGCCCGATGCGAAATGGGCGATCACGAAACCGGCCAAGGGCGGACCCCTGAGCCTGGTGCCGACGGGAGCGGGCGAATCAAGGCAACTCACGCACGATGCCGTGAGCTATGGCGGGGCCCGCTTTCTGCCGGACGGCAAACGGTTGCTGGCCGCGGGGATTGAAGCCGGACACGGTGCGCGTGACTACCTGATTGATGTGAGCAGTGGCGATTCCAAGCCCATCACGCCGGAGGGCATCGCCGGCACGCAACTCTCGCCCGACGGCAGTAGCACAGCGGTGCTGGGTCCCGATGGAAAACTGGGGATTTGGCCGCTCGACGGGAGCGGTCTTCGTCCGATCCCGGGCCTAGACTCGCAACTACTACGTAACAGGTTGGTCGCCCGATGGTGGGTCGGTGTATGCGGTTTCCAGCCGACTGAGCGAGAAGATCTGCGAAGGTCTATCGGGTGAATACGGTGACTGGGAAAATGGAGTTGTGGAAAACCTTCGGAGCAGAAGCGGGCGCGGGAGTCTCGTCCGTTGGTGGGCCTCGTCTTTCCAGCGACGGGACGGCTTACGCATACGTCTACGTGCGGGTGCTGTCGGAGGCGTACGTGGTTACGGGATTGAGGTAGGGTTCGGCTCTCAGCTGTTGGCTGTCAGTCCCTCAGATTTCAAGTCGCCGTTCCGGCACCGTCGCGGAAATTCACCCACCGACGTTAGGGGCAGATTACGCACCCGTCTTTGAAGGGAACCCGGACGGGAACGCGCCGTTCCCTGGGTTGGAAGAAGCCACCTTGTCCGAATCTCTTCTTTGTCGGTTTTAAACACAACAAAGAAGGGCGACTTGATGCCTGTCAGCACATCTTCAGCGGACATTGGATCTCTCGGAATCCCTTGCCGAATTGAAGCGCACTTTTGGCAACTCAGTTGCTGATTGGGTGGGTGGACGAGAATTTCTTATGGCCCGAGTCATTAATTTCTACACGCCCAAGAACTTCCGAAGAAAGGTGACACCGGTTCCTCAGCCACGACCCGCAAAGGTGATCAAGTTCTACCGGCCCGCAACGAAATCAGCATAGAGCTAGACTGCGTCGCGGCTGCACTTCCCACACCCTTTTGAGATCACCAAGTCCGTACCCCCTTCCCAAACTAATTTTCCTTTTTTCACCACAGAGACACAGAGAACCCAACTGCCTGGAAAAACCTACCCTTATGGTTTTTACAAGTTCAAGGTTTTCTCTGTGACTCTGTGACTCCGTGGTGAAAACTGAACTTAGGACAGTACCACTGAGAGCTGACGGCTGAGAGCTGACAGCTCCCATGTTAGATTCAAACGATGCGCTCCATCCTGCAAAAGCGCTCGCTGCGATTTGTGTTTGCGGCGAACGTGATCTCCATGCTGGGCAGCGGGATGAACTCCGCCGCGGTGGCTTGGACGATTTTGCAGCGCACTCACTCTGAGATGGCATTGGGGACGTTTGCGGCGTTGCAAACGATTCCGGCCATGCTGATGCTGCCGTTCACCGGCGTGATTATCGACCGCGAAGACCGGCGGCGGCTGGTGATGTGGCTGGATGCCTTGCGCGCCATCATCATTCTTGCGGTCATGGTGCTGGCGTTTCTTAATCGCGTGCGGGTGTGGGAACTCTACCTCATGAACACGCTGGTGGCGGCGGGCTTCTGGATGTTTTGGCCGACGATCACAGCGCTGATTCAGGAACTGACGCCCGAGGGCGCGTTCGTGCAGTCGAATACACTTCTTCTGGCGGGCGTCCAAGGCGGATGGCTGATTGCCGGCGCGCTGGTTGGATTCGTCTATGAACACATCGGCCTCGGCGGAGTGTTGCTCATCGACGTAAGCACCTACGTGGTTTCGTTCTTGTGCTACTTCGCGGTGCGCCAGGGGCGGCATGTGGTGCCGCGGGTCGTCGAACTTCGTCACGACATCGAAGCGGCGGAAACCGCGGCGGCACGCTTCCTGCGCGAGATGCGCGAAGGGCTGGTCTTTCTCGGCGAGCATCGTAGCGTCGTTTTCCTGGGGACGAGTTGGGCGTTGTTTCTGGGCGCGATGATGACGGGAGTAGTGGTGACGGCTCCGCTCAGCGATCGCGTCTTCCACGCCGGGGCGACCGGCTACGGATGGTTGAACGGAGGATGGGGTGTGGGCGCATTCCTGAGCGCGCTTTATGCTCCGGCACTGATTGCGCGGGTGGGAGCGCGCTGGTCCATTGCGCTTTCGATGTTGCTGCTGACGTTTACCATGGCGCTTTCGCCGTTTTCGCCCTGGCTGGCGATGGCTGTACTTCTCTATGGGTTGATGGGATCGGCTCGCGGCGTCAGCGGCATAGCCATGAATACCAGCCTGATGGAACAGGTGCCGCCGCATTTCATGGGACGCGTCCAGAACACTTTCTATTTCTTCGGCACCTTTTTGCAGGTCGCGCTGGCGCTGGCGGTGGGCTGGATCGCGGCGCGGATCAGCCTGGCATCCGGGTTTGCCGTGATCGCGGCCGTGTATGCGGTCGCCTTTGGCAGCGCCTGCTGGCCGGTGAAGGAGAGCAAAGCTATGGCTGCGGTAGCGGAGTAGCGGGTTTGTGTGGAGCGGACACTCCTGTCCGCTGCCTTTGACCTTGGTTTGGTACTTGATTCTACCGACCAAAGTCAACCCCAAGATCAAAAGCGGCGGACAAGAGTGTCCGCCCCACACAGTCATAGATGCTGGTATTCTTTTTCTTCTCCCTGGGGGGAGCATCCATACATGTTTGAGGACTTGAAAGGCCGGACGGCAGTCGTCTTTGGAGTGGCGAACAAGCGCTCGATCGCGTGGGCCATTGCGCAAGGCTTGCACGCCGCCGGCGTGAACCTCGCCATCACTTATCAGAACGAGCGACTGGAGCAGGAAGCTCGAGATCTGATTCTTTCGCTGCCGGGCGCGGAAGCCTTCATGTGCGATGTTTCGAACGATGCGGCGATTGCGGGCCTGTTTGAGAAACTCAAGGAGCGCTACGGCAAGCTGCATGTGCTGGTGCACAGCGTGGCGTTCGCGCCGGCCGACGAGTTGAAAGGCGACTTCGTGAACACGACGCGCGAAGGCTTCCGCATCGCGCATGACGTCAGCGTATATTCGCTGATCGCGGTTTCGCGGGCGGCGGCACCGCTGATGGATGACGGCGGCAGCATCATGACCATGACCTACTACGGCGCGGAAAAGGTTGTCCCCAACTACAACGTGATGGGAGTGGCCAAGGCCGCGCTGGAGTGCACCGTGCGCTATCTGGCATACGATCTGGGCCGGCAGAAGATTCGCGTCAACGCCATTTCCGCGGGGCCGATCAAGACCCTGGCCGCGCGCGGCATCTCCGGCATGGGAGAGATGATGAAAGGGCACGCCGAGCGCGCGCCGCTGCAACGCAATGTGGAAGTCACTGAGGTGGGCAGCACCGGTGTGTTTCTGGCCTCTGAAGCCAGTTCCGGCATCACCGGCGAGACCATCTACGTGGATTGCGGATACAACATCATGGGGTTCTGAATCATGGGATTCTGAAATCTGCCGATAGCCGGGGCAGATGCAGACTCTCGTGTAGAGACGGGGCAAGCCCTGGGCAAGCCCCGTCTCTACAGGTTGCCGTCGTCCCTACGCGGCTCGTGCTTGCTCCGTGCTAATCTCAAATTCCAATGCCCGTCGCACCCCAATACATCCCTGCGGTTTATAGTCTGACCGCGGTTGGGGTCTGGGGCGCGAGCGACTTTCTGGGCGGAGTGGGCGCGCGGCGCGCGAACGCGTTTCTGTTCACTGCCATTGTGCACCTGAGCGGCTTGGTCCTGGTGGGCACTCTCGCGCTGACGACCGGTGCACCGTTTCCTGCAAACGCCAGCTTAGTCTGGTCGCTGATCGCCGGGGCGGTCGGGGGCATTGCCCTGGCCTTGTTCTATCGTGCATTGGCTGCCGGAAACATGGGTCTGGTCGCGCCGGTGGCTGCCGTTCTGGGTGCGGCAATTCCCACCATCGTGACTGCCTTCGCCGAGGGCTTTCCGGGCTATCGGCACCTGTTCGGTTTCCTTCTTGCCGGAGTCGGCGTCTGGCTCATCTCCCGTACCGAATCTGGCGTTGGCCGTCCCGAAGGCTTAGGCATGGCTGTGCTAGCCGGAATCGGCTTCGCTGGTTTTTATCTCTGTATCCACCGCGCGGGCAACGGCTCCGCATTGTGGATCGCGACCTGCTCACGCTGCGGTGCCTTGCTAGTCACGGGAGCCATCGTTCTTTTCGGAAGACACCTGCGCGCGGTAGCCGCGCCGGTGCTGGGCATTGCCTTGGTTGCTGGAATTCTCGACATCTCGGGCACCGCCGTCTTCATCCGCGCGAGTCAAATCGGACGCTTGGACGACGCGGTCGTGCTCAGTTCGCTCTATCCCGCGGTTACCGTTTTGCTGGCCCGCATCTTTCTACACGAGCACTTCAGCCGCGCCCGGACCATCGGCATGGTTGCGGCGCTGGCGGCGGTTCCGATGATTGCGGGGTGAGGAAAGAGAGTTGTTCCATATTCCAGAATATGGAATGTGTTTGATGCTGTACGCTCGATGACGGACATTAAGAGAAGGTGATCTGTGCCTCTGGTTGTCGTTCGGAATGTCATTAAGATATTCGACCTTGCCGAATCCCCGTTCGGCGGCCGCAGTGGGGGCCAAGTCCGCGCCGTGGATGACGTGTCCCTCGCAATCCACGAAGGCGAAACGCTTGGCTTGGTGGGCGAATCCGGCTCGGGCAAGAGCACGCTTGGACGCCTTATCCTCCGCCTGATCGAGCCGACTTCGGGCACCATACTTTTCGAAGGCATCGATCTGGTACGAGCGAACGGCTCGGAATTGCGCCGCCTTCGCCGCGACATGCAGATCATCTTTCAGGATCCGTTCGGTTCGCTCGATCCGCGGTTTCGCGTTGAGGATGTGATCGCCGAGCCGCTCACTCTGCATCAGGAGGCGCTGGATCAGGCGACGCTTCATGAGAAAATTGCTGAGCAGAATACCCGGCACGAAGGCCTTAGCCGCGATGCCCGCCGCCGGCGAGTGCGGGAACTTTTGCGTGCCGTGGGAATGGATGAATCGGCCATGCCGCGTTATCCGCACGAATTCTCCGGTGGCCAGAGGCAGCGCATCGGCATTGCTCGCGCGCTCGCCCTGCAGCCGAAGTTCATCGTGGCCGATGAACCGGTTTCCGCTCTCGACGCCAGCGTGGGCGCGCAGATCGTGAATCTTCTGCAGCAACTTCAGCGCGATTTCGGACTCACCTATTTGTTTATCTCGCACTCCATGCCAGTCGTTCGCTATCTCTCGACCCGCATCGCGGTGATGTATCGCGGCAAGATCGTCGAGGTCGGAACGACGGAGCAGATCACCGCGCAGCCGCAGCACGCTTACACGCGAAAGCTGCTGGCGGCCACGCCGGAGATGGCGGCGCCATGATATGGTCTTCATTCCTGGGCGTGACAAAAGTCATCGCCGGTGTCGCCGGTCTCTATTAGCCTCTACGGTTCTTATCCGGAGGATTTATGCGACGTTCGCTTTTGCTCTCCATCGTTTTATGCTGGGGGACAGGTTCTCTCCTGTTCGCGCAATCCGCAAACCCAGCTGCGTCCTGCATTGAGTGTCACAGCAAGCAAACGCCCAACATTGTTTCCGACTGGAAGCTCAGCAAGCACAGCCGTGTGGAAGTGACCTGCGTCGCGTGCCACGGAGACCAGCACCAATCGGCGAGCGACGTCTCGAAGGTGAAGATTCCCACGCCGGAAACCTGCGCCCAGTGCCACCAGACCCAGGTTGAACAGTACAAGCACGGCAAGCACTCGAAAGCGTGGGCCGCCATGCTCGCGATGCCGACCATTCATTGGCAACCGATGGCCATGATCGAGGGTCAGAAAGGTTGCGGCGGTTGCCACAAGATCGGTGAAAAGCCGGTCGAGGAGATCGCCAAGCTGCGGCAGCACGGCAGCGAATTCGGCGCGGCTTCCTGCGACTCCTGCCACACGCGCCATACGTTTTCGGTGGAGGAGGCCAAGTCGCCACAAGCCTGCGAAACCTGCCACATGGGATTCGACCATCCGCAGTGGGAGATGTATTCGTCGTCGAAGCACGGCGTGCGGACGGATTTGAAACAACGCGGAATCTTGCCCGCTGGAGCGGCCGCTCCGACTTGCCAGACCTGCCACATGCAAAATGGCGATCACGGCGTGCGTACGGCTTGGGGATTCCTCGCGGTGCGTTTGCCGCTGCCGGAGGACAAGGAGTGGGCCGCGGATCGCGCCACGGTTCTGCAGGCTCTCGGAGTGCTCGATCCCGACGGCAAGCCGACCGCGCTGGTGGCGACGGTGAAGGCGGCCGACGTTGCGCGTCTGACGCAGGAAGACTGGCAGGGTGAGCGCGACAAGATGCTGAAGACCTGCAACCAGTGCCACTCCGGCAACTTTGCCAAGCAGCAACTCGACGCGGGCGACGACATGATCAAGAACGCCGACCACCTGATGGCCGAAGCGATCAGGATCGTTGCCGGTCTATATAAAGACGGCGTGCTTCCGCAGCCGAAGAACTACGCCTATCCCTTCCCGAACCTGCTGACATTCCACGATGCGCCCACGGTGATCGAGCAGAAGCTCTTTGTGATGTACCTGGAGCACCGCATGCGCACGTTTCAGGGGACGTTTCACGGAAGTCCAGATTACGCGCTCTGGTACGGCTGGAGCGAGATGCAGCGCGACTTGACCGAGATCCGGGAATTGGCGGAGCAGATGCGGCGGGAGAAGAAGACAGGGCCAACGGTGAAACCAGCGGCTCTCAAACCGGCCAGCGTCAAGAAATAAACAATCCGATGGAAGCGACGGGCGTGTTTGCCCGTCCTTCCATTTACAATTGCTCCGCACGATTGCCAGCACTTTTACTCTGAACATGCACACCGCGGACGTCGTTCTCATCGGCGGAGGGATTGTCGGCTCCAGCATCGCCTATCATCTTGTTGCTGCTGGCTGCAAGAACGTTCTCGTACTGGAGCGCGAGACCACGCAGGGCAAGGGATCCACGGGCAAGAGCATGGGCGGTGTGCGCGCGCAGTTCTCGACGCCCGTCAACATCCAGATGTCGCTTTACTCGATCCCCTTTTATGCGAGCTTCGAGGAGCGGCTTGGCTATCCATGCGACTACCGTCCCCAGGGATATCTTTTTTGCGCGACCAACGAAAAGCACATGGCCTACCTGCGGGCCAACTACGAGCAGCAGATTGCCATGGGGCTGAAGAATGTGCGCCTTGTCGCCGGCGGCGAAATCCGCAGCCAGTTCCCGCAACTCCGCGGCGATGACATCCTTGGCGGCAGCTTTTGTTCGACCGACGGTTTTGTCGACCCCTACAGCGCGATGATCGGCTATATGACGTGGGCCAGCGACCACGGCGCGCGGCTCTGGAAGAACGCCAGCGTAACTGGAATCACGCGCAACCTTGACGGCGGGAGCTTTGAAGTCGCGACCACGCGCGACTCCGTCTCCACGCGCACGGTAGTGAACTGTGCCGGAGCTTGGGCGGCTTCGATTGCCAAGATGGTTGGCATTGAGCTGCCGGTCGAACCACTGCGTCGCATGCTGGTTCCGACGGAGCCGTTTGACCAATTTCCCCATACCGCGCCCATGATCGTCGACATGTCCAACGGCTTTCACTTTCGCCCCGAGAGCCGCGGATTCCTGCTGGCCTGGAACGATCCGGAAGAAACGCCCGGCTACAAGACCGACTTTGATGCGAGCTTCATCGAGAAGATACTGACCCGCGCCGCGGATCGCGTGCCCGTGTTCGAAAATGTCGCGGTCAATCCCCAGCGAGCTTGGGCTGGCCTCTATGAAATGACGCCGGATCATCATCCGATCCTTGGGAAATCTCCGGACGTTCCCGGCTTCTTCTTCGCCAACGGCTTCAGCGGACACGGTGTGATGCACTCGCCCGCCACGGGAAAGATTCTGAGCGATCTGATTCTGACTGGGAAGACGGACTTGATCGACGCGTCTCTGTTGAACTTCTCGCGCTTCGCGGAGGGGCGGATGATTCATGAGACGGCGGTGCTGTAATTTGGTTCTCCTTCGTGTACCTTGGTGTCCTTGGTGGTTAACGGAAACCTCATAACAACGAAGGAACACGAAGGACGAGAATCAAATGCCCAAGGAACTCAACTACTGGCTCACCACGGTTCAGATGCCCACCGCCCCGGCGCAACCATTGCCGGAGAACGCTGACGTAGCCATCATCGGCGCAGGATTCACCGGCCTCGCCGCCGCGCTCTCGCTGGCCAAACGCGGCGCGAAGGTCGTTGTGCTGGAATCGGAAACCATCGGCTGGGGCGCGAGTTCGCGCAACGGCGGCATGGTGCTCACCGGAATGAAGCTCGGCGTTAACAAGCTCATTTCGATGTATGGACGCGAACTGACGCGCCGCATGTACGCGGCGTCGCTCGAGACCATCGGCTCGGTCGAGCGCGTCGTGAAAGAGGAAAACATCGCCTGCGATTTTGCTCGCACCGGACATCTGGAAGTCGCCTGCAAACAGGCGCATTTCGACGACTACGCCCGCCAGGTGGAAGTGATCGCGCGCGAATTCAACCACCAGTTGCGCGTCGTGCCCCGCGACCAACTGCGCGGCGAAATCGGCTCCGACATTTATTACGGCGGCATGGTCGATGAAATCTCGGTGGGTCTGAATCCTGCGCGCTTCGTCGCCGGACTCGGCGTCGCGGCCATGCGCGCCGGCGCCCAGATCTGCGAAGCGCACACGACTGCAAAACATGCAGCGCGAATCGCGTGACGCCGCGCCTGGGTTCAAGCTCACCACCTCACGGGGCAGCTTATGGGCGCGCAACGTGCTGGTCGGAACCAGCGGCTACACGGGCGCGGCGACTCCCGCGCTGCGAAAGAAAATCATCCCCATTGGGTCGTTCATTATTACCACCGAAGTGCTGCCGGAAGCGCTGGCCCGCGAACTGAGCCCGCGCAACCGCCAGATCTACGATTCCAAGAACTATCTTTATTACTACCGCCTTACCCCCGACAACCGGATGTTATTCGGCGGCCGCGCCGCATTTTTCCCGGAGACCGATCAGACCATCCGCAAGAGCGCCGAAATTCTGCGCCTCGGGATGATTGATGTCTATCCGCAGCTGCGCGATACCAAAGTCGAATACGTCTGGGGAGGTACGCTCGATTTCTGCTTCGACATCATGCCGCACGCGGGCCAAATCGATGGCATCTATTTTGCCCTCGGATACGCGGGACACGGCGTCGCCATGGCCACGTACCAAGGCCAGAAAATGGCCGAATGGATCGCGGAAGGGAAGACCGACAACCCCTTCGCGGAGATCCCCTTCCCCGGCGCGCCCCTCGGCCTGTACAACGGCAAGCCGTGGTTTCTGCCGTTCGCGGGAGCGTACTACAAGGTTTTAGACTGGGTGTCGTGAATCGATTGAAGCATTGAGTCATTGAGTCATTGAGTCATTGGCTCAGCACTTCAATGATTCAATGACTCGAATGCCTCAATGGCATAATCCCACAATTCAACATCGACTAATCATTTATCGACCGGAGAATCACATGTCCATCTTTGGCCTCATCGAATACGCCGACGCCAGCCCCGAAGTCCGCGCCATCTACGACGACATCATGGCCACGCGCAAGACCGACTGGATCAACAATTTCTGGAAAGCGATCGCCCACGATCCCGCAATGCTCAAGCGCACTTGGGAAGACATCAAGCAGATCATGGCGCCGGGAGCGCTCGACCCGCTCACCAAGGAAATGATCTACGTCGCCGTCTCGGTGACGAACCAGTGCGAATACTGCATCGCTTCGCACACCGCCTCGGCGAAAAAAAAAGGCATGACCGACGCCCAGTTCAAAGAGCTGATGTCGGTGGTCGGCATGGCGAACGAGACCAACCGCCTCGTCGCCGGATACCAGGTCGAAGTCGACGACCGCTTCAAACCGCAAACCGGCAGGTAACGATCAAGCGGCTCTCAGCGCGATCGTTGATAGCGCGCTCCCGCTGAAGCTCTATAATTGTTGGCGGGGTTGCCAGGCAAAACGCGAATCGTCAGAATCCGATCAAGAATCGAACTATCAGACGCAAATCAATGAGTGCGCTCGAGGGAGGTGAGGCATGGCCCAGATGACGTTGACTCCGGTTGCGACCCACGGCTTGTTTCTGGATGGGAAGTGGCTGGAGGAGGGTGACATCGTCGAGGTTCGCGCGCCCTACGACGGCTCCGTGATCGCGCATGTCCACCAGGGGCGCCGCGAACACGCCGAAGCCACCATCGCCGCCGCCGTCAAGGCATTCGGAACGACGCGGCGGCTGCCGGCCTTCGAGCGCCAGCGAGTGCTGCGCCAGATTGCAATCGGCATTCGCGATCGCAAAGAAGAATTTGCCCGCACGCATCGCGCTGGAAGCGGGCAAGCCGATCAAGAGCGCTCGCACCGAAGTGGATCGCGCAGTTTTCACGTTCAACATCGCCGCCGAAGAAACGGTGCGCGGCTATGGCGAATATTTGCCGCTGGATTGGCAGCAGTCGACCGCCGGACGCTGGGGCATCGTCAAACGTTTTCCGCTTGGCCCCATCGCCGGCATTACGCCCTTCAATTTCCCCTTGAACCTGGTCGCGCACAAAGTCGCTCCGGCGATCGCAGCCGGCTGTTCGATGGTGCTCAAGCCCGCGCCCGAAACGCCGCTCACCGCGCTGCTGCTGGCGGAAGTCATTCAGCAAGCGGGATGGCCGGATGGCGGATTCAACGCGGTGCTGCTCTCTAACGAAGATTCCGGCCTGCTGGTCACCGATGAACGCATCAAGCTCATCAGCTTCACCGGCAGCGCCACGGTCGGCTGGGCCATCAAGAACAACGCGGGAAAGAAGAAAGTTGTTCTCGAACTGGGAGGCAATTCCGGCGTCATCGTCCACAGCGATGCCGACCTCGCTTACGCCGCCGACCGCTGCGTTACCGGAGGCTTCGCTTACGCCGGCCAGTCGTGCATTTCCGTGCAGCGCATTCTGGTCGAGCACTCCGTCTACGGAAAATTCACCGAGCTGCTGCTGGCGGGAGTCGGCAAACTGAAAGCCGGAGATCCGCTCGATGAGTCGAGCGACATCGGGCCGCTCATCCGGGAAAGCGACGCCATCCGCGCCGCCGATTGGGTGCAGGAGGCGGTTCGCGGCGGCGCGCGCCTGCTCTGCGGCGGTAACCGCAAAGGTTCCTTGTTCGAGCCCACCGTGCTGACTGGCACCAAGCCCAACATGAAAGTGAACTGCCAGGAAATTTTTGCGCCGGTTGTGACCGTTGAGCCCTATAACGATTTCGCGTCCGCGCTGAAGCAAGTCAACAGTTCCGCCTATGGCTTGCAGGCCGGACTTTTTACGCGCGATGCCACTCTCATCTTTCAGGCCTACGACGAACTCGAAGTCGGAGGCTTGATCGCCGGCGACGTTCCCACTTTCCGCATCGACCACATGCCCTATGGCGGGATTAAAGATTCCGGCCTGGGCCGCGAGGGCCTGCGCGACGCCATTCAGGAGATGACGGAACCGAAACTCCTGGTCATGAACCTGCGCTGAAAGCGAGGCCCCGATTCAAGACCAGAATTTTTCTGCATCCTGGTAGGGGTCCAGTTCCTCTAAGCGAAGAAGAAATGCTTTCGATTCTTGCGGGAGCGATTTCGAATTGAAGTCTGGAACGGCGTAAACGGAAAAGCTGCGCGACGTATTCCATTTTGCCGTGTACCTGTTATACTCGCTTGTTTCAGTATCGTGCGTCACAGTACTATGTGACGTAGGTCATACGGGTGGAGTCGCCCGGGACTGGCGCGAGCGAATTTCGCAATACCAAAAACTCACAATCAATGCAGATCTTTCCACGCAGCATCAATGCCATCGCCCGGGCCTCTATGGTCCTGACGGTTGTTGCCGCCGCCGGGCTATTTTGGGTCATGGTGCAACTGGAGCGCTCTCCCTACATCACCTATGCGGGAGTCAGGAAGTCGCAGCCCGTCCCGTTTAGCCATCAGCACCACGTGACCGGGCTGGGCATCGACTGCCGCTACTGTCACACCTCGGTCGAACAATCGAGTTTCGCCGGCATCCCGCCCACCAAGACCTGCATGAACTGCCACGCGCAGATCTGGACTAACGCGGCTTATCTGGAGCCGGTTCGCGAAAGTTTCCGCATCGGGCCGCTCGCTGGAATGGACGCGGGTCAACCAGTTGCCCGACTACGTGTATTTCAATCACAGCATTCATGTGAACAAGGGTGTGGGCTGCAACACCTGCCACGGTCCTGTGGACCAGATGCCCCTGACGTATCAGTATGCATCGCTGCAGATGGAATTTTGTCTCGACTGCCACCGCGCCCCCGAAAAATACCTGCGACCGCGCGAGCAGGTTTTCAATATGCGCTATGAGCAGCCTTCCACGGACGAACCCGTGATTGTGAATGGAACGGCATACTCCGATCAGGAAGCGCTTGGGAACGCGCTGAAGGATCAGTACAAAGTGCGTTCGGTGAAAGACATCACGAGTTGCAACACCTGCCACCGGTAGCGGCAAAAGTTTCCATCGCAAGAACTGAGAACTGAAGACCAACGATGAGCATGGACGAATACAAGACGAAACCGGCCGGAGCCGCTGGCGGATCCGATGTCTGCCCGAGCAAGCGACAGCAGCTTGACCTCGCGACAGTGAAGGCCCAGATCGAGGAGACGACCGGGCCCGAGTACTGGCGCAGCCTGGAAGAATTGGCGGGCAGCGAAGAGTTTCAGGAGATGCTGCATCGCGAGTTCCCGAAAGGCGCTTCCGAGTGGCTCGACGGCTTCTCGCGGCGCGGCTTCCTGAAGACCATGGGCGCGTCGCTGGCGCTCGCCGGGTTGACCGGATGCACGCGAATGCCGAACACCGAGATCGTGCCTTATGTGAAGCAGCCTGAAAACGTCGTTCCCGGCCGGCCGATGTTTTATGCCACCGCGTTTACACTCGGCGGTTACGCCTCGCCGATTCTGGTGGAAAGCCATCTTTTCCGTCCGACAAAAGTTGAGGGCAATCCGCAGCATCCCGCCAGCCTCGGCGGCACTGACGTGTACGCGCAGGCTTCGATTCTCGATCTCTACGATCCCGACCGGGCGCAGAACATCACCTACATGGGCGATATTCGCTCGTGGAATGCGTTCATGGAAGCGGTTCGCGGGCCCATGAACGTGCAGAAGAGCATCGCGGGCGGCGGTGTCCGCATTCTGACGCAGACGGTTTCGTCGCCGACGCTGGCCGCGCAGATTCGCGGTTATCTCGAGAAGAATCCGCAGGCGAAGTGGCATGTTTACGAACCGATCAACCGCGACAACGTCTATGAGGGCGCGAAGCTGGCTTTCGACGAGCCCGTCGAGACGCGCTACGACTTGTCGAAGGCCGATGTCATCGTTTCGCTCGACGCAGATTTCCTCTACGCCGGATTCCCCGGCTCGGCGCGCTACACGCGCGATTTTGCCGCGCGGAGAAATCCTGACGCGAACATGAACCGGCTGTACGTCATCGAAAGTACGCCAAGTTCGACGGGGATGAAGGCCGATCATCGGCTGCCGATGCGGGCGGGGGAAATTGAGGACTTTACCCGTGCGTTGGCGAACACTTTCGGCGTGAATACTGAGGCGTTCTCCGGAGATAAACAAAAGTACGTTGACGCGATCACTAGGGACCTGAAGTCGCACAAGGGTACCAGCGTAGTCATCGCCGGCGATCATCAGCCGCCTGCGGTTCACGCGCTCGCGCACGCCATCAATTTGGCGCTCGGTAACGTCGGCCAGACGGTCTTCTACACCGAGCCCGTGGATGCAAACCCCGTAAACCGCAGCCAGTCGCTGCACGCGCTCGTCGAAGACATGCGTGCCGGCAAAGTTGACCTGCTGCTGATTCTCGGTGGGAACCCTGCCTACGACGCGCCCGCCGAACTGGAATTCGCGTCGGCCCTGAAATCGAACGCAGTCAATCTGAAAGTGTTTCTCGGCACGCATCGCAATGAGACGGCCGAGCTTTGCCAGTGGCATGTGCCCGAAGCGCACTATCTCGAGTCCTGGAGCGATGCCCGCGCTTACGACGGAACGGCCAGCATCATCCAGCCGCTGATCGAGCCGCTGTATGGCGGCAAGAGCGCACACGAAATCATCACCATTCTCGCCGGTCAGCCCGGATTGAGTGGGCACGACCTTGTCCAGTCCTCCTGGCAGAAGCAGCACAACAGTGCTGACTTTGACGCATTCTGGCGGAAGTCTCTGCACGACGGCTGGATCGCGAGCACGGCTTTCTCGCCGAAGCAAGTAGCCCTGAAGCCCGCCTACCAAGCTTCCTCCAAACCGGCCGAGGGAATGCTCTACACAATGGTTATTCCGCATACCATTGAGCTCAACTTCCGCCGCGACCCGTCCATCTACGACGGTCGCTTCTCGAACAACGGCTGGCTGCAGGAACTGCCGAAGCCTCTGACCAAGCTGACGTGGGACAACCCCATCATGATCGGCCCGGCGATGGCGGAGCGGCTGAAGCTGAATTTCAAAGATGTTGCCGAGCTTGAATTCAACGGGAAGAAAGTAAAGGGAGCAGTCTGGATTCAGGCTGGCCATCCCGACAACTCGATCACTGTATTTCTCGGTTACGGGCGCGCGCGCGCCGGTCGCATCGGCACCGGCACCGGCATCGACGTTTATCCGCTGCGCACCAGCCAGGCTCCTTGGTTCGCCGACGGTGCGAAGCTCACTCCTACCGGCGAAACTTACGACCTCGCCAGCACGCAGGGCTATCAGGCGATGGAAACGCCCGACAAGAGCGAGCGTCCGCTGGTGCAGGAGCGCAGCCTGGAGGAGTACAAGAAAGAGCCAAACTTCGCGAAAGAAGGCGAGCCCCCGGCCGACCTTACGCTGTACAAGTCCTTCGATTATTCGAAAGAGACTTACTCCTGGGGCATGGCGATCGACTTGAATTCCTGCGTCGGATGCAATAACTGCATTGTCGCCTGCCAGTCGGAAAATAACATCGCCGTGGTTGGCAAAGAACAGACTCTTAGAGGCCGCCACATGCACTGGCTGCGCGTGGATGCCTACTACAACGGCCCGCGCGAAAATCCCAAAGGCTTCTTCCAACCTGTCCCCTGCATGCAGTGTGAGAATGCGCCGTGCGAACTGGTTTGTCCGGTGCAGGCGACCGTACACAGCAGTGAAGGCTTGAACGACATGGTCTATAACCGCTGCGTCGGCACTCGTTACTGCTCCAATAACTGCCCCTACAAAGTGCGGCGGTTCAATTTCCTGCTGTTCCAAGACTGGGAGACGCCACAGTTCAAGCTGATGCGTAATCCAGACGTGACGGTGCGCAGCCGCGGCGTGATGGAGAAGTGCACGTACTGCGTGCAGCGTATTAGCGAGCATCGCATCGACGCCGAGCGCGGCGACTCCACGATTAGAGATAACGAGCTGCAGACGGCTTGCCAGCAGTCGTGTCCGGCGAACGCGATTGTCTTCGGCAACCTAAACGATCCGAACAGCGTGGTGAATAAGTGGAAGGCGCAGGCAAGGAACTACTCCCTGTTGGGCGAATTGAATACCCGGCCGCGCACAACCTATCTGGCCGAAGTCCGCAATCCTAATCCCGAGTTAGAAGAGTCAAAAGCCGAGTTAAGGACGACGCCAAGAGCAGAAGCGGAGCGCACGTAAGGCATGGCTACCAACACGCAAATCCCCGTGGCAGACAGGCGAGTGCCGGTAATCGCGCCGGGGCATACCTTCTCCACCATTACCGAGAAGATCAGCAACATCGTGCTGAGCCGCCCTGTCTCACTGGGATGGATCTTCGGCTTCCTGATCGTTTTCTCGGGCATGAACATGCTGATGGTGGCGCTTGGGTATCTGTTCATTAAAGGTACGGGGATCTGGGGCATCAATATCCCCATTGGCTGGGGATTCGCGATCGTCAACTTCGTGTGGTGGATCGGTATTGGCCACGCGGGCACGCTGATTTCGGCGATTCTGTGCCTGCTTCGCCAGACCTGGCGTAACTCAATCAACCGCTTTGCCGAGGCCATGACGCTGTTTGCGGTTGCCTGCGCCGGCATTTTCCCGCTGGCTCACACCGGACGTCCATGGCTCGCGTACTGGCTGTTTCCGTATCCGAATACCATGCGGTACTGGCCGAACTTCCGCAGTCCGCTGGTTTGGGACGTGTTCGCGGTTTCGACTTACTTCACCATTTCGCTGGTGTTCTGGTTTGTGGGATTGATACCCGACTTCGCCAGCATGCGCGATCGCGCGGAGAGCACTTTGGTCCAGCGTATTTACGGACTGCTCGCCATGGGATGGCGCGGTTCCGCCCGGCACTGGCACCGTTATGAAACGGCTTACTTACTTCTCGCCGGACTCGCAACTCCGCTGGTGCTCTCGGTGCACACGGTCGTCAGCTTCGATTTCGCGGTCGGCATTGTCCCCGGCTGGCATACCACGATCTTCCCGCCGTACTTTGTTGCGGGCGCGATTTATTCAGGTTTCGCCATGGTTCTTTGTCTTGCGATTCCCATCCGGGCGATCTACGGGCTACAGGACTTCATTACCATGCGGCATCTGGAGAACGCGGCCAAGGTGATGCTGGCCACCGGCCTCATCGTCGCCTACGGCTACGGCATGGAGGCGTTCATGGGCTGGTACAGCGGGAGCCAGTACGATTCGTTCCTGCTCTGGAACCGGCTGCACGGGCCGTATCAGTTGGCGTACGCCGCCTTGCTTGCCTGCAACATTTTCATTCCGCAGGTTCTCTGGCTGAAGAAGTTCCGTGTCTCCACCGGATGGCTTTGGCTCATCTCGTTCATTGTGCTCGTCGGCATGTGGCTGGAGCGCTTCATCATTGTGGTAGTTAGTTTGAGCCGCGACTTCCTGACTTCTTCGTGGGGCCAGTACTACCCGACTAAGTGGGACTGGATGACATTCGCCGGCACCATTGGCATGTTCCTGACTGCCATGTGGCTGTTTGTACGCATTCTGCCCATGATCTCCATCTTCGAATTGCGCACCTTATTGCCGGAGGCGCACGTGCACGAGGCGGCGGAGGTGAAGCAATGACAGATGCAGTGACCAATTCTTCGATTTACGGATTGATGGCCGAATTCGACTCAGCGCAAGAACTGGTCGCCGCCGCTCACAAGACGCACGAAGCGGGCTACCAGAAGATCGACGCCTACAGCCCGTTCCCGATCGAAGGTCTTGCCGAAGCCATTGGCTTTCACAAGAACAGCGTGCCCCTGGTCGTGCTCATTGGCGGACTTATTGGTGGGATATCGGCTTACGCGCTGCAGTATTGGGTGGCCGTGATTACGTATCCGGTCAATGTGGGCGGACGCCCGTTTCACTCCTGGCCTTCGTTCATCATTGTGACTTTCGAATTGACGATTCTTTTCGGCGGACTCTCCGCCGCTGTCGGAATGCTTGTCCTGAACGGCCTACCCATGCCGTATCACCCGGTGTTCAACGTGCCGGAATTTGCCAAGGCCTCTGAAAACAAATTCTTCCTGGTCGTGTTTTCGAGTGATCCAAAATATGACGCCGCCCGCACGCGCTCGTTTCTCACGAGCCTCGCTCCACGTATGATCGCGGAGGTGCCGAGCTAGTCATGGGTTCCACTCGCACCCTCCGAAAAGTTTTGCCCGCGCTGCTGGCGCTGATTGCCTTCACCGCCGGATGCCGCATTGACATGCATATCCAGCCCTATTACCGGCCCATGGCGAAGAGCGATTTTTTCGTTGACGATCGCTCGGCTCGCATGCCGGTTGAGGGGACGGTGGCACGCGGCGATCTGCGCGAAGACGCTTATTTCTATACCGGAAAGATTGGAAACAATCCCGGCGATTTCATGCCGTTCCCGGTGACGGCTGAAGTGCTTGCCCGCGGACGCGAGCGGTTCAACATCTACTGCACGCCCTGCCACGGACGCGTCGGCGATGGGAATGGCTTCATCCCCACGCGCGGATTCCGGAAGCCGCCGTCGTTTCACATCGACCGACTGCGGAAAGCACCGATCGGCTATTTCTACGACGTCGATACCAATGGTTTCGGTGTCATGCCCGATTACGCCTCGCAGATCGCGCCGCGCGATCGCTGGTGCATCGCGGCTTATATCCGCGCTCTGCAATTGAGCCAGAATGCGACTTCGAGCGATGTGCCGGCAGGACAAAAGATTCCGTCGCCTCCGCCGCAGTTCCGCGACATCGGCAATGGAGCCACGCTGCCCGAAATCACGCCGCCCACGACCGAAACTAAAGAGGAACCTAAATGACCACGGCCGCCGTGAATAAGTCGGACCTGATGGCCCCGCCCGTGGCCCAGACCATGCAGCAGCGGTCGCTCGTCATCGGAGTGATCGCGGCGATTGCTTCCATTGCCGGTGCTTACCTTGCTCCCGGCAGTTTCTATTCCGCCTACCTCATCGGCTTCATGTTTTGGCTGGGCCTTTCGCTCGGATGCATGGCCATCCTGATGCTTTATCACCTGGTCGGTGGCGCGTGGGGCACGCTGATTCGCCGCATTCTGGAATCGGGCATGATGACACTGCCCCTCATGTTCGTGCTCTTCATTCCGATTCTGCTGCATCTGCCAAAGCTGTATTTCTGGGCCCGTCCTGATGGATTGACCGATCCGAAGATTGCGGAAATCGCGCACACCTATCTCAACTTCAACAGCATTCTGCTGCGCTACATCGCCTACTTCGCGATCTGGTTCGGGATGGCCTACTTTCTGAATCGCTGGTCGACCGAGCAGGACTCGATTGCGGGCCAAAGCACGCTGCGTTTCCGCGCCATGAGTTCGATTGGACTCGTCATCTACTCGCTCACGATTTCCTTCGCCGCGATCGACTGGGTGATGTCGCTGCAAGCACGCTGGATCTCAACCATCTATGGGCTGCTGTTCATCGCGGGCGAAGCGCTTTCCGCCTTCTGCTTCGTGGTGGTGATCGAGAGCATTCTCGGCAAACGCAAGCCAATGTCCGAGTATCTTACCGATACGGAAGTCCACGACCACGGTAAGTTCATGCTCACTTTCGTTATGGTCTGGGCATACTTCAATTTCTCGCAGTGGCTCATCATCTGGTCGGGTAACCTGCCCGAAGAAATTCCGTGGTACAAGGTCCGCATGAATGGCGGATGGGAGTATGTCGGCCTGTTTCTGGTGGTGTTCCACTTCGCCGTGCCGTTCGCGCTCCTGCTCTCGCGCCAGTTGAAGCGCAAGGCGCGCACGCTGGTCTGGCTTGCTTCCTGGCTCATGGTCATGCGGATCGTCGATATTTTTTGGCATGTCGAACCGGCGTCGCATTCCGCGTTTCACGTCAGCTGGCTGCATTTCACGATCGTCGCAGGCATCGGTGGCCTTTGGATGGCTTACTTTTTCCATAACCTGAGATCGCGTCCGCTGCTGGCCGTTAACGCGCCGCAGACGCTGAGACTACTGGAGCCGTCGCATGAGTGAAGAGATGAAGCATGGTTACTCGAATCCGGGCCACTCCGGCGGCGAAGCCGGGTTCGAACGCGAAGACTTGAGCTCGCGCGGCGTCTTTTCCTTTATGATCGGCCTCGCGGTAGTTGGCGTGGTCATTTATTTCATCATCAGCAGCATGTATTCGTTTCTCGATAAGTACGAGCGATCGCAGATGGCGACGGCCAGTCCGCTGGTTACTTCCAAGGGTGCGATGTCGCGTGTGGTCACGCAGGACTACATGGACCAGCGCTTCAAGGAGAATGGCGTTCCCATGCTCGAGATCAACGAGCGCGGCCAGTTCCGCGATTTTCTGATGAATCAGGAGAACCAACTCAACAGTTACGGCTGGGTCGACGAAAATGCGGGCGTGGCGCACATTCCGATTGAGCGCGCCATGGAGTTGACCGTGCAGCGCGGGTTGCCCGTGTATGCGCCGGGCAGCGCGGACTTAGCCACGCCGAGTAATGCGCCCGCAAAGAAACGTGCAGCATCGAAGCAGTAGATAGCCAGCCCCAAGAAGGGCGTTTGATTGCGCGGGCGGAGACGGGGCAAGCCCCGTCTCTACAGGAAGCCGATCGAGCCGGATAGCTGGAAAAGGAAAAAGCAGTGCGCAGCAAAAGCAGTTTTGCCAACTTGATCGCCGCCGCAGCTTTCCTGCTCCTGCTCTCAGCGGCTCCGCTGTTTGCGCAGGGCGGGCGGGGTCCTATGTCGGGCGGCGGCATCATGAGTCCGCCGGTTAACCAGCGTCCCGTCGGACTCGAGTTTGTCGGCATCGAGCAACATCTCAACGCTGAAGTTCCCGGCAATCTCGAATTCAAAGACGAACTCGGCAACCCGGTGAAACTTGCCGACTATTTCGGCCACGGACGCCCGGTGATCCTGAACCTGGGCTACTACCAATGCCCCATGCTCTGCAGCGAACTGCTGCAAGGGCTGGTTGGTTCGATGAAGACACTGACCTTCGATCTCGGCAAGGATTTTGACGTCCTCACCGTAAGCTTCGATCCGCGCGAAACCACGGAAATGGCCGCCGAAAAAAAACGGGACATGATGAAGCGCTATGGCCGCGCGAACTCCGATCAAGGCTGGCACTTCCTTACCGGCAAGGCTGACCAGATCGAAGCGCTCACCAAAGCGGTCGGCTTCCAATTTCAGTTCGATCCGAAGACGGAACAGTACGCGCACGCCGCCGCCATCGTTATGCTCACGCCCGACCGCCACGTTTCGGGATATTTTTACGGCGTCGAGTTTTCTCCGAAAGATCTGCGCCTCGGACTGGTGCAGGCCTCGCAGAACCGGATTGGCAACATCGGCGATCAGGTACTGCTCTATTGCTATCACTACGATCCGAGGACCGGGAAATACGGCGCGGTCGTCAGCAATATCCTGAAGCTGGCGGCGCTCGGGACCATGCTCATTCTGGGGACATTTATGTTCGTCATGTTCCGTGCCGATCGCAACGCGGCCCGTCGTGAAGTGAGAAGAGTTACGTAACTATGTCGAAATTTCTACCTTTGTGGCCCGATCAGGCCTCGACCATGGCAGGCCAGGTGGATGCGCTCTACATCTATCTGCTCCTGGTCTCGGGGGTCATGACCGCGCTCATCTTTATCGCCGTCACGGTACTGGCGATCAAGTATCGTCGCACCGCCGGCCGCGACGCGCAGCAGATCGAAGGCTCCACGTTCCTTGAAATCACCTGGTCGATCATCCCGCTCTTTGTCATGATGACCTTCTTCGTCTGGGGCGCGGTGATCTATTTCCAGGAGCGCACGCCTCCCGCCGACGCCACCGAAGTTTACGTCGTCGCCAAGCAGTGGATGTGGAAGATCGAGCACATGGAAGGCCAGCGCGAGATCAACGAGCTGCACGTCCCCGTCGGCCAGGACATCAAGCTGATCATGACCTCGCAGGACGTGATTCACAGCTTTTATGTCCCCGCATTCCGCATCAAGCAAGACGTACTGCCCGGCCGCTACACCACGCTCTGGTTCAAAGCCACCAAACCCGGCCGCTATCACTTGTTCTGCGCCGAATATTGCGGAACCCAGCACTCCGGAATGGGCGGTGACATCGTGGTGATGGAGCCGCAGGATTACGCGCAGTGGATGGCGGGCGGACCGTCGGCGCCGTTGCAAGACACCGGCAAGCAGTTGTTCTCTTCACTCGGATGCGCTACCTGCCATCGTTTCGACGTGCAAGGGCGCGGCCCCAATTTGCAAGGCATCTACAACAAGCCGGTCCTGCTTGAAGACGGACGCACCGTGATCGCCGACGAGAACTACGTTCGTGAGTCCATCCTCAATCCCACGGCAAAGATTGTGAATGGTTTTAAGCCGGTGATGCCCACCTTTCAGGGCATCGTCAGCGACGAGCAATTGAACGCGCTGGTTGCCTACGTGAAATCGTTAAGCCAGCCAGCCACGGGAACCGCGGGGCTGCAGAACCCGCCCTCGACTTCCCCGGCGCAACCCAAGAATGTGCAGGTGCAATAGTCATGGTCAGTAACGCGGCGAGCAGAGTCATCCCGGCGAATCAAGCACCGAAATTGAATTATCTCAACAACGGGCACACCCTCAAGTCCTGGCTGTTGACGACCGACCATAAGCGGATCGCGCTCCTCTATCTGATCTCGGTGACGGTGTTCTTCTTTCTCGGCGGCTTCTTTGCCATGCTTATCCGGCTCGAGTTGCTAACTCCGCAGGGCGACCTGATGCAGGCCGACACCTATAACAAGGTGTTCACCATGCATGGCATGATCATGGTGTTCTTCTTCCTGATCCCGGTCGTGCCTGCCGTGCTGGGCAACTTTCTGGTGCCGCTGATGATCGGTGCCAAGGATCTTGCTTTTCCGCGCATCAACCTGCTGAGCTGGTATCTCTACGCCATCGCCGGCACGCTGTTTCTGCACTGCATGCTAACCGGCGGCGTCGATACCGGTTGGACGTTCTATACCCCGTACAGCACGGCCGGCACCAACACTAACGTTGTTGAAGCTGGACTCGCGGTTTTTATCGCGGGTTTCTCGTCCATCTTCACCGGACTCAATTTCATCGTTACCATTCACCGCATGCGCGCCCCCGGTCTCACCTGGGACCGCCTGCCGCTCTTCATCTGGGCCAACTACGCTACCAGTCTGATCATGGTTCTCGGCACGCCGGTAATCGCCATCACCGTCGTACTCGTGGCTGTCGAGCGCCTCTTCCACCTTGGCATTTTCGATCCCGCGCTTGGCGGCGACCCGCTCCTGTTCCAACACTTGTTCTGGTTCTACTCGCATCCCGCGGTCTACATCATGATCCTGCCTTCGATGGGCGTGGTCAGCGAGCTCATTGCGTGCTTTGCCCGCAAGCGCATCTTCGGCTACAAGTTTGTCGCCCTGTCGAGCGTCGCCATCGCGGTCTTTGGATTCCTGGTGTGGGCGCATCACATGTTCGTTGCCGGCATCTCGCTCTATGCCGCGATGATCTTTTCTTTTTTGAGTTTCTCCGTAGGCGTGCCCTCCGCCGTCAAAGTCTTTAACTGGACCGCTACTCTCTACAAAGGTTCCATCTCCTACGCCACTCCGATGCTCTATGCCTTTGGTTTTATCGGACTGTTTACCATGGGCGGATTGACCGGCCTTATGCTGGCCACCATTGGCATCGACGTTCATGTTACCGATACTTATTTTGTGGTCGCCCACTTCCATTACGTGATGGTAGGTGGTGTCTTAATGGGATATCTCGGAGGCCTGCATTTCTGGTGGCCAAAGATCAGCGGACGCATGTATCCGGAAGGCTGGGCTAAGCTCTCGGCGTTGCTCGTCTTCGTGGGCTTCAACCTGACGTTCTTCCCGCAATTCATTCTCGGGTATTTGGGGATGCCGCGGCGCTACTGGGAATATGCACGGATGCCGGAGTTCCAGGTGCTGAACGTGCTCTCAACCGCCGGCGCCAGCGTGCTCGCGGTCGGCTATCTGCTGCCGATGATTTACTTGCTCTGGTCGCTGCGCTACGGACCGATTGCCGAAGCGAATCCGTGGAACGCTGCCGGCCTGGAGTGGCGAACCACGTCTCCGCCGCCGACTTTCAATTTTGACGAGACGCCGGTCGTTACCTGGGAAGCCTATAACTACGACGAGATTCCACCGAAGGAACTGGAGGCTCCCGTTGCAGGATAGCCAAGCGATTACCGGCCGAGCGGCAACCCAAGTTACGAACGATGTCACGAGCGAAGTTGCGTCCTTGGCACACGAAGCGCACAATCCGGCGCTGCTGCATCACTTCGCCGACGCTCAGCAGCAGAAGAACGCCGCCTCGCTGGGCATGTGGCTGTTCCTGGTGACGGAAATTATGTTTTTCGGCGGCATGTTCTGCGCCTACCTCGTGTACCGCCTCGCCCACTTCAACGCTTTCGCGGCGGGCAGCCAGCAGCTCAGCATCAAGATGGGAGCCTTTAATACCGCGGTACTGATCGTGAGTTCGGTTACGGTTGTGTTGGCGGTGAAAGCGGCGGAGGTCGGCCAGCCGCAAAGTTCTTGTCGGCTACCTGGTCGTTACCGTCCTGCTCGGCATGACCTTCCTGGTGGTCAAGGGTTTCGAGTACGACGAAAAATTCGAGAAGCACCACGTACCCGGCTCCACGTTCAAGTTCACCGACACCTTCGACGACAACGGCAAACAAATTCCGGTGAACCCGAAGGAAGCCGAACTCTTTTTCTCTCTCTATTTCGCCATGACGGGCATGCACGCCCTGCACATGATCATTGGCTGCGGACTGTTTAGCGTGCTGGCGATCCTGGCATGGAAAGGACATTACACGCCCGGCTACTTCACTCCGATAGAAAATGCGGGCTTGTATTGGCACTTAGTCGATATCATCTGGATTTATCTGTTTCCGTTGTTGTATTTGATCAGTCGGCACTCGTGACTGGGGTAGCGGTTCAGCCCCTAAAGGGGCATTTGATTAGGAAGGATTGCGGCATCGCGGAAGCCATGCCCTGATACGAAGCCCAAGGTTGTCGCAACTGTTTCGTCAATGAGCTGAGAACTTACAGCTGAGAACTGAGAACTTCTATATGTCGGAACATGCAGAACACACTAGCCGTCCGCAAGGATTCTACATAGCGATTGGCATCGGCCTGCTCGTCCTGACGGCAACAACCGTCGGCGCTGCTTTCGTGAACCTTGGTCCTTTCAATCCGATCATTGCGCTCCTCATCGCCACCATCAAAGCCACGCTGGTCGTGCTCTTCTTTATGCACGTGAAAGGCGCGAGTGAAAAGCTGACCGGCGCCATCGTCGTCTCCGGCTTTTTCTTTCTTGCAATTCTGCTGACCCTGTCTCTGGCGGACTACCTGACGCGATCCTGGCGGTAGTTACCAGTGGTGCAACGCGGGCGCCTCGCCCGCGAAGGTTTCGCCGAGCCTATAGGGAATCCAGAGTTGTTGCGGCCGCTGGCAACCGCCGAGCTGTGCTCGGCTTGGACGGGCGAGGCGCCCGTCCCCACACAACCATTTTCTTTCTGTCCTTGCGTACAGCGCCCGCATCCTCGAAGATGTTCTGTACACTATGCCGCAAGATATCGCCCCACTCCCGGCCCAGGCCGCGCAACTTGACGCCTCCGCGCTTGAAGCCGCTCTGCGCCGCCACCTTCGCGGAGAAGTTCGCTTCGACTCGGGCAGCCGCGCTCTCTACGCAACTGACGGCTCGAATTACCGCCAGGTTCCGATCGGCATCGTAGTCCCTCGCGACAAAGAAGATGTTCTCGCCACGGTTGCCCTCTGCCGCGACCACGGCGCTCCGCTGCTCGCCCGCGGCGGAGGCACGTCGTTAGCCGGACAATGCTGCAACGCCGCGGTCATCCTCGACTTTTCAAAGTACATGGCGGGCATCCTCGAAATCGATCCCATGCGTCGCATCGCGCGCGTCGAGCCTGGAGTCGTCCTCGATCGCCTTCGCGCCGAAGCCGAAAAGCACCACCTCACTTTTGCGCCCGATCCCGCGACCCATGACCGCTGCACCCTCGGCGGCATGATCGGCAACAATTCCTGCGGCGTGCACTCGATCATGGCCGGCAAGACCGACGACAATATCGAGTCCCTAGAAGTCCTCACCTACGGCGGCCAGCGCATGCACGTCGGCGCCACCAGCGACGAAGATCTCGCCCGCATATTGCGCGAAGACACGAGTGAAGGTGAGCGCCGCGCCAAAATCTACGCCGGCCTCAAGCGCCTCGCCGACCGCTACGGCGACCAGGTCCGCCGCCAGTTTCCCAACATTCCGCGTCGCGTCTCCGGATACAACCTCAACCACCTGCTCCCCGAAAACGGCTTTCACGTGGCGCGCGCGCTGGTCGGCTCCGAAGGCACTTGCGTCACGGTTCTCGAAGCCACCTGCCGCCTCGTCGAGAGTCCGCCGGCGCGGGTGCTGCTCGTTATCGGATGGCCCGACATTTATCTCTGCGCCGATCACGTCCCGCAGATCATGGAGCACCGTCCCATCGGCCTAGAAGGTTTTGACGACATCATGGTCAACGCCAGCCGCCGTAAAGGCGTGAACCTCGAAGCCCTCGCGCTGCTGCCCGAAGGCGCGGGTTGGCTAATGGTGGAATTCGGCGCAGACAAGGCTGACGAAGCCGAAGACCAGGCGCGGCACCTGATGGAAGTTCTCGATCGATCCGCGGCCCCGCCCAACATGCGTCTCTTTGTCGATCCACGCCAAGCCCGCCGCATCTGGGATGTTCGCGAGTCGAGCCTGGGTGTGACCTCGCACGTCCCCGGCGAACCGCTGCGCTGGGAAGGGTTCGAAGATTCCGCGGTAGCGCCCGAGAAACTCGGCGCCTACCTGCGCGACCTGCGCCGGCTGATGCAGGCCTTCCACTACGACGGCTCGTTCTACGGACACTTTGGTCACGCCTGCGTGCATACGCGCATGGACTACGATCTCGAATCCGCCGAAGGTGTCAGCAAATTCCGCCAATTCATGGAAGAAGCCGCCGACCTCGTGGTCCGCTACGGCGGCTCGCTCTCCGGCGAACATGGAGACGGCCAGGCCCGCGCCGAGCTTCTTCCCAAAATGTTTGGCCCGGAGCTGATGCAGGCGTTCCGCGAGTTCAAATCGTTATGGGATCCCGATTGGAAGATGAACCCGGGCAAGCTCATCGAGCCTTATCGCCTCGACGAAAATCTGCGGCTCGGCGCGGGCTACGATCCGTGGCAGCCGGAGACGCATTTCAAGTTTCCCGACGACCATGGCAGTCTGGCAGCCGCCACCCTGCGCTGCGTTGGAGTCGGCAAGTGCCGCCGCGATGAAGGCGGAGTCATGTGTCCGAGCTTCCGCGTCACCCGCGATGAAGAGCACTCCACGCGTGGCCGCGCGCACCTGCTGTGGGAGATGACGAAGGGCGAGGTCATCAAAGACGGCTGGCAGAACGAAGCCGTGAAGGAATCGCTCGACCTCTGCCTCGCCTGCAAAGGCTGCAAAAGCGATTGCCCGGTCGGCGTTGATGTTGCGACCTACAAAGCCGAATTTCTGTCGCATTACTACGAGACGAATCGCCGTCCCGTGCATGCGCTGGCCTTCTCGAATATTGACTTGTGGCTCAGAGCCGCCGCGCACGCGCCGGGCCTGGTGAATCTCACGACGCAACTCCCCGGCCTGCGCGACCTTGCCAAGCTCGCCGCCAGAATCCCCGCCCAGCGCCGCATTCCGGCGTTAGCGCCGGAAACATTCAAACAATGGTGGGAAAATCGGTGGAGCGACGGTCGTCCCCGCCCGTCCGGCCGCGCTAACCCCGTTCTCCTCTGGGCCGACACTTTCAACAACCACTTCCTGCCTGCGACCGCTAAAGCTGCCGCCGAAGTCCTCGAAGCTGCCGGGTTCGATGTTCTGGTCCCGCGCGCCCACTTGTGCTGCGGCCGCCCGCTCTACGACGCCGGCATGCTCGACCGCGCCAAGGCGCTGCTCCTCCAGATCATGGACGAGCTTCTCCCGGAAATCGAAGCTGCCACGCCCATCGTCGTCCTCGAACCGAGCTGCGCCTCCGTTTTCCGCGACGAACTCACCAACCTTTTCCCCAAGGACGAACGCGCGCACGCGCTCTCCAAGCAAGTCTTCCTGCTGAGCGAGTTTCTCGAACGGCACGCGAAGGATTTTTCGCTCCCCAAACTGGGTCGCCGAGCGCTTATCCATGGGCATTGCCATCACAAGGCCGTCATGAAGATGACCGCCGAAGAGGCGGTCCTCGGCCGCATGGGGATTGACTTCACCGCGCCCGCTCCCGGATGCTGCGGCATGGCCGGAGCGTTCGGCTTCGAAAAAGAAAAATACGAGATCTCGAAAGGCATCGGAGAACTCGAACTGCTGCCCGCCGTCCGCCAGGCTCCGACCGACTGGCTCATCGTCGCCGACGGTTTCAGTTGCCGCGAGCAGATTGCCCAGGAAACCGACCGCCACGCGCTGCATCTCGCGGAAGTTCTCCAGATGGCCATCCGCGAGGCGACCGAAACCCCCGAGGGCTTCCCCATGTTCGACCCCGCTCCGCAACACTATCCCGAAGACGCGTGGGTGCGCCCACACCAGGCCGCGATCGAAAAATCTATGAAGCGGACAGGGTTGGCCGTAGCTGGGATCGCGGCAGGGGCGGCGCTGCTGCTGGCGCTGGCGAAGAGGCGATAGGATCGCAACCCGACCATCAACAAATGCTAGCTGGCAGCGCCTGCTCGACAGTCCTTCTCAGGCGATCTTTTTCGGGAAAGAGTATGGAGGCACGGAGTTCGGTGGGATCTTTCCAAGGCGGACCAAGCGGATCCAGATCGCGCCATTAGTTCGACCGTGAGATCTGGCCATCTCCGCGACCTGTATTCCCCTCCTCAACTCATCACAAACCTGTGCGTCTTCCTCAGGCGTCCAAGCTCTGCCAGCGTTCGGCGGGAACTTCCGCCGTTTCTCTTGATTCCTTCCTTCGCAGTACTCGAGCGACTGAACCAATCTTGCTAGGGCGCGGATTACGGTAGGTGAATGGAGTATTGAGTCGGCGGGCAGGGCTGCACCCGTATCAGGATTGGTGCCATCGAGCAATGCCTGCAAGACCTTGATTGCCTGTTGTATGTCCAAGGTAAAGACCCTCCCGGTTGATGGTAGCCAAGCCTCCTAGGATCGTGTCGGTGATCGCTAAACAGTCAGTATGTTCAGTTTTTGGCGTCGATCAAGCCTGTTCCGGACACTGTTCTTAGAAGGGGAAGGCAGAAGGGTGACTCAAGTCTCGCGATCCTGCAGACCTGGGGCCTGCGCAGGCCTACTTCTCGGGCGAGTTCGTGGAGATCTCCCTCACCTCGTCCGGCGACAGCTCCACCACCCTGCCGTCGCGCCAAATATAGACCGGCAATCCCAAACGAGCGTGTTCATCAATCGCCTTCGCCACGGCTATCTTGAAAGCAATCTCCGCACGTTTTTCAATTGGCAACCGTAGTACAGCTTTGGAAGGTTTGCTCATATGCGACCGTAAACGCTTGACCAATGCGGTATAGGGGCCCTTGTCCATTATACGAACCCGGCTGTCCTTCTCCAACGCGATTACCGTAGGAGTTTCGCCCGAGCGCAGGCAAGTAATTGCAAAATATAGAGTTATTCTCCCACTGCCCTTCCCGTCCGGTTTCTGGGACAATGTACACAGGCAGTCGGCCTCCCAGTAGCGGCTTTCGGTCCCCGTCGCACCTCGGATCGCGCCTTACAGGTTAGAAGAAGAAAGCTGAAATCCTATGGAAACCGCAAATCCAACCGTCGTGGCCCCGGTGCCCACGCCGTCCCCTTCCGCATCTATCGTCCAGAGCAAAGCGCTGCAAGGCTCGGTGCTGGTGTTGATCCAGTTTGACGTCTGCGAAGAGATCAACCTTGACTCACTCCGCGACATCTTCGGAGCTCGGCGACAGGAGGCCAGCTTCAAGCATCCTGCTCCTGGATACGTCCGCTTCCAGCGTCCTCCAGTGGTTGAGCCGGTCGAGCCGCTGATCCTCGAAAGCGGCGAACGGCTTGACGTGCAGATCAAGTACTACGATTACGGGGTGCTGAGCGTTGTCTTCGAGCTGCCGTTCTCCGGCGATTGGGACACGCTTGTCCGCCTCGCCAGCCGCTGGGTTTGGGATACCGATTTCACCAGCTTTGCGCAGAAGATCGTCAAACAGAAGATCGAGCGCGCTCGGCCCGCGCTGGTCAAGCTTTACGACAGCTGGCTGCATGAAGATTATTTCGTCTTCCACGTGCGCGACCTCGCCGGCAATCCTTCGGCGGCTGAACTGCTTGCGGCCCAGGGAGGACGCATCGCTCAGATCGTCCGCGGCGAGAACTGTCCGCTGTCCGACGGCGAGCAGCAGGAAATCATGCAGTCGAAGATCTCGTACTATCCGAACGATTTGGCTGTGATTAGCTGGAACGCGGCGTTCCTCTACGACACGTCGAGCGGCGCTGAGACGGTCATCCAGTTGCTGGAATATGCCAACTCGCAGCTGCTCGAATTCCGCCACTACGACGAACTGCTGACGCGCGAACTACAGAGCGTCTACGATTTCATGGACCACGGCTCGACCGGCATCTGGGCGCGCTGGCGCAACGCCAAACGCGCTAACCGTCTGCATACCGTCCTGCTCGATGTGGACGAACTGACCGAGCGCGCCGACAATGCCATCAAGTTCCTGAGCGATATGTTCTCCGCGCGCCTGTACAGAGTCGCCGCGTCGAAGATCGGCGTTAGCGATTACAAGAACCTGGTCAACCAGAAAGTCCACACCGCCGAAGAACTCTACCGCTTCATGGTCGACCAATTCCACCAGAGCCGCGCGTTTGTGCTGGAGGTGATGGTGGTGATTATTCTGGTGATTGAATTGATCTGGCTGTTTAAGGGATCGACTCCGTTCTAGCTCTCAGCTCTCTGCTGTCAGCTCTCGGTAAAATCTGAGAGGCAGTTCTCGCTTCTCCGTTTGTTCGCCCGAAAACAAATTCTTTGGTGTTCGGTTGGCGCGAACGCGATTCCACCCTTAAATGAGGTTGAAAGTCGACATCACATTCAACTGTGAGATAGGTCCTTGCGACCCCGTGTTCGTATGCCGAGAACTGAGTTCATCAACTCGGTCTTACTTCGCCGATGCGCATTAATACCCGGGTTCGATACGCAATCCGCATGATGGCCGATATAGCCAAGCATGGCCACGGCGACCCCGTCAGGCTACGCGACGTTGCCACCCGACAGAACCTCCCCAAGATGTATCTCTCGCAGCTGACGGCTCCGTTAAAGCGTGCCCAGCTCATCAAGAGCATCTGGGGCAACCGCGGAGGTTATGAGCTCAACCGGCCAGCCTCGGAGATCAGCCTGCTGGACATCATCGAAGCGGTGGAAGGGCCGGTGGCACTGCTGGATTGCGTTGTGGATGCGGGGCAATGCGAGCGCTCCGATTTCTGTGAGTGCATCGGCGTATGGCGGACCATCAACGAAACGATCGTCGCAACTCTGGAACACTATTCGCTGGCGGATCTGATCGGCAAGATTCGGCCAGTGGCGCGAACGGGAAACTCGTGCTTAATTGGCCCGGCGCTGGAGGAGGCCTCCGATGACAGTCACAACCCTATCTCTATCCACCCAACCGCTGGAAGCCACGGTCAACGGGAAGCTGATCCGGTTACAAAAGGGTGATCTCACGGCTCTGACGGTGGATGCCGTGGTCTTCTATGCGCGGCAGGACCTGCAACTGGGAGCGGGCTTTGGCAGTGCCATCCAGTCGCGCGGGGGCGCGACGATCAAGAAGGAACTGGACGCAATCGGCAGTGTTGAGATCGGCGGAGCCGTCATCACGAGTGCGGGAAGCCTGCAGGCGCGCCACATCATTCACGCCTGCGGGCCGAAATTCCGCGAACCCGACACGGAAAAGAAACTACGGAAGTGTATGCAGTCGGCGCTCGAACAAGCCAGCGCCGCCAAGCTGAAAACCGTGGCGTTTCCCCCGATGGGCGCCGGCTTCTACGGCGTACCGCTCGACCTGACGGCGAAGGTGATGCTGGACGTCGTGCACCGATCTCTGGAAACCCCGAGTTCGATCGAGGAAGTAATCATCTGCGTGATGGATGACCGGGAGTTGCGGGCATTTCGGCCGCAATTCGAGGCGATGCAAGCGCCGGGAGGTAGTCAGCATGTACCAGACCAGTCCGCTGTTGCAGTTCGCTGAAAACCAGCTGCAGATCATCGCGCTGCTGTTCATGGCTGTGGTTTATGCCCTGAAAATCCGTTGGATCTTCCGCTTCCCCGAGGGTAAAGACCGGCAAGCTCCAGGCGGGAACGGTGCCGTCGGCGCCGCGAAGGGGGCAAAGACCTCGCTCCTGGCCATCGCCATGCCGTGGACCATGGCCAGCACTCGCAATCATGGTCTGTTGTACGCGCAATTCGTGGTTTTCCATCTTGGAGTGGCAGCTTCGATCGCGATGTCGTTTCTCATTCCTTATGCTCCGGAGCTCATGCGCGGGGCCGGGGCTGTGCTGGCCCTGCAAGCGCTGTTTGGGCTGGCGGCGTTAGTGGGAGTGGTGCGGCTGGTGCGAAGGCTGGGCAGCCCGTACCTGCGTGCCATTAGTTCGCCCGACGACTATTTCTCGTTGGCCTTGTTGATCGTGTGGTTGGCGTTCAGCGCGCTGGCCGCGCCCAATCGCGGGGAAGCGCGCGAGTGGCCGTTGACCGCCTACTTTCTGCTGACTGCCTTCTTCCTGATTTATGTGCCGTTCAGCAAGATCTCGCACTACATCTACTATCCATTCGCGCGCTGGTATTTGGGTCGGACACTTGGGCATCGCGGGTCTTATCCGTTGGTGAAAGGGGCATGAGCTATGCCAGTCGAAAGGTCTGAGAGAGCTGCGGCGTTGATCGCACGCCTGCCACAAAAAGTCAACCGCCAGATCATGTTGTCGCTGGAAGCCTGCGTGCATTGCGGCCTGTGTTCCGACCAATGTCACTACGTGCTGGCCAATCCTGGCGACGTGACCTATGCCCCCGCCTACAAGGCCGACCGTATCCGCAAGCTGTTCAAAGCTCATATCGACTGGAGCGGCCGTGTCGCGCCCTGGTGGGTGGGCGCGCGCAGCGTCTACCGCGACGAAGAACTCGAAGAATTGAAGGACACGGTTTTCGGCAAATGCACCAATTGCCGGCGCTGCACGATGAACTGCCCGATGGGCGTGGATATGGCGACCTTCAACCGCATGGCACGGGGTCTGCTGGTGCACGTCGGGGTTATGCCCGACGGCGTCGCCCATGTCGCCAAGGATCAGTGGGAGATTGGCAACCAGATGGGTGTGCTGCCGGAGGATTACCTGGGAACGCTGACTTGGATGGAGCAGGAGTTGCAATCCGAGTACAACGACCCGGAGATCAAGATCCCGGTGGACAAGCCCGACGCCGACGTTTTGTACACCATCAATCCGCGCGAGGCGAAGTATGATCCCCGCACGATTGCCGAGGCGGCCATCATCTTTCATTTTGCGGGTGAGAATTGGACCATGTCCACGGAAGGTTGGGACATGACCAACTTCGGGCTGTTCAACGGCGACGACGAGTTAGGCGGGGCGGTGGCAGCGCGGGTCTACGACACTATGCAACATCTGCGCGCCCGCAAGCTGGTGATCTCGGAGTGCGGCCACGGTTTCCGATCGACCCGTTGTGAAGGACCGAACTGGGCCAAGCGCGATCTCAGCTTCCCGGCGGAGAGCGCCATCTTCACCATGCTGAACTACATTAAGGACGGCCGCATCCAGGTTGACAAAAGCAGGAACCCGGAGCCGGTCACCTATCACGACTCCTGCAACCTGGCGCGGAGCTGCGGGGTCACGGAAGAGCCTCGCGAATTGCTGCGGCTGGTGTGCTCGGATTTCCGCGAGATGCATCCCAACCGCGCGGAAAACTTCTGCTGCACGGGGGGTGGCGGCGCCATGTCCATGTCGGAATATGCCCCACGCCGATTGAAATCCGGGAAGGTCAAGGCGGACCAACTGCGTGCGACCGGGGCGAAGACGGTCGTCACCTCCTGCCACAACTGCGTCGATGGATTGTTCGACCTGATCCGCCACTACAAGCTTGACATGGAAGTGAAGCTGCTGGTGAACTTGGTAGCCAAAGCGATGGTGGCGCCGCAAGCAGCGGTGGCGGAGGTTATGCCAACAGTGGTCGAAGCAGTCCAACCGGTCATGCAACTGGCGGGTCGCAAAATCCTGGTCGTGGACGACGAACCCGACGTGCGCGCCTATCTGAGAGCAATCTTTGAGGAACAGGGGGCACAGGTCGTGGATGTGCCGGATTGCAACCAGGCGATGCGCGCCATCGAAAGCGACCGGCCCGATTTGATGACGCTGGATTTGATCATGCCGCACAAGACTGGCGACAAGCTCTATTGGGATCTCAGAAAGGATCCGAACTATGCCAATCTGCCGGTGGTGATCATCACCGGCTACATGCGCATGGAGGCTCCCGGCATTGACTTCCACCGTTTCATCGCCGAAAAGAACCTGCCCGCGCCGGAAGGGTTTCTGGAGAAGCCCATTCAGCCGGAAGCAGTTCTGGAACTCGTGGCCAAGATAGTAGGGAAGAGAGTTAGCCTGCACAACTAAGGCCGCCCGGGAAAGGAGGCCGAAATGTCTGTCGCTGGCACGGACGGTTCACTCCTCGATCTCAACGCCGCCGGTCTGTCTTCCGCCCAGCTGTTTGACGAGCTCCCGTGCTGGGCGTCGATCCAGGACCGGGACTTCCGCATCATCAAAGCCAGCGCGAAGCTGATTTCGGACTTCGGCGACCACCGGGGGGAGCGGTGCTACGCGGCCTATAAGGGCCGGACCGAGCCCTGTTCGGAGTGCGTGGCCATGCGCAGCTTCGAGGACGGCAGAGAATACAGCTACCAGGAGGTTCGCTTCGACAAACGGGGAAGACCCCACGACCTGCTGGTGAAAACGAAGCCGCTGCGAAACGGCGCGGGCGAAATCGTGGCGGTGATGAAACTGTTCGTGAATATCTCGGCGGAGGTGGAGCTCGCCAACCGTTATCACGACAGTGTCGTGCGCTTCCGCAATCTGTTCGATAACGCTCCCTGTTTCATTTCGGTTCAGGATGGTAACTTCCGCATTACCGATTCGAATCGGCGCTTCGACGAGAGCTTCGGCGATGGAGTGGGCGAGCACTGCTATGAGCTTTACAAGAAGCGACAAGACCGCTGCCCGCGGTGTCCGGTGGCGGAGACGCTGCAAGACGGGCAGGTGCACACCTCGGAAGAGATCGTAGTCGACAACCAGGGCAGGCAGATCCATGTGCTGGTTTACACCGCGCCGCTGCGCAATGCGGCTGGCGAAATCACGTCAGTCATGGAGATGTCGGCCGACGTCACCGAACTCCGCACTCTGCAGAATGAGCTGGCCAGCCTGGGGAAGATGGTCGGGGGACTGGCGCACGACACGAAAAACATCCTGGAAGGCCTGCGCGGTGGAATTTACATCGTCAACCTGGGATTCAAGAATAACAACCGGCGGGACATTGACACCGGGTGGGACATGGTGCAGCGCAACGTGACCCGCCTGTCGTCGATGATCATGGACATGCTGTACTGCGCGAAGAAGCGGTCTCCGCGCGACGTGCCGGTATCGTTGCCCGCGGTTCTCAAGGAGGCCGTAGGGCTGTTTAGCGGGAAGGCAGAGCAGTTCCACATCCAACTCGGGTTGGAGGTAGAGGAGCGTATAGACATCCTGGGAGAGCCCAAGGAGATTCACGGGCTGATTTCGAATCTCATCGCCAATGCGATCGAGGCCTGCAATGCGGATCAGGATGAACAGAAAACGCACCGCATTCAGGCCAAGGTGTTTCGGCACGGGGCTGAGGCAGTCATCGAGATTGAAGATGACGGCCCCGGGATGGACGCAGCGACGCGCAACGCTTTATTCAAGGATATGGTCAGCACGAAGGGAAGTACCGGAACCGGCTTGGGCTTATTGATGTCACAGAAGGTCGCCACAGAACATGGCGGAACGATCATGGTACGATCCGAGCCGGGCAAAGGATCGGTGTTCACGGTGAAGCTGCCCATCTGGCCGCCGAACGCGGCTCGGACTTAGTAACTGCAGTTTGGCGGAAGTCGAGCAGACCGCGAATTCCGGACGGTCATGGCTGTACTGATAACAGAGGGTTTTTCCGAACAGGCGTCAGAAAGGGTGGAATATGGGAAGCGATAATAAGAAGGTGCTGGTCGTTGATGACGAACGAGACGTTTGCGTGTATCTCTCCAGGTTGCTGGAGGAAGACGGGTTTCGTGCTACGTGCGCCTCGAATGGCGAAGAGGCGCTGCGGGCCGTCGAAAAGGAAAGACCAGATCTGATTACCCTCGATCTTTCCATGCCGGAGACGTCGGGGGTGCGCTTTTACCAAACGCTGAAGTCGCGCCCCGATTTCGCTGATATACCGGTAGTGTTGGTAACCGGCGTCACCGGGCCGGGGGGCTCCAGAGACACGGAGCACTTCTATAACACGCGGCGGCAGGTACCGCCTCCGGATGGTTTCATCGCGAAGCCCGTCGACCAGGAAGAGATGCTTCGGTTGGTCAGGAAGTTGACTTCCGGAAAAGAAGTTGCGGTGCATTTGCCCCAATAATCTGAGCGGCGGCCGCGTAGAGCGGAACCAGTCCGGTGTCGGCGGTCCGGCGGTCCACTTCTCGAAAAGCGCGAGACGAGGGGCATCCCTTGTCCGCCCGAGATGGGGCCAGCTAAGCGCCGCACGCCGATCAACCCGCGGTGGTGGAGGAGAAAATCAAGGTCAAAGGCAGCGGACAGGAGTGTCCGCTCCACACGCGCGCCGGTTCTAGAACGCGTCGATCCCGGTGACGCTCGCCCCAATAATCAGCGTGTGGATATCATGCGTCCCCTCGTAGGTTTTGACGCTTTCGAGGTTCATCAGATGCCGCATGATGGGGTAATCGTCTGCGATACCGTTCGCGCCCAGAATGTCGCGCGACAGCCGGGCGCACTCCAGCGCCATCCAGACGTTGTTTCTCTTCGCCATCGAGATGTGCTGGTGCTGCACTTTTCCCGCGTCTTTCAAGCGGCCAACTTGCAGCACGAGTAACTGCGCCTTGGTAATCTCGTTGATCATCCAGGCGAGTTTTTCCTGCACCAGCTGATGCGAGGCGATGGGCTGATCGCGCCATTGTTTGCGGAGCTGCGAATATTGCAGCGCGCAGTCGTAACACGCCATTGCCGCGCCTACCGCTCCCCACGCGATGCCATAGCGCGCCTGGTTCAAGCACATCAGCGGAGACTTCAATCCATCCGATCCCGGCAGCAGGTTCGACTCGGGGATGCGTACATCCTGCAACGACAGACCCGACGTCACCGATGCACGCAGAGACCACTTCCCGTGTATGTCGTCGGCCTTGAATCCAGGGCGGTCGGTCTCGACCAGAAATCCGCGGACTTTATCGTGCTCATCTTCCACTTTGGCCCAGATCACGGCCACGTCTGCGATCGAGCCCGAGGTGATCCACATCTTCTCGCCGTTCAGCTCATATTCTTTTCCAACCTTGCGAGCGCGCATTCTCATGCCGCCCGGATTCGATCCGAAGTCCGGTTCGGTCAACCCGAAGCAGCCGATCTTTTCGCCTTTCTGCAGGGCGGGCAACCAGGTGTTTTTCTGCTCGTCGGTGCCGAAGGTATAGATCGGATACATCACCAGCGCCGACTGCACACTAACGAACGAGCGCACGCCGGAATCGCCGCGTTCCAGTTCCTGCGTGACCAGTCCGTATTCGACGTTCGACATGCCGGCGCAGCCGTAGCCGTCGAGCGACGCGCCGAAAAATCCCAGGTCGGCCATCGGCTTCACCAGTTCGCGCGGGAAGCGGCCAGCGCGGTTACAGTCTTCAATGATGGGGACGAGATTGTCTTCGATGAACTGGCGCGCTGTGTCGCGCACCAGGCGCTCGTCGTCGTTCAGCAACGTGTCGAAGTCGATGAAATCCACACCACGGAATTCGATGGCCGGCATTGCGTCTCACCCCACAGAGTCAGCAGACCAGAAACCGGAAACCAATTCAATCGACCCCTTTCCCTTCTTGAGTCGGAAAATAGGGGGTATATTGCACATCCGTTTCGCCCTTGTGCTGGCCGCTTGAACCAAGTTCCATGTTGGCCGCTCCCAAAAGTTTAGCCGGCTTCGCCAGGAATCTCCGCGCTATATCCAACAGGGCATCCACATCCGCATCGCTATTCGATTCGTGCACTGCCGTCCGAATCCCGCCAACTCCCGACACATATCTCAGCGACGCAAAAACCCGCGCCTTCTTCATTTCTTCAAGCAGCTTCTTCTCGTCCGCAGCTCCGCCCGGCAAGCAAAATGTCACGATTCCCGCGAATGCACCCTCCGGAGGTTCCGGTCCGCCCAGAAATCCGATTCCCAGTTCCCGCAAACCCTTCACAAGTCGCGCTCGCAGTTTTTTGATTTGTTCCCAGACCCGCTCCGGGCCCAAGGTCTGAAAATCTTCAATCGCGGCATCGAGCGCCATCGCTCCAAGCCAGTTCGGATACCCGCCCGTTTCCATCCGCCCGGCGTCCGATCGATCGGCCGGCAAATCGAACGGCGTCCGATCCGCCAACTCCATATAACGATCCCATCCGACTTCCGGTTCGGCGAGCGCCAGATAACCCTGATACGTCGGCTTGAGAACTTCGAGGAGCCGCGGCCCCAAACACGCAAATCCCAGTCCGAAAGGGCTGCGTAGCCATTTATGCCCGCCCGCACAGAACGCATCAACGCCCAGCTCTCGAAAATTGACGGGACGCACACCGGCTTCCTGAATCCCGTCCGCAATCACGAAGGCGCCGGACTTCGCCGCAACGTCGCTGATCGCCCGCAAGTCCGCGCGCCAGCCGCTCACTTCCTGCACTGAGCTGATGATGATCGCACGCGTCCGCGAATTTGCCCGCGCCGCGTACTGCTCCGCAAAAACTTTTCCGCCCGTCGTTTTCACCGGCACGATCTCGACGCCTGCGCGCTGACACGCCCCGCGCCACGCCACTGTCGCGCCCATGAACTCAATATCGCCCATGAGAACGTTGTCGCCGCCCGCGAGTGGCAGCGCCGTCGCAATCGTCCCCAGCGCCTGCGTCGTACTGCCAACGAGCAGAATGTTCGAGGGATCCGCATGAATGAACTGCGCGATCCTCGCGCGCGCCCGCTCCACTGCCTCGAACTGCCGCAGCGTCTCCCGTGTCCCCGTCGAAGCAAACGTGCCAAGATTCGACAGGGCAGTGTGTAGCCGCTCCAGAGTCCGCCGCGTCGGCCGCCCCATCGATGCATGATCGAGATAGTGAAATCGCGTCCTGCTGTTCATGTCGACCTTCAGCCGACCTATCATGGTGAGCCCGCGGCGCGCGGTCGCCAGCTTCAGTTCCGGCCCGCGGCCCGCCGCCTGCGGATTTTTGGCGGCCTCCGTTCTTCTCTTCTGTCAACCGAATTAACTCGGTATACCACAAACTTAACGTAGTAATACTAGCGACGGTGTACCTTCCAATACACAAGACTCATTCCTGCCAGCAACACCGCAAAGATCGGAACTGAATAGCGCAGGCCATGCACATAGAAAGTGCTGCCCGCGACGGCAACGAGAACTACAATGCCCATGATGCTGGAGACCGGAAACAGCCGGAGGCGCAACGGCAAGTCGTTTACCTTCGCACCGATGGAGCGGCGAAACCGCAGGTGAGCCAGCAGGATGACGATCCAAACAAAGTACATTCCCGCGACTGCCGAACCGTACATGAGGAGAAACGCGCCTTTGGGGACATAAATCGCCAGTAAAATCGCGACTGCCATTCCTAAACTTGAAACCGCGAGCGCCCGATGCGGCACTCCGTTCCGGCTCAAGCGCCCCAAGGGCGCAGGCGCATAGTGTCCCCGCGCCAGAGAAAACAGCATCCTGGTTGAAAGGTAGAGGTCGGTGTTCGCGCTGGAAAGCGCCGCCGTGATCACGACCAGATTCATGATCGCCGCCGCGTAAGGAACGCCGACCGACGCGAAGACCCGTACGAATGGACTGCCGCTGATGGTCCCGTCTCCGGTCTGACTCCAGGGAGACACGGTGACCATCACCCCTATTGCCAGAACGTAGAACAGGATTAGACGAAAGACCATCGTGCGCATGGCGCGCGGAATCGCTTTTTCCGGCTGGCGGGCCTCTCCCGCCGTAACGGCAATAACCTCCACCCCCATGTAGCTCGAAATGGTGAGAGTAAAGGCCAGCCACACGCCAAGATAGCCATGAGGGAGGAAGCCGCCATAGGCAACGAGATTTCGGAATCCCACGGCTGGACGGGGGGACAAGCCAGTGATCAGCGCGATCCCAATCAATACGAAAACGATGATCGCGACAACCTTCACAAGGGCAAACCAGTATTCGAATTCTCCAAAATTGCCAACCTGCGCGGCATTGATGGCTACAAGTCCAAGGGAAACCATGGCGACCCAAAGCCACTGTGGCGTTCCCGGAAACCAGTACCGAAAATAAATGGCTACTGCGGTAACCTCGGCGCCAATGGCCACGATCTGAACCAGTCCGTAGGTCGCACGGATGGTGAAGCCGAACCAAGGACTCAGGTAGCGCTCGGCATAGATGCCAAACGCACCGGCTACCGGATGGACCACCGCCATCTCAGCCACTGAGTAGGCTACGATCAGGGCCAGAATTGCCCCTAGAAGATAATTAAGAATGACCGCCGGGCCGGCAAGGTCAATGGTTACGCTGCTGCCCAGGAAGAGACCGACCCCAATGGCGCTGCCCAGGGCAATCATGGAGATCTGGCGCTCGCTCAATCTCCGCTGTAAATTCTGTGACGAGGGCGTCGAGTCGAGTTGTTGTTCGCCGGCAGGGTCCGCGATGGTCATCATGACCTTCCGCTTGCTTGCGTCGTCGCCCAACGCGGCAGACATGACAGGCTGTGCAAACTAATTGCCAGCGATCTCCTCCAGTGCATTGACGAACCTGCGGATCTCATCCTGCGTGTTGTAGTGGACCAGCGAGGCTCGCACCGCGCCGCCCTCGCTCAATCCTAGCCGTTTCATCAGCCTCGGCGAATACATATTGCCATCGCGCACGGCAATCCCCTTGGCGGCCAGCTTCGCGGCTACCGTAGCGGGTGGGACGGTCGCAAACTTGAACAAAAACGTCGGCAAGCGTTGCGGAATCGCTGACGGATCTTGTATGCCGTAAGCCGTTGCTCCCTTGATGGCGCCGATGCCCGCCAGCAGCGCGCGGGACAGGCCACGTTCGTACTGGCGTATTGCCTCCATGGCGTTCACCAGGCGTTGACGAGGAGAACTCGAGCCATCGTTTCCGTCTGCGTCACACCACCCTCCGAGTTCCGTCAAGTATTCAATCGCCGCATTCATACCCACAACGTTCTCGTAAACGAACGTTCCCACCTCGATTTTTGAAGGCGGAGTATTGGGGATGAAATCTTCGCGGAAGGTTGGCAGAGCCTCGAGAGCAGCGCGCCGGCCCCACAAGAAGCCCATGTGTGGAGCGAAGATCTTGTAGCCGGAGCAGACCAGATAATCGCATCCCCAGGCCTTGACGTCGATGGGGCCGTGGGGCGCGTACTGCACGGCGTCGAGGAAAACTTCCGCGCCCACGGCATGAGCTCTTCTGGCCACCTCCGGCACATCGACGATCGTTCCTAAAGCATTCGAGGCTACCGTACAGGCTACCAGCCGCGTGCGGGAAGAGAGCAGCGGCTCCAAGTCGGTCACACGCAGCGTGCCGTCGTCACCTACCTTCCACCACCGGATGACCGCGCCTTCACGCTCCAGGGCCAGCCAGGTTGCGATGTTGGCCTCGTGGTCGAGATCGGTCACAATGATTTCGCGCCGCTCTCCCAAAGTTTGCCCGATTGCCAGGCTTACCAAGCGCATGAAAGACGTGGCGTTCATACCGAATGCAATCTCAACGGGATCGGACGCATTCAGAAAAACCGCCACCGCTTTCCGGGCTTGGGCGATTGCGGCATCCACTTCCTGGCTTTCCCGGTAGCATCCGCCGCGCTGCACGCTTCGCGTGAGCAGGTGGTCGGCAATCGCATCCAGTGCTTTCTGGGGGATTTGGGCTCCCGCGGCATTGTCGAAGAACATGGAGCTCCCTGGCCGATTCAACGCAGGAAACATCTGCCGCACACGATCCACGGGGAATTCCGCCAGGTTGGCCGCTTTCTCACGCATAGATCACCTCTACAACGAATTCCGCGCGCATTCTAATTCTGCCTTGTGGCCTTCGCGGCAACCGGTCCTTTGCTTTTGCGCGGTACACACGATCCGACGGCTTCGAGCAGCCGGTCGATGTCGGCCGTACTGTTGAAAAAGTGGCAGGAGACACGCACTCCGCCCACATTCGATGTATAGCGCACCGAGACTAAAATCTTCCGATCGAGGAGCTTTTCCATCAGTCGAATGTTTTCTGCCGCAGAGCCAACGCTGAAGGTCAGGATCCCGGAACGGTGCTGGCGGGCGAGCGGCGTCACGATCTCAATGCCGAGAGCTTGTAGTCCTGCGATGAGGTGATCGGTCAAGGCGTAGATGTGCTCGGCGATGCGATCCTGGCCGAGAGACTGAATCATTTTCAGCGCAGCCGCCAAGCCGATGCCTCCCGAGTAATTCGCGGTTCCGCCGATCTCGTAAATACGCGCGCTTTTTGTGAATTCATAATCCATGACCGGCTGGATCGATGGGGTCTGGAAATGGGCTCCCCATCCGCCTTGTGGTGGCTCCACGTTCATGTAGCCGGTAAGAGGCGGCAGCAACTTTCGCAACGCCTCCCGCCGGATGTACAAAAAGCCCGTGCCAAACGGAGAATTGAGCCACTTGTGTCCACCGCAGGCAAGAAAGTCCATCGGCGTCTTTTTCACATCGAGAGGAATTGCGCCGAGCTGCTGGACCGCATCCACGACCAGCCATACTCCCTTTTCAGCGCAAAGAGAGCTGAGTTTCTCGAGGTCGCATCGGAAGCCATTACTCCACTGCACTGCGCTCATGCAGATGACTCTTGTCTTCGACGACAAGCGCCCCGCAATGTTCTCCACTCTCACTTCCCCGCCCTGGTTGGGGACAACGTCGATGCTGATGCCCCGGTTCGCCAGTTGGATCCAGGGGACGGCTACTTCCAGAAACTCGAGATCGGATATAAGCACGCGGTCGCCCGGCGAAAGAGGAATCGATTGGGCAGCGATGCTGAGCCCGTGGCTGGTGCTTTCCACCAAGGCGATTTCGTCTTCGTCCGCATTGATCAGCCGCGCCGCTTCCGGCCGGGCGAAGGCGCGCATTTCATCCATCGAGATGTGATGCAGAGTGGACGATCGCGCCGGGCAATGCAGCGTCATGTCGAGAAAAGTCTGGATCGCTTCCGTGGCCACACGAGGAGCCAGGCTTACGCAAGCGGCATCCAAGAACGTCTTGTGTAAAAGCGCGGGGAATTGTTCGCGAATATCCTCGAAATCCATTTCAGTCGCCGCTCACTTTGGCCGTGTCGGTGACCAGGAGGTCGAGATTTTGTTCTAACACCTGGAGCACTGCCCGGACATCCTCGAGAGTATTGTAGACATGGAAAGAAAGGCGCAGGCCATCGTGTCGACTGGAACACACGATGCCGTTTGCCGCCAGCTTTTCGACTAATGCGGCGGCGTCCTGGCATCGCAAAACGACCAGCGGCCCCACGCTCGTGGTGGGTGTTTTGGCACACAGGCCCAATTGCCGCGCCCCTTTCAAGAGTGCGCTTGCCAGTTCGTGGATCTGCGAGGATACATCGTCTAATCCGATCTCCTGCAATAACTCAATGCCCCGCATGGCTGCATAGATATTGGGCACGGGGGGAGATCCGGCCTCAAATCTGCGCGCCGAAGGAGCGGGATCGAAGTGTTTCCCGTCGAAGGCGAAAGGATTGCTTTGCGCAAACCAGCCTGTAATCGTGGGCTGGAGAGATGCGATCAGATCCTTGCGGACATACAAGAATGCCAAGCCGGGTGGTCCCAACAGGTACTTCAGCGTTCCCGTTACATAGAAGTCGACATCCGCAGTTCGAACGTTTACCGGCCGAGTGCCACAGTCCTGGTAATCGTCGAGCATGACCAGTGCGCCATTGGCGTGCGCCAGTCGAACGATTTCGCGGACTGGCGACCGGAAGCCGTTCATGAAACAAACGCCGGTCAGGGGAACGATAAGAGTCTGGCGGTCGATCGCGCGCTCGTAATTATCCGTCGGAATGCAATCGCCCACCGCGCTGACAAATTCGATTTGTGCTCCACGCTTCTGCTGGGCCAGCCAAACATGGCTCATGGTCGGAAACTCGAATTCGCCCATTACCACTTTCTTCCGGCGATCGAATGTCAAAGCGCTGGCAACCGAATTTATGCCAGCCGATGCGCAGGGGACGATGGCGACTTCATCGGCGGTGGCGCCGATAAAACCAGCGAACTGCGACCGTGCTGCCTCATATCTCTCGACCCAAATATCCCACGGTGAACCATGCTCATGCCAACTCGCCACGTACTCACGAAGACCGTCCTCCACGGCGTCCGACAGCGCTCCTTGCGAGCAACTGTTGAGATAGATCTTGTTCCGGAGGAGCGGGAATCGCGATCGAATCGCTTGTATTTCTGGACTGCTTAGCATCTCGTGCTTTCCTATCTGGCGGAATGTCCGACCGAAGGAGTAGCGTCGCAAGGTACAGCTGCGCTACTCCGGTTCCGGCAGGATTGTGTACTGCTTCAAAAAATCAGTTTCAGATTGAGCTGAAACTGTCGAGCGGCGCCCGCACCGAAGTGCGAGTCGTTGTTCACGCCGTCGGCGGTCCCACTGACGAACTCCGCTCCAAAAACCGACTGAGGATTGCCAAAATTGGGGTGGTTGAGGAAGTTGAAACCGTCGGCCCGGAATTGCAGCTTCACACGCTCTCCGATCGGGAACCATTTTGCGAGCGAGAAATCCCACTGGGTAAGCCACGGTGCCGGAAGACTGTTGCGCGGGCAAGTCCCGAAAGTTCCAGGATTGGGTTCGGCATAGCCACTCACGACGTAAGGTTTGGTGAAGTCTTTGAGTTGCGTCACCAAAGGACCCACGCAATTCGGCACGTCGTGCAGTTCGCCCGTACCGCTGATGTCGTCATACGTCAGAACCGGCAGCCACATGGAATCGTGCCAAGAGACAACGCCCGACAACTGCCACTGGTTCACGAGGTACCCCATCCCTCGGCTGTGCGTGAACGCCGGGAGTTGGTAGATGTAAGAGGCGGAGATCGCTTGCGGCACGTCAAATTCGGAATTGCCTCGATTGAGCCTTGGATGCATGGAATCTTTCGGCACAAATCCACTGGTGCCGAAGAAGTCCATGGTTTCGGACGCCTCGTCGATCGCGTGCGCCCAAGTATAGGCGAACTGCGTTGTCAAACCGTGATAATTCTTGGTCTTCAGCTGAATTTGCAGCGAGTTGTAACTCGAGTTGTCGATCGAACTGATGGTATTAATCTGTCCGAACTGCGGGAATTGGCCGAAGTAGGGACGCGCTGCTTGTTCTGCCGCGCTGTTGCCCTGATTCAACGAAGGCGGAGGCATATTCACGTCCGGCAAACCGTAGATGTGCGTGCCTTTGGAAGCGACGTAGCCGATCTGCAAAACCATGCCCGACGTCAACTCTTGCTCCAGGTTCAGGTTCCAGCTCTGTACGTACGGAGACTTGAGCTTTGGATCCACCGCGATCAGGTTCAGAGGCGCCCCCCCCGGCTCCACGCTCGTGCTCGTCCCGAAGATGGGAACGTTCGGCTCGATCGGCGCTGCGAGGCCCGACGGTAGGAGGTTCGCAAGCCCGTTCGAATAACTGCCCAAGCCGTTGATCGGATTTGTGGCAAGACCCGGATTGCTGTTCGTGAAGTTATACGACTGGCCGACCAGCACGTCCAGCGGGCTATCCACAAAGTAGATTCCGTAGCCGGCGCGGACCACGGTGTGGAGGCCGTGGAATGTAAAAGGTGAATAGGCAAACGCAATGCGCGGGGAGAAATTCTTGTACACGTTATTGTAGATATCGCCATGGGTGGAAACCAGTCCCTGGCTCGGCAGGAAATTCGAGAAGCGCCCGCGGTCTTCCTGCGGAACCCCGAAGAAATCCCAGCGCAGGCCGGCAATGACTGTGAGGTTGTGGGTCAACTGGTAGGTATCGGTGGCATACAGGCCGACGACATTCTGATGCATGTCGAAACGCGTGCTGCCGCGCGATATGTTTGTCTTTCCCGGGTCAGGACGCCCCGCCAGCAGGTCGACCAGATCCAAGATCTGAATAGGGTAGTCGGCCGTAGTGAGGCCGAGTCCGCCCTCCAATGTAGGAGTTTGCGCATACGAACCATCGAACGAGAACTTTCCCCGAAAGTTGTTGTCGTTGAAGCCGAAGACTTTGTTCAGTTCCCAATTCGCCCCGAACTGAAGGCTATGCTTCCCGCGGTTGAAGGCCGCATCGTCGTTCCACTGGAACGTCTCGCTGGTTCGAGCTCGCGGCCAACTCGGGTTGATGCCAAGATTCTCGAAAACCCCGGAGCCGATATCGATTTCGGGCAAGCCGAAGTCCACAGGACCTACGCCGGTATCCAGCCCGATGGAACTCGGATTCAATGCGCTGTCCGCCGATTGGAACCCGAGATGAACGTGGTTGAAAGAGAGGCGGAAGACGTTGATCAGACTGGTCGAGAAACTATGCGATTCGCTGATGGCCAGATTCTGCGGCCGGATGGGCGTGGTTCCGTAGTATTGCGGCAATTGCGAACCGCCCCCAGGCGAGTCGGACCCCTGCGGAAAGCTGTCCTTTCCGTTGCCAAACAGATAGCGGGCTGCCAACTGATCGCTACGCCCCAAGCGGTGATCGATCTTGACGGAGAAGTTGTCTGGGGTTTGGCTGCCTACGCCGCTGACGACGAACGTACCGGAATGGGGTTGATACAGTTTCAGGATTGCCAAACCGAGAGCATTCGGGGTCTGGGGAGGGGTTGCCCCGGCCAAAGCGGTCTCCGCCTGCTGGATCTCTGCGTCGGTGGGCGCGGAAGCAAGAGTCGAACTTCCTAAAACGCTGCGGCTGCCATCGTATGCGACATAGAAGAACGTCTTGTTCTTGAGGATCGGCCCTCCGAAGCTGCCGCCATATTCATTCCAAATGAAATGCGCCTTCGGAATCCCGGCGAGATTCTCGAAATAGTTGTGGGCGGTAAGGGAGGCATCGCGGTGTTGTTCATAGACCGAGCCGTGAAACGCATTGGTTCCACTTTTGAGGACGACGTTGATCGCACCCGCACCCGCTTCCGTATCCGCAGCACCGGCGGTGACTACGCTCATTTCCTGAATCCCGTCGGGCGGCAGCCGCGTAGCTGCGGTGTAGGAGTTTCCGCCCTGGTTCATGGCCGGCAATTGCCGGTATGCATCCATGTTTTGCGATCCGTCGATATTGAAGCTCACGGAGCGGCTGGGCGCACCATTGATCGCGACCTGCGTAAAGGTATAGGCCGTGTTGGTGGAGGTGCCCGGCAAGAGAAACGCGAAGCGAGTGTAGTCGTTGTTGCCCATGGGCAACTCGGTTACCTCCTGCTCGGTGATATTGCCTCCGACGGTATCGGTCTGCGTCTCCAGTATCGGCGCTGCTGCATTCACCTCGACCCGCACCTCGACCGTTCCGGGTACGAGCGTCACGCTGACTTGGTTCACCTGGTTCAAGCTCGTGATGAGGTTGGTCTGGATGGAGGACTTGAAACCGTTCTTCGTGACGGTCAGCTTGAAGGTTGCCAGCGGCAACTCCTGGAAGTGAAACGCGCCGCTGCTGTCGGTTTTCACGGAGCGTTCCAGGCCGATGTCGGCCGCCGAAAGCACCACCTGGGCACCCTCGACGGCCCCACCCGAGCTGTCGACCACGGTTCCGGCGACGCGGCCGGGAAATATCTGGGCGTGCGAACTTCCCGCAAAAATAAGAACCAAACCAAGAGCAAGCAACATAGAGAGGCTTAGGCGCACCCGAAACATAAAGACCTCCATAGACACGATGATGAGATTGACTCTGCCCTTCATAGCTCCGTCAACTCGCAGCGACCTCGCAACTGGAGTCTCCATGCCGGACATCTGCTGGGCCCGGAGTTTTGCATAGAGAATAGTGATATGTCAAGAAAAATCTTACGGTATACAAGTGATATGCAAACGGGAAAGTTCGCGGATTTTCGGGTATTCTGCTGGAGTACGTCTCCCCGGGCGTGCAAGAATGGATGACAGAGAGGGACGATCGATGACCGAGCTCAGGAAAGCGGGGCGAGTGCGAACCGCGCGGCGGCAGCCTGTCGGCGGAGCTCTGGCCGGCACGCCGCGGCGCGGAATGGCAAAGCCCTCCGAGGATTCCCTAAGCGAGCGCGTGTATCAGTCGTTCAAGCGGGACATCATCACTGGGATACACCCACCGGGCGAAGCCCTGAGCGAGAAGGATCTCGCCGCGAGATACAACAGCAGTCGCACCCCGGTGCGCGAGGCCGCCCTCCGGCTGCAACAGGACAACCTGCTGCGTGTAATCCCGAATCGGGGCTACTTCGTCACCAAGATATCGGTACAAGACTTGATTCAGTTGTACGAATACCGGACGGCGGTGGAGTGTGCCTGCGCGGAACTGGCCGCGACCAAGGGCATGAATCCTGAACTGATGGATAGTCTGGAGAAATTGGCCCACACGGAATACAAGATCGATGACCGGAACAGCTACAATAATTTCATTGCTTCAGACACGGCGTTTCACATCGGCATCGCACAATCGGCGCGGAACCGGCTGTTGCTGCAGGCGACGGAAACGGTCCGCTGCCAAATGGAACGGATCATGTATGCCGCCATTGACATCGGGTACTACGGAGAACTGCCGGTTCGCGAGCACTGCGAAATCCTGGCCGCGATCAACGACCGCGACTCCCAGCGAGCACGCCAGCTGATGTATGCCCACATCTTTGGCTCCAGGGACAAGGTTCTTCGGATAGCCGGCGGCGCCCCTGGCCAGTTTTAACGCTCTGCGCGCTCCCGCCTGTACGACGGGCGGAGGTACGTGGTTGTGAACGCGGATTGAATGAGCTGCCGAAAAACCTGCGTTGTGGCTATAGACAATGCTTGTTTCCCTCAATAGAATCTGAGCTCGCATTCACTGCTGGCAAATTCCGATGAAACTTGTGACCTTTGAAAACGCCGCGCGCCAATCCCGCATGGGCGCGCTCGCTGGCAACCATCAGATTGTTGATCTCCACACCGCTTGCGCGCTCTACCTGCGCGATGTCGAAAACGAAGCCATTTTCTACCGCATGGCCGATGCGCTGGTCCCGCCCGACATGCGGGCGCTGTTCCGCGGCGGAGACACCAGCCTGGAGGCAGCGCACAAGGCTCTCGACTACGTCGCCCACCTCGGCGCGAGCGGCGTTGATGTTACCGGTCCTCGCGGCGAGACGCTCATCTACTCGCTGCGACGACATTCAGCTCAAGGCGCCCATCATTCCGAAGAAATTTTTTCACACGGCGGGCAATTTTCGCGAGCACCACGAAGAAGCGACCAAGGCGGGTTTTTCGCATCCGGTCATGCCGTGGATCGTTTTCTTTCAGAACACCGACGCGATCATCGGCCAGACGAGCCGGTGATCTATCCCGAGCACCTGACCCAGGAACTGGATTACGAACTGGAACTGGCGGTCGTGCTGAAAAAAGCCGGCAAACACTTTACGCCGGAAGAGGCGCCCAGCTACATCGGCGGCTACGTGATCTTCAACGACATTACCGCGCGCGACATTCAGCGGCGCGAAATGAAGTCGGGCGTGTTCAGCTTCTGCAAGGGGATCGACACCTTCTGCCCGCTGGGACCGTGGATCGTGACCGCCGACGAGATTCCCGACGCGCACAACCTGGCCATGGAACTGCGCGTGAACGGCGAATCGCGGCAGCGCTCGCATTCCAGCAAAATGTCGGTCAAGATCCCGGAGATCCTCTCGCACTATTCGCCCATGGGATACAGCGCGGGCGACGTGGTTTCGACCGGAACGGTATCGGGCGTGGCGGCGTTTTCGGGAGATCCGAAAGCGTGGTACCTGAAGCCGGGCGACGTGATGGAATGCGAGATCGAAAAGATCGGCGTGCTGCGGAATCCGGTGATCTCCTGGGAAAAGGCGTACGGCCAAAAACCGGCGGCGCTGGCGACGCAGGAAACGTGAAGTAGGGATTCTTCACCACGGAGGCACGGAGACACGGAGAAAAATTCTCAGAATTGATCTTCTCCGTGATTCCGTGTCTCTGTGGTGGGTTCTGGGTTTTTCACAACGATGACTACGAATTCTAAAATCTGGGTCAGCGAACTCAATGCGCGGCCGGAAGTGCGGGCGGCGTTTCCCGCAACAACCGTCCGCTTTTACGACACCACGCTGCGCGATGGCGAGCAGACGGTCGGCGTCGTGCTCTCGCCGCAGCAGAAGCTGGAAATCGCCCGCAAGCTCGACGAACTGGGCGTCAGCCGCATCGAAGCCGGTTTCCCGCGCGTCTCTGCCGAAGACGCCGAAGCCATCCAGCTCATGCAGAAGGCAGGCATCAAGGCCGAGCTTTGGGGATTTTCGCGCGCGGTCAAAGCGGATGTCGAAGAACTGGTTCGGCTGAACCTGCGCTATTCCGTGATCGAAGCGCCCACCAGCGACATCAAGCTGAAAGCCTATGGCATCTCGCGCGAAGAAGTGCTGCGCCGAATTCGCGATGCGGTTTCGGCGGCGCGCGAGGCCGGCATTACGGTCGCTTTCTTCGCCGTCGATGGAACCCGCACCGAGTCTGGAGTTCCTGAAAACCGTTTACCTGTCGGCGCTCGAAGCGGGCGCAAAAGAACTGGTCGTCGTCGATACGATCGGAGCCTGCGGGCCGGAGGCGGCGGAATTTCTGACGCGGCAAGTCTGCCAGTGGGCGGGCAAAGACGTGCCCGTACATTTCCACGGACACAACGATTTCGGCATGGCGACCGCCTGCGCGGTGGCCGCGGTGCGCGGCGGAGCAACCTGGATCCAAGGCACGATCAACGGCATGGGCGAACGCGCGGGCAATGCCGATATCGCCGAGATTGCGCTGGCGCTGCGCTGCCTCTACGACGTGCCGGTCGTACTGAATCTCGAAAAGGTGCGCGAAGTTTCCGAGGTGGTGCAGGCGCGCTGCGGGGTACACGCTGGAGGCGTGGAAGCCGCTGGTCGGACAAAACCTGTTCATGCGCGAAAGCGGAGCGGTGGCCAGCCAGTTTCATCTGCCGGAGGCCATCGAGCCCTACTCGGCGGAAATTGTGGAGGCGGAGCGCAGGATCGTTCTCGGCAAGAAGAGCGGGCTCGACAGCATCGACCTGAAATGCCAGGAGCTCGGCGTTACGATCACGGCCGAGCAGCGGGGTCCGGTCCTGGCGGCGGTCAAACAGGCCGCGGTCAAGCAAGCTGCGGCCGGCCAGAGCGGGTTGGTCAGCAATGACGAGTTTCGGCAGATTCTGGCGGCCCTGTCCATCGTCTGAAATCGGAATCTGAAATCAGGGTCTGCAATCGGGCCGGAATCAGATCCCATCCCCGCGAGCCTCGAACGCGGGCGCCGTCTGCGGAGAGAATAATCCCGATTTCAGCATGAGCATGAGCAGGGAGAAGTCTCCCGTTAATTCACATCCGGCGATCACCAGCGACAGCCCGCGCGCCTGCCAATGTTGTTGAACCGCTGAGAGCATTAAAGTAGAAATCAATCCGACGACGACGATCAGTCCGAAGAAAACGCGAGCATATCTTCCCTTCACCCAGGTGCGAACGGTCTCCTGAGCAGCCGGCGTCAAGCGCGACATGCGCAACAAATACAGGCAGAGCAACAAGAAGTTCGCGACCAGCAGATAAGGCTCGGCTCTTTCCAACCATGCGGTTCCCCGGCTCGCCTCGCCCTGCAGAGCGCCCAACGTGATGGTGAGCGTGGTGCCGCCCAGAGTGGCGTACATGAGGATCAACAACGGCAGAAGCTGCGTATTCCAGAAAGGGATGGCCGCCGAGTGGTTCATCACAAAACCGTCGTAAAACATAATGAAGAGGCCGCTAACGATGGCGACCGCCTTCGCCGCAGTCGCTATGCTTGCCGTAGCTTGCCACTCCGAACCGAGGATCGTGGGCAACAGCAGGATTCCACCGCTTAACGCGAACAACCCGCTTGCCCAGATTCCGCGCGCGATCCAGGAGCGGTCTGGACGCATGGCGGCGCGCCAAAAGCGCGCTGGGCGGCCAAGATAGAGCAGGTGCGCGCCGTTCTTGCCGAGAACCACAACCAGGTAGCCCAGTATCATTCCGAGCCGCTGCCCGCTGGCCAGCGAGATCAGGAAAAGGCCGGCTCCCAAGCCCCCGCAGAAAAATGCCGTACCGATCAGCCAGTTCCACCATGCCTGGCGATAGTAGCCATATGCAAACCGGTGCGGAGCGACGGTAATGGATGATGTCGTCATGGTTGAAAACCTCAGGGCTCCGAGCCCTCGTCTGTAATACCGCCGGTCCATATACCGGGAATCAGGAACCGGCGGCAGCGTGCTAGTCGTCCAGATAGAACACGCTCGGCTTCGTGTTGCACTCGGGCAGAAGCGTCCATCCCTTGCGTTCGCGGATCAACTTCTGCAACTTACCATCCTCTGGCTCCAGATCGCCAAAGATTCTGGCGTCGGTGGGACAGGTGATGACGCACGCCGGCTCCAAACCTTGATCCACACGATGCGCGCACATAGTGCATTTCGTCATCGTGCCCTCCTCGAACTCGGCAAATTTGATGGCTTCGTACGGACTCAGGCCATCGGTGCTGTAGCCATGTTCAAGCAACCCCTTCTCAATGAAGTGGCGGTTCATATAAGGACATGCGACCGCACAGGCACGGCAGCCGATGCACTTCTCACGGTCCACCATGACCAGGCCATCGTTGCGAATCCAGGTGGCTCCTGAGGGGCACGCCTGCGCGCAGGGCGCGTCCTCGCAGTGATTGCAGAGCACGGGCAGGAAAGTGCGCCTGGTCTTGGGATAGGTGCCAACCTCGCGCGTGATCACGCGCGCGAAATGCACACCTTCCGGCGTGCCGTTCTCCTGTTTGCAGGCGAGCGTACAGGCGTTGCATCCGATGCAGCGCTTCAGATCGATCACCATCCCGAGTCTTGGCATGAGTGCTCCGCTAGCCCCCGTGTAAATGACGTAGGATCGCCATGGTGACGACCTCTTCCCCGCCCTGCAGTGGATTGTTCAGTTGATCGGACTTAAGACTCAGACCGTTCACAACAATCGCAAAATCGCCGCGCAGCCTGCCCTCACACACCAGGTTGTCGTAAAGGCTGCGACCGTCCACCGTTTCGAGCGCGCGCAATAGATCGGCAACCGTCGCGCGCTGAAATTCCACCGTGCGCCGGCTGAAGCCCAGCATCTTGCGCGTCGCCCCCAGGGCGGAAATGTTGGCCGCCGGCATCAGATTCTCTCCACCCGAACGCGCGCGCTCGATTCCAAGCCCTCCGGTGGCGCTGTCGGTGTAGCGCATCGAGCCGGTCAACAACCGGTTGAAATGGCTTCCCCTTTGCTTCTGACGATCGTTGGTAACGAAATGGCGCGTGATCGCATTACTCACGCCGAACACTTCGGGATGAATCCCTTCTACCACCTGTGCCCGCCCCTCGATGTTGCCCGCGGGGGATGTCAACCGGATCCGGGTCCCGGTCTGGATTCCAAGGTTCTCCGCCGTAATCGGGTTCACCAGGATTCCGCCGTGGACCGCATCTTTCTCGCTCACTTCCGACAGCCACGGCATGACCACCGTGTCCGCAAACGTGTGCAAGCCCTCTTTGAACGTGATGGCGTAAAACGGGTATCCGGCCTTGCCGTCCTCGATCACCTGCGAGTTCTTCCAGAATGGCAGCGGCTGGTAATTGTCGAGCGGCCAGTGTCACCCCCACTTGCTCGAACTTCTGCTGCATCTCGTCGCCGGTGCGCTTGATGAACTCGAAGTAGAACGGGATGCGCAGGTTGCCATAAGGCATGTAAGTTTCCTGCGGCGTACGGTAGCGAACGGCGTGACCGTGCTCTTTGAACCAGTCCAGTCCCTTCTCCTCGCCGTAGATGGAGCGCGCATAGCGGTCCCAGAACTCCTCCACGCTGTAGCGCTTCTCCGGATCGAGCAGGTACTTGGGATTAGCCGTGAAACCGGTGACGATATTGAGCAGGTCGTTCCAATCATCGCGGAAGCCGATCCGTTCGGCGATTTCGGTGAGAATGTCGAAAGCGTCTTTCGTGTCGCCAACCGGTTTCACCACCGGCTGCCGCAGAGCATGGCCGGTCACCGCGGGCGGCTCCAGACAATTGAGCAGATAAGACTCGAGGAAAGTGTGGTCGGGGAGGAATACGTCCGCCCACTCGGTCGACTCCGTCCGCTGGATGTCAATGGCGACGACGAACTTCATCCGCGCCATGATCTTCTCGACCTTGTCGGTCTCCGGCATATTCCAAAGCGGATTCGAGTGATACATGAGCATGGCTTCCGGCGAGTAGTTCAAACCGAAGCGTTCCGGATCGAGCAGCGTCTCGGTGTTGAGCTGGCCGGCGTCGAAACCGATCGGGAAATACTCCATCAGGTGGGTCGAATCCGGCGGATACTTGAACGGAGGCGCGGGATGCAACTGGTGCGGCTCGGGCTTCAGCACTCCATCGTCGCCCTCATGAATGAAGAACCCGCGGTGGTCGAGCGGCACGCCCAGGTGCCCTCCTGGGACATCAATGTTGCCCACCAGCATGTTGAACAATTTGTAAGTGAGATTGTCAAAAAGGCCGTTGCTGTGCGACTGCGAGCCGCGATAGTAATTGAGCGCCGCCGGACGGAAGGGATAGGTCTTGCCTTCGATCTCGACGGTCGCACCAATCTGCGCCGCCTCGACAAACTCGCAGGCAATTCGCCGGATGGTCTCCGGCGGAACCGTGCAGATCTCCGACATGCGCTCCGGCGTGTGGTCGCGCAGCAGATCCGCCCAGACTTGAAATCCAGTGCGCACACGCATGCCAGCAAATTCGTACGCCCCTTCGAGCGCCATGGCAGCGGGGGTGGTTGACTTCCATGGTTGAGGTGCCTGCGAGTTGCGTGTCCCAGACCATGGCGCGTCCCTGGTCGTCGCGCAGCAGGTATCCGTTATCTTGGACCAGGTACGGTGCGTTGGTGCGGTCGCGGAGGAATTCGCGGTCATACTGCTTCAGTTCATGGATGAGCACATGAGCCATGCCCAGAACGAATGCCCGGTCGGTGCCCGGCAGGGCCGGAATCCACTCGTCCGCCTTGGCCGCGGCCACCGACATCCGCGGGTCGAGCGTCACCAGTTTCATCCCGCGCATGCGGGCGTCGGCCATTCGTTTTGCGCTCCCTGAAAGATGCAGGTGCGAGGAAAAACCGTCTCCGGAACCGATCTGGATCCAGTACTGGCAGCGATCATAGTCATTGATCGCGGCAAACGAGCCGTCCACTGAGCCGTTGACGGGGTGGTAGGATCCACCGCAATAGTTCCCCAGCGAAGTAAAGAAATTCGGCGAGCCGAACACGGCCGGCCATCCCCAAAGCAGAATGCGCTGGAAGTCGCCGATGGCACACAGCAGTTTGCGTGGATCGTCGGCCCGCACCTTGCCCAGTTCGCGGGCAACGATGTCGTAGGCTTCGTCCCACGAGATCTCTACCCATTTCGGATCGATACCGGGCCCCTTCTGCGGATTGGTCCGCTTCATGGGCTTAAGCACGCGCGTGGAATCATACAAGCGCGACAGCCCAGCATTGCCCTTGGGACACAGCTTGCCTAGATTGTCGGGATTGGTCGGATCGCCCTCGATCTTGAGCGCGACCCCATCACGAACCTGCACTCGGATGCCGCAGCCATGCAGGCACATTCCGCACGTGCTTAGTATCCACTCGGATTCGGCCGGGACCATTTGCGCCACCGCCATGAGACCCCCAAACGATCACCCGAGGAGGTTCGTCTAGATGCAACCTCGGGTCTGTGACATTGATCACAGCTCCATGTGATTTGCGCAGCGGCAGGCAACAGTGCCGGTTGATCAGCTTTGTCGATCGGCTTCAGGGTGGTCGTCTTCCCCGAGCCGCTTCACCAGCCCCGTCTTGTACACGCCGTCTGCCAAACCTGTGATCCGTATTCCACCGTGCCCTTTGTGCCGGATATTCAGCCCGATCAGCAGCGCGGTGATCTGCTCGACGATGCGCGCGTTCTCAAGCTTGCCGCCATCGATCGCTCGCACGCCGGCAATCTTCGCCGCGAGCTCCATCGCAACCTGCGTGGCGTTCGGATCATCGCTGCACACGATCACGTCGCAATCCACGTCGTCGTTGCCGTTCAGCACGTCCGCCGAAACGTTCTGGAATGCTGCCGCAACGGAAACGCCCTTCGGAACGATTTCCGCCGTCTGTTGCGCCGCCGATCCTTGCCACACGCCGAGCGTGCGGCTGGCGCGTCCGCCCACGCTCGCAGCGAGCGGAACGGTGGCATCAATCAGGATGCTGCCGGGACGGATCGCCGGCTTCAACTGCTTCAGCAGTGCCGCCTGCCCCGCGAACGGAACGGTGAGCACCAGCAGATCGCTGGCGGCGCAGGCTGCGGAATTCTCCATCCCGGAAACATGAGCATTTGTGCCGGCCCGCTTACGGATTGTCTCCGCCATCTGCTGTGCCCGGGTGGCGTCGCGCGAGCCGATAATAACGGTCTCTCCCGCGCGCGCCCAGCGAAGTGCGAGGCCCGTACCCGCCGGTCCGGTACCCCCGATGATGGCGATGGCGCGGCTCATGCGATCTGTCATGCGAATTCCGGAGCTAGGTTGCGCGAGCAGTGTACCCTCAAAGTGGTGAACATTTCAACACTTGACAATAGGAACAGTTTAGAGGAAAATCCCGGAGTTTCGTTCAGACGAGAATTCTTCGGCATGGATCGATCGCAGATTAACCGCGAAAGTGTGGCCGATCAGGTGGCCACTCTGCTGCGCCAGCGCATTCTCGAGGGCGAGTTCCGCCCCGGCACCCAGGTTCAGGAATTGCCCTTGGCTTCATCCCTGGGCGTTTCCCGCAACACCCTGCGGGAGGCAATCCGGATCTTGTCACTCGAGGGTCTGTTGCGACGCAGCCCGCATCGGGGCGCCGCGGTCTCGCAACTTTCATTGCACGATGCGCAGGAGATCTACCAGTTGCGCCGCATGCTAGAGTTGCCGGCCGTGCTCGCGGCGCGCCGTCCAGACCCAGGTTTGTTGCAGGAAATCCGCAGCGCGGTAGAGCAATACGAACTAGCCGTGCGCGACCGGAACTGGTCCCGCGCCGTCGGTCACGACCTTCATTTCCACAGCCTGCTGATCCGCTTTTACGGCAACAAGCGGCTGGAGACGTTTTATCGAAACATGCTCGGCGAACTACGCGTCGGGATGGTACTCGTCGACCGCAGTCATGACAATCCACTCGCACTGATTCCTGTCCATCGGAAAATATGCCAATTGCTCACTACTGGGAACCTTAAACAGTGCGCCGCTGCACTGGAACAGCATCTCGAGGACTCCGAATCCAGACTGACTCAGGTTATGCAAGCACGCGCGGCAAGAGTGGTGCGGACAGCTCAGTAGCTGCCGTGCAACGACGCCAGACTTACCAGGAGGGAATTCGATGGCCGTTCAATGTGTTGTGGAACCCGACGCCGGAACGCCCAGCACTGCTCAGTCTTTTCTGTTCCACCGCTGCCTCTTTGGAGCGGTCGTTTGTCTCCAACTAGCCGTGTCCAGTTGGCTCGGAGCCCAGACCGTAACCAGCACTCTCCAGGGACGCGTCTCGGACTCCAGCGGCGCCGTGATTTCAGAAGCGTCGGTTACGGCGCTAAATACGGCCACCGGTTTGAAGCGCTCCGTCACTGCCAATGCGGTGGGCGAATATCAGATCGGCGGACTGCCCGCGGGCGATTACACCGTCAATGCCGAAAAACAGGGCTTCCAAAGATCCGCCAAGAAGATTCACCTGGATCTGGGCGCGTCCGGCAATGTGGATTTCGCGCTGGCTCTCGGCCAGGTTCAAACCCAGGTCGAGGTGCAGGACGTTGGCGAAGTTGCCGAGCCCACTCGAACCATGGTGAGCTCAGTCATCGATCAGCAAAAGATCGAGAACCTTCCGGTCAACGGACGGGAGTTCATCGATTTCGCGTTGCTCGCGCCGGGCATCACCATCGGAAACACGACCTCCGGCAGCACCGACGTGATCGTCGAACCGGTCACCAAGCTCTCCTTCGCCGGCCAGAACATTCACTTCAATTTCATCGCAGTGGACGGCGCCGATGACATCTCCACCGCCTCGGGCATCCAGCGCGGGACGCCGCCGCAGGAGTCGGTGCAGGAGTTTCGCGTCATCAATACCGACTACACCACGGAATTTGGACGAGCCACCGCCGGCATCGTGAACATCATCACCAAAGGTGGCACCAACAACGTGCACGGTTCGGTTTACGACTATCTCCGCAATAACAAACTTGACGCCGTTAGTATTCTCTCCGCGCCCGGCTTCAATGTGCTGCGGCAAAATCAGTTTGGCGGCGCCATCGGCGGACCGATCCAAAAAAACAAGACCTTCATTTTTGCCAATTACGAAGGTCAGAGACGCACCGAATCGCCAACCTACAATTCGACCGTGCTGAGCAACATTGCGGCGATTAATAACGTCAAGACGACGGTCTACGGCCTGCCTGCCGAAAACCTTTTTGTGCTGCGCAACGGGAACACGGACAACGGTCTGATCAGGCTGGACCAGAACTTCACGCACAATAATCTGTATGTTCGCTATTTCATCAACGACGGTCGTTTGACCAACCAGTCGCCGCTGAACAATGGCTTCGACCTGCCGTCGGCATTCAAGAACAACAACATTCGGGACCAGTCGCTCGCGGGCGGTTTGACGACGGTGATTTCCGCATCGTGGGTGAACGAACTGCGCATGCAGTATGCGCACCGTAACTTCGATTTCCCGGTGGTTTCCACCCAGCCCCATCTGGAAGTCGCGAACACGTTTGCAGTTGGCGTCAACCGCGGGAATCCCGATATATACACCGAGTCGCGCTTCGAGTTAGTCGATAATATGACGCACAACGTGTCGAACCACACTATCAGCTTTGGCGGCAACTTTGATCGCGTCGGCACTTACGAATCGTTCCCGCTGTTTTATCCGTTCGAAGCGGACTTCGCGGACCTCCCTGCTTTTCTCGGCACGGATGGCGCGGCAGGATGCCCGACGGGAATCTCGTGCCCCGATCCCTTCGTGATCTTCTTCCAACGCTTCAGCACCACCACGACTCCGCTTTTCGGCGAGACTTCTCTGGCGGGTGGACCGGCCGTATATCAAGGCGGCGCGATTTCCCAAGCCATCCGCAACCAGTCCTCTGCGACGCTGGACCACACCTACACCGGGTTCTATCTTCAGGATAAGTGGCGCGCTTCTCAGAATTTGACAGTGAATTTCGGAGCGCGCTGGGAATTCGAGACGTGGCCTTCGGGTGTGCTCAATACGCAATGGAAGAATGTTGACCCGCGCCTTGGCTTGGCCTATAGCTTCGGGACTTCACGCAACGTGGTATTTCGGGCGGGTGCGGGATTATTCCACGGAATTATCCCCTCACCTTTGCTCATGTGTCAGGCGCCTTCCTGCGGTGGCCTATCCACCTATCCGGGGCGCCCATCTGAGGACAGTTTGAACGCGAAGACTGGCCTTTTTAGTTTTGCTAGCTCCCCATTCATCACATATTCCGCGCTTTCTGCGCTGTTTGGAGGCGGCCCGTTTGGCACCTCCGGACAAGCAAATTATCCGAACGGAGTGGCGGCCGGGTTCTGCCCGGTCGGGATCGTTCCCGGGTATGGCCCGGCTGGAACGCTGGCAGGTTGTGGCTTCCTCCAGCCTGCGACTATCGTGCGGTTCGATCAGAACAGCCAGAATCCGTATGGTATTCAAACCAGCGCCTCGCTCGACTTCCAGCCCTTCAAGGACTCGCTGTTGAGCATCACCGGAGTACACCTGCGAGGAGTACACCTCGGCAGCTTTTACAACGTGAATCAGCCCGACCCCAGCGGCACGGTGCAAGTCTACAACTCCAAGGGACAGGCGAGTTGCAAGAACATGTACTTCAACTTTCAAGCAAGCGGCGTTGCCAACTCCCCCGACTGCGCCGGTGGAACCAACGTGAATTTCCCGGCATCGATGGTGATTCCAGGCGTACCCCATGTCAACGGGATCCCAGGTTTCCGCAACCCGAACTATAGCGTCTTTTTCGAGGCCCGCTCGGGTTGGGATTCGGTTTACGACGGTCTGCTGATCAATATGAACAAGAGGATGACGAACAACTTTTCGTTCAACATCAGCTACACCTGGTCACATTCCATCGACGATGGCCCCAACCCCAGCTTCGTGCTGATTCCACAGGACAGTAACAACGGCAGCTTCCGTGCGGAGCGCGCCAGTTCCGCCGACGATGCCCGGCATCGCTTTGTCGGCAATGCAATTTTTTCGAGCCCTAAGAGCTGGAACATGATCGCGCGCGACTTCAGTTTCAGCACGATCGTCACCCTGCAGTCTCCGCAGTACTTCACCAAATACGCCGGCTTTGACTCCAATGGCGACGTCTTTGGAAACAATGACCGGGTCGGCAACGAGCCGCGCAACACATACAAGGGGGATACCATGCAGACCGTCGATGTTCGCCTGGAGCGCACCTTCCCCATCTATGAGAAGTTGCATCTCCAATTCATGGCGGAAGCGTTCAACCTGCTGAACACGGTCAACGTCCGCTACTACAACACAAGTTATGGAGCGGCAGACTTCTGCGGGCCCGATCCGGGTGCGCCAGGTTGCGCGGGTGCGCCTGCATTCTATCGAGAAGGTTCGCCCAATCCGACCTACGGAACGCCCAGCGCAGTATTCAACCCACGTCAGATTCAGCTTGCACTGCGTCTGACGTGGTAATGCGGCAGTGGTAATGATCTGAACTTCGATAGGAAAGAAGTGGGAGGTGCAATGCGGTTCGGAATCTATTGCGAAATGCAGAACCCTCCGGGAAAACCGCATTACGATCTGACCTGGGAGATTATGCGCCAGATCGAGCACGCCGACGATTGCGGCTTCGACGTCTATTCCGTCATTGATCACCACTTCTTCCAGAAGTTCTCGATTTCGGCGAATCCGCTGGCCATGTTCGCGGCGGCTGCGCAGCGCACCAAACGGATTCGCTTCCGCACCGCGCTGCATACCCTCCCGCTGGAAAATCCGATGCGTCTTGCAGGCATGATCGCCGAAACCGATATCCTCACCAACGGCCGCTTAGAATGCGGGCTGGGACGCGGCCATGCCTGGCTCTTCGGACCTTCGAGCCTGCCGCTCGAGGAGAGCCGCCCGCGCTATAACGAGGCGATAGACATTCTGGAGTTGGCGTTCACCAAAGAGGCTTTTTCCTATCACGGGCAGCATTACCACGTGGAGAATGTTTCGGTGGTTCCGCGCCCGATTCAAAAGCCACATCCCAAGTTCTACACCGGGGGCACCAGCGATATCACCTATCAGATGGCCGGCGAGAAAGGCTGGGGAATTTTTGTCCCGCCGCTTCTGCCCTGGAAAGTTCTGGAAGGACCGCTCAACATCTACAAGAAGGCCTGTGCGGAACACGGACACCAAGCAGACATCGTCTATATCCGGCCGGTGTACATCGACGAAGACGAGAAACAGATTCGCAAGGAGGCCGAACAGGCGCTCCATAACTTTCTGGCCTTCAATGCGTCGCCACTGGAATCGATCTCGAGCGAGTCCAAGAAGAAAGAACTGCGTGAAAAAGGCTATGGTTTTTACGCCAGCGGCGCCATGGAATCGCTCCTGAAACTGACCTACGACGAAATTGTCGAGCAGGAGATTGCCTTCGTCGGCACGCCTGACAAGGTGATCCAGCAGGTGCGGAACCTGCAGGCGAAGGGTGGCATTGGGGAACTGGCGATCGTCTCGAATTTCGGTGGGATCGACCACTGGAAGAGCATTAAGACACAACAGATGTTTTCCAAACACGTCATGCCGGCATTCCGGCCGGAGGCGGTGGCCGCGGACTGACGCGAAAACGATATCGATGGCTACTGTCGCCAAATCATCGCTGCTGCTTTCGACGTTCGCGCCCATGAGCGCGCGTCGCCTCTATATTCTCGGCGGCATCGCACTGATCGCCGCGGGCATGGTTTTCGGCGATATTTTTGCCGTCTTCATCCTGCACCAGAATGCGGGACAACAGGGTGCGGCATTGATCGAGGCGAGCCGTGCGGTCGCAGACCGGGACCCGGCTGCCGCAACCGCGATCTTCGGCCGGCTTGGCGGTGTGCTCGAAGACCGAGGCACCAAGGTGGATGCGCATGTCCACGCGCTTGACGCGGGCTATCTAGCATTGTTTCTTGCGCTGGTTCAGCCGTACATCGCGCTCTCACAACCCACGAAGAAAGCCATGGCGGGCCTGTTCCTCATGGGTGCGATTCTTCTGCCGCTCGGCATTTTCCTGATTCACTACATGGGTCTGGCCTACAGCCCGTTCGCGGTCATCGGATGGGCGAGTGTGCTGGCCGATTCCGCCGGAGCGGTTCTCATCTTTGTTCTCCTGGTCCAGGTTTGGGGCTTCTGGAAATACCTGCAAAAGCGCGAACCCACCGAACCGGAGTTGCCCGCCGACCACAGCATGCCCGGCCGTGCTCTTCTCACCGGCGGCACACTGCTCGTGCTGCTAGGATTTCTGCATGGCGCTTACTATGCCGGTGCGCTGCTGTATCAGCACGAGCGGATGGAAACCACGATTCTGCAACGCATGATTGGAGTTGCAGCGGAAGGCAATCTGGCAGCGGCAACTGCCGAGGTCGCAAGCTTTGGAAATCTAGCCGGAGCGCGCGCGGTGAATATCGCTGCGCACTCGCACATCATCGAGTTCGGATTGCTCGCCATGCTGCTTTCGTTCGTGCAGCCTTACGTGTTCTTGTCAGAAAAATGGAAGTGGCGCTGGGTGAAAGTGCTGCTCGGCGGTTCGGTAATCTTGCCCGTGTTCGTGCTGCTGGAGTTGCCGCTGGGGTTGCCGGCCGGCGGCATCGCCGACCTTGGCGGCCTGATGGTTGTCATCGGCTTGATCGGAATGCTGGTTGGGATCCTGCGTTATACGGGCCATCTCGACGCCGCCGAAGGTGCACGATGACCAGTTCGCGCACGCTTCTTATTTTCGGTGGAATGGCGCTGGCCACGCTGGGAATGCTTTACGGGTTGTACTATGCGGTCTTCGTGGAGCATCAGACACTCGATCAAATGGGCGGATCACTCGCCCAGTGTTTTATCGCAGCCGCCAGCCGTAATCTCGGGCAGTCCCAGGCTGCGCTTGAGCAATATGGCGAAACTAAATACGATTATGTTCGTCAGGTAGACGCTCATTCCCACTCGATCGGGCTAGGCATGCTCATGATCGTGCTGGGGGTGATCTTCGAAAGGGTAAACTTCCGCGAAGGAATTCGGCAGCTAATTGCATTCTCTCTGCTGGCGGGCAGTGCGCTATTCCCGTTGGCGATCATTCTTCAAACCAGGAATCATGGCGCTTTGATATTCAAGGCGCTGGCGGTAGCGGGACCGGGGCTGGTTATCGTCGGTTTGGCGGCGACGGCCTGGGGATTCGCGCGTCAGCGCACATTATCCTAAGAAACGAGACGAACTGTAATGTATCCGCGATCATTTCACTATCATCGGGCGGGATCACTCAAAGAAGCGGTTTCCATGCTCGGCCAACTCGGCGAAGGCGCGAAGTTTCTCGCCGGTGGGCAGAGTCTGATTCCGCTGCTCAAGTTTCGCCTCGCCAATCCCGATCACCTGGTGGACTTGAACTTCATCCCGGGCACCTCTTTTATTAAGGAGGACTCGGGAGCGCTTCATTTCGGAGCGATGACCCGCCACGCCGAGATCGAACACTCCGCGCTCGCGAGAAAGATTCCGGTCTTGCACGACTGCGCGGCCGGAATTGCCGACGTGCAAATCCGAAACAGGGGTACCATCGGCGGATCGCTCGCGGAAGCCGACCCCAGTGGCGATTGGGCCAATGCCTTGATCACGCTCGACACCATCGTTCACTGCCTCGGGTCGAGCGGCGCACGCACCATCCCTCTGAGCGAGTTCATCAAAGACGCCTACACAACAGCGTTGGCTCACGACGAACTTGTGACCGAGGTTGAAGTGAAGATTCCGCCCAAGGGCAGCGGCGGGGCCTATCTTGCATTCAAGCGGTGCGCTCCCGTGTATCCAAGTGCCAGTGCTGCCGTACAACTGGCCATGGCGGGCGACGTCTGCCAAGATGCGGCCATTGCTCTGGGCTGCGTCGGACTGATGGCGATCCGCGCGACCGAGGCCGAGACGGCACTTCGCGGAAAGATCCTGAACGACAAGACGATTGCCACCGCCGCCGAAGCCGCTCGTGCCGCCGCCGATCCCCAGCCCGACATGCGCGGATCCGCCGAATACAAGCGCGAACTGGTGGTAGCTCTGGTGAAGCGCGCGATTCAGATTGCCACGCGCCGAGCCCGCGGAGAGCAAGTCGAAGGAGCCCATCTCTATGCCTGAAACCGCAACCGTGGAAAAGATCGCCATCAACATCAAGATCAACGTAAACGGCAAGCCTTATTCGCGGCAGGTCGAGCCCCGCATGTTGCTGGTTGAGTTCCTGCGCGAGGCATGCGACCTTACGGGCACGCACGTCGGTTGCGACACGACTTACTGCGGCGCTTGCACCGTGCTGATGAACGGCCTGGCGGTGAAGTCCTGCACGATGTTTGCGGTGCAAGCGGACGGGTCGGAGATCACCACCGTCGAGGGCCTCGAAAAAGAGGGCAAGCTTCATCCCATTCAGCAAGCCTTCGGCGATTCGTATGGCCTGCAGTGCGGCTACTGCACGCCCGGTCTGATGCTCTCGACTCACCAGTTGCTTGCCGAGCACCCCGAGCCAAGCGAAAAGGAAATTCGCAAAGCGATCGCCGGCAACACCTGCCGCTGCACCGGGTACATGAACGTTTTCAAGGCCATTCGGCAAGCGGGCCGAAACATGAAGGGAGCCTGAGATGGCGATCAAGTTCTCGGGTGAGTTCGAGGTCAAGAGGAAACCTGAGGAGGTCTATGCCTTCCTCACCGATCCGAACCGGTTCGCACCGCTGCTGCCGGATTTTCAGAGCGTCTCGGTGCAAGATCCAACGCACTTTAGTGTGAAGGTAAAGGTGGGCATTTCCTATATTAAAGGCACCGCGGACGTGAAGATGGAGCTGATCGAGGCCGATCATCCCCGCCGTGCTCAATATAAAGGACAGGGATCCGTCGCGGGTGGAAACGTCACCATGGTGGCTGGGTTTGACCTGTCTCCGATGGCGGACGGAACAAAAGTGAACTGGCAGGGCGAAGCCCAACTTTTCGGGCGCCTGACTTCCGTGGCCGGCGGTCTGATCGAACCGCTGGGCAAGAAATCAGATTCAGAAATTAATCGATGGATTGCAGGCGGCTTTGGCGTAGTGGCGCGTGGCTGGCCTTCGTGCCCGCCAAGAAATTCGTGGAGGCACTCATAGCGTGACTGAAGAAAAAAAGAACGGACGGCACTGGGTAGGCACTTCGCTCCCTCGAAAAGAAGAGGACCGACTGCTGCGCGGTCGGGGCAAGTTTGCGGATGACATCAAGTTGCGCGAAATGACTGTATCTCCGCTTTGTGCGTTCCCCGTATGCGCATGCCCGGATCATCAGCGTGGACACTTCGGCTGCGGCAGCGTTGCCTGGCGTCGTGTGCACGATAACCGGCAAGGAAGTGGCGGCCCAGACGCAGCCTTTCATTGAGATGGCGCCGGACCATGCACAGAAGATTCGGGACTTCCCCATGGGTGTCGAAAAGGTCCGCTACCAGGGAGAACCCGTCGCCGCGGTAGTCGCTGAGTCTGCAAGCCTCGCCGACGATGCCGCCGAACTTGTACAGGTCGAATACGAACCGCTCGAGCCGGTGGTCGAATGCGGAGCAGGCGCTGTTAGATAAAAGCATTCTTCACGAAGAAGCGGGAACGAACAAAGTTTGGAACGGCATTTGGGAGTTCGGCGATGTGGAGAAAGCGTTTAAGGAAGCGGCCTATGTGGTGAACATCGACCGCATGCATTTCCATCGCTTCTCTTCGACCCCACTCGAAAACAACGTCGTGATCGGCCAGTGGGATCCGAAAGAAGATCGTATTTACTACTGGTGCAATAATTCGTTTCCCTCATTTGCGATTCAATTTCTTGCTGCGCACCTCGCGGTCCATATTGATCGCATTCGCGTGCAGACCTCCGATATCGGCGGCAGCTTCGGCATCAAGATCACCAGCTATCCGCAGATGGCGGTGTGCGCGCTGGCTTCGAAGAAGGCCGGCGGACGTCCGGTGAAATGGGTGGAAACCCGCTCCGAGCACATGACTTCGAGCGCGCACGGAAACGAGCGCACTTTCCGCGACACGCGGGTTGCCCTCGACAAGAACGGCGTGATCACCGCGATCGCTTCCCGGCACATTGATGATTGCGGGGCTTATCCTCGCTACGAACCGTTGGGCTGCGTGATTTGTTCCCAAGTGTTCTGCGGTGTGTATCGCTTCAAGAATGCTCGCATCGATTTCATACAGACCGTCACGCAACAAGTGCCCCGTCGGCCCCAATCGCGGATACTCGCGCATGCAGCACCTCTGGTTCCTGGAGCGCATCGTCGACATCTGCGGCCACGAAATTGGCATTGCACCGGACGAAATGCGCCTGCGCAACTACATCCGTCCGGAAGAGTTCCCTTACACCACGCCCAACGGCTGCGTGTACGACTCCGGCAACTATCCGAAGATGCTGGAAGTCGCGAAAGACCTGATCGGCTGGGACGACTGGAAGAAGAAGCAGGTCGAGGCGCGCAAGAGAAGGCCGCATGATCGGGATTGGCATCGGCACCACGCTCGATTCCGGAACCAACAATTTCGGACAGTCGCAGATCGTCAACCCCAACGCTCCCTTTTCCGGTAACTCGCAGGGCGCGAACTGCAAACTGGATATTTATGGCGAAGTCGTTGTTGCCGTCGGCTCCTGCCCGCAGGGCCAGGGACATGAAACGATCTCAGCGCAAGTCGTCGCCGACGTGCTCAACATTCATCCTGACCTGATCACAGTTCGAACCGGTTTCGACACTGAGCGCAACGTGCACACCGGCTTCTCCGGAACCTACGCCAGCCAGTTTGCGGTTTCGGGTTTGTCGGCGGTGCACGGCGCCGCGCAGAAGCTTAAGACCGAGATGAAGCGCCTGGCCGCGTTTGTGCTCGAAACGAAAGAAGACGATCTGGAATTCGGAGTCGGTCAGCAGGGCCCGGAAGTCAAGGCCAAGAGCAACGGCAAGTCCATCAACTACTGGGGTCTGGCGAACATTGTCAACGTGAACAGCGCCGTGCTCTCTGCCGGAACTTCACGACATCACGCTCAACTGCCGCTACATCTGGCGCGCCCCGTTCAAGGTGCCGGACAAACAAAAGAAGTATGGAAACCTCACCCTGACCTATGCCTCGCAATTGCACATCGCAGTGATCGAGGTGGACCGCGACACCTTCGTGCCCACGATTCTCGACTACGTTGCGGTGGAAGATTGCGGCGTTGCCATCAATCCGCCGATCGTGGAAGGCCAGGTGTATGGCGCGACCGCTCACGGCATTGGCGCCGCGCTGATGGAAACCTGCGCTTACGACGCGGTCGGCAACATGCTGACCAGCACGTTCAGCGACTACACGCCGATCACGGCCGTGAACATTCCGAAGATCAAATATGGCCACATTTCGACTCCTTCGCCCATCAGCTACAGTGGCGCAAAGGGCATGGGCGAAGGCGGCGCAGCTCCGATCCACACGATTTCAGCGGCCTTGCAGGACGCGTTGTTTGCGCGAGGCATCTTCATCGACGACTCCTTTAACAACGCCGACAGCATCTTCCGCTCGCTGAAGCATCACAAAAGTGGACAACTCGCTCAGTTAGTGAAGTTGGAGAAGCGGGTTTAGACGATGCGATGAAGAAAGTTTGCATTATCGGTTGCGGCGCGATCGGCAGCCTCTATGCCGCGCACTTGGCGCGCGTCGCCGAAGTCTGGGCCTTCGTTCGCCGCGAAGATCACGCTGCCGAACTCAACCGCAGGGGCCTGCGCGTTACCGGAACGCACAACTTCGCTGTCCCGTTAAAGGCCACGACCAACCCAGAAGATTTGCCGGACTGCGATCTCGGCATCGTCGCCACGAAAGCCACTCAAGTGAAAGAATCATTTCGCCTGGTGGGTCGCCGCTTCGATCACGGAGCCGTCCTCTCCGCTCAGAACGGAGTCGGGCAGCGAAGAGATCATCGCGACCCTCACGCGCGGTTACGTCATCCGCGCCACCACTTTCATGAGCGGCACGCGCCACAGCGACACGCACGTGCAGTATGAACTCGACACTCCAACCTGGATTGGTCCCTTCGAGCCCACCGGCACGCCATTCTCAGTCGTCAAAGAAGCTGCGGATCTCATCGTCGCCGGCGGCCTCAAAGCCGAGGCGCTCGAAGACGCCCGTCCGGCACAGTGGTCCAAACTGATTTTTAATGCCTCGGTGAACAGCGTGTCTGCCCTGACCGGCCTTCCGCACTCGCCGCACTTTTCCGACGAAGCGAAATTCTCCGACCTCGGCCATCTGCTCCATGCGTTGATCGATGAGGGCAAGAGAGTGGCCGAGGCCGCTGGCGTTCGCCTCCACGAAGATCCATGGGAGATGAACCGGGTCGGCGCCGCGACCAATCACCCGCCCTCCATGCTTTACGATGTCCGCCATAAGTTGACGACGGAAATCGATTTTCTCTCCGGAGCCATCGCTCGCGAAGCGGAGCGCGTCGGTATACCGCGCCGCTGCACACCGCGGTCTACCGGCTCATCAAAGGCAAAGAAGCAGCCTGGAATTTTCAGGACGAAAATAAAGCCGTAACCGTACATTGAGATTGCTATGACTTGGCCCGTAGACAAAACAAAACTCGATCGCGTCCGCGCCCTGATGAACGATCAGGATCTCTCCGCCCTGGTCTGCCGCGCGCCGGACAATGTTCTCTACCTTACCAACTACTGGTGTATGAAGGGCTATGACGCGGTTATCTTTCCGCGCGATGGCGAGCCCACGTTGATTGCCCTCGAGCCGCAGCAGGCTGACGCGGAGCGTAACTCGTGGACAAAGGACATTCTCTACTTCAAGGGCTATGACGAGCGCGATCCGCGCCCGCCGCAGTTCCGCGCCTGGGACCGCGCCTACGAAGTCCTGAAGAAACGCGGCCTGACCGACAAAGTTGCCGTCGAACTCAACATGGGCACGCAGTCTGCCGACCGCATGGTGGGCGAGCCGACCACCTTCATGCTGTCCTATTTCGAATCGTTCAAGAAATTTTGCGGCGAGGTCGTGGACGCGACACCGCTCCTCAACGAAGTCCGCTCAATCAAGACCGATCAGGAAGTCGAGCGCATGCGCTTAGCCAACGAACTCGCCGCTCTCGCCATGGATTACACGCGCGAGCACATGCGCCCCGGCATGAAAGAGAGCGAAGTGGGCGCGATGTATGAAGGCTTCGTGCACGGAATCGGCGTCGGCTACAAGGGCAAAGTCGAGATGGCGCGCGCCTTCACGCTGATCTGGTCGGGCAAAGGAATCGCCACGTTCACTGCCACCGGCGATCGCCCGATTCAGAAAGACGAGCCAACCCTCTTCGAAATCTGGGTCTGCGCCGATGGCTATTGGACCGATCTGACCAAGAATGCCTGCCCCGGCGAATTGAAGCCCGAGTATCACAAGTTGCTCGACCTACTGCTTAAAGTCTTCAACGGCGCCGTTTCCTTCGCGCGCGACGGGTGCGAGCTTTCCCGAACTCGACAAGCTCATTCGCGCGCGCATCGCCGAAGGTGGATACCCCGGACAGCCCTCCCACCCCATCTGCCATGGCGTCGGCGCCCGCGCCCACGAGTGGCCCTACGCGCACCAAGCCGGCGGCGGAGCGATGAAGAAAGGGATGGTGCTGGCGATCGAGCCTGGCATTTACTGGCCCGGCGGCGGAGGCCTGCGCTTGGAAGACGATTTCCTGATCACCGAATCTGGCAACGAAAAAATGTGCACTGATCCGGACGACTTCCGTCTAGCAAGAAGGAAGTTGACGGACCGCGAATTGCAGACGACCAACCGTGTCTGAAACCAACATCCAACACGCTTCCAGCCTCGATGAAAAACTCATCGATTGCATCCTCGCCGAAGTTCGCGAAGACGAAATCGTCTCCATGTCTAACGACGTGATCAACATCCCCAGCCCGACCGGCGAAGAACTACAGATGGCGCAGTACATGCAATCCGCGCTGCAGAAGCTCGGCCTCGACGTCACGTGGCAAGAAGTCGAAGAAGCGCGCGCCAACGTGGTCGGTCGTTGGAAAGGATCGGGCGGCGGCAAGAACCTGATGTTCAATGGCCACATGGATACTTCCAATACAGGCCAAGAAGAATTTCTAACCGGCCTGGGCTACAAACCGCACGCCGTCGTCAAAGACGGTTTCATCTACGGGCTCGGCATCTACAACATGAAGGGCGCGCTGGTCTGCTACACCAACGCCGTGAAAGCGCTGCAGCGCGCGGGCATACGCCTGAAAGGCGATGTCATCATTGCCGCCGTCGCCGGCGAAATCGAAAAGACGCAGTGGGGTGAATTCAAGGGCAAGGAATACCGCGGCTACGGGTACGGCACCCACTATCTCGTAAACCACGGAGTGCTGCCCGACATGTGTATTCTCGGTGAGCCCACCGACATGCATGTCGTTCTCGAACACTTCGGTTCCATGTGGGTGCGCATCTCGTGCACTGGAATCTACGTGCACACCGCCTTCTGCGAGGGCCGCGAAGAAATGAATTCCATCCGCCGCATGATCGAACTCATGCCGCCTATCCTGAAGTGGATCGATGGCTGGGAAAAGAAGGCAAGCTACGGCGGCAAGAAGGCCATGGTGAATCTCGGCGGTATCCGCGGCGGACACGCTTGGCGCGCCAGCCGCACTCCGGAAAAGACCGACTTATTCCTTGACGTGCGCGTCCCACCCACCATCCCCATGGCCGAAGCGCGTCGCGACATTCAGCGCCTCTTCTTCGACCTTGAAAAAACGCACGCGGACTGGGGTCTGGAATTCGAAACCTACGTCTCAGTCCCCGGCGCGCGCATCAGCGAAGAGCACGAGATGATCCGCGCCATCGATCGCAATCACCAGCGCATCACCGGCAAGACGCCGGAGAGAGAAGTTGTCACCTGGTGCTCCGACGCCAGCGTCCTCAGCCGGTTCGGAGTCGAGACCGTGAACTACGGCCCCTCCAGCGGTCCGCGCGACAAAGAAGGAGAAAAAGTCCGCATTCAAACATTAGTGGACATCACAAAGATTTACGCCCTAACCGCCGCCGAATTATGCGGAGTGAGCGCGTAACCGAGTTCATGTCAGGTATCGCGTTAGCAATGCGGTAGGTTTTTCGAAATCAGATGCCCTTTCCGTTGCTGGGCGTCAGAGGTCCTTTTGCCAAGTCCGAAAGAAATCGATCGCCGTTACAAAAACATCCGTTCCCGCATGCAAGCCGCTGGAGTGGACGCTCTCATCGTCTGCGGCAATCAGTACGCCGGATTCGAGGGAGCGGTTTTCTACACCTCAGGATTCGAAATCGTTCATCGTTACGTTTACGTGGTCATCCCACTTGAAGGGAACCCACGCTCGTTTTTCCGCGCGAAGCTCGTTGGATCGGGGACAAAACCAAGCCTTGGGTGAAAGATCAGGTCTGGCCCGACGTTCCCGGCCAGTGGTTGCGCGACCGAGGCATTGAGCGCAAATGGAAGCGCGTCGGTACTTTTGGCATGGAATTTCGTGATGGCCGTGCGCGACTACCGTGAAATCGCGCAGGGTCCGTTCGAACTCGTCCCTTTTGACCAGCAGTTCGACATGGCGCGCGCCGTAAAGAGCGAAGAAGAACTCGTCGAAGTCCGCGACGCCATGGACATCGTCGTCGATGGCTTCTGGGCGCTGATTGCCGGCTACGAGCCCGGCAAAACCGAAGCCGAAATCATGGCGCCCGCAGTCGAGCGTTTCTTCGCTCGTGGCGCCGGCCCGCGCATGATGAATATTCTGCTCTCCGGTGAACACGGAGAGGCCAACGCTTACTTCAAAGTTCCCGGTCATCGCAGAGTTTCGGGCGACGATCTCCTTCTTTATTCGCTCGAGGTCACCGGAGCCGGAGGCTACTGGGTGGAATTCTCCCGCGCCCTGATTCAGGGCAAGCCTAGCCCGACCACGCAGAAGATGGCCGACGTCTATCCGCAGGCCATGGAATCAGCGCGCAAGTTGATGCGTCACGGCGAACTTGCTTCCAGCGTACATCGCACGCTTGCCGATTCGTTCGCCAAGCACGGATTCACTCTCGGTCATCTTTCCGGCCATAGCATCGGCATGACCATGCTTGAGTATCCTGCCATCGGCGCAAAGAGCGAGGTTCCGCTCGAAGAGAACATGATCTTTTCACTGCATCCGCAGGTCGTCGATCAGGACGGCAAGGGCTGCCTCTATACCCAGGACACATATCGAATCGGCAAGACCGAAGGCGAGTGCCTGGCCGATGTGCCGTGGAAATTCTTTAACGGCGAGGAGACGCGGGAGAGCGCGAAAATGCTTTGCCATCTGAATTCTGACTTAGCTTGACTCTTGGAGGGTGACTTTGTTGAAAATCTGCATCGTCGGTTGCGGCGCTGTGGGCAGCCTCTTTGCCGCGCACCTCGCCCAAACAAGTGAGGCCGAATCTGGGCCTACGATGTCTGGAGAGAGCACGTCGAAGCCATCCGCAATAACGGTCTGCGCATTTCCGGAGCCGCCGATTTCACTGCAAAACTGAATGCCACCAGCGATCCCAACGAACTTCCACGCTGCGATTATGGCATCGTCGCGACCAAAGCCATCCACACGCGCGGTGCGATCGCGCAGGTGGCCCGCGCCTTCGACGAAAATAGCGCCGTCTGCTCCGTTCAAAACGGCGTCGGCAACGAGGAGATCATCGCGGAACACGTACGGTACGTGATTCGGGGCACAACCTTTCCCGCAGGACATCCCATCGCTCCCGGCCACATCGGATTCGACATCAAGGGCGACACCTGGATTGGTCCCTTTGAACCGACGAACCCGCCGATGTCCAAGATCGAAGAACTGGCCGGCCTGATCACACGCTCCGGCATGAATGTAATTCCGTTGAAAGACGCCCGCGGTGCGCAGTGGACCAAGCTGATCTTCAACGCTGCCACCAATCCCGTCGGAGCCCTGACGCTGCTGCATCACGGCGCCGCCACGCGTTTCGGGCCAACCGGTCAGCTCTTCAACGATCTGATCGTCGAAGGCGAGGCCGTCGCCCGTGCGCTTGATATCGAACTACACGGCGATCCGCGCGCCCTGGTGCAGAAAGGGGCGAACGCTCCCGGCAAGCACCGCGCCTCGATGCTGCAGGACGTGCTCGCCAAGCGCCAGACCGAAGTTGATTTCATGAACGGCGCGATCGTGAAGTGGGGTGAGAAGAGGGGCATTCCCACGCCGTTGAACAAAGCTGTCTGGGAACTGATCAAAGGCCTGGAGTTCGCCTGGACCGACCCGGACTAACGAGGCCTTGGGGTCAGGTCGCAGGTCTCGAGAAGCGACCGACCCGGAATCAGTGGAGTTTGTTTTTCCTGAGAACTAATACGGAGCCAAAGCCATCATGACCATCCCATTCAACATCGGAGTCCTTCAACTCAGCATGGAGCCCGTCCACGAAACCGCAGCCATGGCCAAGGCCTGCGAGGACGCCGCTTTCGACGCCTTCTGGATTGCCGAAGCCTACCCTTGGTGGCGTAAACATTCCTTTGAGGCCCGCTCCTCAACCGCGATTCTTGCCGTTATCGCCAGCCAGACCCGGCGCATTCAACTCGGTTGGGGAATTATTTCGCCTTACACCCGTCATCCGGTGCAGATCGCGATGGAGGCGCGGGTTATGCAGGATCTCGCCGGCGACCGCTTTCTGCTGGGCCTCGGCGCGTCGAAGATCTTCATGAAAGAAATCGGCGAGGGGGAAGGCGAGAAAGTCGGTCCAGCCACCGTAATGCGGGAAAGCATCGAAGTCATCCGCGGCGTACTCAAGGGCGACAAGTTTGAATATCAGGGCAAGGTGTTCGCCGCCAGCGTTCCGCCGCTGAAGAGCGATGCGCACACCCCACGCACCGTTCCTCCCGTGTATGTTGCGGGGACTGGACCCGCGATGCAGAAACTGGGGGGATCGCTCGGCGATGGACTGCTCACAGCGTCGATCACCACTCCCGCGTTCGTGCGCTACTCGAAGAAGAATATGGAAGAGGGCGCGGCGAAAGCGGGCAAGGATGCTTCCAAGCTGATCCTCGGCTGCGTGATCGTAGGCAGCATTGGGCGCGATTCGAAGAAAGGAAGAGAAGGTGCGCGCGAGCAAGCCAGCATGTATCTTGCCAATAAAGTGCAGAACATCAAAGGCTCAGCCGACGTGCTGCTCCAATCCGCCGGCATCACGTTCGAAGAGCTGCAGCCGGTCGCGGACGCCATGGAAAAGGGCGGCCGCAAAGCCGCCGCGCGGGCCGTCAGTGATGAACTACTCCGCAAAGTCTGTCCCATCGCGGGCGAGCCTGACGAGTGCATTCAGAAGATCGAAGAATACCGCGCGGCTGGCTGCACTCACATCATGCTCGAAATCTGGGGCGACGATCGCACCGGCCAAGCAAAGCTGTTCGGCGATGAAGTCCTGCCGCATTTTAGAAAGTAGAAGACTTCTTCTACTTTCTCATCACCAGCTTCGCGATCGTCGCCAGGCTGCATGTTCGACGTGCCTTTCATAGATCTTCCTGATCGCTTCTCAACCGACGCGATGGAGGGAAGCGATCGAGCGTCGGAATCAGCAGTTGTCCGCAACGGTACAGACGGTACAGTAGGTGGCCACAAAACTGGCCACAGTCACATCAACGAACTGTGTCAGGAGAGGCGTAAGTAATTGAAACAGAATTGGTAGCGCTACCGGGAATCGAACCCGGGTTTGAAGATTGAGAATCTGAGAGCCTGGATTCTGCCGCTAGAGCTGCCGTTCTGTAACTAACAGAAAATTAAACAGTTCGCTTTCGTTTAGAGACGCGCAGGGTTCGTTCTAAAAAGCAGGAAGTTGTGGCCATTAACGGCAGTTCATGGCTGCTCTGGCCACAAAATGGCCACAATTGCTGTGGTCGCTTCTCTGACAATTGGTCGGCCCTAGAGGACGATTTTCGAACTTTTCTGCTGACTGACCTGACCGATCTCTTGTATCAACTGCAATGTTAGTGTAACGCCCTCGTTGGACCATTGCACCGACGTCGATCCGGGCTTAGAAGTTTCCCTCCGCAATATCCTTGAGGATCTGCTTATCCAACGACAGCTCCGCCACCAGCCGTTTCAACTTGCGCTCTCCTTTCCCAGTTCTTTCAGCCACTTCGCCTGGTCCATCTTCAACCCGCCGTATTCCTTCTGCCAGCGGTAGAAGGTGTGCATCGTGATCTCGGCTTGCAGGCTTGTGGGGTGGTTTTTCCTTTCGCGATGCTGACTTCAATCTGCCGCAGCATCGCCACGATTTGCTCTTGGCCTGTACCTGTGGATGGGCATGACCTGCTTTTCCTCCGAGTGGATTCTCCCTCATTCCACTTGGTACAAATTTCGCCGGTCAGGTCAAGGCGGTTCTTAACAACCGACGGGAATTGCCTGAAGCTGACATGGGATAGTGAACGCTCTTTATCCTTTTTATTGACAACAGTTTAGGGGGTTACTCCGTCTTTCCCCTTTGCACCGTAGTTCACCCTGAAAAGAGGATTTGGCCCCTATGCAACTTGGCCTTTCGCAATCTATGGCTCGTGACAGCCGGGAGTGACACTGGTCATAACCGGAGCCGGAATACTTAGGGCATCCGGCGCCAAAAATCCCGCGCCCTGCACCAGCATGCGGACAGGGCACGCAGAGGTCGCAGTGAACGGTTATCGGTTGCTTCGTCGCCTGGCCATTTTCCTGGTGATTGCTGGCGGCCTGTTGCTGCTCAGCGGGTGCCAGGGCCTAGCTGGAGGTTCGAGCAGCGGAGGCACTGTCGGACTCGGAAGCGGCAGCCTGAACTTCGGGTCGGTGCCGATCGGCAGCAGTAAGACGCTGTCTGACACGATTACAAACAACACTGCGGCCTCCGTTACCATCAGCTCGATTCAAGGATTGAGCTCCGGCTTCAAAGTTACTGGCATCACACCGCCATTGGTGTTGGCGGTGGGACAAACCGCTTCTTTCGACGTCCAGTTTCAACCTACAGCTAGCGGCGATCCGACTGTCACGATTTCCTTTGATGGGCCGAATGCGCAACCCTATGCTTCCCTGTCCGCCTCGGCCACCGCCGTAGCGCTGGGCAAGCTTTCCCCGAGTCCCTCGCCGGTGGCCTTTGGAAACATCGCGGTTGGAACCAACCAGATCAGCACCGTGACCCTTCAAAACAGCGGTGGGACCAGTCTCAGCATCACATCGGCGACCTTGAGCGGCGCAGGATTTTCGATGAGTAACCTCGGCCTGCCACTCACGATTAACGCCGGGACGTCGACTTCGGCGACAATCACGTTCGCGCCCACCACAGTGGGAAATTTCAGCGGCAGCGTCACCTTTGCTACCACCTCAAACCAGACAAACAGCACGGTTGTGCTCAATCTCTCGGGCACGGGAATTACTCCCGGAACTCCGAGTCCGAATCCTTCCAGCCTGGCATTCGGAAGTGTCCAGGTGGGGAGCAATAGCAGCAAGTCCGAGACTTTGACTAACACCGGCGGCTCCACCGTCACGATCTCGCAGGCAACGCCCAGCGGAGCCGGTTTTTCCATCAGTGGGCTGACTCTGCCGGCGACCCTCACCGCCAATCAGAGCGTCACTTTCACGGCGACCTTTGCTCCGGCCAGCGCGGGCGCTGCCAGTGGAACGTTGAGCGTTGTCTCCAATGCATCCAACTCGCCGCTTAGTATTCCGCTCTCGGGCACGGGCCTGACGCCGGGCGCGCTGACCGCAAATCCAAGCAGCGTGAATTTTGGAAATGTGACGGTGGGAAACAATCAGAGTGTGTCCGTAACGGTTACGAATACGGGTGGAGAGAACGTTACGGTATCGAGCGCGGCGGCGACCGGCAGCGGGTTTGGCTTCACGGGTCCGAGCCTGCCGATCACACTCAACGCCGGGCAGAGCGCTACTTTTACTGCGACCTTCGCACCATCGGCCGCGGGTACGGCGAGCGGCGCGCTGACCATCAATTCCAATGCGAGCAACCCGACACTCTCCGTACCACTGTCCGGAACAGGTGTGACGCAAGGAACACTGACTGCCAATCCCACGAGCCTGGCGTTCGGGAGCGTTCAGGTCAACACTTCGAAATCGTTAAGCGAAACCCTGACCAATAACGGCGGATCGAGCCTCACGATCTCAGCCGCGACTGCCAGCGGCACTGGATTCAGTTTGAGCGGCCTGTCCTTGCCTTTGACCTTAACTGCCGGCCAGAGCACATCGTTCACGGTCCTTTTTGATCCAACTGTGAGCGGCGCCGCCAGCGGCAGCGTGAGCATCACTTCCAACGGCTCGAACCCCAGTTTGAGCATTCCACTCTCTGGGACAGGCGTGATGCAAGGAACGCTGACTGCCAATCCCACGAGCCTGGCGTTCGGTAATGTCCAGGTCGGCAACAGTACGAATTTGTCCGAAACTTTGACCAACACCGGCGGTTCGTCGGTCACCATCACGCAAGCCAGTTCCAGCGCCGCGGCTTTCTCGATCAGCGGACTGAACTTGCCGCTGACTCTGACGGCCAATCAAAGCGCGACCTTTACTGCCACCTTTGCGCCGACCAGTGCCGGCGCCGCGAGTGGAAACCTGTCCGTGGCGTCGAACGCATCCAATTCAACACTTACCATCGCGCTTTCCGGGACCGGAACGGCCGCGGGTACCTTGGCCGTGTCTCCCACCAGTCTGAGCTTTGGCAACGTGGTGGTCGGATCGAGTTCGCCGCTCAGTGGCAACCTGATCGCCAGCGGCGCGTCAGTCACGGTTGCATCAGCAAGCCTGAACAGCAATGAGTTTGTGCTCTCCGGAATTTCGCTGCCGGCAACCCTCACCGCCGGTCAATCCGTTCCTTTCACGGTCACTTTCACGCCGCAGTCCAGTGGAGCCACTTCCGCCTCTTTGTCGTTCTCGAGTAATGCGTCGAACTCGCCCGCCGTGCAATCGATGACCGGCACCGGTACGGCGGCGACGCAGCACACCGTGGATCTCACCTGGGATGCCTCGGCGGGCGCGGTCGGCTATAACATCTACCGCGGCACGGTGTCGGGGGGCCCTACACGATGATCAACACTTCGCTTGACAGCACGACCGCCTACACCGACAGCACGGTTGTCTCCGGCCAGACTTACTACTACGTAGCCACGTCCGTAAATAGCGAGTCCGAGGAAAGCGGATACTCGAATCAAGCCACGGCGGTCATTCCGAATCCCTAAGCGTTGTGCGCTCCACATGGCCGAAACTCTTGACCAGCTAGCCTTGGCCAGCTAACTACGTCCAGCCAACGAGGGACCCATGGAAGGCTTTCCCAGCGTCACGGCGGTGGCCGAGGAGTCGGGTTTTCACAAGGGCCGGGAAGAAGGAGATGCGTTTCGCGAGCTAGGGGCTCGGAATCACTGCCTTCGCCACATTTGAATACGCGCTTTCCTGCCCCTGGGCGTTCACCTCAGTTGCGGCGTAATAGTAAGTCGTCCCAGAGACAACCGTAGAGTCTGTGTAGTTGGTCGAAGACTCCAGCACGGTATTGATTTGGTGGTAGGGGCCACCCTGAACGGTACTGCGGTACACGTTGTATCCGATCGGGTTCCCCCCTCCCGAATCCCAGGAAAGATTGACGTAATGGGAACCCGGAGCGACGCCCGTACCGGTCAACTGTTCGACGGTGGGGGAGTCCGCTGCATTGCTGGCGAATTCCGCTTTGCCGGATGCCGTGCCGGAGACGGCTGGCGTGAATTGAATCGTAACTGGGATGCTGTGTCCAGCCTGAATCGTAACCGGCAGATTCAGCCCGAGGAGGTCAAATTCCGAGCTGGTTGACTGGTCGGACGAGATGGTTACGGAAGCGTTCGAGGCCTTGAGCGTAGCCTCCAACTTGACACTCGATCCCACCGTAACGTTCCCGAAACTCAGGGTCGCGGGACTGACCCCTAGCCAGGGTTTCGCGGTGGCCTCACCGAATCCCGCGGCTTTCATCGTGAGCTTGGGGTCCTTGGCAGTACTGACGAGCTCAAAGAAGCCGGTGCTATACCCTTTGGCAGTCGGTTTAAAAATAATGGGCAATTGGACACTCGCCCCGGGCTGGACGTTCACTGGCAAAGGAAATTTGCCGAATGAGAACTCGCTCCCCTGTTTCGACTTGGAAGTGATCCGCAGCGTTTTGCTTCCAGTGTTGTAAAGCCGGAAGGAGTAGGAACTGGAGCTGCCGATCTGGACATCACCGAAGCCATGCCAGCAAGGTTTGCAATAGAGCTCCTGCGCCCAGGCGGGCCCAAGCGCCAGGCAACAGAGCAGCCCTGCGACTAGGGGGAAGGATCGCATAGCCATCATCTTCACGAACCGCCGGGTCTTTGGGCAAACTCGGAAGTGCATTCGGCGCAATCGCTGGAACTGCTCCGCTGGGAACGGGGCCGCTGGTTTCGCGCGCTTAACAACACCTAAAAAGGGGTCATTTCTAATATGGTTTCATGGGGACACTTTTTCGCCGCGAGGAAGAGCCGGAATGAGTTGCTTCTGTTGGTCTGCAATGGCATGTTGACGGGGGTTCCTTCGACTGTTGACCTTGCTCAGACTGTCCTCGATCACGGTCATCCAGGAACAGTCATTTCCTGACAGTAGCCTGTCGATCTACCTGTCCTGTTGGACATCTCCTCGTACGCAACCAGACCCGCGTCGTCATGCCCTTCTGTGTGTCGTCATGTCCTTTCGGGATCTGCCCAAAGGATGTCCAGGCCGAAAGAATAGCTGTATGCACCGCGCCTGCGCAGGATTTGTTTGGTCGCAGGACACGGTGCGGCTACTCCACATCCCTCACCGTGCTTTTCGGAGCACGGAACAGGAGAAGCAAAGTGAAAAGTATTGGGCCCCCATCGACGTGCGTGGCTTGCGCGTTAGTTGTCTTTCTATTTGCCGCAACCGCCGCCGGACAACTGGCTGTTAATCCTTCCTCCGTGAGCTTCGGTAGCGTTCAGCTCGGTAACAGCGTGTCGCAATCGGCGTTACTGAGCAATACCGGAACTCGAGTCTGACGATTTCCCAAAGTGCCGTATCAGGAACAGGATTCAGCGTCCGCGGTCTTAGCACGCCGTTGAGGCTGGCTCCGGGCCAGGCTGTAAGCGTCGTCACGACTTTTGCGCCACATTCCAGCGGCAGCGCAAGTGGCATCCTCTCTTTGACGTATTCGGTTCAAAGAATCAAGCTTCATAGAAAAGGGTCTCTATCCTCGACTAGCACAGCAAAGGCTTCTCTGTTCGGTACGGGCACAACTCTCGGTCAACTCGCCGCCAATCCCAACAGCCTGAATTTTGCAAACGTCCAAGTGGGAAACAGCCAGGCGCAATCCGCAACCCTGACCAACTCGGGGGGATCCAGTTTAACCGTCTCTCAGGCTACTCTCACCGGCAGCACTTTTACTCTGAGTGGGTTAACCCTACCCATGACGCTGGGAGCGGGCCAGAGTTCCACTTTCTCGGTCGTCTTTGCCCCTCAGTTGGCGGGCAGTGTAAGCGGCAACATAGCCTTCACTTCCAATGCCTCCAACCCCACCATGAATCTCCAATTGTCCGGAACGGGTGTGACGCAAGGAACACTGACTGCCAATCCCACCAGCCTGGCATTCGGGAGCGTCCAGGCCGGCAACAGCGCGAGTTTGTCCGAGACGTTGACCAACACCGGCGGATCGAGCCTCACGATCTCGGCCGCGACTGCCAGTGGCGCCGGATTCAGATTGAGCGCACTGTCCTTGCCTTTGACCTTGACCGCGGGCCAGAGCACGTCGTTCACGGTCCTTTTTGATCCAACGGTGAGCGGCTCCGCTAGTGGCAGCGTCAGCATCACTTCGAACGCCTCGAATCCCAGCTTGAGCATTCCACTCACTGGGACAGGCGTGACGCAGGGAACGCTGAGTGCCAATCCCACGAGCCTGGCGTTCGGGAGCGTTCAGGTAGGCAACAACACGAGCTTGTCGGAGACGCTGACCAATTCCGGCGGATCCAGCCTCACGATTTCGGCCGCGACTGCCAGTGGCTCCGGATTCAGCCTGAGCGGCCTGTCTTTGCCTTTGACCTTAACCGCCGGCCAGAGCACGTCGTTCATGGTGCTTTTTGCTCCGACAACGAGCGGCGCAGCTAGTGGCAGCGTCAGCATCACTTCGAACGCCTCGAATCCCAGCTTGAGCATTCCACTCACTGGGACAGGCGTGACGCAGGGAACGCTGAGTGCCAATCCCACGAGCCTGGCGTTCGGGAGCGTTCAGGTAGGCAACAACACGAGCTTGTCGGAGACGCTGACCAATTCCGGCGGATCCAGCCTCACGATTTCGGCCGCGACTGCCAGTGGCTCCGGATTCAGACTGAGAGGCCTTTCTTTGCCTTTGACCTTAACCGCTGGCCAAAGCACGTCGTTCACGGTGCTTTTTGCTCCGACGACGAGCGGCGGCACCAGTGGCAGCGTCAGCATCACTTCGAACGCCTCGAATCCCAGCTTGAGCATTCCACTCACTGGGACAGGCGTGACGCAGGGAACGCTGAGTGCCAATCCCACGAGCCTGGCGTTCGGGAGCGTTCAGGTCGGCAACAGCACGAGTTTGTCGGAGACACTTACCAACACCGGCGGATCGTCGGTCACCATCACGCAAGCCAGTTCCAGCGCCGCAGCTTTCTCGATCAGCGGACTGAACTTGCCCCTGACTCTGACGCCCAATCAAAGCGCGACCTTTACGGCCACCTTCACACCGACCAGCGCCGGTGCCGCGAGCGGCAACCTGTCCGTGGCGTCGAACGCATCGAACCCAACCCTCAACAGCGCGCTCTCTGGAACCGGAACCGCCGCGGGTACCTTGGCCGTGTCGCCCACCAGTCTCAGCTTTGGCAACGTGACGGTCGGGTCGAGTTCGCCGCTCAGTGGCGACCTGATCGCCAGCGGCGCCTCGGTCACGGTTTCCTCGGCAAGCCTGAACAGCAATGAGTTTGTGCTCTCCGGAATTTCGCTGCCGGCAACAATTCCCGCCGATCAATCTACTCCTTTCACCGTCACTTTCACACCGCAGTCCAGTGGAGCCACTTCAGCCTCTTTGTCGTTCTCGAGCAACGCCTCGAACTCGCCCACCGTGCAGACGATGACGGGCAGCGGTACGGCGCCAACGCAGCACACCGTGGGCCTCACCTGGAACGCCTCGTCGAGCGCCGTCGGCTACAACCTCTACCGCGGCACCGTGTCGGGCGGCCCGTACACGATGATCAACACTTCGCTCGACAGCACCACCGCATACACCGACAGCACAGTCGTCTCCGGCCAGACTTACT
>CAVYEP010000012.1:0-89655 GCA_963767605.1 uncultured Acidobacteriaceae bacterium | reverse complement strand
CTGGCCTAACGCTCGGCTGGCCATGGGGAAAGTGCTCCTTTCCCTCGCCCAGTCATTCTAGGCCGCTGGCGCAAAGGAATCGACCGAAACCCTACCCAGCTTTCCGGTCGCTGCCGCCCTACTCCAGCACAAAAATATTCTTCCCGGCGCACATCTCCTTCAGGATCTTCGGCCATACCGTAACGCTGACTTCCCCAAGATGCGCCTTGCGGAGCAACTGCATCAACGTCCGCGACTGCCCGATTCCACCGCCGATCGAGAGCGGAATTTTGTTGTTCAGAATCGCCTGGTGATACGGCAGTTTCATGAAGTCCAACTGCTTGGAGATCGTCAACTGCTGCTTCAGCGTCTCGGCCGTGACCCGGATGCCCATCGACGTCAGCTCATGGCGGCGCTTGGTCACCGAGTTCCATACCAGGATGTCGCCATTCAGGCCGTGCGTTTCTTTGCCGGTCTGAGCGTGAGTGTTGGTCACCCAGTCGTCGTAGTCGGCGGCGCGCATTTCGTGTGGATAGCCGTCCTTCAAGGGCCAGCCAATGCCAACAATGAAGACGGCGGGATACTTCTGCAGCACCGCGGTCTCGCGCTGTTTGCGCGGCAGGTCGGGATACATGTCGAGAATTTCCTCGGCGTGCAAGAAGGTCAACTTTTGCGGCAGATTCGGATAACGAGCGTCTTTCAATTGCGGAAACAGCGATTGCGCAAACTTTTCCGCGCCCACAATCACTTTCCAGATCTTGCCGACAATCGCCTTCAGAAAATCCAGGTTGCGCTGCTCACTGGTGATGACGCGCTCCCAGTCCCACTGATCGACGTAGGCGGAGTGGTCGTGATCCAGAAAATAGTCCTTGCGGACGGCGCGCATGTCGGTGCAGATGCCCGTGCCTACTTTGCAATCGAATTGCTTGAGCGCCGCGCGTTTCCACTTGGTGGCCGCCTGCACCACCTGCGCGTCGATGGGATGGAGGTTGCGATCGTTCGAAATATGAAACTGAACCGGGGTGCGCGACCCGTCGCGATCGAGCATATCGTTGACGCCGCTCTCCACATCCACGATAAGCGGCACTTCGACCATCATCAGGTTGAGTTCCTTGCACAGGTTATCTTCGATATAGCGCTTGACCTGGAAGATGGCCTGCTGCGTTTCTTTGGGGGTGAGCAACGAGCGGTAATCCCGCGGCAGAATCTTTTCCAATTCTTTGTAATCGCCGATTCCGGGGCCAGCCAGGTCGGCTTTTTTGTCTTTTTCTTTGTCTTTATCAAGGACAACCGTGGTCATCAAAATTTCTCCTTCGCAGACGGATAGCGCGCGCTTGCCACTCGGGCACCACGCGCGACTACGGATGTTTCGGTTTGAGGGAAGAGGCAACGCCGGAGGCTACCGAATGTGCGGTGCCGGCTTGGACAGCATGTGCGTGCTTGCGGTGCTCCACGACCGTCGCAGCGGTCAGCAGAATTCCAATAAGACCAAAGATTAACAATGCGAGCAGGGCCATGATCAGTATCGGCATCGCTACACCTCGCTGCTGCTCAAAATTGTCTCTCGGGAGGGTGGGCCCGGCTGTGACCCTAATCACTTGCTGATGTGACCTGGGGCCTCCAAGCCCGGTTTTGTCACCCGTGTTATCCCGTTCAGAATCACGTTTTTTGTGTGATTTGGGTCACTGCGTCTGCGACTCGGAACGATGAAACTCTCAACTAGGCAGCGCCGAGCTGCTGAGTTTTCCTACATCTGGTTTGTGGACGGTTGTATCGGTGGTGACTTTCGCAACACACGCACGACTGCGGAAGGCGCAGCAAGAGTTCAACGGGTTGCAAAAATTAACGTTGTCAAACTTCACAAGGAGAAGAAACGAAATCATGAAGACAACAAAGCTGGTGATGCTGGTAATGACAATCGCGGTGACCCTGTTCATCCTGATTCCCAATCTGTCATGGGCTGCCGATGACGGAGCCACTCTGTTCAAAGCCAAATGCGCCATGTGCCACGGCGCGGATGGAGCGGGCAAGCCCGCCATGAAGGCTCCGAGCCTGATTTCGGACGAAGCCAAGAAGCTTTCCGACGCCGACCTGGCCAAGGCCATTGCGGAGAAGGCAAAGCACCCGGCCGGTGTCAAGGCCCTGGCCGCCGACGACGTGAAAGCGGTCGTGGCCTACATTCGCACCTTGCAGAAGTAGTCGTTCGATGCAGTCATTGGCTGTTCCTCTCTGCGCCAGGCCGCTGCCGCCCAATCGCGAACACCGGCTGAAGAAAGCATGAGGGTGAGGATGAAGGTGTCCGGCCCAATTCGGCGGACGGAACGGAAAACTAGCCGAACCGTAGCCCGGCGGAACTCTTCTCCCCGGTTCGCTTCCCCACCGGGAACAGCCCCCCCGGGTCCGGATGCACCACCACTCCGGACCCGGTTCCTTTTCCCGTCGTTGGGCCGCCAAGAATGTTCTATACGGTTCCCAAGTCTGTTCCGTCCCAGCGTACGTTTATCTCCGACTTCAATTCTTCGGAACGGAAACCACGCTTGGGAGTAATGAGGAGCAATTTCGATGAGTAAGGCCCTGCTGTACGACGCGACGATGTGCATCGGCTGCAAAGCGTGTGAAGGCGCCTGCGCCGAACAGAACAAGCTGCCCTACGACGACAAAGTGGCAGCCGAACCGGTGCAGTCGGAGCATAAATTCACGGTCGTTCTCACCAAGGACGACAAATTCATGCGCCGCCTGTGCATGCACTGCGAGCATCCGGCTTGCGCGTCGGTTTGTCCCGTCGGCGCCATGCATAAGACCAAGGAGGGCCCGGTCGTCTACGACGTCTGGAAGTGTATCGGCTGCCGCTATTGCATGACGGCGTGCGCGTTTGCCCAGCCCAAGTACGAATGGCACTCGCTGAATCCGCGAGTCCGCAAATGCATTATGTGCCCGGACCGCGTGGTGGCGGGCAAGCAGACGGCATGCGCCGAGATCTGTCCGACCGGCGCCACCAAATTTGGAGAGCGCGACGACCTGATTCAGGAAGCACAAAATCGTATCCGCCAAAACCCGTCGAATTACTTGCCTCGTATTTACGGCCTCCACGAGGTCGGCGGAACCTCGGTCTTCATCCTCTCCAGCATGAACGTCGAAGCCTACGGTTATCCGGCGTCGGCCAAGATCGGCGACACTCCCATCCCCGAATACACCGGGCGAGTGATGGAGAAAATTCCAGACTTTATCCCCGTCTGGACACTGGTGTTGGGAGGCGTTTATTGGGTTTCGCATCGCCGCGAAGAAGTCGCCGCTGCGGAAGCCGAACAGAAGAAGAACGGGAGCAAGCGATGAAGTTCAAGCTGACCTTTTGGAGAGTGTATTCATTGTGATCATGGCCCTGGGCCTGTACTCCACATTCATTCGCTTCTTCCATGGCCTGGGCGCGGTTTCCAACATGACGGACCAGTTCCCCTGGGGGCTCTGGATCGGCTTCGACCTGCTGTGCGGCGTCATGCTGGCGGCGGGCGGCTTCTGCATTGTGGGCGCGGTTTATCTGTTCAACGTCGAGACGCCTGCACAGTGTTGTGCGCCCGGCGGTATTGACGGCGTTCCTGGGCTATGTGCTTTTCATCGTCGGACTGCTGTTCGATCTGGGCCGCCCCTGGTACATCTGGCATCAGCTCATCTACATGAATCCGCACTCGGTCATGTTCGAGGTCGGCATCTGCGTGATGTCCTACACTACCGTCCTCTTCTTCGAATTCCTTCCCAACGTGTTCGAGCGCTTCAACTGAAGACCCCGATCAAGTGGATCAAGAAGATCTACCCGGTGCTGATCATCCTGGGCATCCTGCTCTCTACGCTGCACCAGAGTTCGCTCGGATCGCTTTATCTGATCATGCCGAGCAAGCTGCATCCGTTCTGGTACACGCCCGCGCTGCCGTTCCTCTTCTTCGGATCGGCGGTTGCGGTGGGTTTGGCCATGACGATCTTCGAGTCCACGCAGAGCGCGAAAGCCTTCGGCCGTCACCTTGAACTGCCGGTTCTGGTCCAACTGGGCGGTGCTTTGCTGGTTGCCCTCTGGGTCAATGCCCTGCTGCGCTTCCAGGACTACTTCCATCGCGGCTTGCTCGGGCAGATCGTTAAACCCAGCTACGAAGCGTATTTCCTGTGGCTCGAACTGGCGCTGGCTTTCGTAATTCCAATCACCATGCTCAGCTTCAAGAAGGTCAGGCTATCGCCAAACGGATTGTATCTGGCTTCGATCTTCAGTCTGCTCGGGTTCATCACCAACCGGCTCAATGTCAGCCTCACCGGCTTTGAGACGTACGCCGGGCATCACTACCTGCCGAAGTGGACCGAGTTCTCCGTGACCCTCATGATTATCGCGATGGGCTTCGCCCTGTTCGGGTTGGCGGTGAAGTACCTGCCGATCTTTCCCGGAGAACAACACGCGGTGATGCAACCTGCCCGAACTGAACCCGTGCGCGCAGGTGCTACAGCGGTGTTGGGCCATGCCGGAGACTGAGCCAATTCGCAGCGATCTGGGATGGAAGCGGCTGACGCACAGCATCAGTGCCAAGCTGATCGGGTCGCTGCTGGCGGTCATGATTGTCATCTTCGCGCCTCCTCGGATACCTGATTATCCGATTGCATCGCCAACACCTGGAAGCCGCTACCCTGGCCAGCGCCGAGCGGGTCAGCGATGTCATCCGGCGCAGCGCCACCTACTACATGCTGCGCAACGATCGCGAGGGACTCTATCGCGCTATCCAAACCATGGCGGAAGAACCCGGGATGGTCAAGGTTCGCATCCTGGACCAGGAGGGGCGGGTCAGTTACTCCACCGATCCCGCCGAGGTCAACCACGTCCTCGATAAGACGGCGGAGGCCTGCTACGGCTGCCACACCCAATCGCAGCCGCTGGCGCGTCTGAATCGCCCCGACCGCTTTCGCATTTATCGCAGCAGCGGGCAGCGTGTGCTGGGAATTATCACTCCCCTCGAAAATCAACCCGGCTGCTCCAACGCCGACTGTCACGCGCATACTGCCGGCCAGCAAGTTCTGGGCGTGCTCGACACGAATCTTTCCCTGGCCAAAACCGACGCGCAGCTTAGGGTCAGCAGCGCCCGCATGCTCGCTTACATGGCGGGGGCACTGCTAATTGTGGCGGTTCTGAGTTGGTGGTTCGTCTGGCAAGTGGTTGGCAAACCCATCAAGGCGCTTAAGAACGGCACCGAACATCTTTCCCAGGGAGAGCTCGGATACCAGATCGAGGCGCGATCCCAGCACGAAGATGAAGTGGGGGACCTGGCGCATTCCTTCAACGGCATGAGCCTGCAGTTGCGCGCGGCGAATGAAGAAATCGTCACCTGGGCAAAGACGCTGGAAGATCGCGTCCTCGAAAAGACGATGGAACTCAAGCGCGCCTACGATCACGTGCTCCATGTGGAAAGAATGGCGTCGGTGGGAAAGATGGCGGCCGTGATGGCCCACGAAGTCAACAACCCGCTCTCGGGCATTCTTACGTATTCGAAACTGCTGCGCCGGTGGGTGGAGTCTGGCCAAATCGAGCGTGAACGACGGCAGGAGGCGATCGAATGTCTGGATCTGATTGCCGCGGAAAGCCGGCGCTGCGGTGAACTGATCAAGAACCTGCTGATTCTTTCGCGCACCGCGCCCATGAACGTACAGTTGACCGACCTGCGTACGGTGATTGATCGTTGCCTGCTGCTGGTGCGCCATAAACTGGACCTGGGCGGAATCGAGCTGCAACTCAAGCTGGCGGAAAACCTGCCGCAGGTACCTTGCGATCCCGCTCAGATTGAACAAGTGCTGCTCGCGCTGATCATCAACGCCATCGATGCCATGCCCCGCGGCGGCAATCTTTGGATTGGAACCAGGATCGAAACTCGGATCGAAACTGGGCTGAATCGCGCTGCGCAGGAAATCAAAATCCAGGTGCGCGACGACGGAACCGGCATCCCCCCCGACGTTTTGCCGCAGATCTTCGAACCTTTTCTTACCACGAAAGAAAGCGGCCGCGGAGTCGGGCTGGGCTTGGCGATCAGTCGCGGCATCGTCGAGCGCCACCACGGCCGCATTGAAGTCGAATCGGAGCTGGCTCGGGGCACGACCTTCACCATTACCCTGCCGGCCACAATCCAGGGAGATGACGCTTCGCTGGCAGGCGTCGGAGCCAGCAATGCCGCAACGAAGGTGAGGTGATTGCAGTGAGTACCCAAGGGAAACTGCTGATCGTGGACGACGAAATGAGCGTGCGCGATTCGCTCGCCAAATGGTTCCGCGAAGAAGGCTACGAAATTGGCACGGCCGAGAACGCCAACGACGCACTGACCCGCCTGGCCGAACAACGCTGGGATGCGGCTCTGGTCGACATCAAAATGCATGGCACCGATGGCATCGAACTGCAGCGCCGCATGCACGAAGTCGACCCGGAGCTGCTCGTCATCATCATGACCGGCTACGCTTCGGTCGAAACCGCGGTCGCGGCGCTGAAGAATGGCGCCTACGATTACGTGACCAAGCCGCTCGACCCCGACGAGATCGCCCACCTGGTAAAGAACGCGCTGGCCCACAAACGCACCGCCCAGGAGAACGTACTGTTGCGCGAGACCGTAGCCGAAATCGCGCGTCCAGGGGAACTGATTGGCCAGAGCAGCGCCATGCGCAAGATCTTCGATGCCATTGAGACCGTAGGTCCCACCGACGCGACCGTGCTCGTTACCGGGGAGAGCGGCACCGGCAAGGAACTGGTGGCGCGTGCCATCCATCACGCCAGCCCACGCAGATTTCATCCCCTGGTGGTCATTCACTGCGGCGCGCTGACCGAGACGCTTCTGGAGAGCGAACTCTTCGGTCATGAAAAGGGCGCTTTCACCGGCGCGCAGTACCGCAAGAAAGGCAAATTCGAAATTGCCGAAGGCGGAACGGTTTTTCTGGACGAGATCGGAGACATCACGCTAAAGACGCAGACCGACCTGCTGCGCGTGTTGCAGGAGCGCGAAATCACCCGCGTGGGCGGCAACCAGATCGTCAAAGTAGACTTCCGCTGCATCGCCGCCACCAACAAGGATCTGGAAAAATTGATCGAGGAAGGTAAATTCCGCCCCGACCTTTTTTACCGGCTCAACGTCTTCCGCATCGAACTGCCGCCGCTGCGCAGCCGCCGCGACGATATCCCGGTGCTGGTGGACCACTTCGTCCGCAAGTTCTCCCTAGCGATGAACAAACGCATCAGCCGGGTTACACCCGCGGCCATGAACCTATTGCAGCAGCAACCCTGGTTGGGAAATGTTCGCGAACTGGAAAACGCGGTCGAGCGCGCCATGGTTGTAGGCCAGGAGCCGGAGTTACGCGAACAGGACTTCATCTTCAAGCCGCAAAGCATCTCCAACGGATCGAGCAAGACCTTGGAGGACATGGAGCGCGCCCACATCCTGCGGGTGCTGGAAGAGTGTGGAGGCAATCAAAGCCGCGCCGCCGAAATCCTAGACATCGACCGGGTCACTCTCTATCACAAGCTGAAGAAATACGGATGGACGCGGACTCCGGTGGAAACGCATTGAAGCTGAATCGTAAGCTCTCAGCTCTCAGCTATCAGCTCTCAGTTCGCAGTGCCGAACTGAAGACTGAGAGCTGATAGCTGATAGCTGAGAGCTGCCTCATGAAACTGCTGCAACTGTTGCCGATCGGGAATCTGGATGACGGGCTGCTGAAAGCTCTGCGTCCCGCCCTGGAAGAGACTTTTCGCGTTTCCTGCGAAGTGCTCCCCGTCCGGCTGGATCCCGAGTTCGCCTTCCACGGCGAGCGGCAGCAGTACCACTCCTCGGAAATGCTGCAGCGCATGCAAAGTTTTCTTAGCGCCGACTCCTGGCGATTGCTGGGCATCGCCGGCGTGGATCTCTACATCCCGATTCTCACCTTTGTTTTTGGCGAGGCGCAGATGGGCGGCCCTTGCGCCGTGATCTCCGCTCACCGTTTGCATCAGGAATTTTATGGCCTTCCGCCCGACCCGGAACTGTTTCGCCAGCGCGTGATCAAGGAAGCGGTCCACGAACTGGGCCACACCCTGGGTTTGACGCACTGCGATGACTACCGCTGCGCCATGGCTCCTTCGCACGCCGTGGAATGGATCGACCTCAAGGAAAGCACGCTGTGCGCCGGCTGTCGAGCCGTGGCTACGCCGATGGCCCAGATCTCGTCGGCGCGAATCTTCTGACATCGAAAGCTGTTTCTGTGCTTCCAGTCGCGAAGCGGCGTAAGAACGCAGCCCACGGCTTTCGCCGGGGACAGCGCCCGCCTCCCGCGGTGCTCAAGCACGGCGGTATAATCATTCGCCTTATGAATCGAACAATTTTTGACTTGTCCTATTCTGTCCTGATGTGCTGTGCCCTTTTTGCGGCAGCTTCTGCACAATCGAACCCGCAGCCGGCTCCCGCGCCAGTTCCGACTACGGCGCAAACTGTGCCGGTGATCGATGGTGGGGCGGGACCTTGCTCGGTTGAATTCACGGTCACCACTGCCGACGGCAAGCCCGCCGGGGGCGGCGACCGTCAAGGTTCACATCGCTTATGGCTTTGGCGGATTTCATAAGCTCGATCTCCAAGCCGGCACCAATGCGGACGGCAAAGTGACGTTCACCGGACTGCCGTCGCGTGTCCGGCGATCGCTGCTGACGTTCGAGGCGTCGAAGGATCAACTGGTGGGGACGGCAAACTACGACCCTGCGACGGAGTGCCAGGGGAAGCGGGAGATCAAATTAGGGAAGGCGAACGGCGCGGGCAACTGATGACGCGCGTTCCGGCTCGCTCGGGGTGTTGAGTGCGACGACCAACGACTTCGTTTTCTTCGGAAATCACACGCTGCACGCGACCTTGGAATCCCACCCTTGCGCACAGAACGCGCAAGGATGGGGCAGCCACGCTCTCTGACGTTCAGCCCCTAAAGGGGCGCCTCATGGCGAATGACTTGCGGCATCGCTGAAGCGATGCCCTGATACGAACCTCCCTTGTCCGCCCGCAAACGCCGCCGGCCGCCCGGAAATCCAGGCGGCCGGCGTTTCTGCGGTCCTCTATTCAACGCGAGGCTGGTTCGCCTCCGAGGCCGCGAGCTTGACTTAGGACAGGAAGAACTCTTTCGCCAGCGGCAGCCATTCCTGGTCGGGGATGTGGGTGGAGAGATCGTCCAGGGCTTCTCCACCATCCTGGGCCAGGGCGCCGAGCGCCATCGCCGGCATGCGGCGTTGCAGGCGGCTTGCGGACTCCTCGGTCCACCAGCGGGCGAGCGCTCCACCCAGCAGGTTGCGGAAGCTGGTCTTGGCGTCGGGCGCCTGCACGGTCAGCAGCCAGCCTTCTCCGTAGGGATCGCGAAGCGCCAGCTTCGGATCCTTCTCGACCGCTTGGTTGATGTTCGACACGGTGCCTTCGATGGGCGAAACCATATCGACTTCACAGCCGTCGCGCTGCAGGGTGCACATCTTCTGGCCCTGGCGAATCCACTGGCCGCGTTGGGGCAGCGAGATGCTCTCCAGCTTGCCGGCGAGCTTGGAGGCAAAGTCATCCATGCCGACCCGCACCAGGCTGGGGCTCTCGCTCAACGCCCAGGTGTGGCCTGGATGATAGCGGAGGTTCGCTGGGACCTCGAAGCCTCCGACCAAGGGCGCTTGTAAGCGAGGCGCTGTGTCCTGGTTTGCCACGGCAACCTGCAATGCCGGTTTCACAATCGCGTGGCGGGTGCGGAAATAGTCAATCAGCAAGAAGGTTGCGAAGAAGAAGAGAACCAGTAGGACTGTCATAAGTCACCTCGTCACTTATTCCGTTGGGGGGCCGGCTTGCGAGCCACTCAGCACTCTTCTAAAGGCAATCGCCGTGCCACGACGAGGCGAGCTCGGTATAAGACCGCGGCGGGCGACGATCCCCGGTGAAATGAAGGAGATAGACGAGAAGGTAGTTCTTGGTGGGGACTACGGGGATGAGATTGTCAGCAGCGCTTTGATGGAAAGCGCAACAGGCGAACGCTGCCGCTTACAGGGTTTGGAGCCGGACTGCGAGAATGGCGGCTTGCAATCAGTGACTTAGGGGGCGGCAGGATGCTGATGAATTTCGCAGCAGCGAAGGTTGCAGAGTGCAACAGCGAAGGCCGTGGGCCGTTCGGGGCTTAAGCAGGAAACGCATTTCAGCGGCTTCGGGCGAAAGCAGATCCTTCGCTTTGCTCAGGATGACAACTCTATGTCGGTTGGCAATTCTATTCGGATGACAATTCTGTTTGGGACTCCTCGCGCGAGTACTCCATATGCACATCTGCGTCGGCAGCATCCGGGGCGGCGGTTAGCACCTTGGTCCCGTACTCCAATCCTCGATCGAAGGCCTTCACGTTCAGCTCAACAAAGCTGGGCGGGACCGAATCGGCGACGGCTTTGCGGACGGCATCGGCTTCCAGCAGTTTTGTGACTGCGGTGAAGAATCCTACCATCACCGAATTCAGCACCATGCGCTTTCCCAGTTCTTCGGCAATACGGGTTGCGGGAATGCTGTAGACCAGGACACCTTTGTTGAGATCGCCAACGCGCACCAGGTCCTGCTCCACGATCAGGATGCCGCCCTCCTTCAACTCGGGAGCGAAGCGCACATAGGCTTCTTGCGACATTACGACCATGATGTCCGGCCGGGCTACGTAGGGGTATAACACCGGCGTATCGGAGACGATCAGTTGCGCGCTGCAGGCGCCGCCCCGGGCTTCGGGGCCGAAGTTCTGCGTCATGGTGGCATACGCGCCTTGATAAATCGAGGCGGCTTTGCCTAGGACTATGGCCGAGAGAATGACTCCCTGGCCGCCAAAACCCGCGATACGAATTTCCGTTAGCTGCAGTCGCATACCATCTCCGGTTCTACGGGGGGTTGTTCTACGTATTTTGCACCGAGCGATGCGGTGTATTGCGCTTTCATCAGGTCGAGGTAATCGGGGCGGTCGCGGTCGACGAACTTACCCACGGCGATTTCCCCGGTCAAGGTGAGGCCGACTTCACTGGTGGGCGCGCCGTTCCTGACCTTGCTCTTCTCCTTATAGAACTTCATGGCGTCAAGACCGTCGCCCATCTTGTTGCGGCGCTGATACAGCGTGGGACAGGGCGAAATCACTTCGATAAAGGAGAAGCCTTTTTTCTTGAAGGCCTCGCTGATGGAGCGCGCCAGTTGCCGTACGTGGAAGGTGGTCCAGCGAGCGACGTATACCGCGCCGGCCGCTTCGACCAGGTGGGGCAAATTGAACGACGGCTCGAACGTGCCGTAAGGATTGGTGGACGTCGTCGCGTGCCCCGGCGTGGTGGGCGCGGTCTGGCCACCGGTCATGGCGTAGAGCAGATTGTTTACGCAGATGACTTTCAGATCGATGTTGCGGCGCGCGGCGTGGATCAGGTGATTGCCGCCGATGGCCGAAAGATCGCCGTCCCCGGAATAGACGACCACGTTCAGTTTGGGGTTCGCCAGTTTGAGACCCGTGGCAAACGGAATGGCGCGGCCGTGCGTGGTATGGAAAGAATCGAGTTTCACATAGCCGGCGACGCGCCCGGTACAGCCGATGCCCGACACCAGGGCGAGCGACTGCAAATCGATTTTCGATTCGATGAGGGCACGGGCGAAAGAGTTCACGGTGGTGCCGATGCCGCATCCGGGGCACCAGATGTGAGGCATGCGATCGCTGCGCAGGAATTGTTCGACTGGGTTACCGGCTGGGTTGACCAAGTCGTTATTAAGATCGGTGGTCATGCTTTCTGGCATCGGCTTGCCTCCACGATTACCTTGAGGATGTCTTCGGGGTTATGCACTCCGCCGCCGGCGTGCGACACGGCGAACGTCTTGGCCTGGCCCGCGGCAGCGCGTTCCACTTCTCGCACCATCTGGCCCAGGTTGAGTTCGGGAACGACGAATGCTTTCACCTTGGCTGCGATCTCGCGAATCTTTTTATCGGGGAACGGCCAGGCGGTGATCAGGCGCAACTTGCCGACCCGCATACCCCTCTTGCGAGCCGCCTCGATGGCACGTTGTGCCACGCGGGAAGTGATTCCGTAGGAGACGACCACGACATCGGCGCCTTCGAGTTGCTCCTCCTCGAACATGGCAATGCGCTCGGCGGCGTCGAGAATCTTGCTCTGCAGGCGGCGAACCAGTTTGTCCTGCATGGGCGGAGTCATGTTGGGATAGCCGCGTTCGTCGTGGGTCAAGCCGGTGATGTGAAACTTGTAGCCCTCGCCGGCATGCGCCATTTCCGGAACCTGGTCGCCGTTGGTTTCATAGGGGAGGTAGTCGTCGACCGATTTGCGAGTATGGCGGCGCGGTACGACGTCGATTTGGTCGGCGGGAGGAATCACGACCTTCTCGGTCATGTGCCCTACGCATTCGTCCATCATGAACATCACGGGCACGCGGAATTCTTCGGCCAGGTTGAAGGCTTTGATGGTGAGATCGAAACACTCCTGCGGAGAATTAGGACAGAGAGCGATGATTTCGTAGTCGCCATGCGAGCCCCAGCGCGCCTGCTGCATGTCGGCTTGCGCGGGCAGGGTGGGCAGGCCGGTGGACGGGCCGCCGCGCTGCACATCGACGAATACGCACGGGGTTTCGGTCATGGCGGCGTAGCCGATGTGCTCCATCATGAGCGAGAAGCCGGGGCCGGAGGTCACCGTAAAAGCCTTGGCGCCGCCCCAGACTGCGCCTTGCAGAGTGATGGAAGCGGCCAGTTCGTCTTCCATCTGGATGAAGGTTCCGCCCACCATGGGGACACGAGCGGCGAAACGCTCGACCACTTCGGTGGAGGGAGTGATGGGGTATCCGGAGGCGAAGCGACTGCCGGCGGCCAGGGCGCCTTCGCAGCAGGCGTGGTCGCCATCCATAAAATGTATGCCGGTGAGCACGCCGCGAGGGTCGGCCTTTTGGGTCTTTTGAAGTTCAGCCTTCATTTGTCACCTCCGCCCGCCGCAATCTTGGTTGCGTAGATGGCGAAATCGGGACAGTACATTCCGCACAAGTCGCACCCGCTGCATTTCTCCGGAAGCACGACGTGGGGTGGATGGTAGCCCTTGGAATTGAAAGCGGAGGAGAGCGCAAGCACCTTGGTGGGACAAAACTCCACACAGAATCCGCAGGCCTTGCAGCGCTCGACGACGATGGATACACGCCCTTTTGCCATGGAAACTCCAGGTTCAAGTGGTAAAAGCTTCCCCGAAACCTCCAACGATTATGCTTTGAAGCCTTGCAACCTGTTGTGACAGCCGTCACCGATGTAAGTGAAGATGCGCACACCCGGTTTCATGGTGATACCAGACACAGTCCTTTATGCCTTTAATCACAGCCATGGCGAAAGCCGAGGGAGGACAATTAAGCGGTGGACAATGATAGTGGAATAATAAGAGTTGGTTGATTTCCGGCCGTTCAAAAAAGGGGGCTGTCATGTTTGAATCCGAAGTTGAAATGGAACGACGCTCATCGTTTTTGCCGATGGTCTTAATGGTGTGCCTGGTAGCCCTGATCGTGGGCACGGTCGCCTATGTGGTGATCCAAGTCCGGTCGAGAACACCTTTGAACGCGGCGCAAGCCTCCCCGATCGTGGCCGCGGCGATCCAGGGGCTGGGACCGGCCGTCCTCCACTTCCAAACGGGCGTGGTGAAATGCACCGCCGATGAAACCAAGGCGGACCTGAATTATCGCTTACTGGAAAAAGCCGGGATTGTGAAACTGGGCAAGCCAGCGAAGGGTAGCGTGAAAGTCACGCTCACGCCCGAAGGAGAACGTCTGCTGAACGGTCAGGCGGGCTCGACCGACAAGGATGGCAATGTCTCGTACCAGGCTCCGCTGGCCGGACGGCAACTGCTGGGCGTCACCGGCGTAGAAATGACTGGAGACGACCAGGCGAAAGTGACGTACAACTGGAAATGGGTGCCCGATGCGTTGGGCGACTCGTTTGACGCTGGGGGTCCGCTGGTAAAAAGCTTCAATATGTGGGAGCGGCAAACCCTGATCAGTAAGTATCAAGTCGACTTCTATCATGCGGACGCGACGACATCCACGCTGACTCTGGTGCGTCAGAATCGAGAATGGAAGCTGCCGCGATAACTAGCGGCGAAGCGGACGCTGGACACGGCACGGGTTGTCGAGTTACTGCGCGCGCTTAGAGTTCTGGAAAGAGAGCTTTGGCGTAAGAAGGTTTGGCCTAACTAGGAGGCAACATAATGTCTATGATGTCTATCAAAAACATAATTGTGGTGGTTATGTCCCTGTTCGTACTCACCTGCACAGTCGCCGCGCAGGAGACGACGCAGGCCCCACCGGCGAAAGTTATCCAACATGTCCCTGTCAAAGCCGTATCGCCCGCGTCCGGCAAGGACATGTACATGTCGTACTGCGCCGTTTGCCATGGAACGGACGGCCAAGGCGGCGGACCCGCAGCCAGCGCGCTGAAGGTTCCGCCCACCGACCTTACCCTGTTGAGCAAGACCAACGGAGGCAAGTATCCCGCGCTGAAAGTCACGTCCACCATTCGCGGCGAAACCACTCTTCCCGCGCACGGATCCAAGGAGATGCCGGTGTGGGGAACTTTGTTTTGGAGTATGAGCAGTGGTCACCAAAGTGAGGTGCAGCAACGCGTGGTGAACCTGACTCGTTACATCGAAACGATGCAAGCGAAGTAGTGGGTTCGCCCGGCCTTCTGTGGGGTGAGAGTCGGTGGGGCACAAGGGCCGCCTTGTGCCCCTTCCTTAGTTTGTCGCAGTAAGTCACTCGTAACCCATATATCGTCGATCATCTTTAGCGGGTATGGGGATCCTCCAGTCTGCCGGCACGCAGCCGTGAAAATGCTTGATGTGAGGTGGATCACAATAACGTGTGCCCCGCCGCACAGCCAAGGGTTCCCTCCTGGACGGACACTGACCTGTGACGAGGCCGACCAACGGGCTCGTGGACTGCGCAAGATGCGACCCACGCACGCGAGCCGGCCCGAGGTTGCCACAGGAGCTGGTTCATGATCTCACCCTATGGAATGGAAATTGTAGAAAGCTGCCTTACCTGCAAACTGCGCGAAGATCGCAGCTTCTGCGACCTGCCTCCGACCGCGCTGCAGGCTTTTGAAAACATCAAGTACGCGACCGCGTATCCGCAGAAGGCGGTGCTGTTTGTGGAAGGGCAGTTGCCGCGCGGCATCTTTGTGCTTTGCAAAGGCCGGGTCAAGCTCTCCATCAATTCCCCGAGCGGCAGAACGGTGATTGTGAAGCTGGTCGAACCCGGAGAGGTACTGGGGATGAGCGCCACGATTTCCGGCAAACCTTACCAGGTGACGGCGGAAACCATCGATCCCTGCCAGGTCAACTTCGTCAAGCGCGACGACTTTCTTCGCTTCCTGAAAGACGATGTGGAGGCGTGCTTCAAAGTGGCCGAGCAGTTGAGCGAAAAATATCACAATGCCTGCAAGGAAGCAGGCTCGCTGGGCTTATCGCATTCCGCCGCCGAGAAACTGGCGAAGTTACTTCTGGAATGGAGCCTCAAGAACGGAGAATCCCACAAAACCGAGCCCCGGTTGAAGCTGCGACTCACGCACGAGGAAATCGCGCAGATGATCGGAACTTCGCGCGAGACGGTGACGCGGCTGTTCGCGGAGATGAAGAAGCGACAGATCGTGCGCTCGAGTGGCTCCACGCTGGTGATTCGCAACGCGGCGGCGCTGCGCGGCATCGCGAACCACAACTGAGAGCAGCTTTCAGCCGTCAGCTGTCCAAACCATTTCGGCGTCGGCGGAATGGGTGCCTGCAGCCCTTCGGAAATTTCAAAACTATCCCCATCCCTAACATTCAACAAGGCTTGTAGCTCGTGACTGAGATCACAATTCCCGGTGATGAGAGTCACCGCTGGAGGGGGCGTTCTCTCCTATCGTTGCGCCTAGGGTGGGAACGAGACTAGGTTCACGTGGGGAGGAAATTCTAAATGGCTGCAACGAACGGCAACGCGCGGCATTCCAATTCAATCCCAGTCAATCCAATGGCCGCGAGCAAGAACAAGCCGCGATTGATTTTCTGGGAGCTGACCAAAGGGTGCAATCTGCGCTGCATCCATTGCCGGGCCACGGCTACGGAATTGAGTTCACCCTCCGACCTCTCCACTCAAGCGGCACGCGAGATCATCGATCAGATTGCGGCGGTGTCCACTCCCATCCTGGTGCTTAGCGGCGGCGAACCGCTGTTTCGTTCGGATATTTTCCAGTTGGCGCGCTACGGAACGGATAAGGGTCTGCGCGTGGCGCTGGCCACCAATGGCACGCTCGTAACCAAGCACGTCGCGCGCATGATCGTCGATAGCGGAGTTCGCCGCGTTGCCATCAGCCTGGACGGCGCCGACGCGCTCACTCACGATACTTTCCGCGGCATTCCCGGAGCCTTCGATGCCGCCATCGCCGGTTTCCGGAATCTGAAAAATCTGGGCATGTCGGTGCAAATCAACACCACCATCGCCCGCCACAATGCCCACCAGCTTCCCCAGGTGCTCGAGCTGGCGAAGGCGCTCGGAGCCGACGCGCTGCACACCTTCCTGCTGGTGCCGGTAGGGTGCGGCGTGGATATCGCCGAGCAACAAATGGTTCCCCCGGAAGAGTACGAGCGCATGTTGAACTGGTTCTATGATCGCTCGCTCGAAGGCGGTATCGAGTTGAAGGCAACCTGTGCGCCTCACTACTTTCGAGTGGTTCGGCAGCGGCGAGCGGCAGAGCACCGCTCGGCGGCTGCCGCAGAGGCCGCTCACGCTGCGCCGCCGCTACCGCAAGCGGCGCAGGGTTCGACCGCTATCGGACCCACCGAGATGGCGATGCCCGGATCGACCGGCATCGAACTGAAGCCGCAAGGCGTGGGACAGACGAAGGTTGGACAGGTCGTGGGACATCCCGGCAGTCATCCCTCCGACATGAACGCCATGACCAAGGGCTGCCTGGCCGGAACCGCCGTGTGTTTCATCTCTCATCAGGGTGAGGTCTATCCCTGCGGATACTTGCCCGCGTTGGCGGGGGATCTGAAAAAGCAGCCGTTCGCCGACATCTGGGAGAGCTCGGTGGTGTTCAACGAACTGCGCGACACCAGCAAGCTGGAAGGTAAATGCGGCTGTTGCGAGTTCCGCAACATCTGCATGGGATGCCGCGCCCGCGCTTTTGCGGCCACCGGCAACTATCTCGATGAGGAACCGTTCTGCGTCTACCAGCCGCAGGCGAAAAGCTTGAAAAAAGAGAAGGATGCCACGCCGGCGGAAGTCGCGCGCTGACCTATGCGTAACGACGTGGAAAGACTTCTTCCCACGGAGACCCGGAGGCACAGAGAAGAACGTTTTGGAACCTCTGGACTTACGCCGAACGCCAGCTTTCATTGATTTTCTCCGTGCCTCCGTGTCTCCGTGGTGAATCGGTCCTAAGGGCCAAAAAACACCAGCCCAGCGTGATATCCCGCAACTTGGGCTTATCTATCCCAGTTCCCTTCTGGTTACAACTCCGCTAACTCACTGAAACCAAGTCAGATCGCCATTCGGTACCGGATCCTTCTTTGGCACGCCGGGTGCTTTTCCCATGTGGAAGAGTAGTCTTGCTGGAGGCGATAAAGACGTGGAACCCACTCTCATGGTAGTTGGGCTGAACTATCGTACAGCCCCGATGGCAGTGCGGGAACACTTTTGGATCCCCGAGAACCGGCGCTACGAAGCCCTGGTGCATCTGTCGAGGGCGGAAGGCATTGAAGAAGCCATTGTAATGGCGACCTGCAACCGCACCGAGTTCTGGCTGTGGGCCAACGAGGTCACGCTGGCCGAGAACTCGGTGATGCGGATGCTGGGCGCGGAATACGCGCTCAAGTTGTGCGAGTGGAAGCACTTTTACCGTTTGCTGGATGAAGCCGCCCTCCTCCATATTTTCCGGGTCGCGTCCAGCCTCGATTCGATGGTGGTGGGCGAGCCCCAGGTCGTGGCCCAGGTGCAAGAGGCGTGGACGCAGGCGCAAAAGATAGGGGCCACCGGCCGATTCCTCGATGCCGTGTTGGAGAAGGCGCTCGCCGTCTCCAAGCGCGTGCATAGCGAAACGGCAATTGGCGGCGCGGCGGTTTCGATTCCTTACGCCGCCGTGGAACTCGCACGCCAGAATTTCGACACCTTGCAAAACAAGAAAGTGATTCTGCTCGGCGCGGGCAAGACGAGCGAGATTCTAGCCGGTGGGTTGCTCAACCAAGGGGCCAGCTCCATCGGCGTGAGCATCACCGTCATCAATCGCACGCTCAAGCACGCGGCGGAACTGGCGGCGAAAATCGGCGGGGTTGCGGTTCCGTTTGAAGAGCGCCGGCAGCCTATGGCGGAGGCCGACATCATCTTTAGTTCGACTTCCTGTGCGCACACGATTGTGAGCCGCGAGGAAGTCGAGAGCCTGGTTCGTGAACGCACGACCCACGACGGCGGGCGCGGACAGAAAGACCATCCCCTGGTGATCGTCGACCTCGCGATGCCCCGCGACATTGACCCCGAAGTGAACCACGTGAAGGGCGTCTTCTTCTACGACCTTGACGACCTGGAAAACGTGGAGGACCAGCACCGGGACCAGCGCCGGGCCGCCGAGGTTGAGGCGCAGCAGATTCTGCTGGCGGAGGCGCAAGGGTTCCGTCGCAAGCTGATGGCGGAGCGGGTGGTTCCGACCATCGTGGCGCTGCGCCTGCGGCTGGACGAGATTTGCCGGCAGGAACTGGACGCCTTCCGGCAGGAGAACGGACCTTTCTCCAAGGACCAGGACGAAATGCTAAATGCCATCCTGTCCCGGATGACGCAGAAGATCGCAGGGTCGCTGGCCCGCGAACTCCGGGAGTTTCCAGAGAAGGTAGCGCAGGAACAGATGACCAGTGCATTGCGGCGGCTGTTCCACCTGCAAACCTCCGAAGCGGCGATTGCCGGCAGCAAACCGGCGTAGAGAAGATCACGTAGGGACAGCCGCCCCCGGCTGTCCAGGCGAGCACAGCGCGCCTGGCGCTCCGCGCATTCATCGGTTGCACTTTAGAGTGACGGGGCCTCGCCCCGTTGGTCAGCCGAGAGCGGCTGTCCCTACGTGGGTTTTGCCGATTAAAGGCAGCGCCACGGTTACTGCTCCTCAGTGGCGGCGGTCTGCGCCCCTTCTTCATCTCCGCGAATCAATCCGAATTTCTTCAGCTTGTAACGCAGGGCGTCGCGACTGATGTCGAGCAGTTTGGCAGCGTGGGTCTGGTTGCCGTTCGATTGGCGCATGGCTAGCTCGACCATGGCATGCTCCACTTCCTCAAGCGACGTTCCACCTTCCGGGATATAGAGCCGCGGCAGGGTGCGACCGTTGGGCAACGCCTGTCCACCGTCCGCGGATGAGGTCCGTTCGAAGACGGTCCGGCCGCCCGATTCGCCCACGGAAAACGGCAGATACACCGGCCGCAGGAACGGCTCGTCTTCGAGGATCATGCCCCGTTCGATGGTGTTCTTCAACTCGCGGACATTGCCCGGCCAGTTGTGAGTAAAAATAAGCCGGCGCGTCTCATCGGTAATGCCGCGAATCGACTTCTTGAATCTGCGGTTGTAGCGCTCGATGAAGAAGTCCACCAACGGCATGATGTCTTCTTTCCGATCGCGCAGCGGCGGGATAAAGATGGCAATGATCGCTAACCGGTAATAGAGATCCTGGCGAAACTGGCCATCGCGCACCGCCTTTTCCAGATCGCGGTTGGAGGCCGCGATCACCCGCACGTCCACTTGCATATCGCGGATGCCTCCCACGCGCCGGATAACCTGGTCTTCCAGTACGCGCAAGAGTTTCGCTTGCAGCAGGGGAGAGAGTTCGCCGATCTCATCGAGAAACAGCGTGCCGCCGTCGGCCGCCTCGAACAGGCCCTTCTTCATCTGCTTGGCGTCAGTGAACGCGCCCTTTTCGTGGCCGAAGAGCTCGGCTTCCATCAGCGTCTCGGGGATGGCGGAGCAGTTGATGGCGACGAAAGGCTTCTCCTGGCGCGAACTTTCGTAGTGGATGGCTTTGGCGATGAGGTCCTTGCCGGTGCCGCTTTCGCCTTGAATCAGAACGGTGGTGGCCTCGCTGGCCGCAACCTTGCGAACGAAGTTCATGAGCTCGGTCATCTTGGGTGAGACACTCACCACGTTGGAATAACCGGAAGTGCGGCGCACCTCGCTGCGCAGGGTCTGGACTTCGGTGCGCAGGCTGGTGGCCTCAAGCGCGTTCTTGACAGCCACGTGCAGCTCGTCGAAATCGATCGGCTTGCCGATGAAATCGTAAGCCCCTAGCTTGAGTGCGGCTTTCACATCGTCGAGCTGCGGATCGGCGGTGATCATGATGACGGCGCGGGCATCGCCATTCTTCTTAAGTTGATCGAGCACCTCGATGCCCGTGAGGTCGGGCATGCGAACGTCGAGCAGGACGAGATCGGGCGATTCGCGCTGGGCCAGCTTGAGACTGGCTTCCCCGCCATCGGCCTCGACTACCTGGTAGCCCCACTCTTCACACTTCTGGCGCAACGACCAGCGCACCAGGCGCTCATCGTCCACAATCATGATCTTGTCTACGGGCATTGCTGTCTAATTTACTTTACTACGAAATGAAAGGCACGAAGAAGTCCCCATGAGATCGGGTCATCTGACCATCGGATCATCGGGCCATTGAAAATCAAAGGCACTTGAACTTAGATGACCCGATCTCATGGAGAACTGGGAACTTCTTCGGGAGGGTCCTGAGCTTCTAGGAAGCTTCGACCTGATCGGCGGCCATGGAAAACGGCAACAACACCTCAAACTGGCTTCCTTTTCCCACCACGCTCGTCACTTCGATGCGGCCGTGATGTTCTTCCACGATACGGCGGGCCAGGGAAAGACCAAGACCGGTGCCATTGCCCTTGGTGGTAAAGAAAGGCCGGAAAATGTTCGACAAGTTTTGTGGAGGGATCCCACGCCCGGTGTCGCTGACCCGCACGCTGGCGCAGCCCTCTCGCGAACCGACCTCGACCCGCACTGTGCCCGTCCCCTCGATGGCCTGAACCGCGTTCAGGAGCAGATTGAGAAGCACCTGATGGATCTGATCGCTATCGTGCTCGACTTCCGGTAGATCGGGCGCCCGCTCGAGCTCGATCTTGATGGGCCGGGAGAGCACTTGCTGGCGAACCAGCATGACGGTGTGTTCCACGGTGGTGTTGAGGTCGCCCCGTGAAACATGCGGCGGATGAGGGCGCGCGGTTTCCAGAAGATCGGTGAGAATGCGATCGATCTGCGCGATTTCCAGGCGAACATCCTTCACCACCGCCAGCGCCGGGCTGGTCGAAGGCAGATCGCGGCCGATGATTTCGATGACTCCGGCGATGCCCGCGAGCGGGTTACGAATCTCGTGGGCCAAGCCGGCGGCCATCTCGCCGAGCGTGGCCAGGTGCTCGGCGCGTGAAATTTGCGTGTGATGCAGGCGCTCGATTTCTTCCCGGCTCTCCCGCAACTGTTCCATCATGTGGTTGAAGTTGCGGCCGAGATCGCCGATTTCGTCGTTGCGCCGGGAAAAGCTGACCGCGACGTCCAGATCGCCTTCACTCACCCGCCCGATTTTCTCCTGCAATTCGACCATGGGCCGCTGAATCAAGTAGGCAAGCGCGACGAGAGAAACGGCGCAGATGACCACCGCTCCCGCTCCCGCGACGATCAGCACGGCGTGGCGCTCCGGGTCGCGTAAGGATACGGTGGCCAGCGTGAACAGCAGCAGCCCCGCCAGCAGTACGAGCCCGACCGGCAGAATTGCCTTGAGCTGCCAATTAAAGCGCATGGAACGCAAGCGGAAGTCCTCCGGCTGCGCCGAACCTTGGGACGAACCTTGGGACGGCGAACCCTGGGACAGCGAACCCGCCGCCGGCGAACCTGCCGACGAGAAGGGCTCGCTGCCACCAGACACCGCTAAGTTCGATGCGGATTGAGCTGGACTAAGCATAAGCGTGCAATCCGGGGAGCAGGTATGTGACCCCGAAGAACGTGAACATCACCACCGCAAAGCCGGCGATGGCGAAGTAAGCGGCACGACGGCCGCGCCATCCGCGCGTGATGCGCATGTGCAAGTAAAGGGCGTACACCAGCCAGGTGATCGCCGCCCAGGTCTCTTTCGGATCCCAACTCCAATACGAGCCCCAGGTTTGGTTGGCCCAGTAGGCTCCGGCGGCGATCATCAGGGTTAATAGGGGGAAGGCTAGACAAATCGTTTTGTAGGTGATGCGATCGAGGTTGTCGGCGCTGGGCAGCAAACGCTCCAGATCCGTGCGCCGCCACAGCAGCAGCAGATAAAGCAGCGAGATAAAGACGCCGCCTACCAAACCCGACAGTATGAAGGGGGAAGCGGCGAGACTTGTCGGGAATAATCCGTCGGCGTCGAGCGATGGATATTGCCCATCGCTGGCGCGTACCAGAAACATCACCAGGGCCATCACCTGGAGGAGAATGCTGAGGAATACGGCGCGATTGGCGAGGGTCAGGAAGCTGTCGCTGTTCGTCTTCTTCCAACGCGACAGACCATAGAGCACCAGCGGCGATGCGACCACCAGAAGAGTCAGCGTTATGAGCCAGCCGAGGTCCGGAACGGTGACGAACAAGCGCACGCCCCGTGAGAGGAACATCTCCGATTTCTGTTCCGGATTCCACGCCACCAGACTCAACCCGCCCCCCTTCTCGAAGCGGGTGAAGATAACGCTTGCGTAAATTGCCAGGGTGCTGCCACTGGTCACCGCGAGGAACGTCTCGGTCTTCATGTTGTCCTGGATCAGGAACATCGCGGCCAGCGCGAAGCTGAGAGCACATGCCGCATAGGCCAGCATGGCGAGTGTCACGTGCACGTGCAGCCAGGTCGATTGCAGGGCGGGAACCAGCGGATGCACATCGGTGCGCAGCAATTGCATCAGCACCACGCCCACGATTGCCACCGGCATGGTGACCGTGCCAATGACCTTCACCCCATATTTCTTTTCGGCGATCAGCGTGAGCGCGGCCAGAGTCCACACGAAGCTGAGCAACATTTCGTAGACGCTGGCAAATGGCGGATGCCCGGCTTCATACCAGCGGTGGGCGACGGCTGCGGTGTTGGCGGCCAATCCCAGCCAGGTAGCGAACGACGCGGACTTCACGTACGACTCGGTGCCGGTGACTCCAAATCCCAGATACAGCGCAGCGGCGCCGGAGTAGAAAATCAAGGTGGCGAAGAGCAGATTCGTCTCGCTCAACAGGTTGCCGCTTTTGACCACGTTCAGAAATGCCATGAACAGCAGAAACGCGATCGCCAATCCGACCATGACGATCAGAGTCATGCCGGTTGCCGGTTGCTGCTGTTCTGCTTTTGCTGGTGCCATTAACATCCTCCCATAATTTGCTTGTGTGGGGACGGGGCTTTGCCCCGTCTTGGCGGGGCAAAGCCCCGCCACCACACGACCAACCTCTCAGTGGCTAACGGCGGTCGCGACCTGCTCGCTCGCAGAGGTTCTTGGAATGGTTTTCAGTTCTGCTTCCACCAACCCCACCAAATCGTTGAAGCGCTGCTCAAATGCGTCCCGGTTGCGGTTCGCGCTTCCTCCGACCCACAGCCGGGTCTTGCCCGTCTTCGGATCCCGAACCGGTACCGCCCAAAACCGCATGTGCACCACGTAAAACACGAATGACAGTCCCACGGCCATGAGCACGACACCAGACCACACTCCCCACTGTCCCGGTTCGTGCGAGACCTGCAATCCCGTGAAGTGTTGCATCTTCAGGTTGGTGACCTGGAGTTGGTAAGGCGCCTTTGAGTTGTCGGCGACCTCGTCCATCGGCGGGAACCAGACGTCGAAGTCCTTCCCCGCGGTCTTTGTGCCGGAGATCTTTGTCCCGGCGATCTTCGAAGTCAACACCAGATGGACAGCCGGATTTTCGAACTCGTTCGATTTCCGGTACACCTGGCCGTCACGCACTGCGTAGTCGGGAAAGAATTCGGCGAAACGCAAGGTCGTATCGGCATCGAGTGCGATGGTGTCATTCAGCGCCAGCCCGATTTCCTTCTTCTCGCGGGTGTTCGAAAAATGGCTCGGAGCTGCGGTCAGCATCAGCTGGTTGACCTTGCCGTTCGCCCCGTAACTCGATTGGTAGAAGCGAACGCCGCTGTAGAGAAGCGGGTCGTTGACGACGATTTCTTTCTTCCGCACATCCCGCCCGTCTTCGACCACGGCGAGCTTCGACCACCACTTCTTCGGCGTGCCGTCCTTATAGTTTTCTTGGCCGGCGGAATCGCAGCGAATGGCAAATGGGAGCGTGCGCGTGTTGCCGTCGCGCAGTTCCACTTGGTTGGAGGTTTGCCCCTCATTCAGATTGAGTGTGCCGCGCCATCCCCAAATGCCGTCGACCACCGTGCCCAGGAAAATGAGCAGGAGGCTGGCGTGGACGATGTACACGGCGAGCTCTGAAATCCGGTGCCGCTCCGCGAAAATTCCGAAGTGGTCTTCCCTCACCACCCGCTCGGGTTTGAATCCCAGCGAATGCAGCGCGCGCTCCGCCGCCACCAATCCCGCTTCTTCGTCCGCAATCGCCACCGCTTTCTGCGGATGCAAAGCACGGCGGAAGCTTTCATCGGGATATTTGTAGGGACGCGCGAAGTAGCGCCACGAGTTGGGAAAACGATCGATGGAAGCCGCTATGATGCAGAGGCTGACCAGCAGCACCAGTCCGAGGAACCACCACGAGTGGAATACGTCGGTCAACCCGACCGCGTCCAGGATCCGAAGGGCCTGAGGGGAATAGGCGTTCTGCATCTCGTCGGGCTCGGTGACGGGCCGCTGCAGCACGATGGTTCCGGCGGCCGAGAGAATCACGACCAGGATCAACAGAACCACGCCCGTCTGGATGGAAGCAACGGTGCGCCAAGTTTTGTGGGCGAATGTGCGCAAAGCTACAGCCATTATCCACTCCCCTGTTCCCCGTTTGAAATGCAAGTTCCACGCCAGACGTAACCTGGCGCGTAACCGATAGATTGTGTGGGACTTAGCAGATAAGATGAGGATGGCCACGACCGCCGGTTTTGGGCTAAATCGCGCATTCTGGCCCAGTTCGGCGGGAATTGACACACATCACAGCTGACTGGTGATAACTCTCACTGACCCCTGTGATGGGCACCGAAGCGTGGCTCGGCGGCGGCCGCCTAAGGGTTCTGAGAAATCTGGAGGCCACTCGCGTTCGAGTTGCCTGGATTGTCAAAGGCACATTTTCTTCTGGGCCCAGGTGCCATTGGGAAGTTTGTAGCTGACCCACTGGGGTTCGCTCCCGTCGGGACAAAGGTCGTCATCGGCGTCATTCGACGCCATCGCTTCCAAATTGACAGGTTCGCTTGCCAGGCCAATCGGCTGCCCGGACCAGTTGTGTTTCTTGAAGAGTTTGGCCAAGTCGTTGACCATTTCGGGAGTGGGATGTTGTTTCGCCATTTACTTGTCTCCTTTGTTGCCCCATTCGGTTTGGGCGATGTGAATCTGGCGGGTACCGATCAACTTCTTGCCGGCCACGAAAGCGAGGTCGACGGTGCCGGGCTTGGAGGTGAGAGCGCGAGTGATCTCGACCTTAACCGACGCGGGCGGTTTGGGCTTCTTGGTTTTTTCATCAAGGACTTTAGGGTCAGCCTCGGGTAAGACGTAGTTGACCGGGCCGTTGTTGGCCTCGACGGCGGTGAGTCCGCTGAAGTCCTTGGCGCCTTTCGCCGCGGCGGTGGCGGAGTCAGTGGCGGACGCAGCGCCGGTGGTAAGTTCGGAGGCCTTGATTTCGATCCACTGGGAGTCGTACTGCTTGAGTTCGATGGGGACGGTCTTGTCGTCTTTGGCTTTGAGCGGGGGCACCGTGAGGTTGTAGACGGATCCGCTGGGGGCAACGAGAACGACTTTATCGGGCAGGTCCGCGACCGTCGCAGTGACGGTGTAGTCAGAGATGACGCCGAGCGGCGGTGGAGCGCAGGGGTCGTCTTTGACCTTTTTCTCGCAATCCTTGGGCGCAGGTTTGGCGGGGGGGCACGCGGCGGTGAGCGGCATTTCGGTGTCACCTGCGATCAGCTTCCAGCACGCCACCGCTCCTGGCGGGATCTCAGGTGCATCGATAAAACTCGGGCCGTCTTTGCGATGGATGACGATGCTCTTCGAGCTGACGCGGGTGACTTCGTAAGCAAGATCGGGATTGAAGAAAGGCGCCGAGACTGTCCATTTGTCTGCGGGATAGAAGGGCCACGATACTTTGACGACCCCGCCTCCGTCGGCAAGATCGCTATCCGACACCTCAGCCTGAAGTTTTGTGCCGCCATACGGAGCAGGGGTCTTGTAGTAAGGAAGTTCCAGGGCTTTCCCGTTCACAGAGATCACGGGCGAATAACTGTTTAGGTCTCCAAGGCCATTCGATGTCCACGAATCGACGAGTTGCCTGTGTTTTTCCTCGGCTGCCACCTGCGCCGATTCAACCTCGGCCCTCGCGGAAGAGGCCTGCGACTGTAAGGTAGCCAAGTCACCAAATTGGGTAATCATTGCGGTTAGATTCTTTTGGGCAAACAGCGCCGCATGGTTATTCTTAGCAGCCTGCTGGGCTTTTATGGCGTCCACGACCATCTGTTGACGCTTCTCGATTTCTTGCAGGTTCGATCGAATCTGGACTAAATGGGTTCGGGCGGCGCGATCTTGCGCAACGACGTCGTCACTCGGTATTCCCTGAAGGGATACGTCGATTCGATGGTGCCCACCCAGGGATGGGTGTATGTCCACTCCGGTGATCCTCACTCCGTTGTCACCAAAGCCTGGGGGAAGATCGGACAGTTTGATGAGCGGGGCACCGATGTCGTAGCGTCCGATGATGGTTCCCGGGCCGTTGACGAGGGCGTCAAGCGTGGTGACGAGATCGAAGGCCTGGTTGGATTTGAGGATGAGGCCGGAGCCGTCGGCGTAGGTCGTATCGCCGAGGGCAACTTTGGTCTGGGAAAAGAAGTTGTTGCCGCGGGCGGAGATGACGACGTTCTTGGCTCCGGTGGGACGCCAGGTCACGTCGGAGACGGTTGGCCTGAGCTCATGTTCGTAATCGGAACTGGCGCGAACGTCTGCGGTGTAGGCCGCCTGGTTGAGGTATTTATTCTGGTCGAAAATCTGCGGCTCGGCGAGGGTCAGGGAGAGTCCGTACCAGAATTCCTTGGCGCGGTTGGCGTCGCGTCGTTCGAACGAGGTGAGGGTGCCGCGATCGTATTTCTTCCAGTAGGTGCGAACGTTTGAAATGAGGTGGGGCTGGAAGTGCTCCTTGCAGGTGCTGTCGGCCTTAGCTTCGCTATCGGCGCTAGCGGCATTCCTGAAATCAACCCCAGTGCAGTCGACGCTGGGCAGCGCCATGATGGCGAAGAGTTGGCGCAGCCCTGGGGAAATGGAGCGCCGTCCAAGGACGGGACGGAACATCCAGCCAAAGACGATCTTGGTGGGGTCGCCGGTCATGCGTTCGTAGGAAATGGTGTCGTTGTCGCGATAGAGGTAGAAGATCTGGCCCCGCTTGCGGGCGCTGAATCCGACCTGAAAGTGGCTGACAACCGCCGAGCCGGCGAACGCGTTTGATTTACTGCTGAGGGCGGCTGCGTTGTAGGTTTTTTCCTGCGGCATCAAGGCAACGAGCGACAGCGGCTTTCCGTCCTCGTCTTTGCTTCCTTTCTTAGCTTCTTCCTCGCAAGTCTTCGTTTTCTTGTCGCAGGTTTGCAGGGTGATCTCGACTACGGCTACGGCGTCATTGGCAATGCGTGGCGGATCGAGGGTGACGTTGAATCCCAGCACAGCCTGACGGCGCGTTCTGTTGTATCCAGTCGCGTCAGGGTTCAGGCGGTCGGAGAGGGCGCGTTCGAGGATCATGCGCAGGTTGAAGATCTGGTAGGTGAGGTTGACCTGATCGCTGAGCAGGTCGGAGGCGCTGTTGCCGTAAGTCGGGCTAAATCCCTGAAAGGCAGGGGCGGTGTCGAGCGCGGGGACCTGGGGCGTGACGCTGGCGCGATTGACATCCGTTTGACGCTGGAAGGTGTTGGGCAACGGAGTGCCACTGGCGTTCACGTTGCCGGTGTTCAGGGTTGTCTTCACGTCGGTGGCGGGCGTGGGCGTGGCGGTGAGGCTTAGGTTGGTGTCGGTTTCGGTCTGAGTAAATCCTTGAATATTTGCCAGTGCGGCCGCCACGCTTTTCTGGTCCATGTAGTTTTGCTGCTGGGCTTGCAGCGCCTGGCTCAGGGACTCAAGCATCAGGGTGAGAGTGCGATTGTCGAACACTTTGGGTGCGCCGACGCTGATGCCATTGCAGGGCTGAGGGATGGGTGTTCCATCAGGGTTGTATCCTTTTGCGCAAGCGGGCGGTTTGTCCTCGGCGCCCGCCTGGAGGAAGCACACGAGCAGCATGCCCATGAGTGCCATCATGAGGCGAAACTGGAACTTGGACTTCATCGTTGTCTCCCCGGAGAGAATCCGTGACCTAAGCCTGAGTGTTCACGAGCTGTAATTTCTGGTTGCCGGCGGCGGCCTGCTTGTCGGCGGCGTCGGCTTTGCTGGCTTCCTTTTTGTAGTTGGCGAATTTCAGCAGAGTATTGAAGCCTTCGGTGCCAGCGCTGATGAAGATGCCGCTGAGCAAGATGTCTTGCCAATCGCTCATCGTGGCTCCAATATCTTTGAACACGTGGATTCCGGAAAATGCCAACCACCAGCCCATCGCCAAGGAAACCAGTCCCATGGCGATCTTCTTGCGGCTAGGCTTCTGAACCGAATCAGGGAAGAGCGGGTCCAAAATCTCCAGTACCCGCTGCACAACAAAACCTGCGGCGAACGGTATGACGAGTGCTTGAGCAATTTGAGCAACATTGACTGCTTGGTTTGCGTCGGCCATTGGATCCTCCGCGGACAGCGACACTTTTCGCAAACGGCGGCTTGAGTTTCAGCAACCCTGTGCGCTTTCCAGTTTGGACACACGAACCTACACATCCCGTCTTTGATTTGGGATGCTCAGTCCACTTTTTGGGGAAGACGGCGAGTAGAAGCCCCTCGGATAGGAGGCCTTGAACAAAGCCCTCACTCTTCCGTTCGCCGAAACTCGCGATGAAAATACATCTTGGACTTCAGCCTGTCAAGAGCAATTACAGGCAGTTACAAGCAAAACGAACAGGATGCTAGAATTGTGCAGACCTGTTTCCTGCTGATCCATTTGTCATCGTCCCCATGCCCGTAAAGAAAAGCAGATCCGCGACTTCGGAGGCGACTGCCCCGGCCCCAACCAAGGTGGGCTTTGTGAGCCTCGGCTGCCCCAAGAACCTCGTCGATAGCGAGGTGATGATGGGCATGCTAAGGCAGGCTGGCGCCTCGCTTACTCCCGACGCCGCGGACGCCGACGTCATCGTGGTCAATACCTGTTCGTTTATCGGCAGCGCGCAACAGGAATCCATCGATACGATTCTGGAAATGGCTCGCCACAAGACGGGAGGCAAGGCAACGCGCCTGGTGGTTGCCGGCTGCCTGGTGGAACGTTTTCACGATGAGATTCAAAAGAGCATTCCGGAAGTGGACGCGCTCGTCGGCACCGGCGAACTGGAGAAGATTCTCGCTGCCGCAGGAGTGGTGGAAACGCCTCGCGCATCGAGTCCGTTTAACATTCTCACTTCCAACACGCTGACTTCGAATACGTTGACCTCGAACATCATGACCTCGCGACCCGAGGGTGATCGCCGCCGCGGTCAGGGGCGCTTCGCGCGCGATTCCTGGGACGGTGCCGTTGCCGACCTGCCCAACTACCTCTACGACGACCACACGCCGCGCGTGCTGACCACGCCTCGATCTTCCGCCTATATCAAGATCGCCGAAGGCTGCGATCATCCCTGCAGCTTCTGCATCATTCCTCAGCTTCGGGGGCAGTTCCGCTCGCGGCGTTTCGAGTCGGTCATCGCCGAAGCCGAGCGGCTGGCCCAATCCGGCGTGCGCGAAATCACGCTCATCGGGCAGGACACCACCTGCTACGGCGAGGACCTGGGACTGAAAGATGGCTTGACCCTGCTGCTGGAGAAACTCGCGGCGGTCGACAACCTGCGCTGGATTCGCTTTCTCTACGCGTATCCCAACAAAATCACGGGGCGGCTGCTCGAGACGATCGCCGCTCACGACAATATCTGTTCGTACATCGATGTGCCTCTGCAGCACGCGTCGGCAACGGTTCTGAAGCGCATGAAGCGCGGAGGCGGCGCCGACTTATTTCTGCGCTCGATCGAGAAAATGCGCCGCGTCATTCCTAGCGTTGCCTTGCGGACTTCCTTCATCGTCGGCTTCCCGGGTGAAACTGAAAAAGAATTCGAGGAGCTTTGCAGCTTCGTGAAAGAAGCGGCATTCGATTGGATGGGCGCCTTCGGCTACTCGGACCAGGAAGGCGCTGGCGCCTTTGATCATGACAAGAAGTTGTCCGCGCGCGAGATCGAGCGCCGGCGCAAGTCGCTGATGTCGATCCAGAAGAAGATCAGCCGGGCGAAGAAGAAATCGCTGATCGGGCGCGAATTCGATCTGCTGCTGGAAGGCCCATCCACCGAGTCTGACCTGCTGCTCGAAGGCCGCACGGCGATGCACGCGCCTGAGATCGACGGTAAAGTGTTCGTGAATGATTATCCCGAGGGAAACGAGCCGCAAGAGGGAGAGTTTTATCGTTGCCGCATCACGGCGGCGCACGACTATGATTTGGTAGGGGAAATCGTTTAAGGTGATTTCCCGTAGAGACGCGGCTTGCCGCGTCTCCTTCGGCCGACAACACGATGCAAAGCGAGACGGGGCAAGCCCCGTCTCTACAGGCCGCTAATTATGCCGCGCAAGCGCGCCATCAAACTCCGCTGCCCGATTTGCAAGAAGCCGGCCAAGGCTGGCGACGCGGACTTCCCTTTTTGCAGTGAGCGCTGCCGCCTGATCGATCTTGGCAAGTGGGCGACGGGCGCGTATGTGATTTCGTCGCCGGTTGACGATGCCGAAGAGGCGATACGGGAAGATACTCTCGACGACGAGGACGCGAAATGACAAGTCGTCCGTCCGAGGTCAAGGCCGGCCCCGCCGCTCCGCTGTGGGCCACACTGACCGCAACGTTCTTCGGCGCCGGACGCCTCAAACCTGGCCCCGGCACCTGGGGATCGTTAGCGACGGTGATGCTGTGGGCGTTGGCGAGTTCCCGTATCCCGGTCGCGGACCGCGTCTGGGCGACGATCATCGCCGCCGCGGCTGTGACCCTCATCGGAATTCCCGCGGCCACGCTGGTCGCCCGCGCCTCTGGTTTAGAAGACCCGCAATTCGTCGTCATCGATGAAGTCGCGGGGCAACTGGTTACCCTGATCGCGGTTCCGCTCGGTTGGAAAACGTTTCTCGCCGGCCTTATACTTTTCCGTGTCTTCGATATTTGGAAGCCGTTTCCCATTCGGCGGCTGGAGCGGCTGCCCGAGGGCACCGGCATCGTAGTGGATGACCTCGGAGCAGGGCTTTACGCACTCGCAATCATGCATCTTCTATTGCACTTTGGACTTCTAACCAAGTAACGATGGTGTTGTGTCCCGGGATGCGGCGTGAATTTAATCTGTCATCCTGACCGAAGCGAAGGATCTGCTGTATTTGTACTGACAGGAAAAGCAGGCGCTTCGCTTCGCTCAGGATGACAATCGGATTGAGGATGACAATCAAAATGCTGGCTCCCGCCGGAACAAACTCATGAGCATATCCGACCGCCTGCTGGGAAAGAAGAACGTCAATGGCAAGCCGCACATCGAAGCGGTGGCGCCAAGTTTTGCTTTGCCGGGAGGTGAGGTTCGCATCATGGGAAAGAGCCTGCGTCCGCCCGAGTTGCGCCGCCCGAGCGTGCACTTTGGAGAGATCGAGGGCTCGGTGCTCATCAGCTCCGACGATTTCCTGGTGGCTCGCGTACCCGAGGGCGCGGCGTCGGGGCCGGTGGTAGTGAATACGAACGGCGGCGGCAACGTCAGTAACTCCCATCCCATTAAGGTTGCGGTCCCGGTGGCCGACAACCTTCATCCGGTTACCAATCCAGCGCTCGACCGCGAAGGCAATCTCTTTGTGACTTTCTCGGGATCGCGCGGGCAAAAAACTTCGGTGTCCATTTTCAAGATCGACACCAACTACGTCGTGAAGCCGTTTCTCAGCGACCTGATGAACGCCACCTCGATTGCCTTCGACCGCGAAGGCCAGATGTACGTTTCTTCGCGACACGACGAGGCCGTGTACAAGGTGGCGCCGAACGGCACCATGTCGACCTACGCCGAAGGCATGGGAGTCGCAACCGGGATTGCCTTCGATGCGGCGGAGAATCTCTACGTCGGCGACCGCAGCGGAACTATTTTCAAGATCGCGCGCGACCGGCAGATTTTTGTGTTCGCGACGCTGGAGCCGAGTGTTTCCGCCTATCACATCGCCTTCGGTCCGCACGGCGATATGTTCGTCACTGCCCCGAGCACCTCCAGTTTCGACTGCGTGTACAAAGTCGATCCCCACGGAACCGTGTCCGTGTTCTACCGCGGGCTGGGACGTCCGCAGGGCCTGGCTCTGGATGTCGAGGGAAATGTTTATGTCGCCGCCTCGCTTGCCGGAAAGCGCGGCATCGTGAAGATTACTCCGCAAGGCAAGGCCAACCTCGAAGTCTCCGGCCAGGGCTTGGTGGGTCTGGCGTTCGCTCCGGGCAAGTCGGCCATTCTTGCCACGCACAGCGCCGTCCATCACATTTCCTGGAATATTCAGGGACTGCCGCTGCCGCCGGAGTGAGCGCCAAACCGCAGGGAAACACCGACAGCCTCTAGAGACTCCCGGCCACACCCGCAAACGGAAAGGGGAACAACTTTTCTTCGTGGGCGCGCAGTCCCTGGATCCAGTGCTGAATTGCCTGTTGGGCGAGGGGAGGCAAGGGGTAGAACTCAAATCCAGTGCGAGCGTCGCTGCTGTGGCGGACCTTCGCCAGCATCTCGACCGGAGCGCCTGGCAATGACAACCCGATCACCACCGTTTCGCCGACGCGCGGCGCGCCGCAGACCAGAGCCGACATTCCTCGCATACTGACGTCGAGGCTCATCCCGCGAGATACAACCGGTCCGAAGCGCAAGAAGCGCTGCAGAGTAACCGAGATGCTGGAAACATAGCGCGGTTCCCGGCGGCGGACTTGGTACTCCCGAGAAGGGACCAAGTTCCCCCGGCTGTCGACATACATATCGTTCTCCTTCTTCTTTCTTGTCCGCGACCGGGGCCGCTCACGACCGCTATGCTGGCAATCCTCCGCCCCAGCCCGATCCCGTGCGCAGGCAGGCGCGGATCACGCCCAGCAACTCCTCGTTGTCGGCCGGCTTCTGGAAGAAGGCAACGGCTCCCGAATCGAGGGTGCGTTTTTCATTGCCCTCGGGATCGCGAGCCGTGAGCACGATCACCGGGATGAGCGAAAGCGCCGGATACTGTTGCAGGTTTTTCAGCACCGCAAATCCGTCGCCCGCGGGCAACCCCAGATCGAGGATGATCAGGTGCGGCCTTTCCTTCTGCGCCATGGCGATGGCCGAATAACCGTCGCAGACATTCACCGTATCGAAATCATTGGCCCGCAGACGCAAACTCAGGGCGCGTCTAAGATCGGGATCGTCATCCACGACCATGATTTTTGCTCGATTCATGGACGGTGGCGCCGCGTTGTAATTTTCAGTTCGCATTCTCCTGGTTCTCCTTTTCGTTGAAGTTATGTCCGCTCCCTGGGTTCGTTACTATGTCCGTTACGAAGATCGTCCGTTACAAAGATCCTGCTGAATGATTCCGGTCACGTAATCGGCAACGCCCCAGATTTGCTGTTCCAAGGTCCTCGAGTCGGCGGCGGGCGGGGCAGGAATCGGCTCCGCGGCCACACGCAGAGTGCCGCTGGCCTGCAACTGGGGCAGAGCGCCAACTTGCCCGCGGATGCGGTCCATCATGATGCCGACCCTCTCCATGTCGGTGGAGGCGACCACGAAAAACGTTTCGACGGGACCGCTGCTCGCCGTGGGAGGAAGAACCAGATCCTTGTCCACGTAGACGCACCGGCGCAACAGGTCGAGACAGCGAACGCAGGTTTCTTTCCAACTTCCGCGCAGCGAGTTGGAGAGCGGAGTCAGTTCCACGCGCACCAGCACCAGAGCCTCCCGCAAACGTCCCTGGTGAACGATCACCGGAAGCAGGAGTTTGGCCAGGGAATAGAGCGGCAAAGTGAATGAGAACGTGCTGCCGCTTCCCTCGTCGCTTGCCACCCACATCCTGCCGCCGTGAAGCGTGACAATTTCTTTGGCAATGTAGAGTCCCAGGCCGAGGCCGGTCCGGTTGCCGTCCACCCGTCCGGGGTCCTGGTAGAGACGTTCAAACACCCGCGGCAGCGACTCTTGCGGGATGCCCCGGCCGCTGTCCGACACCGAAAGATAGACGGAAGAGGGGTCGGTTTCCACCATCGCGGCTTTTACGATGACCGAGCCCTCGGGTGGGGTGAACTTGATTCCGTTGTCGATCAGGTTGATGAGAACTTCAAGCGTGCGATCAGGGTCGGCATGGACGAGGGGGATGCTTCGATCCACCCCCGCTTCGAGGCCAATGCGTTTTTCGGCGGCGGCAGGCCGCATCATCGCGACCGCCTGCTGAATCAGTTCGCCGATATCGATGCATCGCGGTTCGATGCGCAGCTTGCCGCTATCGGCGCGAGTGGCTTCGAGCAGGTCGCGAATCATGGCGTGCAACTGGTTCACACTCTTGAGAACGGTTCTCAGGTGGTCAGTTTGATCCGGCGACATGGGACCGGCTAACCCGTCCAACAGGAGCGTGACGTACTGGTGAATGCAGGTCAGCGGGGTACGCAATTCATGCGAAACGTGAGACAGAAACTGATTCTTGAATTCCAGTTGCTGCTGGCGGGCGATCTCGAGCGAGCGCAGCAGCCCCTGCCGTTCCACCGCATAGCGGAGGGCGCGCTCCAGTTGTTTGCTGGTGACGTCGCCTTTGACCAGGTAGTCCTGAACGCCCTGGTGGACGGCTTTCATCGCCAGCGCCGGATCGTCCTGACCCGAAAGGATCACCACGGGCACATGAGGCGCCTTCTGCCGGATGCGGCGAAAAGTTTCGGCGCCATGGCTGTCGGGCAGGTTTAAGTCGAGCAGCACCAGCGCCGGTGTTTCCACGTCCAGACAGGCCAGAGCATCGGAGAGCCGGGGCACGCAGTTCACCTGGACCTCGGACTTGCTTTCCACCAGGCGCAGGCGCACCAGGTCCGCGTCTCCGGGATTGTCTTCAATCAGCAAAACGTGGGCAGGTTCGTTTTCCATTATTGTTCCTCTCATTTTTCCTCTCGGGGCAGGCTGGCGGAGCCAAACCAGAATTCTTCAATCGATTGCACCGCCGAAAAATAATCATTCAGATTTCCCGGCTTGCTGACATAGCAGTTGGCGCCCAGTTCGTAACTGCGCGTGATATCCAGCATCGAGCGCGAGGTGCTGAACACCACCACCGGGATGGTACGCAGACTGGTGTCGGCTTTGGCCTCCGCCAACACCGCTCGACCGTCTTTTTTGGGCAGATTCAAATCGAGGATCACCAGGTCCGGCCGAACCGTATTCGCATACGGGCCGGCACGTCGCAGAAAGGCCATCGCCTCCTCGCCGTTCGCTACATTGCTGATGCAGCTTTGATGCCTGCCCCCCGCCAGCGCCTCTCGCGCCAGCTCGACGTCGGCGGGGTTGTCGTCCACCAGAAGGACCTGAGGCAATCGTGTCATCGCTCGGGCTCCCCCCTTCTGATGGTGGCGACCGGCAGGCAAAGCGATCCGGAACACGAAACTGCAACCCGCCTCAGCCTCACCCTTCCACCGAAATGTTCGGCAAACAGCCGGCGCACCGCCAGGCCGACGCCGGCGGATCGCACACATCCCCGCATGGAGATTGCTATCGGCACTGTCTTAATGGGCTTGAACTCGAAAGACAACACCGCTCTGGCAGAGATTACAGACGAGAAGTTCTATCGGGCCACGACCGAATGGACGTACCGGATAAGGCGCGGGAAGACGTTTCTGGAACTTAAGGGAGAGGCTTGCGGAAAAACTCGGTTTGTATCAGGGTATCGCTTCAGCGATACCGTAAGCATTCAAAAGGAGATACCCCTTTAGGGGCTGGGCATGGGGCGGCTACTTTTTGTACACGGTGGGCTGCGGACCCTGCTCGAGTTCCTGGCGGTCCCAGATCATGCCTTCGCGGGTGAAGCTGGCAAGCTCGAAATCCTGGGTGAGTTCGAGCGCATCGGTAGGACAAGCATCTTCGCACAGGCCGCAGAACATGCAGCGGCTCAGGTCGTAGGTAAAGTTCGTGAGCTCTTTGCGGCGCGTCTTTTCATTGCGCTCGCTGGTGACCACGATCAGGTGTTCTGGACAAGCCAGAGCGCACAGATCGCAGGAAATGCAGAGGGTTTCGCCGGTGTCGGGGTTGACGTTCAGCCGCGGCGCGCCGCGATAGCGCTCGGCGACCTCCGGCCGTTCCAGCGGATACTGCTCGGTATAGATTTCTTTCGGATCCTGATAGCGGAAGGTCACGCCCAGCCCCTCGATCAGGTCCAGCAAAAACACTTTCCGGAAGATCTCGGTGATTCCCATAACCTGCTTAGGATAACACTGACGGGAAACAGTCTGGTGTGAGATGAATCACACCCCTTTGCCTTCACTATGCTTCTCCATCCGCGGGCAAAGAAAGATCGTTGGGACCGACGGCGGCAAACGGCGTCTCCACCGGGCCATTGGCGTTGGCGGTGGTCAAAGAGAAGATGGTCGCCCTTCGCAGCGTCCAGCGCTGGTGCAGCCAGGCCGGGATCGCAAGACTCAGGGCCGCGGCCACAGCTAGCAGTATTCTCCAGGCCGGCGACAGCGCGGCCAACGAAACCCTGAAGCTGGAGGCAGTGTAGGACACGAGAATCGACCAGGCAAACACCTGGAGAGAATGTTGGCCGAGATAACGCAGGAATCGAAATGCAGACAGCCCATGCAGCTTCTTGTCGATCGAACGCGGCAGAGACCACAGGATATAAGCGAAAGCCGCGAAGTTGATCAGGCGCAGAGGGTGATTGGTCGACCTCCACGCCTGGAGCGCGGTTTGGATATCGAACAGCTTGAGATTCGCCACCAACAAAAGTCTATGGCGGACGAGAAAAAACAACGCCGCCAGAACGACACTGAAGACCAGCAGGAGTCGAGACGCTCGAAGCGGTGAACCTAGTCCCGCAGCCTTCCGGTAGCCAAAGTAGGCTCCAGCGACGAACAAGAGTTGCCACGCCAGGATGTTAAAGAATCCAAGCTGCAGCCACGACGGATTGTGCGCCGGACTTCCGATCCCCCATTGCGCCGCCAGCCACAGGGCGGCGCTGGCCGACCCGATCCGCAGAGCGCGGCCTCTCGCCATCTGCTCGAGCAGCAACGGGGTCAGCAGCAGGAACACAACGTACATGGGAAGGATGCCGAACAGCGGCGGTTGGTAGATCAGCAGCGCGCCATGCCACCACCCAGTCCAGAGATCCGGGAACCGGCTGGCGATTTGGCGGCCGCCCCACAGGCCACCCAGCAGAGCCAAGGTGTAAAGCGCAAGATGAGTGAGATAGATGTCGCGTGCCCGATGCCAGGCGCGGCGCCGCAAGGCAGCCACGCCGTCCTTGACCAAAATTCGTCCGTAGACCCAGGCGCTGACGAACCCCGAGACAAACACAAAGCCCTCGGCGGCGGAGACTAAACCGAAACTCTGAAACGTGAAACGAAGCAGCGGATCATAGGGCAGGTGGTCGACCATCATCAACACCAAGAAAAGACCACGCAAGGTGTCGATCCGGGAGTCGCGCCCTGCGCATGAACATGCATCCATGACCGCTGGCTTTGTCGGGACCTGCACAGAGATCGACCTCTTCTGAAAAAATGGGACCAGCGCTGCCAGGCCCATGGCGGGAGGGTTGCCGATTCGGTGCACGTGACATGCCATTCTGAAACTCCAGTTTCGCTTTAGTGATTTCTGCTAACTATATGATGGACAACGACTTTGACGACCATGTGTCGCTCGCAGAAATTTCCCTCCAATCACCGCTACGCAAGATGTTGACCAATGTTGAGAACGCAGCCTCCCAACTTGTCGGCGGAAGTCGCCGCTGCAGTCGCGCCCCGGTAGAATGGGATCTGCTAGCCTCAGCCGTCCTCTCCTCTGAACTGAGAACTGGGGAACTGAGAATTGAGCGCAGTTTCTGGCAACCAGCCACCGGGCTACCGACCACTGACCACTGCATCCGACGCATCCGACGAACTCCGCTCCGACGAACTTTGGATGGAAGAAGCCCTGCGCTCGGCCCAGCGCGCCCTGGAGGCGGGCGAAGTGCCGGTGGGAGCGGTCGTGGTGTGCCAGGGGCGCGTGGTGGGACGCGGGTGGAATCGCAATCTTAGCGACTGCGATCCCACCGCTCACGCGGAAATCGTGGCCCTGCGCGAGGCGGGACGAACTGTCGGGAATCACCGGCTCGGCGACTGCGAACTGTTTGCCACCATTGAGCCCTGCGCGATGTGCGCGGGAGCGGCTGTCCATGCCCGCGTCCGCCGCCTGGTGTACGGCGCCGACGACCCGAAGGCAGGCGCCATCCATTCGATTCTGCAGGTGGTGAACCACCCCGGTCTGAATCATCGGATGGAAGTGCGGGGCGGGGTACTGGCGGGACGTTCGGCGGAGATATTGCAGGAGTTCTTTCGGAACCGTCGTTAGGCGCCGGGGCGGAACTCTCAGCGCCCAAAACCAGCGCCTAAGCAGGCTGCAGAAAACTCGATGTTGCTCGTGACTTTGGGTGGCGCAGCGCTTCAGAGCTGCGATAACTGCATTGTTTTTAATGCGGCTTTTAGCCGCTGAGGGTGCAGCTCTTGCCCAGAAACGACTTTCTCACCAGCCTGCAAATGCCTGGTCATAACAGGAACGACCGTCTCAAAACGACCCAATTAAAATATTTTCCTCGCTCGTTCGTCTACAGGAGTAGATGGACCAGGCGCTGAGAAAACAGTGGATGATGGCGCAGCAAGACCAGCAGATCTCGGAAGCGATCTCTCGGGACGAGTCCCGCCTGCGCAACTTCATCCGTAAGCGCGTGGCGGATCAGGGCGACGCCGAAGACATCCTGCAGGACGTCTTCTACGAACTGGTCGAACTTTACCGGATGATGAAACCGGTGGAGCAGGTTACGGCGTGGATGTTCCGCGTGGCCCGCAATCGGATCACGGATCTGTTCCGCCGGAAAAAACGGGAGGGGTTGAGAAACGAGCCCGCTGTTACCGAGGATGGCGAGGTGCGCTGGCTGGAAGAACTGCTTCCCTCCCCCGACGCCGGACCCGAGGCGGCCTACGCGCGCAGCGTGCTCGCAGAGGAGTTGGACGACGCCCTGGACGAGTTGCCCGACGAGCAGCGCGATGTGTTCATCGCGCACGAACTGATGGGGTACAGCTTCAAGGAGCTTGCCTTGCAGTCTGGCGTAAGCATGAACACGCTGCTCTCGCGCAAGCACTACGCGGTCTTGCACCTGCGCCAGCGACTGCAAGCCATCTACGACGAATACCGGAAAGCATGAGGACAAAGAAATGAAAAGACATTGGATTCAAAGAGGACTGATGTTCCTTCCGTTTGCCGTGCTGTTCGTTGCGGTGTTCAGCTATGTGGTCCTGCGACTGTGGAACTGGCTGACGCCGGCTTTGTTTGGCTGGCATCCGATTACCTTCTGGCAAGCGGTAGGACTATTGATCCTTTGCAAGATTCTGTTCGGCGGATTCCGCGGCCGGCCAGGGCGGCACATGTACTGGCGGCACCGCATGATGGAGCGGTGGGAGAAAATGACACCCGAGGAACGCGAAAAGTTTCGACAAGGCTTCGGCCACCGCTGCGGTCCGTTTGGACCGCCCACCGCCGACCCGAAGGCGTGAGCGGCCCAAGGAGGGATGGATCATGGCATCGCTTTAGCGATGCCGCAATCCCTTCGAGATCAAACGCCCCTTTAGGGGCTGGGCTCGCTAGGCCGCGGCGTCTGCCGGCTCTGGAAGCAGATCGTCTGAGTCCGAATCCGCGTCCTCTTCTGAAGCGGGCGCGTGCGTCCGCGCCACCAGCATATAGATCGACGGCACCACGAACAGGGTGAACATCGTTCCTATAATCATGCCGCTCACCAGCATGATGCCGATGCTATTGCGTGCTCCTGCGCCCGGCCCCTTCGCGAGAACCAGTGGGAAGTGACCGATGACGGTGGCGGCAGTCGTCATCAGGATCGGTCGAAGCCGTGTGCCCGCCGCTTCAATAATCGCTGCCAGCTTGTCCCTTCCTGTTTCCTGGAGGTGGTTGGCGAACTCCACGATCAGGATGCCGTTTTTCGAGATCAGCCCCACCAGCGTGATCAGCCCAACCTGGCTGTAGATGTTGAGTGTCGTCAGCCCGACAAAGGAAAACAGCAGCGCCCCGGAAATTGCCAGCGGCACCGAGCCTGCAAGAATGATGAAAGGATCACGAAAGCTCTCGAACTGCGCCGCCAGCACCAGGTAGATCAGGATCCCCGATAACAGGAAGGTGCCGAGAAACTTGCTGCCTTCAACCCGAAGCTGACGCGATTCGCCCGCATAGTCCACCGTGAAGCCCTGCGGCAGGATGGTCTTGGCTTCGGCCTCAAGCATGCTGAGCGCCTTGTCGAGCGGCACTCCCGGCGGGATCACGCCCTGAATGCGCACCGCGTTGAGCTGCTGAAATTTCTTCAACTCCCGCGGCTCGGTCGTGGTGCGCAGCGTGGCGAACGTGGAAAGCGGCACCAGTTTGTTTTGCGATCCGGTGACGTAGATCTGCGAGAGCTGCTCGGGCGTCAGACGCTCCGAGCGCTTGACCTGCGGAATCACCTTGTAACTCCGCCCCTGGATGCTGAAACGGTTGACGTAGTTTCCGCCGAGCAGGGTGGAGAGATCCTGGCCAGCCTGGCTCAGGTCCACCCCTTGCGACCGGAGCTTGTCGCGATCGAAGACAACCTCAGCCTGCGGCTGGTCGAACTTCACGTCGGAGTCGGCATAGATGAACAAACCGCTGGCAAAAGCCTTCCCCACAAGCTGCTTGGCGAACTCAACCAGTTGCTGGGGCTCGGCCGGCGAGGCGATCACGAAATCAACCGGGAAATCTCCGCCGCCCGGCAGCGGAGGCGGGGTCAGCGGAATTACGCGAATGCCCGCAATCTTCGACAGCGGCCCGGTGGATTCGAGCAGAAGTTGCTGCGCCGTCTTTTTCCGCTCGCTCCAGGGCTTGGTCACCATGCCGCCGAAGCCGCCCGTCGGGGATGTGATCTGAAAAATGCTATCGCTCTCGGGGAAGGCGCGATAGACGTCGTACACTTCCTTGGTGTACAGCTTGGTCTGATCGATGGTCGAGTTGGGCGAAGCCTGGATGACGCCGAAAACCACGCCCTGGTCTTCGGCCGGCGCCAATTCCCGCTGCGAGAACATGTAGAACGGAACCATCAGCAGAACGACAATCGCCCAGAGAACGAACACTACCGGCCGGTACTGCAGTGTTCCAGCAAGAGTTCGCGAGTAGAGCTGCCGCACGCGCTCGAAGTGGCGATTGATCATGCCGGCAAAGCCGCGCTCGGTGTCTCCCGCGCGCAACAACCTTGATCCCATCATCGGGGAAAGCGTCAAGGCAACGATTCCAGATACGATCACGGCTCCCGCGAGAGTGAATGCGAACTCGCGGAACAGCGCGCCGGTTAAGCCGCCCTGAATGCCGATGGGCGCATACACCGCGGCGAGCGTGATGGTCATCGAGATGATCGGGCCCACCAACTCGCGGGCCGCGTCCATGGCAGCCCGCACCGGAGGCTTACCGAGGTGAAGGTGCCGCTCGACATTTTCCACCATGACGATGGCGTCATCCACCACCAGGCCAACCGAGAGCACGATGGCAAGCAGGGTTAACAGGTTGATGGTGAAGCCGGCCAGCAGCATCAGGAAGACGGCGCCAATGAGGGAAATCGGGATGGCGACGACCGGAATGAGCACCGAGCGCATCGAGCCGAGGAAAAGGAAAATAACTATGATGACGATGAGCAGGGTCTCGCTGAGAGTCCTGAGCACCTCGTTGATCGCGTCCTGAATGTACGCGGTCGAGTCGTAGGGGATGCCAACCTTCATCCCCGTCGGCAACTGGGCCTGAATGCCGGGGATCGCAGCGCGTACGTTCTTGATCACCTCCAGCGAGTTGGCGGTCGGAAGCACCCACACTCCCATGAAGGTCGCCGTCTCACCGTTGAAGCGCACTTCCGAGTCGTAATTCTGGGCGCCCAGCACGACGTCGGCGATCTCTCCCAGCCGTACGACTACTCCGTTCTCGTTCTTCACCACCAGCTGGCGGAACTCTTCCGGCGTGGTCAGGTTGGTATTGGCAACGAGGTTGACCGAAACCATCGAACCCTTGGTGCTTCCTATCGCTGAGAGATAGTTGTTCCGTGCCAATGCGTCGTGCACGGCGGCCGGCGAAATGCCGAGCGCCGCCATCTTGTCGGGCTTCAGCCAAATTCGCATCGCGAACGTGCGGTCGCCGAGGATGTCGGCGCGCTGTACTCCGCTGATCGCACTCAGCTTCGGTTGCACGACGCGGGTCAGATAATCGGTAATCTGGTTCTGATCGAGATCGGCCGAGGAGAAACCAAGGTACATCGCGGCAAACTGTTTGTCCGCCGTTTCCAGATCGATGACCGGTACCTCGGCGTCAGGCGGCAAGTCATTGCGAACCTGGGCCACCTTGGCCTGGATTTGGGTGAGCGCCGCGTTGGTATCGTAGTTGAGCTTCAGGTGCACGGTGATCGTGCTGAGGCCCTGAGCGCTCGACGATTCCATGTAGTCGATGCCGTCGGCACTGGCAATCACGCGCTCCAGCGGAGTGGTGATGAATCCGCGCACCAGATCCGCATTGGCGCCTACATAAGTCGTTGTCACCTGAATGATCGCGATGTCGCTGCGCGGGTACTGGCGCACGCTCAGCGAGCGAATGGACTGCAGGCCGGCGATCAGGATGACCAGGCTGACGACGATCGCGAGAACCGGCCGCTTGATGAAGAGATCGGTAAACTTCATTTAGCTGTCCTCGGGCTTGGGAGCAGGATTATTTTCCGGCTGGACTTTATTGTTGACCTGGACGGCGGCGCCGTTGCGCAACTTGAATACGCCTGAGGTCACGACTTCGTCGCCGGGCTTCACACCTGAAATCACAGCGACCTGATCGCCACGCGATCCTTCGACCTTGACGAACTGCTGACGCACGCCACGGTACGTTTGTCCTTTCTGGTCCTTCAGATCGCTGATGATGAATACCGAGTCGCCGTACGGTGCATAACTGATGGCGGATGCCGGCAAGGTGATCACAGGACGGCTCGTGCCCACGACCACTTCCACCTGCACGAACATACCGGGCTGCAACTTACCTCCCGGATTGGCGAGGGTCGCCTGCACTTGAACGTTCCGGGTCGCCTGGTCTACGACCGAGTCGAGAGCGGTGACGCGACCCGTCCACACCTGGCCCGCAAGACCTTCGGAGGTGACGCGCAGGTTTCCACCGACTCGCACTTGTCCGGCGGCTTGCTGGGGCACGCCGAAGTCCACATAAATCGGGTTCAGAGACTGCAGCGGAACCACCGCGCTGCCCGCCGAAAGGTACTGTCCCAGGTTGACCTTGCGGATGCCCAGGATCCCCGAAAAAGGAGCTCGGATCGTCTTTCGCTCAATGGTGGCGCGGGTCTCCGCCACATTGGCTTCGGTGGCCTTTTGCTGGGCCGTGGCTTGGTCGTACTCCATCCGAGAAATCACGCCTTGATCGACCAGTTGCTGCATGCGGCGAAAATTCACGCGCGCAAGATCGCGCTGCGCTTCAAGAGACGCCAGTTGAGCGCGCTCCTGCCGCGTATCCAGCTCGACGAGAATTTCCCCCTCGCGTACTGCTTTGCCCGAATCGAAATTAATTCGACCCACAGTGCCCGGGAGGTCCGCGCTGACCGTGACTCCATGGACGGCCTCAACTGTGCCGATGATGTTCGTCGTCGCCGGCCACTGCTCCTGTTGCGCCACCACGCTGGTGACGGCTTCCGGAGGCGGCTGGAAAGCGGCGGCGTGAACCGCCGATTCAACCTGCTTGAACTTTATGAAACCCAGAGCTGTGAGCAAGACTGCCATCACGCTCAGCATGAGAACCATTCTTTTCGCCATAACTTCCCCTTGGCAAGAGATAGAGACAAATGTGTTGGAGCCCCGACGGGCAGTTGCGCCCCACAGCGCAACCGCTAGCCCCGGTTTCGAAAATCAATTTCAGATTTGATTCACAACTTGCGCGGACGGATTCGGGCTAATTTGTTCCGGGTGAACATTCCTCACAAAACACTGGCGATTTGTGAGTTATCCTCGGTCGTAGGCTTGTTTCAAGCGTCGAATGCTTTGCGCCCAATGATTTGCTATCCTGATTGAAGTAGTTTCAACTCGCAGCGGAGAGATGGCCGAGTGGCTGAAGGCGCGCGCCTCGAAAGCGTGTATACCTTTACGGGTATCGGGGGTTCGAATCCCTCTCTCTCCGCCATACTTCCCGTTTACCGAGGAACTCGCCCATGAAAACTTCCCTGCAAACGCCGTTTGACAGCGTCGAGAACGCCCACGATTACGTACGCCTTTTGGGGGAGGCAATCGCCGAAGCCAAAAGCGAGATCGAGGCCGACCTCGCCGTGGCCATGAAGGCCAAGTCGCAACGGCGCGCACAGGCTCTGCAGATCGTGCAATTTAAGTTAGATAAGTTGGAGCAACACTTGAAGACCAGCAGCCGGCTGCTCAACGACCTGCGTACCTTGCGGCGGCTTCTGCTGGAAGAGCGGCTCGAACCCTCCACCACATCCGGCGAAGACCCCGCCGCCTAGATTCGGACCCTTCGAACGCGGACCCTGGTGGCGGTTCACGCTCTCAGTTTTTCGGCAAATTTCTGTTCCAACTTCGCCAGTTTCGGCGAAATCACGAACATGCAATACGGCTGGCGCGAATTTTCGTTGTAGTAATTTTGGTGGTAGTCTTCGGCCACGTGGAATTCCTCGGCCGGCTCGACCGCAGTCACGATCGGTTCAGAAAAGGCCTGGGCCGCCGTCAGTTCGGCAATCGTATTCTCGGCAATCTTCCGCTGTTCATCGCCGTTGTAGAAAATCACCGAACGATATTGCTCGCCCGCGTCATTTCCCTGCCGATTCAGCGTGGTCGGATCGTGCAGCGCGAAGAATACGTCCAGCAGATCGCGATAGCCGATCTGGCCGGGATCGAACGTGACGCGCACCACTTCCGCATGCCCGGTATCGCCATCGCACACCTGGCGATAAGTTGCCTGGTCGGCGCGTCCGCCCATGTAGCCGGACTCGACCTGGGTCACGCCGGTCAGACGCTGAAACACGGCTTCCATACACCAGAAGCATCCGCCGCCGAAAACCGCTGTTTGCTCATTGGCCATGGGGATTAGATGCGCCGGGCTGCGCGAAGTTCCACACCGTTCTCACCACGGAGACACGGAGTCACGGAGAAAAACAGAATCATTTGCTTTGGTTCTCTCCGTGCAGGAGCCTGCCCTGAGCGAAGCCGAAGGGTGTCTCCGTGGTGGGTCTTCCTTCGCTTACACAGAGACTGTGAACGACGTCTCGGTCCGCGTCACCGGCCGGTAGAGCGTATCGCGCTCAATCGGCTCGCGCCCCGCTTCCTGGATCAGTCGCACCAAGTCATGCCGCCGCAGACCTTGCGGAGTGGTAGCTCCCGCATCGTGATAAATCTTTTCCTCGACGACCGTGCCGTCGATATCGTCGGCTCCGAAGCGCAGCGAGATCTGCGCAATCTTCGGCGTCATCATCTGCCAGTAAGACTTGATGTGCGCAAAGTTATCGAGCACCAGGCGGCTGACCGCAATTTGCTTGATGTCGGTCATGCCGGTGGTCGGGAAAAGGTGTTGCAGCGGCGTGTTTGCCGGATGAAAAGCCAGCGGAATGAAAGTCTGGAAACCGCCGGTTTCATCCTGCAAGGCGCGCAGCTTGAGCAGGTGATCGACGCGGTCTTCGTCGTCTTCGATGTGGCCGTAGAGCATGGTGGCGTTCGACTTCAGCCCAATCTGGTGGGCGAGGCGCGCGGTATCCAGCCATTGATCGCCATCAATTTTGTGATCGCAGATAATGTGCCGCACGCGGTCGGAAAAAATCTCAGCCCCGCCGCCGGGCAGCGAGTCGACACCTGCCTCTTTCATCTTTTCGAGAGTCTCGCGGATGGTGAGTTTCGACCGCTTGGCCAGATACGCGACCTCAACCATGGTGAAGGCCTTCATGTGAACTTGCGGAAAGCGCTCTTTCAATCCGGAAACGAGATCGAGAAAATATTGGAACGGCAAATCGGGATGCAGCCCGCCGACAATGTGAAACTCCGTGACCGCCTCGGTGTAGCCGGAAGCGGCCGTCTGGAAGGCTTCTTCGAGCGCCATGGTGTAGGCGCCGGGAGTATCTTTCTTGCGTCCAAAAGCGCACAGGCGGCAGGCGGCCACGCAGACATTCGTCGGATTGATATGACGGTTGACGTTAAAGTACGCTTTGTCGCCATGCATCCGTTCACGCACTAAGTTGGCCAGCCAACCCACGGCGAGGATGTCGCCGGTCCCATAAAGGACAAGCGCATCGCCCTCGTTCAGGCGTTCACCCGCGAGGACTTTATCTTTAATCGGGACGAGACGCGGGTCGTCGGTCTGGAATGGGTGAGCGCTGGACATGCAATCCAATCATAACCCAACCGCCGCGGCGGATCACATCATCATGTGACAACAGCGTTTCCGATTTCTTCAGGTTTTGAGAGAACGCGCGCTTAACCCTCTGGACACGAAATAGGCGGTTCACCTTCTCAGCTGAATATGGCATCTAAATCTGAATCAAGGCTGCGGGGAACTTATGCTGCCCGCAGAACTCGAATTGCGCCGCTTCGAAGGAGGCAGTTCAATGAACCGAATTCTAATTGCAGCTTTCACCACGGCGTTGCTGTGCGGCAGTCTGCTGGCGCAAACGCCGCAGCCGCCGAGCAGCGAGAGCGCACCCCAGCAACCGCAGATCACCCCTTCCGCGGAGCCGTCAGCGTCTCCCTCTACCCCGGCTCAAGCCGCACCCGCTAACAACACTCCGAGAATCGCGCCCGGCAGCGTCATTCCCGCGCGGCTCACCAAAAGCGTCAACGCGAAAAAAGCAAAAAAGGGCGACGAAGTCGTAGCCACGGTTACGCAGGACCTGCGAAACAATGCCGGCACCGTCATTGTGCCCAAGGACACGAAGATCGTCGGTCACGTAACCGAGGCCCAGGCACGCAGCAAGGAGCAGAAAGAATCTGAGGTCGCGATCGCCTTCGACCGCGCGGTTCCGAAGAACGGTGAGCCCATCCAGATGCCCATGTCAATCCAGGCGATCATCGCTCCGCCCAATCGCAATCCCGCCAACGCCAATCAGCAGCCCTCCGGCTATCCCGGCTCGGAAACCGGCGGAGTTCCACCGAGTTCTAGTGGACGCCAAGGACAGGGACAAGGATCGATGGGGGGAGCAGCCCCTCCGACTGCGAACGCTCCACAAACATCGGGCGGCGCCCCGAGCGAAGTTCCAGCGGGCACACAGGCGCAGCCGCAAATCACGGGAAATACGCAGGGTGTGGTGGGAATCGAGAATCTGAAACTTTCAGCCGCCCCCGATGCGACCCTGGGGTCGGTAGTGAGTTCAGAAAAAGGCAACGTGAAGCTCGATGACGGCACGTTCCTGCTGCTGCGTGTGAACCAGTAGATCGCGAACCAGCAAATCAGGAGGATGGTACCGGCTACTTTCGAAACAGTAGATCGCTAGCCACGAACAGGAAGAACACTACGGAAATCACTCCGTTCATAGTGAAGAACGCGGCGTTCAGCTTGCTGAGGTCGTCGTGGCGGACAAGAGTGTGCTCGTAGGCCAGGAGCGCCGCAACCGCGACGACTCCTGCCATCGCCAGCTTACCTAAGCCGAAAGTCACGATCAGCGCGACCAGCAATCCGAGCATCACGATGTGAAATAAGCGGGCGATGATGAGCGCGGTTCTGATTCCGAGATGCCGCGGCACGGAGTGCAAATCATGGCTGCGGTCGTGGTCATGATCCTGACAGGCGTAGATCACATCGAAGCCGCCGACCCAGAACGTGACCGCGGCGGTGAGCAGCAGAATCCGCGGATCGAGCGACCCGCAAACCGCGATCCACGCGGCCGCCGGCGCAATCCCCAGGGCAAACCCGAGAAACAGATGCGACCAGCGCGTGAATCGCTTGGTGTAGGAATAAAGCAAAATCGCCGCCAACGCCACCGGCGACAGCAGCAGCGTCAGGTGGTTCAACTGGGAAGCGGCAAGAACAAAAATTCCGCACGCGACCCAAACGAATGCGCTCACGAACGACGGCGTCAACTCTCCGATCGGTAGAGCGCGAGTCGCAGTGCGAGGATTGGCAGCGTCAATCGAGGCATCGGCCAGGCGGTTGAAGGCCATAGCGGCCGAGCGCGCCGAAACCATGGCGACGACGATCCACGCCAGTTGCCGCCATGCCGGCAGACCGCCGGCGGCCAGCATGGCTCCGCAGAGCGCAAACGGGAGTGCGAAGATCGAGTGCTCCCACTTGATCATCTCCAGGGTGATCTTCAGATTTCGGAGGAGGGCCACGAAACAATTGTAAAACAGCGGTCGACCACAGGATTGCAGAAGTCAGAAGTCAGATTGCAGAAGTGAACCCCTCGATTTTGATCGCGTACTGGAGACGTCACTTCTGCAATTTGACTTCTGACTTCTGACTTCCTATTCACTGTCCGCTATTCCCTCCACCAGCGGCACGAATCGGCAGCCTTCAAGGATATTGACCTCGGGCCGCTCGCCGACCTTGCGGATCAATTGCAGCTCCTGACTGAAAGGCGGGCCGACCGGCAACACCAAGCGTCCGCCTTCGCGCAACTGAGCGAACAGCGCGGGCGGCATTTCGCGCGTTGCGGCGGAAACGAGAATGGCGTCGAACGGCGCGTACTCCGCCCAACCCTGGCTGCCATCGCCGACTCTGATCTTCACGTTGCGATACTCCAACTGCTGCAGCGTACTTTCCGCCAAGGCGGCCAGTTGCGCGTGGCGCTCCACCGAATACACCTCGGCCGAGAGCAGCGACAGCAAGGCCGTCACGTAGCCGGAACCGGTGCCGATTTCGAGCACGCGGTCATTCCCGTGAAGCGCGAGGTGCTCGAGCATCGCGGCCACGATGTAAGGCTGCGAAATGGTTTGCTCTTCGCCGATGGGAAGCGGGTGATCTTCGTAGGCGTTCTGCCGAAAAGGCTCGGGGACGAACTCGTGCCGCGGCACCTTGCGCATGGCGTCGAGAACGCGTGCATCGCGAATGCCGCGATCGGCGAGTTGCGTGCGCACCATGGCTTCGCGCCGTTGCTGATGCAAATCGCGTTGGAAGGGAAAGGTCACGGTTTCTGTGCTGCGGACAGTCGCCCCCTGTAGAGACGCGGCTGGCCGCGTCTCCAGCCCGCCAACGTCTTCCGCGCGCAAAAGAGACGGGGCAAGCCGGTCTCTACACGGCGTACCTTCAATACGGGCCGATGATCCCGCCAATATTTCGCGCTGCAGGCGGTTCCGGGCGCGCTTTCTTTTCTTGCGCTGCGATCATGTCGAGATACTTGTAGGCCGATCCGGTATTGAAGAGCACAACTGTATCTTCGGCGCGGAAGAAGCCGCTGGCGCGCAGCTTCTGGTAGGCGACCAGGGATGCCGCTCCTTCGGGCGCGGCAAACACGCCTTCCATGCTGGCCCAGTGCCGCATGGCGGCGAGAATTTCCTCGTCGGTCGCGGCGACGGCTGTGCCGTGGCTTTTCTTCAGAATGTCGAGAATCAGATAATCGCCATACGCCTTAGGCACGCGCAGCCCGGCGGCGAAGGTCGCGGCACCCGGCCACATTTCGCTGATCCACATTCCCGACGCGCTCTTCCCTTCTTCCCATGCTTTCACAATCGGCGCACAGCCCGCGGCCTGCACGGTAATCATCTTCGGGCGCTCGGAACCGATCCAGCCGAGTTCTTCCATTTCGTCGAAAGCCTTCCACATGCCAATCATGCCCACGCCGCCGCCGGTTGGATAGATGATGCCTTGCGGCAGTTTCCAGCCGAGCTGTTCGGCAACCTCGTAGCCCATCGTCTTTTTGCCTTCGACGCGGAAGGGCTCTTTGAGGGTCGAGACGTCGAACCATCCTCCCTTCGTCGCGCGTTCGGCGGCCATGCGGGCGCAGTCGCCGATCAGGCCATCGACCAGAGTGACGTGCGCGCCGTAGTAATCGCATTCCATGCGGTTCGCCATGGGCACATCTTTCGGTACAAAAATGTGCGCTTCAATCCCCGCTGCTGCCGCATAGGCCGCCAGCGCGCCCCCAGCGTTTCCGGCGGAAGGAACCGCCAGCTTCTTCAGTCCATAATGTCGACCCATGGTTACAGCCGCCGACATGCCGCGCGCTTTGAACGATCCGGTTGGATTCAGGCCCTCATCCTTGATGAAGACGCTCGGATACTCGCGGCTGGCGAGCATCGGCGTGAATCCTTCGCCCAGCGTGACCGGCTTTTCATCCGCGTGGAGCTCGGGAAGAACGTCGGCGTAACGCCACATGCTGGCCACGCGGCCCGATAAATCTTCGGGACGCAACTTCCCTTTCCGGCTGGCGAGATCGTAGCGGACGAAAAGCACGCCGCCGTCTTTGGGACAGATATTCTGCGGGCGGTCGGCGGAGAGATGCTCTCCGCAACGGGTGCATTCGAGGTAGGAAATTCGCATCGAGGGAAGGATAGCATTTTGGCCGTTAGTTGTTGGCTGTTAGCCGTCAGCACCCTTACTGCATCGGCGGTCCCAAGCCATCACGCTGGCAATCGTTTCAGCACTTCCTTCGCCCGGCGAAACCATGGGCGCTCTCGGCGGCGCAGGTAGCCGGGCATCGTGGGCTTCTTGTCGAGCACCTTCTGCGCCCACTCGCGGGCTTCGGCGTTGCGGCCTTCGGAGGCCAGCATGCCGGCGAAATTCAAGTACGTTTCTGACAGCGTCGACGTAATCGTCACCTGCCGGAAGAGCGTCTCGGCCTTTTCTTTTTGTCCGGTCTGCGCGTAGGCGTGGGCGAGCAATCCGGCGGCGCGTGGAAATCGTAGTCGGCCTCTTTCGCGACCACCCGCTCCAGGTCGGGTAACGCGGCTGCGGCGTCGCCTAACTGGATGGCGCAGACGCCGCGGCGGTAAAAAGGATCGGGAGTATCGGCGCGGGCGGCGATGGCTTTGTCGAAAGCGGCTCGCGCTTGCTGGAGCTTGCCGTCGTCCATATACAGGTCGCCGAGTTCTTCGTAGTTTCCGGCGGACGGATTGTCATGAATCGCGGCTTCCAGTTCGCCGATGCGCTTGCGCCGCGGAAAGACTTTGAAAGACTGTCCCAGCAGTCCGATGTCGGGAAGCGCCTCCACCGCGAGATAGATAATCGCGCCGAGCGGACCGAGAAACAGGATGATAAAAATCCAATAGGTATCAGGCCGCCGCCGGATGAAGTGGACGATCGCCAGTCCCTGGAGCAGGAAGCCCCACGGGTATAGAAGGTAGCTTAGAAATCCCATGCCAGTATTAGTCCTAGCGTGAGATTACACATTTGTGGAAGATGGAGAAAGTGACTGTAGGGTGGCAGCGTGACACCAGGGCCGCCGGCGGAGACGCGGCAAGCCGCGTCTCTAGAGGAGAGTTATGTCGATTGCGTACGACGAGCAACAGATTCTGGCGCTGCACGAGGCTGGAGACCGGGCGCTGATGAGCGCCGATCTCGCCGCGCTGGCGCAGATCTTTGCCGACGACTACGTGCAGTACAACGAGGCGGGCAGGCCTTCACCAAGCAGGATGTGCTGGACAATTTTCGGACGGGGGCGATTCGTTATCCGTCGATTGTTTCCACCGGGCGGAAGATTCGCATTTTCGGCGACACCGCGGTCGTGCACGGCTCGGAATCCGACGAGGTCGAGGCCGGCGGGAAAGCGATTCAGCGTGCGCTACGTGTATCTCGACGTCCTTCGGAAACGCAGACGGCGAGTGGAAGTTGGTGGCGTCGCAACTGGCGCGGCCGGTGGACTAAAAACAGCCGCAACGAATTGTCATCCTGAGCGAAGCGAAGGACCTGCTGTCTCTTGCACCGGCAAAAGAGCAGGTCCTTCGCTGCGCTCAGGATGACAGAGTAATTTTATTCCGCGAATTTAGGACTGCAACCTAGCTTTCATCGGGCCGCAGGCGGTTCTGCCAGTGCGACCAGAGGAACCAGACGATCCCAGCCAGCAGAAACGCTCCGATCACGGCATCGAACTTGTGGAAGTACTTGCCCAGCGAGCGCCAGTTCTCGCCGAGCTTCATGCCGAAGTAGGCCAGCGCGAAACACCAGGGCCACGATCCCAGGAAAGTATAGATGTGGAATTTGCCGCGCGGCATGCGGGCGATTCCGGCGGGCAGCGCGATAAAGGTTCGGATCACGGGCAGCAGACGCGCAATAAACACGGCCATATATCCCCAGCGCAGAAAGAAGCGGTCGGCCCAATCGAGTTCGCGGCGGCCCATCAGGATCCAGCGTCCATAACGCTCGACCAGCGGGCGTCCGCCGTAGCAACCGATTTCGTAGGCGACCAGCGAGCCCAGATTGCATCCGATCGCGCCCGCCGTTGCCACCCAGACCAGCTTCATCGTGCCGGTAGAGACGAGGTAGCCGGCGAACGGCATGATCAGTTCGGAGGGCAGCGGAATGCACGCCGACTCAATCGCCATGAGCAGCACGATGCCGGCGTAGCCGGTCGTGGCCACGATGGAATTGATAAACAAAAAAAGTACGGTGAGGATCTTTTCGGTCATTAGAATCAGAATCGAGAATCAGAGTCAGAGGAACCGGGTGATCGGCCCATCGGACGATTGGGTCATCGGGCTGCGGGTTTCGATCACCCGATGACCCGATGGCCCGATCACCCGATGTCGTTCAAAACGCCCCTTCCTGCGTGAAGCTGAAGCCGGGCAAGGTCACGCCTTCGGCCGATCTTGGTGACCTTCACTTTCACCACCGGCGCGTCGGGCGCGGTGACTTCGGCGGGACGCAGCACGGCATATTGGGTGAAAACTTCGGTGTAGACCTTGGTGACGAGATGATCCTGGCCGGTTGCGTCCTGGCGCCAGACTTGTCCGAGTTGAATGTTCTTTACGGCCACTCTTTTCCTTAGTAGAGACGCGGCCTGCCGCGTCTCCGGCGGATGGAATTGTTGCTGCCCGCAAGGGAGACGGGGCACGCCCCGTCTCTACAAAAGAGTACTCACCCGCCCACCAGCCCGTCAATTGCCGCGGAGTTACCTTGGTCGAACGGATGGCTGCCGCCAAGTCCGCGGCTTTGTTACCATGAACCACTACTCAGGAGGAAATCGATGCCTCGCGGAAATGTGCCGCGTCAACCCAGCCGCAGCGGACGACAGGAAGGTGTCCGCCACCAGAAAGGCCCGATTTCGAAGCAGGCCTCCAATCGCGTTCCTTCAGGCCGCGCTTTACCGAAGCGCGCGGAAACTCCACCGGCGAAGACTCGCGCTCCGAAGAATGCTTCGCCAAGAAAAGCAGCCACGGACGGATACGATCCTTTGGCGCCAGAGCGCGTGCGTCAGATCATCGCCGGACTTGACCAGCTTTATCCCGGAGTAACTTGTGCTCTCACTCACCGCAGCGCGTGGGAATTGCTGGTGGCGACGATTCTCTCCGCGCAATGCACCGACGTGCGCGTGAACATGGTCACGCCCGTCCTGTTTGAGAAATATCCGACGGTCCAGGATTTCGCGGCGCTCGAGCCGGAACAGTTGGAGCCGGACATCCGCTCGACCGGATTCTTCCGCAACAAGTCGAAGTCGGTGGTGGGCGCGGCGCGGAAGGTGGTCGCGGACTTTGGCGGCAACGTGCCGCAAACGATGGACGAGTTGCTGAGCCTCCCGGGAGTGGCGCGCAAGACCGCGAACGTCGTGCTCGGGACCTGGTTCAAGAAGAATGAAGGCGTCGTTGTCGATACGCACGTGACGCGAATTTCACGCCGTCTGGAACTGACGAAGCAGGAAGACGCTCGAAAATTGAAGAAGACCTGATGCAGATCATTCCCCGCGAACGCTGGACGGATTTTTCTCACGAAGTGATCTGGCATGGGCGGAAGCTGTGCGTGGCGCGCAGTCCGAAGTGCGCCGATTGCGGGCTGGAGAAGCTGTGTCACGCGGCGGATAAGACCTGGTCCACGGTGGAGATTCACCCGGGGGCACGGCCTTAGGTCGTGTGGAGCGCAATAAGTTTGCCCGCTGTGTCGGAGCGTCACTCGGCAGACTTAGCTGCCGGTGTACGACAGTTCCACCACCGTGCAATCGTCGTTGAGCGGGGTGCCTCCGCAAAAATCGGCGACCGCAGTGAAGACATCCTCCATCGACGTGCTCTTCCCTGCCACCTGTTCCAGGCGTTCGCTGTCGAACATATCGCCGCGGGCGTTCTCGGCTTCGGTGACGCCATCGGTCACCAGGATCAGCCGATCCCCGGGCCTCATCTGGCAGCGGTCGCTCGAGTAAGTCGCATCCGCCAGCAGGCCCACGGGCAGGTTGCCGTGGGATGGCCGCAGCACTTCGTTGCCGCAAATCCAGACCGGCGGAACGTGTCCGCAGTTGACGTATTCCAGATCGCCGTCGCTGCGCAGGCGCGTAATGATCATGGTCGCGTATTTCTCACCGATGTGCTTGTAGGTGAAGAAGCGATTGACCGCATCGACGATCTCGACGAGCGGCATGCCGGAAATCAGTTGCGAGTAGACCATGCCCTGGAGAATGGAAGCCAGCAGCGCGGCCGAAACTCCTTTGCCGCTGACGTCGGCGAGAACCACGGCCAGACCTTGCGGCGTGTTCACGGCTTCGAAGAAATCGCCTCCGATTTCCTTACAAGACATGTTGCGTCCGTTCACGCGCGCAAACGGAACTTCGGGCAGCGTCACCGCCAGCAGGCGCTGCTGAATGGAGGCGGCGATCGACAGTTCCTGCTGGTAGCGGCGTCCGGCTTCTTCGGCCTGCACCAGACGGGCGTTCTCGATCAACTGCGCGGCTTCTGTCGCGATCGCCCGCAGAATGTCGTGGCTGACGCTGGTGATATCGCGCGAGGCAAAGCGCGAATCGACGTAGAGCGCGCCCATCACTTCCCCGCCGGCCGGCTGCTCGGCGCGGGTGGTCTGCACCAGCGGCTTGCGCAACGGCATGCAGATCACGGTTCGCAGATCGAAGGCGACGATGCTTTGCCGCTCCTTCACATCGAGCATCTGGCTGGTGTCGGTGACCAGGTATTCGGAGTTCGAAGTCAACGCGCCTTCCAGCACCGAGCGGGAAATCGTCTTGTCGTCGAGCAGCGGCTCGCCTTTCGAATTGCGGCCGGCGGCGAGCGTCAGGGTCCCGTCGATGTCGCGAAGGAAGATGTAGCCGCGTTCGGCGCGCGTCAGTTTCAGCGTGGCATCGATCAGCGTGACCAGGATTTCATCGAGCACGCCGATGGTGTTCAGCTTGCGCGCGGCTTCCATGAACAGCGTGAGTTTTTCGAGGTCGCTGGCCTCGGGGGCAATCTGAATGCCCGAGATCTGGCTGAGAAATTCGCGCGCCGTGTTCGAGGTCGTGTGCAGCGGGTGGAAGATCAGGTAGGCGACATCGCGCGCGCCAAACTCCAAGCCGGTCGTTGCGCTGCAGCTTGTGGCGGTCCACCTTCTCGCCGTTGACGAAGGTGCCGTGCTTGCTGCCCAGGTCGACGACAAAAAACTCGCCGTTTTCCGAGACGATCGAAGCATGCTCGCGCGACACGCGCGGGTCGGCGATCACCAGGTCGCGATCCACCTTGCGGCCCACGGTGTAAGGAGTGTGATTCAGCGACAGCGTCTGCTGATCGTTTCCCTGAACAAAGATCGCGATGGGAAAGATGCTGGATATGCCCGAATGCGACGAAGCCGACATGTACCCTGAACTCTCCTGCAGCCGTCATATCAGGAACGCGGCAGCATAGCCGCCAACGCCTGACAGGGGCCCAAAGCATTCTACGACGGGCCCGGCCCCGCCGACGGTAGTAAAAGTCGTCTGATAATAATGGACCAGCATCAAGGCTGCCACGGCCACGGGGATCTGGATCGCCGTCCAGAAAGGGATTGCCCAGGCGCGCTCGACAGTCGGTTGCGGCAAAAGGAAGGAAAGTCCTGCCAGCGCAATGCTCGATATCCACGGCCAGAAGATCAGGCCAGTGGCGATCGCGAAGAGGACGCGGTTGGCGACACTCCTCTGCCAAATCGTCCGGCGCTCCCTGGCCAGCACCAGACACGCTGGAATCAGAAGCACCTGATTGTAGGGGGCACAGGAGGGTACCAGGAGGACGGTCGCAGCCAACACGAGGCTAAGGGTGAAAGCAAAGGAGCTGGTGTTCGCCGCTTGCCGGCGCTCCCTCCAGCAAACACCCATCATGGCGGCGAACGCCAGAAGTTCGAGAGCCCGGCTCCAGGGAGCGCCGATCAACCCGTCCAGCACCGACATCGCGCCGGTGTAGCGCTGATATTCGCGAACCGCCCGCCAGAAGCGGGGAATCCAGTGCGGCAGATACCACTCCGAGGCTGCCATCAGGATGGCCATCGTGGCCAGAAATGAAACCGCCCAGCGATAGCGGCGCCGCCAGTCCGCCACGGTCCAGATGGCGAGCCAAGACAGCAACAGCCAGACGAGTTGCGGCTTGATGCGTCGCCAAAGCCAGTAGAACTCCGGCGGCGACGGGGTGATCGGCTACGAGAAGCGCGATCGCGATGGCGACCAGTCCGGCGACTAGAAGGCTCATCTGTTGGAGCTTCAGCCCTTGCATCACGGCCAGGCTGCCCAGCGTCAGCGCGAGCAGGCTGATTTGGGTCCATGGCGGCGCAAACCACCGCAAGACTCGGAGCCAAAGCAACGTGCTGGCGAACGTGAGAGCAAGCAACATCCAGAAGAAGCCTTTCTGGATGATCGCGAAAGGTAATCCAATGGTGGGGGCGAGGCAGAAAACCACATAGACCGGATAAGCAAACCCCTGCTCATCGCTCGGGTCATCGGGGCGAGAGGGGTCGAGGGGACGGCCGTAGTAGCCCGCTTGAATTTCGCGGGTGACTTCGCCGCTGTAGGGATCGCGTCCATGCAGGAGCAGTTCTCTCGCGCCCAGCCAACGGGGATAGAGATCGGAAAGATTGCCGCGCGGCCGGTCGTGGGCCGCGGCATAGCGGATCTGGTGCGCTATCAACACGCGCTGCAAATACAACCATCCGCCAGCAGCGCAGAGCACCGTTGCCAACACCAACCAGATCTGAGAACGGAAAAGGGTGGAGTAATTCATGCTCAGGCCGGCGCCTCCGCTGGAGCCGGGGTCCGAACCAGCCGCAAATAAAGCCAGAGCAGAATCAGCGAAAACCAGAAGAAACGGTCAACCACGAGCAACCAGAAAATATAGAGCGGACTTAGGAACAAGAGGACGACCAGCAGAAGCGTCCGTGCGTCGATCTTCTTCCCTTCCACATCGAACGTTCGGGAAAGTGAGAAAAGCGACACCGGCAGCAGCAGACTGAGGTCGTACACCAGCGCATGAAAGCTGACCAGGATGGTCGTGACCGCCGCCAGGCTGGACGAGAAGATGACGGAGTCTCGCCCGTTGTGGATCCGGCGCAGCGCTAGGAAAAACACAACCATCGACGAAGCGAAGATGAGCACGGCGGCCCACGGGCCTGAGGCACCGAGTCCAGGCAAATTCGCGACCAGACCCCGGAGGTTCGGTACAACCTCTGGGCCAAAAGCGCGGGCACTTGTTCCTTCCACGTGGAGAACAAACCGAACGTAGGCGAGAGGACCGCGCCACCCCATGATGGCCACGGAGATGCCGGCCAGCACAAAGGCGACGGGTGCGAAGCCGACGAGAACACGCCAGCGCCGAATCGCGAGGAGAACAACCAAAGGCACGACCATATGAGGCCGGAAAAGACCCGCGGCCAGAAGCGCGCCAGCTACCGCGTCATTCCCTCGGTCAAGACAGATGACCGCCAGCACAAACAGGAGCAGCAGGAGAATCGTGTCTTGCCCTTGCATGATGCCGATCGCCACCGGAAAGAATGCAATGGCGCCAAGTCCCAAGAAGAGAGGAGAAACGGCCGCTAGCTGGGAGAAGTGCCTTCTCAGAAATGTTACGCTCACGGCCAGCATGATCAGGTTGAGCGCGGTCCAAAGCAGGTAGGCCGGCCAATACTCCAGCAGCGTGAAGGGGACGAACAGAAGGGCTTCGAACGGCGGGTGATTGAAGGGCAGCGGTCCTTGCCGGATGGGGACGTGCGTAAACGTGAGTTGCATCCGGTATTGCGTGGCCAGATTGTAAAGACCGGAAGCCTCGCCACTTCGGAGGAGGCGAGCGCTAGTGTAGAAGATGGTGAAATCCTGGTATCCATTCCGCAGCTTCGGCATCACTCGGAACAGCAGCGCGACGTTGCAAAACGTCATCGCCAGCAGAAAGGCTGCGATGAGAAACTTCCGCTGTTGGAGCAACGAAGCCATGAGGCGCTTTTTGTAGACAACTGATTCTATAATCCCGTCCGATGGCCAAGTTCGGAATTCTTCGCTGCGGTGGTCGTGCGGTTTTCGGCGGCATCCTGCTTTTCGGCCTACTGGCGATGACGGCGCGCAACGCTGTCGATCCCGATCTGTGGTGGCATCTGCGCACCGGGCAGTGGATTATGGAAACCGGCCACGTCCCCCACTCCGACTCTTTCTCCTTCACTCGCGCCGGGCAGGCATGGGTCTCCCATGAGTGGTTGTCAGAGGTCGTGTTTTACGAACTCTGGAAACACGGCGGCCCCGCCGCGCTGATCGTATTTTCCGCGATCGTTACGACCGCCGGCTTTATGCTGCTCTATCTGCGCTGTCTTCCCTATGGAGGAACCAGGCACTGGGCAGCCGCAGCGACCGCTTTCGGCGCCGTGGCGGCGGCGCCCTGCTGGGGTGTGCGGCCGCAGATGTTCACCTTTGCGCTGGCCAGCCTGCTGCTGTGGCTGGTCGAACGCGGCGAACATCGGCCCAGGCTCCTGCTTTGGATACCGCCGCTGTTTCTCCTATGGCTGAATCTGCACGCTGGATTCGCACTCGGCCCGGCGCTGATATTGGCGTATGGGGTCGGCCTGCTTTTGGAGACTGCCGTGGGCAGTACGCCGTGGCCGCAGGCACGCCCCATCTTTCTGCGAGTGCTGCTGCTCTTGCTGGCCTGTTTGGCGCTCGTGCCTCTCAACCCCAGCGGCGCGCAACTCTATCGTTATCCGTTCGATACTTTACGTTCGCCGGGGATGCGGTCGTTCATTGTCGAGTGGTTTTCACCGGATTTTCATCAATGGCTCTATCGTCCATTTTTGCTGCTGTGGCTGCTGGTTCTGACCGCGCTCGCGAGTTCCCGCTGGCGACCCAGGGGACGCGTGATCGTGCCCCTGCTGCTCACCGCATTCGCCGCGCTGGACGCCGTCCGCCACATACCAATTTTCGTTTTGGTGGCGGCGCCGGGAATCGCCGCGGCTCTCCCCCTGACTGGCCCCACCCACGTCTCGAAAGGCGCGAGACGTGGGCACCCTCACCCGCACCCATCTCCTCGCGGTTCCTCCCACTTTTCAACGCCGCCGTTCTGGTCCTGATGGCTGGGTTTGCCATGGTGAACTGGGTCAGTCTGGTTCGCAACCAGGACGCTCGCGAGGCGGAGCAGTTTCCTGAAAGAGCGGTCTCGTTCCTGCGCGCCAGCCACTATCCCGAGAGAATTTTCGTTTACTACGACTGGGGAGGCTACGCCATCTGGAAGCTTTATCCTGAATATCGCGTGTTCGTGGATGGCCGCGCGGATCTCTATGGCGACGACCTCCTGCGCCAGTCGATTCAGACCGTGATGGAGACTCGGACCGGCGGGCGCGATGTTCTTGACCGCTGGAAGGTGGAGGCGGTACTTGTGCCGCCTTCCTGCGCGCTGGCTCAAGCCCTCCTTCTCGACCCCAACTGGCAGGTCGCGTTCCGCGATTCTCGGGCAATCATCCTGCTGCGGACGCACCCCGCCCCCAAAAATGCTGAAAATCTCGATCACCCCCCGTCCGCAGGGCAAAATAGTGAAAAAATGTTTCCCAGAGCCATCCCGAATCTGCGAAACTAGGGCGCATAAGACGAGTAGTTCCGACACTCGCCCGGATCGGGACTTTTTAGCTAAAAGCCCGAAGGAGTCCAAATGACAGATTTGACTAAGCTTTTGTGGCGCGATGAAGAAGGGCAGGACATCGCGGAATACGCCGTGATGCTGGCCGTAATTCTGGTGATCGTGATCGGCACCATCCGGCTGATCGGCAGCAACGCCAACAACGTGTTCTCGTCGGTGGCCAGCACCATCCAGTAGGCCACCGCCTCGCGGAAATCAAGGCGCCGTGGCAACGAGCCGATCCGGAGTTGGCGGGAAGGGGAGGAATGAACCGAAGCCGTTTGTTGATGATCGGAGGCCTGGCCCTCGGGGTCGGCCTGCTGGTCGCCTTTTCTGTCTATAACAAACTGCGAACATCTCCAGGTTCCAACAGCAGCGAACGCGCAGTGCGGGTCGTGGTGGCTGCCGACGATGTTCTGGTCGGCGTCAAGTTGGATGCTCACGACGTCCGCGTGATCACTCTGCCAGAGTCGGCGGCCCCTCCGGGAGCGTTCTCCGACCCCGCGAAGGTCCTGGGCCGCGGTGCAGTTCTGCCGATCGGCAAAGGCGATTTTATTCTGCCTAGTAAACTGGCGGCGCTGAACGCCGGAGGCGGCCTGCCCTCGCTGATCCCACCGGGAATGCGCGCGGTTTCGGTGCGGGTCAACGACGTGGTTTCCGTGGCGGGCTTCGTGCAACCGGGCACGCGCGTGGATGTGCTGGCTACTGGAACTCAGGGTGCGGGCAACGACCGTCAAACCACCACCGTCCTCGAGAACGTCGCGGTCATCGCCGTGGGCAAAAGCCTGGACCGGGGCGCTTCCGAGGCCCAGACGGCCCCGGTGATTACCCTGCTGGTTTCTCCGGACGACGCGCAGAAGCTGGCGCTGGTTTCCCAGGAAGGTCGCATTCAACTCTCTTTGCGCAATCCGTTGGACACAAAAAAAGGAGGCATTGGCGCCACCCGGAGCAGTTCCGTGTACCTGGGCGAGACGCCGGTGGCGACCGGGCCTAAACCCAAAGCTCGAAAGCTGGTGGCGAAAGTTCCGGCGCCTCCGCCAGCGACCTATCAGGTAGAAATGATCCGTGGCAGCAAACGGGATGAAACCAAGTTTGAAGATAAACAGCAATAGAGAAGACAAATCGTTTTGAGCCGTCTATACCCGAACCATTCGCGTCCGCTCATTTTCTCGATGGATCTGCTCGCGCATCCTCGCCGAGGTCCGAATTCATGAAAGCTCTTACGCTGGTCGCAGCCGTTCTGCTTCTCGGTGCGACAACAACAACAAGAACCATGTTCGCGCGCACCGTAGCTCCAGAAGGCAACCCAGGAACTGCTCCGGCAACGCCGTCGGCTTCTGCTCCGAACCCTCCTCCTCAAAACACTCCTCCTCAGAGCCAGGAGAATGCGCCCGCCGCAGCCTCCGCGACCCCGGCCACTTCTGCATCCCGCCAGAGCGTTACGGCCGGCGCGGCGCCGCTGCGGGTGATGGTGGGAAAATCCCTTCTGATTAACACGACCGAAAGACTGAAGCGCGTCTCGGTAACCGACCCCACGGTGGCCGATGCGCTCGTCGTCACCCCAACCCAGGTTCTGGTCAATGGACTCAATCCGGGCGAAGTTTCCCTGCTGATCTGGGACGAACTGGAGCGCTCGCGCAGCTTCGACCTGCGCGTGGATGTCGATATCACCGCGGCGACGGAAGAAATGCATCGTCTTTTTCCCGATGAGCAGATCAGCGTCACGCCTTCGCGCAACGCCATTGTTCTCTCCGGCCACGTCACCACCGAGGACGTCTCCAAGCATGCCGGCGCGCTGGCGTCGGCGTATTCCAAGAACGTTGTGAACGTGCTCACCTTCGGCCCGGTTGGGGCGGAGGAAGTGCTTCTCGAAGTCCGGTTTGCCGAAGTCGATCGCACGGCGGTGACCCAACTGGGAGCCAACCTGTTCATGCCAGGACTGGGGAACACCGTTGCACTCAGCCAGACCGGACAGTTCGGCAGCCTCACCGTCCACGACACGGCGCAGACCACGACCACCACCGGCAACACGACCACCACGACTACCACCGCCACGCCGCCGACCGTAAACATCAGCGACTTTCTGAATCTTTTCGTGGCCCGCACCGACATCAATCTGGGCGCTGTAATCAAAGCTCTGCAACAGAAAAATCTTCTGCAGATCCTGGCCGAGCCCAATCTGATCGCAGTGAATGGCAAGGAAGCCAGCTTTCTGGCGGGTGGCGAATTCCCTTTTCCGGTTGCCCAGCCCAGCGGCCAGGGGCTCTCGACCGTCACCATTCAGTTTCGCGAATTCGGAGTGCGCTTGAAGTTCACGCCCGTGATCCAGCCGAACGGGAACATCCACCTGCACGTGGTTCCCGAAGTGAGCACGCTGGACTTCACCAATGCCGTCACCGTATCCGGAACCACGATACCCGCCATCAGCACGCGCAAGGCGGACACCGAATTCGAGTTGCAGGACGGGCAAAGCTTCGTGATCGCCGGGCTGATCGACAATCGGGTGACCAACATTAACAGCAAGGTTCCCTGGCTGGGAGATATCCCGATCCTGGGCAATTTCTTCAAGAGCAAGAGCGCGCAGAAGAGCAACGGGGAATTGATGGTTTTATGCACGGTGCACCGGGTCTCGCCCACGGCGCAAAAGCCCGCGGGTCCCGTCAATCCCCAGCCGATGCTCGACAAAGACACGTTCGACAGCAAGAAGCCCGAAGGCAGCAAGAAGAAGTAGACGCTGGCGCCGGAAGTTGAAAGATTCAGAGAGTGCGAAACAGGGAATTCAGCCCCGGAGGGGCGGCCGAGCTTAGCCCAGCGCTTCAGCGCTGGGAAAGCGGAAAATTGATTAAAGTCCCGGAGGGACGACCGAGTTCGCAAGCAAACGCTGCAGCGCCGCGATCACGCGCTCGTTTATGAAACACTCTTTAGAAAGGACGGTGGGGATCTCGTCATGCCGGAATTGTCAGTAGCCGTATTCGCCACGGACAATGACCAGCGCGCGGTCTTGCAGGTTCTGGTGGATGGCACCAGCGTCGCCCGCACCGTCTGCAGCAATCCCACCATGCCTTTGGCCGCCAACGACCCGGCCGTCCGCCGAACCCAAGCCCTTGCCCCCGACGTGGTTCTGGTCGACATCTCGACCGATGGCATCACCGCGGCGCTGCGGGCGGTGGAGTTGCTTCACCAGGAGCTTCCCAACGCCGCGCTGTTCGCGGTCGGCCCCATGACCCAGCCGCAGTTGATTGTCAGCGCCATGCGGGCGGGAGTGCGCGAATACATTGAGCGCCCCACCACCACCACCGATCTGCTGGAAGCGTTCGTCCGCCTGACGGCAGCTCGTCGCAAGCCCGGACGTGAAAGTTCACGGGGAAAGGTGTTCACCATCGTGAACGCCAAAGGCGGCAGCGGCTCGACCACCGTCGCCGTCAATCTGGCCCTGGCCTTGCAGTCGGCTCACTCCAGCACGGCGCTGGTCGACTTGGCGCCCCTGGGCCATTGCGCTCTGCACCTTAATCTAAAGCCGGCGTTCACCATTTCGGACGCCATTACCAACCTGCATCGCCTGGACTCGTCGCTGCTCGACAGCTTCATGGCCCGCCACGATCGCGGCTTGCAGTTGCTGGCCGGCCCTGCGAATCCCACGGCCATCGATCCCTCCGCCGCCGACTTTGCCCGCCTGTTTGACACCATGGTCGGTCTGTTTCACTACATCGTGGTCGACGCTTCTTCGCGGCTCGACAGCGCCACCCGTCTGGTCAGCAACCTTTCGGAGAAGATTTTGCTCATCGCCCACGCCGATGTCGCGTCCTTGTGGAGCGCGGGAAGAGTGGCCCAGTATCTCGGCGAGAGCGGATCGCGCGACCGTTTTGCATTGGTGTTGAACCGTTATCGCAAGGTGGCAGGTTTCAATGAAGCGGAGACCGAGGCCGCCATCGGCGCCCCAGTGCTCTGGCGCATTCCCAATCAGTACTTCGCGGTCTCGGCCGCGATTGATCGCGGCGTTCCCTTGATGCAGCAGGGCACCACGGAAATTGCCCGCTCCATTTCCGGGCTGGCGGAATACTTGACCAAAGACGATTTGGACGTAAAGCGCACGGCGTGGTCGCTGTTTAAGACGGTGTAAATTAGCTCTCAGCTGTGAGCTCTCAGCTCTCAGCCTTCGGAGCTAAGAACTGAGAGCTGAGAGCTAAGAACTATGGCCAATCTGCAAGCTTTCGAACGGAGCGAGTACCAGCAGGTCAAGGCGGACCTGCACCGCAAGATCCTCGACCGCCTCGACCTGGAGAAACTCGGCCGCACGGCCGGAGATTCCGCGCGCGAAGAAGTTCTCATCCTGATCCGCAGTTCCGTGAACAGCGAGGCGGTTCCGCTCAGCTTCGCCGAACGCGAACAGTTGTCGCGCGAGATCCTCGACGAAATCTTCGGCCTGGGCCCGCTCGAGCCGCTGCTCAAAGATCCCACCATCTCCGACATTCTGGTCAACCGCTTCGACCGTGTCTACGTCGAGCGCGCCGGCAAACTGGAAATCACCGGCTTGTCGTTCAAAGACAACCAGCACCTGATGCAGATCATCGACCGCATCGTCTCCCGCATCGGGCGGCGCGTCGATGAGTCTTCGCCCATGGTGGATGCCCGCCTGCAGGATGGCTCGCGCGTCAACGCCATCATTCCGCCCCTGGCGCTCGACGGCGCTTGCCTTTCGATCCGCCGCTTTGGCCGCGATCCCATCACCGCCCGCAACATGCTCGACAACAAAACCCTGACCGAGCCCATGCTCGAAATGCTCTCGGCCATGGTCAAAGGCCGCCTGAACCTGCTCATCTCCGGAGGAACCGGCGCGGGCAAAACCACCGTTCTCAACGTTCTTTCCGGTTACATTCCGAATACGGAGCGCATCGTGACCATCGAAGATGCGGCCGAATTGCAGCTCAAGCAGGAACACATCGTCCGCCTCGAGACCCGGCCGCCCAACATCGAAGGTAAAGGATCGGTCCGCATGCGCCAGCTCGTCATCAACAGCCTGCGCATGCGTCCGGATCGCATCGTGGTCGGCGAGGTGCGCGGTGAGGAAGCCTTCGACATGCTCCAGGCCATGAACACCGGCCACGAGGGTTCGCTCACCACCGTGCACGCGAACTCGCCGCGCGATGCCCTGTCTCGCGTCGAAAACATGGTTTCCATGGCCAACCTGAACATTCCCGAGCGTGCCATTCGCCAGCAGATCGCGAACGCGGTCCACGCCATAGTCCAGGTGGCGCGTCTCTCCGACGGTTCGCGCAAAGTCATCACCGTTTCCGAGGTCACCGGAATGGACGGAGACTCGATCACGCTGCAGGACATTTTCGTTTTTGAGCGCAGCGGCATCGACGAGAGCGGGAAGGTGCGCGGCGCCTTCCATTCCACTGGCCATCCGCCACATTTCGCGGAGCGCCTGGCTACCGCCGGTTGCCGCCTCAGTCCCGAGCTCTTCGAGTCGCGGATGGAGGTCTAGCGGATGCCGTTCCTGACCGCTTTGCTGGTGTTTGTGGTGGTCACGCTGGCGGTCTTTTCCGGCGTGTCGTTGCTGGATCAGCGCCAGGCCAGGGCCCGCATTCTTCGCGATCGCCTTGCCACCACTCAGAAACCAACCGAACAACCCGCGCCGGCCGTGGCTCTGCTGCGCGACGAAGTGCTCAGCCGGATCCCGGCTTTCGACACCTGGCTTCGCCGCTCCGAGCGAGTCTCCCATCTGCAAAAAATGCTGGCGCAGGGAAATGTGGATGTTCGCGCCGGAAACTTCCTGATGCTTTGCGCGGTATCGGCCCTGGCCTTCGCCGTCATCGCGGCCTTTGCCGGCGGCCGCTATGAGTTCGGCTGGGCCGGCGCTCTGCTCGGTTTTTTTATCCCCTACGCCTATGCCTCCCACATGCGGGCCAAGCGCTTCCAGAAATTTGAGGAGAAGTTCCCCGAGGCCATCGACACTCTCGCCCGCGCGGTTCGCGCCGGACACGCCTTTACCACCGCCATCGAGTTGATTGCCAACGAGGTCGCCGAACCTGTCGCCGGAGAATTCCGCCAGCTCTTCGAAGAACAGAAATTCGGCCTGCCGGTGCGCGATGCCCTGCTCAACCTGGCCGATCGCGTTCCTCTGGTCGACGTCAAGTTCTTCGTGACGGCGGTGATGTTGCAGCGCGAAACCGGCGGCAACCTTGCCGAAATTCTCGACAACCTTTCTTACGTCATCCGCGAACGCTTCAAAATCCTGCGCCAGGTCCGTGTCCACACCGCCCAGGGACGTCTCACCATGCTCCTGCTCATGGCGCTTCCACCCACCATCGTCGTCGTCATGCTCGTCATCAACCCCGGATTCATTCTCCCGCTGTTCAAGGAATGGCTGGGACACGTCGCGCTCGTCGTCGCCATCAGTTTGCAGACGCTGGGCTACTTTGTCATTCGCAGGATTATCAGGATTCAGGTCTGATGAAAGTGGAAGTTTGGGTTCCATTAGAGGTAGGTAGGTCGTTAGTCGTTAGTCGTTAGTCGTTAGTCGTTCGCGGGTCTTGCCAACGACCAACGACCAGCGACCAACGACGGAAGTAAGGGTCTGATTCATGCCGCTGCCGCTCATACTCTCGATAGTCGTTTTTCTCACCGTTGTGGTGATCGTGTTCGCCTTTGGAGCGGCCGCGGTGGCGCCCTCTTCGGTGCTGGGATCGCGCCTGCGCGAAATCGGCTGGCAGCGCGCCAAAACCGCAGCCCAAACCCGCCATCCGCGAACGCATGCAGCAGGCCCTCGATCCCTTCAGCCGCGCCTTGCCGGTCTCGCCCACGGAGGTTTCCCAAACCCGCGCTTGGCTGATTCAAGCGGGATATCGCGACCCGCAACATGTCACCATCTATCGTGGCTTGCGCGTCCTGTTCGCCGCCCTTGGTTTCTTCTCGGTTTTTGCGGTTACCGGATTCGATTCCCTCCTGCTGCTCGCGGGGGTGACCGCGTTCGGCTTTTTCATCCCGCGATTCCTGCTGAAAAAGAAGCTGAAGGAACGGCAGCGCCGGATCCGCATCGGCCTTCCCGATGGCCTTGATTTGACCGTCATCTGTGTGGAAGCAGGCCTCTCTCTCGATCAGGCCATGATGCGAGTGGGCGACGATTTACGCACCGCGCACCCGGAACTGAGCGCCGAGTTCCACCTCTTCAACCTCGAAACCCGCGCCGGAAAACCTCGTGTCGAGGCGCTCCGCAATCTGGCCGAGCGCACCGGGGTCGACGACATTCGCTCGCTGGTCGGCACTCTGATCCAGACCGATCGCTTCGGAACCAGCGTGGCCCAGGCCTTGCGCGTGCATTCCGATTCCCTGCGCACCGAACGCCGCCAGCGCGCCGAAGAACAGGCCGCCAAGACGACCGTAAAAATGATCATTCCCCTGGTGTTGTTTGTGATGCCGTCCCTGATTGTAGTGACCGTCGGGCCGGCCATTATTCAGTTGTTGCACATCTTCATGCCGGCCGCCGCGGGAAGCCGGTGAGTTATTGAGTCATTGAGGTATTGAATCAATGTCTCAATAACTCAAGGTTTCAATGATTCAATGCCTAAATGACTGAAGCCCAGGGGATACGCGTTCAACCGCACCCGCACCACCTACCTCGCGACCGATCTCCTGATCGCGCGCACCCACTGGTCGCGCTTTCGCGGCCTCATGGCCACCGACTCGTCCCGCTTCTCCCGCGGCCAGGGACTCTGGATTAGCCCATCCCACGGCATCCATACCTTCGCCATGCGTTTTCCCATCGACGCCGTGTACCTCGACCGGGAGCGGATTGTCATCCACATTGAAGAGGACCTCAAGCCCTGGCGCATGGCCGCCGTTCGCGTCCGGGCCGCTTCCGTGCTCGAGCTTCCGATGGGAACGATCCGCGAATCCCTGACTGCACTCGGCGACCAAGTGGATATCTCTTTCGAAGAACGTCCGATTCACACCGAGGCCGCCTGAAGCAAGGGCCTTTTCCCCCATCTCAACTCCCGAGGGTAGCCCTCGATAAGAGAGAAGGCTCTGTCAAGGCGAAAATATCCTGTGCAGTGCCGGGGCACCGTTTTTTTCGCCAGAGAGGTTGAGGACCAAGACTCTGGGAATCTCACGCTGAATCACCTGCGGTGGAAGATCGTTCCACCAACCATCGATACGGCCTGTACATCGACCATGATTCTTCTATGCGAACATCCCGCCGCAGTCGCCGGGCCGGTGCGAAAGTGGAAAACGGCTTTTTGTTTTCCAAGGCGCGTCTTTTGCGCCGTCTTTTGCACGGGCCCCTCGCGGGATGCGAGAGCGCCCAATCAGTCCAGCGGTCTAGCTTGCGCCGACCAGGGGCACCCGCGGGCTGCTCTCGATGCGAACGATCTCTGGATACGGCTTCTGTGTGCGCAGCATCCAGTAGAGTCGTACCGCTAACTTGCGCGCCGCCGCCACCTTGGCCACACCTTTCGGCTTCTGATGGCAGCGATGCCAATACTGCTTCTTCATGCCGGGGTCGAAGCGCACCGCGATCTGCGCCGCTTCCACCAGCAACGATCGCACCAGCCGGTTGCCTTGCTTACTGATCGCACCCAGCTTCTGCCGCCCGCCCGAACTTTCCTCGCGCGGAATCAGCCCCAGATAACTCGCCACCTGCTTGCCCCGCGCAAACCGGCTGACATCGCCGACCGTCAGCACATACGCCAACGCCGTGTTCGGACCGACTCCTGGCTGCGTCATCAGCAACTGCGCCTGCGGATGCTCATCGGCCGCGTGCTGCACCGCTTCATCCAGCTTCCCGATCTGCTGGTGCAACATCGCCAGCAGCCCGAGTAAGTCTTCCCGCCGGCACGCCGCCCAAGGTTTCAGGGGCAACTCGCGAAACAACTTCTGTCCCGCCTGGCTCCACAGCTTGGCCTTGCGCTGCATTCCCTTATTCAGAGAAAGGTGTTGCAGTTCGTTTTTTACCCGGCTGCGAATCTCCACCAGTTTGTGCCGATGCAACACTAACTGCCGCAGATCGCGTTGCTCCCGGTCCGGAGTCCACAACCGCGGAAACCGCCCTTCCACCACCAACTTCAAAATGTGGGCCGCATCCCGTTTGTCCGTCTTCTGCTTGCGCACGTAACGGGCCCGGATCTCGGCCGCATCCCCGACCCAGATCTCGTGCCCCAGATCCTCGACCAGTTCGAGGAACCACTGGCTGTTCCCCGTGGCTTCCACGCCGACTAACGCCGGCGCCGCCAGTTGCTGATAAAACCCCTTGGCGTCCCCCGAGGCATGCACCAGTTTCCGTTCCCCGGTTTCCCCCGTCTCCGTGTCCAACCACGCAATTTGCTGCCAGCTGGGATGGAAATCACATCCTATAATCATCATTGCGAAGGCTCCTTTCTTCCCAGCGTCTTTGATCCTCAAACCAAGACTACCGGGTTTCGAAGCGAGCCTTCGCTCTTATCCAATCAATCCTTGTGTCTGCGTTCTATGCAGACACAGGGCGGGGCCTTTGATTTCCTTATTTCCACCACCCTGTGCGTTGATCGGTAAACGTCTTCGCCCGGTCCTTTTCAGTTCACCACCTGCGTCACGGTCGCCGAAGCCGGGCTGTAGTCCACCGTGCCCGCGTACGCGGCGGTGACGAGGTTCCGATCCCCGCGGCAGCGCTGTCGTATAGAACGTCGCCACGCCCGCGCTACCGACATTAGCCGTTCCCAGTGCCGCCCCGTTGTAGCTGAACGTGACGGGCTGCCCAACTGGCAGACCGCCATTGCTGGTCAACTTGGCCGTGAACTTGACCGATGCGCCGAAAGTCGACGGATTTGGATACGAGGTCAGCACCATACTGATGGAAGCCTGACTCACGGTCTGCGTGATCGCCGCCGACACACTTGGGCTGTTAAACGCATCCCCGCCGTAGATCGCGGTCAATGTGTCCGCCCCAACTCGGATTTTCGCGCTGGTTAAAGTTGCAACTCCGCTGGCATTCAATGTCCCAATACCCAGCGCCGCGGATCCGTTCCTGAAGGTCACGGTTCGGCTTGGCTGATAAGGCCCGGTCGGTTTAACCGTTGCCGTCAAGGTCACACGTTGTCCGTAGTTCGAGGGATTGAGACCCGAACTCAGCGCCGTCGTTGTCGTGTATTTATCCACCACCTGCCTAACCGACCCGACACTGGGCTCAAACGTCGCATCCCCACCGTAGGCAGCCTCGATGATGTGCGCCTTCCCCGCGAGCGAGGAGGTAACGAATGTCGCAACGCCACTCGCGGTGACATGGGTTCCAATCGCGGTCGTCCCGTCGTAGAACGTCACCACTTCACCATCCGGAATTATTCCCTGAGTTGACGTGGCGGTTGCGGTGAACGTCACTGGCTGACCGACAAACGAAGGTGACCCCGACGTAGTCAGCACCGTCTTCGATAGGAAGCCTTGATTGATTTGTTCCACCAGCGTTGCGGATACGCTTCCGGCATGGTTCGCATCGCCGGAATAAGTGGCCGTTATCGAGTGGGTGCCCGGCGAGCTGTATTTTGTGCTATACGCCGCCCGGTTTCCTACGATTGTTACCGTTGCGATGGTCGAGCCTCCGTCCTGGAACACGACCGTTCCCGTAACCGCCCCGCCGTATTGGCTGGCGACAGTCGCGGTGTACGTGACATACTCCGTGACCACTGCTGGGTTCTGCGACGAAACCAGTGAGGTCGTGGTTGTTAACCGGTTCACGACCTGGTTGAGTGGGGCTGACGCGCTGCCATGGTATCTGCCATCGCCTTGGTATTTGGCAATAATGGAGTGCGAACCTGCCACCAGCCAAGAAACGGGGAACACTGCGCTGCCGCTCGTCAAAATGGCGCTTCCGAGAGCCACGTTACCGTCGAAGAACTCGACTGTGCCTGTGGGCGTGCCCGTTTCAGCACTGACCGAGGCGGTGAATGTCACGACCTGCGTGGAGCTCGATGGATTCGGAGACGAGGTCAGCGTGGTTGTACTTGGAATCGGCGTGTACGGCGAGTCGTTTAGCAGCACGCCCAGGACGCCATCCCCTGTGCCGCTGGGGGGCCCGGCGTTCGCCACCACCACGTCAAGCTTGCCGTCGTCATTCACATCGGCCACGGCGACCGAGTAGTCTTGAACCCCACCCGAATCGTAGGTCATGACGGGCTGGAAGGTTCCGTTGCCGTTGCCCAAAAGCACGCCTACCGAATTGGAATTAGTGTTAGCCACGGCCAGGTCGGGATAGCCGTCGCCGTTCAGGTCGCCGATGGCGACCGAAAATGCCTTAGCCCCACCGGAGCTGTAACTGACGGGCGCCTGGAAGGTTCCGTCACCATTGCCCAGCAGCACGCCCACTGTGCCGTTATCGCACTCGTTGGAGCCGTTACCGCAATTGGCTGTAACCAGATCCAGATGCCCGTCACCGTTCACGTCCGCGATCGTTACAGAGTCGGTGCCACTCCCGCCCGCGCTGTAGCTGACGGCCGCCTGGAAGGTTCCGTCGCCATTACCCAGCAACACGCCCACGGCGCCGCCATTGTCGCAGTAATAGTTATTCAGACCTTGGCAATTATTGGCCACGACCAGATCGGGCTTGCCGTCGCCATTCACGTCCGCGATGGCGACAGAATAGGCTTGAGATCCGCCGGAACTGTAGATGACGGGTGCCCGGAAAACGCCGTCGCCGTTGCCCAGCAACACGCTCACGATACCATTGATGCAGTCGTTGCTGCCGTACTGGCACCAGCTGGCCACGACCAGGTCCGGATGGCCGTCGTCGTTTACATCGCCGATCGCGACCCAAAAGGCCCCAGTCCCACCGGAGTTGTAGACGACAGGCGCCCGGAAGGTGCCGTCGCCGTTGCCCAGCAGCACGCCCACAGAACCGTCAAAGTTGGCCACGACCAGATCCGGCTTGCCGTCGCCGTTCACGTCCCCGATCGCAACCGACCAGGGGTTCCACCCGCCTGAGCCGTAAGTGACGGGCGCTTGAAAGGTTCCGTCGCCATTGCCTAGCAGCACGGCTACCCTGCTGGAGCCTGAGCAAGGGTATGAACAAATTGTCATTACCACATCCGGGTGGCCGTCGCCATTCAGGTCCCCGACAGCCAGCCGAGTGGTGTCCGGCGCACCCGAGTCATAGATCGCCGCTGGCGCGAAAAGGAGCGGGTTCCCGCCCATCGGGCGCGTGCCAAGTGTGTTTTTCTGCGAGCGGCTCACAGGAAAAGGCTCAGCACGATCCGACCATGGAGATAACGGGCGCTCCGCCTGCGCGAGCACGGAGGCTCCCGCCGGGGCCAACACGGCGTTTGCCTTTCCAGACGGCCGATCTGCACCGGACGTTTGCGCCAGCACGGCGGCCGCGATCAAGAGAGTCAGAATTGCGATGAACGGAGCAACAACACTGAGAGAATAATTACGACTGAGCTTGCGCATCATAAAAGACCTCCTTCACGAACATGGCCGAGGTCGATCATTCAACTGCGAGCAGCTACCAGCGTTCTGGTCCTCGATCTGCCAGGCCCAAAACACGAATCGTCATCGACAAGCGAATTGCTAAAAGGGCCGACGTTCAAAGCTCTCGCCTCAGGGGGGGTGCGTCTCAACAGGCGGGAAGTGCGCTTCGGAGAGGCGAAGCGTACGAATGCAACACCAATTCGCGCGAAATTTCAGTGATAGATGTCACCTATTGACGTGCTGTGATCGCCAAGAGTGGGTGCCCCATTCATTCGCGTTCTTCGTTCTTTGCGAATGAGTGGGGCTCTGCTTCCAACATGACGGGAAGCCGCGTGCCAACGTGTCGCGGTTTTCCAGACGGCGACGCACCGAGCAAGGTGCCCCAGGTTCGCGCCCGTTCTTTGGGCGCTAACCTGGGAGGAGCAATCGCGGGCGAAGGCGGCAGGCTCACTCAACAGCAGATGAACGTGCTCCGGCATGACAACATACCCATATACGCAGAGATCGAACCGGAGGCGCATGTCCTCCAGGCAATACACAAACGCTGCGCAGTAAATCTGGGAAAGCACGCGATCATGGGTACCGTCGCCCAGGTTGGCCGTCACCCAGGTTAGCGCCCAAAGAACGGGCGCGAACCTGGGCACCTTGCGCTTGCCGCCAACCCATCATGACCTAAAGTATTTATTTCTCAAAGACCTGGCGGGAAGCCAACCGTAAAACAAACCTGAAATGCGACCTAAATCATTGATTTATAAATACTTTACATCTAAGTCCTTATTCCTCAAAGACCTGGCGTCTCGTAAGCGCTAAGTCTTTGATTTTGAAAGACCGCGACCAGAGGGGTCCATGCCCGATTTTCCGATGGCGCGAGAAAAAAAGACACAAAAACACCGAAGTCACCGCGATAATCAGAGACACCTTCTGGCACACTAGACTAGTACGAATCCCCAAGAAATAACGTAGCCAAGAACGCAGTCGAAACAATGTCCGAAGTCGTCACCATTCCCGAAGTCGTCGACTCAGTGGCCCGAGCCGCCGCGCCTGCTGGTGGAATGGTCGTCGCGATGGGAAGAGTTCAAGTCCGCTTTGCGCCCGGCGCTCGCCCGCCCTCCGAAAGCTTTGGCCGGAGAAGCTCCCATTGGCATCTTCCCCTATCGCGGCATGATCGCCTGCTGGCTGCTGGAGTGCCTGCTGCTGATCGCGATCATCGTGCTCCCCGAACGCTATGCCAGTCTTCAGATCCTGCCTCCTCCCGCTCGTCTGCAATGGGACGTCATCTACTACTCCGCCGACGAACTGCCGCAAACCCAAGATCGAGGCGGAGCCGAGGCCGGCAAGTCGGGACGCGCCGGCGGTCAGCAAGCCCACCATCGCACCCAGACCATCCGCGTGGCGCGCGGCGACAAGCCCGCCGAGAAAGTTGTGGACGCTCCCAAGATCAACCTGCCCCATTCCGATTCCGCCGTCGCCAATCTGCTCGCCTTCAAAGCGAATCCCGGACCACCGCCCGCCGAAGGATTGCGCTCCACTCTCACCGCGCCAACTCTGCCCGCGATGAGCGTTGTGCCGCCCGCGCCGGAGTTGAACGCATCGGCAAGACGCAACCCGAACGCCCTGACGACCAACGTCGTCCCTCCCGCACCCGAAGTTTCTCACGCCAGCACGCGCACTTCGCCCGCGTTGAGCACGTCGCGTCGATCTCGTCCGCCCGCGCCGAATGTCTCGCGAGACAAGATGCGCACTGCGGCACATCCGCTCGCGATCCAACGCGTCATCGCGCCGGCTCCGCGACGATGCGCAGCGCGACTTGGCCAGTTCCCGCGTCCCGATGACGCAAACCGTCGGACGTAGTTGCGCCACCGGTTTCCGCGCCCCAGCGCGATGTGTCGTCCGCGTCCAAGCTGACGTTGCCCGCCCCCGCCGTCATCGCGCCGCCGCCGTCGCAGGTCAGCCGCGATCTCAACAGCTGGGGAAGCTCCAACACTGGCGACTTGCGCGCGAAACCCGTGCCTCCGCCGCCCAGCGCGTCCGGTGGAGGTTCACTGGCAAGATCCGGCGCGGCCGCGACTCACGCCACAGGTTGTGCCGCCTCCAGCCAGCATTGGCGGAGCGGGCTCTCAGAGAGGAAGCAGCGGCGACGTCCGGTCATTCCGCAGGTTCGCTTCTGGGCTCCGCCAACGTCGTACCGCCTCCGCCCGGCCTGGGCGGAGGCAAAGCCCTTTCCGGCAGCGGACGCGGCAACAAGGGAACCGGCGCCGGCGGTCCGCTCGACCTCGGTTCTTCCGTAGCTCCACCGAGTAACGCCGGAGGAAACGCCGCCGGCAACGGAGTCGTCATCTCCAGCCAGCCCGGAACCAAAGCAGGACTGCCGAACTCCGACCGGCGGTGGCGCGCTCGCGATGTCACCCAGTGGCACAGCCAAAAGCGGCCTCGGCGGAAGCGGCGGCGGAGCGGGCATCGGCAAAGGCAACGGCTCCGGCAGCGGATTGCAAGGAGAAGGGTCAGGCGCGGGAAAAGAAGGCGCAGGACGCGGATCCGATCCCAACGCCCGCGGCGGGATCTCGCCGTATCCCGGCCCCGGCGGCGCGGGCATCCGGCACCAGCGGCACGCCCGCCGTACCCGGCGTATCCGTGCAAGGCGGCACGACCACGATCACCCTGCCCAGTTTCGGAGCTCCCGGCGGCGATGCGCCGTCCAAGGGCCCGGCCGCTCTTCGACCAACGCTCACAAAGGATCGGGAATCACCGTAGAAGCGACCTCCAGCTCCGGCGGCGTCTTCAATTACTACGGCATTGAAAGGCGACAATTACTCCATCTACATCGAGACGTCGCTTGGAACGGCCGTGATGCAGTATGCCGACGCCCTCCGTCGCGCACCCTCACCGGAAGCCCTGACCGAACCTGAGCCCTGCGCAATGACCTTCCCCATGGATGCGTCCCGACTCACGTGGTGTTCGCCTGCATCCTCGACCGCTCCGGAGTCTCAAAGATATGAAGGTACTCGAGCCTGGCGCCGCCGAAACTACCTCAAAGATTCTGGTGGCTCTGCACAGCTGGAAATTCCGTCCGGCATTTCGTGGAAATGAGCCGGTCGAAGTCAATGCGATTCTTGGGGTTTGGGATCGATACGCGATAGCGAGTTTTGACGAGCGTTCCAGGAGCCGTGAATTCGCAACACGATCGCTGAGGTTTTGTAACACGAACTATTGGCATGCAAAGCTGGACCGTCCGATTCAGTATCCCTTTCTCTTGTCCACCACGGCCAGCAGCGGCTCGCCCTTCAGATAACGGCGCAGATTCTCGGAAAACAGCGCGTAGTGCCGCTCCCACAACTTGTCGGTCAGCGCGGCGGTGTGCGGAGTGATCAGCAGATTCGGCACGTCCCACAGCGGAGAATCGGCCGCCAGCGGTTCCTTCGGAAAAACATCCAGCGCCGCGCCGCCAATTTTCTTTTCGCGCAAAGCGGCGGCCAGCGCGGCTTCATCGACCAGCGGGCCGCGACCGACGTTGATCAGGCAGGCGTCCGGCTTCATGAGCGCCAGGCGTTCGGCATTGGCAATCGCCTTGGTGCTGGCGGTGACCGGCGCGGCCAGCACGACGTAATCGGCCTGCCGAAAAACTTCGTCGATTTGCGCCGGCCCGAAGACGGCGTCCGCGCCTTCGCTTCCCTTCTCCGGATGCTCGCGCACCGCGATCACCCGCATGCCCAGCGCTTTCGCGCTCTTCGACCACCGGCCGGCCGATGCTGCCGAGGCCCACCATGCCCACGGTTGCGCCCGCAACTTCGCGGACGCGCGGGAGTTCGTCCCACAGGATCTGCTGCCCCCAAACGTGCTTCTGCTGCAAGCGCACCGAGTCCGGAATCTTCTTGGCCAGCGCAAAGATCAGCGCGATCACGTGCTCCGCCACCACCGGCCCGTGCACTTCGCGCGCGTTGGTGAGAATGATGTCGCTGTTGACGAGTTCCGGAAACATCAGCTGATGGACCGCCGCCGCGGGAGAATGAATCCAGCGCAGCTTCTTCGCGGCCGTGATCTGCTCGGGCCGAAGCGACCAAGCGATGACGATTTCCGCATCGACGATTTCCGCGTCCATGCGTTTGTAGTCTGGCAGATGAACGACGTTGACTTGCGGAAATTCCCTCTGCAGCGCTCCGAAAACCAATCCGGAGCATTCCACTGGTCAAATGGATGATGGACGCAGATCAGGAGTCTTGGCATCGGGCGATCGGGTGATCGGGTCATCTGAAGTCAACTGCGCGGATGTCCACCCAAATGTTCTGATTCTCGATGGCCCGGTGACCCGATCACCCGATGGCCCGATCTTCTTGACCCGCAGGTCCGCTGCCTGTCATCTCCTTCGGCTCGGTGATGCCCAGCATGCCGAGGATCGTCGGCGAAATGTCGCGCAGCGAGCCGTTCGGCTTGAGCGTGAATTGCTTGCTTCTTCCGCGATCACGATGAACGGCACGGGATTCGTGGTGTGCGCGGTGTGCGGGCCGCCGGTTGCGGGATCGATCATCATCTCGGCGTTGCCGTGGTCGGCGGTGATCAGCATGGCTCCGCCCTTGGCGCGCACCGCTTTCTCGATGTCGCCCAGGCAGGCATCCACGGTTTCGACCGCCTTGACCGTGGGCTCGATCTTGCCGGAGTGGCCGACCATGTCGGCGTTGGCGAAATTCACGATGATGACGTCGAAGGTGCCGTCGTTCACGGCTTTGACGACCGCCTCGGCAATGCCCGCGGCGCTCATCTCCGGCTTCAGATCGTAGGTGGCGACCTTCGGCGACGGCACCAGCACCCGATCTTCGCCAGGAAATGGCTGCTCCACGCCGCCGTTGAAGAAATAAGTGACGTGCGCGTACTTCTCGGTCTCGGCCACGCGCAGGTTGCGCATGTTCAGCCCGCCCATGACGTTGGCCAGAATGTTGTCCATCGACTCCGGCGGAATCACGACCGGCAGGCTGAAATTCTTGTCGTACCGCGTCATGCAGACGTAGTGCAGGTTCTTGGGCACGCGGTCGCGCGGAATGGTCGCGTCGAGATCGTCAGCGCCCGGCAGATCGCGGCCGCCCTTTTCGTTCAGGCCGCTGTTGCGGGAGAGGGCGCGGGTGATCTGGCGCACGCGGTCGGCGCGGAAATTGAAGCAGATGCAGGAATCGTCGTCGCGAATCGTGGCCAGCGGCTCGCCGCGATTGTCCACGCAGACGAACGGCACGACGAATTCGTCGGTCACGCCTTTGTTGTAGGACTCTTTCACGCCCTGCACGGCGTCGACGTACTTGCCGCCTTCGCCGTTGCCGTAGACCATGGCGTTGTAGGCCTTGGCGATGCGCTCCCAGCGGCGGTCGCGGTCCATGGCGTAGTAGCGGCCGTTGACGGTGGCGATCTTGCCGGAGTTGTACTCGCGCATCTTCTGCTGCAGTTGTTCGAGATAGCCGGCGCCGTTGGTGGGCAGCGTGTCGCGGCCATCCATGAAGGCGTGGACGAAGACGCGGTCGACGCCGTTGCTGCTTGGCCATCTTCAGCAGCGCGTACAGATGCGCCTGCCACGAATGCACGCCGCCATCGGAGAGCAGACCGAACAGATGCAGCCGGCGGCCGCCGGTGCGGGCGTTCTTCATGGCGTCGACCAGCACGGGATGCGAGAAGAATTCGCCGTTCTGGATCATCAGCTCGATGCGCGTGATGTCCATGTGCACGATGCGCCCGGCGCCGATATTGAGGTGGCCGACCTCGCTGTTGCCCATCTGGCCGTCGGGCAGCCCGACGAACGGGCCGCTGGTGTGAATCAGCGTGTTGGGATACTCGCGCAGCAGGCGGTCGTAGGTCGGCTTGCGGGCCAGCGCGATGGCGTTGGCCTTGGTTTCGGCGCGGTATCCCCAGCCGTCGAGGATGATGAGAACGAGAGGTTTGGGACGGGACATAAGATCAGCTCCTAGCTCCTGGCTTTTAGCTGTTGGCTTTTCGCTTCCGAGAAAAATCCACCACGGAGGCACGGAGACACGGAGAAAACGCATTAAAGAAGAATCTATAGGACAGCACGCCAGCTTTTCAAATCGACACAGATAGTACTGAATCGCTTCCAGCGGCCTCACATCTTATACTATTTACAGAAACGATCCACGAGGAAAAACATGCCTATCAGTGAACTCTTGCTGCCGAATTCGACGAAGAAATGAAAAAGACGCGCACGATGCTGGAGCGCGTTCCGGAAGACAAGAAAGATTTCGCGCCTCATCCCAAATCCATGCCGCTGGGCAAGCTTGCGCCGCACGTGGCGCAGCTGGCCGGCTTCGGTCTCACCGTGCTGACCACTCCCGAGCTGGATTTCTCCAAGGGCAGCATCCAGCCCGTGCCCTTCGAGTCCGCAGCCCAACTGGTCAAGGCCTTCGATGAAGGCGCAGCCAAAGCTCGCGCCGCGCTCAAGAACACTCCCGATGACGCCTGGACCCAGAACTGGAAGCTGAGCTTTCAGGGCAAGCCCATCTTCAACGGATCGCGCTTTCTGGCTTATCGGCAGATGTTTCTGAACCACCTGGTGCACCACCGCGCCCAACTCGGCGTGTATCTGCGGCTGAATGAGAAGCCGGTGCCCGCGACCTATGGGCCTTCGGCGGACGACACGATGGGGTTTTAGCTGTCGGCTCTCAGGAAACAGCTTTACCGAATTACCAGATCACATCGACTGGATAGCGTGCAAACAACGGGTCGGCGGTGACGATTGGCCATCCCTCTTCGATGCTCTGCGCGATCAGCAGGCGGTCGAACGGGTCACGATGATGCAGCGGCAGGGATTCGACCCTGCAAGCACGTGGTTTAGATTGACCGGCAACAATCGAACATGGTTGAAGCTAAGTTCTGCCAGTCAGGAAGGGACCCGCTGGCACGTGGCAAGCGAGAGCTTTCCTATCTGCGCCTTTTGAATCGCTTCCCACAGACTCACGACGCTCCACCACAACTCGGATGAGGCCATTAGACTTCGCACTCTCGAGAGACAGTTTCTTCTCGTCTATGACCGCCCAAAGAAAAGTGTGGGTATCGAGTAGGACTTTCATTACCAGAAAAGGTCTTCGATCTCTTTTGGAAGAGGATCGTTGAAGTCATCGGGCAATGTACAATCTTTCCCTTCGCCGATCCAAACTTGAACCCGCGATTTGTCTGCTTAATTGGAACCAGCTTGGCCACGGGCGTTCCAGCCTTGGCGATGATGACCTCTTCGCCCATGGCGACCCGCTCCAACAGGCGGGAGAGGTGGGTTTTGGCCTCGTGGATATTGACTTCCATGTACTCATTATAGCTTAGTCATGGACTTAGTCAAGGTAATCGCGGCTCCGAATCGATCTCTGAGGGATCCACCTTTACATTAAGCCCGTATTTCAGAGTGATGTCCTTGACGATGTTTCGGGCCCAATCAGCGGTCCCGGGGCGCACAATAACCTTCTCGATGAGGTCGTGTAGATCAACCGGCTCCTGATGAATGGGAGGCGGGGATGGGCCGTTCACCTTCCCTGCTAATTCCCGATCGAACCAGACGGCGCGGAGTTCGCGTTCATGGCTGAATGCATGCCGCTTGTACATGTATGGCGTAAATATGCTTCCCGGAGCAAACGAGCCGTTTCTATGGTCTAAGTATTCGACCTTGCCGATGTGGCAGTGGACCTGGCGGATGCCCTTTAAACAGACACTTCTTAAGGCGACCGTATGTCGATTGAATACACAAGGAACCGACGTGCTCGGCATAGAGTTTCCACATGGCTATAGACTCGTATTCGCTATTGTGCCAGCAATTCACGAATATCCACGGCCCCTCTTTTTTCAATGCCGCCCGCGTCGCATTAACGGGGCTGAGATAGGGTGGAGCGTTATCTTCCTTGAGTAATTCTGTTTCTTCCGCCTCCCATTTGATCCATGCTTCAGGTATCGCCCCCTCGAATGGGTCTTCTTTCTTAAGGGGTCTCCTTTCTTCTTCCTGTATGAGTCGGCGCTACTGAACATGAGCATTTTACTTTGCAGCATGCTCACAAATGTGGGAAGGTCCATGTACCGCCAGATCATTGCTGAATCCCGATCCGGCCCCGAAAATAAGTTCTCGAAAGTATTATCTATTAAACGCATCTCTTGTAAATCAACGTCAGATTTCACCGCAAATAACCTTTTGAAAAACTTGCACATTAGACGCTTCCCTTGTAGTTCAGCGCCTTCACCCCCAAGAACCGCGACGCCCCGCCCAACTCTTCTTCAATCCGCAGCAACTGGTTGTACTTGGCGATTCGGTCCGTCCGCGAGGCCGAGCCGGTCTTGATCTGTCCCGCTCCCGTCGCCACCGCAAAGTCGGCGATGAACGTGTCTTCGGTTTCGCCCGACCGATGCGAGATCACCGAGGTGTATCCATTGCGCCGCGCCAGGCTCGATCGCGTCGAGCGTTTCGCTGACCGTGCCGATCTGGTTCAGCTTGATCAGGATCGAATTGGCGATTCCCTTCTCGATTCCCTGCTGCAGACGATCTCGATGTTGGTCACGAAGATGTCGTCGCCGACGAGCTGAATCTTTCCGCCGAGTTCCTTGGTCAGCAGCACCCAGCCGTCCCAGTCGTCTTCGGCGAGGCCGTCTTCGAGCGACACGATGGGATAGTCCTTCACCCATTTTGCATAGTAGCGAACCATCTCTTCGGAGCTCTTCGTCGACTTGTCCGATTTCTTGAAGACATACTTCCCGTCCTGATAGAACTCGCTGGCCGCGGGATCGAGCGCAATTGCGATCTGCTCGCCCGGCTTGTAGCCCGCCTGCTGAATCGCCTCCAGCACCACTTCAATGGCCTCGACGTTCGACTTCACCGACGGAGCAAAGCCGCCCTCGTCGCCGACCGCCGTGTTGTATCCGCGCTTCTTCAGCACGCCCTTGAGGGTGTGGAAGACCTCGACGCCCCAGCGCAGCGCCTCGGAAAACGACGGCGCTCCCACCGGCATCACCATGAACTCCTGGAAATCGACATTGTTATCGGCGTGCGCGCCGCCGTTCAGGATGTTCATCATCGGCACCGGCAATCGTGTTCGCGCCGGCGCCGCCGAGATAGCGGTAGAGCGGGAGCTCAAACGCTCGGGCCGAGGCGCGGGCCGCCGCCATCGAAACCGCGAGGATGGCATTGGCTCCCAGCCGTCCCTTGTTGGGCGTGCCATCGAGCGCGATCATTTCGGCGTCGAGCGGGCGCTGGTCGGCCGCGTCCATGCCGACGAGCGCGCCGGCAATCTCGCAGTTCACGTTCTCGACGGCCTTGAGCACTCCCTTCCCCTTGTAACGCTGCTCGTCGCCGTCGCGCAGTTCAACGGCCTCATGCTGGCCGGTGGACGCGCCACTGGGCACAATGGCTCGCGCACTGGCGCCGCCATCGAGAAAAACTTCGGCTTCTACGGTTGGATTGCCACGCGAGTCGAGCACCTGGCGTCCGCGGATTTCAGCGATCGTGGTAAGAGGCATAAGTGCGTCCTTTTCTTGGTAGATGAATTTAGAAACGTCGTCGCTATCGTAGAGACGCGGCTTGCCGCGTCTCCTGCCTGCGAACTGAAATTATATCGGACGTGGAAGAACCCGGTTTGTGCGCTGGGGCACTGCCCAATCCGATTCGTCCCCGGACCATCGCCCGTACCCCATCCGTTATTGTTCCGGATTTCCACCTCGCTTAAAGTCGAACTCAACATGAAGAACCGCACAGAAACTCTGGAAATCGGCTCGCGCGCCCCGGACTTTTCTCTGACCGCGGCCAATCGTGAGGGCACATTCACTCTCGGCGGCCTGCTCGCGCAGGGCGCGCTGATTCTTGAGTTTCTGCGCGGCACCTGGTGACCGAACTGCGTGAAGCGCATGACTCAGTTCGAGTCGCGGAAACCAGAAATTGAAGCAGCGGGAGCGCAGTTGGCCTTCATCGCCGCCGAAAAGCGGGACGGAGTCTGGAAGCCGGGAAAATTTCTGGAGAAGCATCCCATCTCCAGTGTCTTTCTGCTCGATGAGGATCGCGCCGTGACCAAAGCCTACGGGCTCCATCACGCGCTCGGCACCGACGCCATCAACATCGCGCACCCGGCTACGCTCGTCATTGGTCGCGACCATGATGGCGGCGGCTTGGTGCGCTACATCTATCGCGGCGCGAACCAACTCGATCGCGCGCCGCTCGATGAGGTTCTACAAGTCTTGAAACCTTGAAACTTGTCTCTACCCTCACCCGCTCACGGCCAGCAAATCTTCTTCGGTCAGCAACTCCAGTTCGATCCATCCTTCCAGCGGCAATGCATCGACCGGCAGATGGTTCTGCCACAAACTGAAGCGCAGGCGCAGCCGGGTGGTCAGCACATCCGAGCTTTTTGGTCCGCGCACTTTGTCAATCCCGAGCGGAGCGGCGAGCAGCCAGGTGAGCGGCAGGCGAAACTCAAAATTGCGTACCAGCGCCACCCGCGCCAGGTCTCTTGCATCGGTCGAATCGGCGACCGCCTTGCCGGCCCCTTCCGTTACTTTCCATGACTGCAAGCGGCCCCCATCCACGGCCGCATCCAACCGCAGTTCGCGCCGGGGTTTGGCGGCATGGTTGGCCCACGACTCCAGATTCACCACCACTTCGAATGCGCCTTCCGGAACTTTGCCCACGAAATCCAACCGGCCGTAGACATACTCCTCGTCGATCCCGGCAAACACTGCATCGGTCAGAAACTGTTTGCCGTGCATGGCGCCCGAGCGCTGGTCCGCCGTATAACACGCCGCCCCCAGCCATTCGAAGTAGCGCACCACGTCGCCGGAGACTCTGGGATGGATATAGGCGCTCTGCGGCACAAACGTTGGCCGCGCCACTCCTCCGCTGATCGGCTGCGCCAGATAATCCGGCGGAGTCCCACCCAGCGCCTGGTAAACATTCGACAGATGTTTGCGGTAGAGTTCGTCAAAGTCGCGATCGTTCGCGGTGTGGTGCTCCGGTCCGTACCACCAGTTCCAGTCGCTGCCCTCGGCAATCAAGATCTCTTCGAGCGCCAGCTTGCGTTGTTTCTCGGTCGCGTCCGGTGACCTCTGCGTATAGAAGTTGCGCGCGTGATACAGGTAGTCCCAGGCTTTGTTATCTTCCGGCGCGCCAATCCAAACGTTGAAGTTCGCGCCGATCCACGACCCCGGCACCAGCGACTTCAAAGCACTGACGTTCTTGTGGCGGGCAATCGCCTCGCTTACCGTCACCGCTTCGATCTCCGGATCGCTCTGCAAGCCCTCATAGAATCTGCGCAAGAATTCCCGCCCTGACTGCGGATAGTATTCCCAAGCATTCTCGCCGTCCAGAATGATCGAGACTACGGCATCTTGTCCCTTTGTCACCACCGGTTGCGATGCTTCCTTAATCTTATGGATGAGATTATTCGCCGCCTCTCGCGGCGGCATTCCCGAATACACAAATCCGATCAAGTCGGAGAGCGCGTGATCGCGGAAAAGCAGATTCATCCGCGTATCGCCATTCTGATAACGATAAATTGTGTACAGCCGCTGTGCCGATTCCGAATTCAAGTGGCCATCACCATCACGTGAAAAACTTACCCCGAGGCTCCGTATCAGCACGCCTTCGTCGGTCGCCATCCACTGCACTCCCAGTTGGTGCGCGATCGCCAACGTCTCCTCGGAAACGCTGCCCTCCGATGGCCACACCCCGCGCGGCCTCATCCCAAACACTTTTTCGTGCAGATCCAGTCCGCACTGCAATTGCTCGCGAGCATCTTCGGGATGGCGATAGCGATTCTGCGGCAATGGCAGCCCTGGCGAAGACACAGCTCCCATCTGCGTGTCGCAAACCAGCGGCAGAATGGGATGATAAAAAGGCGAGGTCGAAATCTCGATCTGGCCTTTTTTGGCCGCCTCCGCATGCACGGGCAGAACCCGGCCGAGCAGGTCGCGCTGTCGCGCAATCACAAACCGCTGGTCTTCGAGCGTATAGTTCCGGCCTTTGCGGACCAGTTCCGCAACGTCTTTCTCCGCCAGAAAATACTCGTCGAACCATCCAATCTGCGAAAGTACCTGCAAATCGGTGAAATCCTGCGCCTGGAAATATTTTTCCGCGCGCTCGGGCGACCCACCCGCCAGGTGAAATCTCTCCCACAACTCGCGGTACCGCGGATAGCGCCCGATCACATTCACCGGGTTCGCCTGAAACAAATATTGCAGCGCAAACTGCCGCTCTTCCCAGGTCAGGTCTTTCGCGGGCTTCGCCGCGACTTGCAGAAAAGGGTCCTGCGCCTCCCCCGAAGCATAGTCTTGAATCTGGGCAATCAGCGAGGGCACCAGATTGAACGTCTGATGGACTTGTGGAAACTCGTCCAGCAGCTTCACCATCCCGTAGTAATCTTTCAGAGCATGGAGGCGAGTCCAGGGCAGGCGGTACTGTCCCGTCACCAGGTCTTTGTAGAACGGCTGGTGCTGGTGCCACAGAACGACCACTCGCAGTTGCGCCATGATTTCCGGTTCCACCTACTCCATCGGCAATTTTTTCAGTTTAATTCATCCGGCTAGGTTTACCGTGCGGAATCGCCCGCAACAAGGCTGATAATGGGGGAACGGCACTCTCCATGAACGCGAAAGTCAAAGTCATCTTCTTCGACGTGGGCAACACCCTGCTGTTTCCCAATCGCGAGCGGATTCACGCGCCTCTCGCCGAACGCGGGTTCACGCCCGATGGCGAACACCTGCGCGATCTGGAATGCCGGACCAAGAATCGTTTCGACGGCATGATGGTCGCGGACGGCGCGGCCGACCACAGCTTCTGGTGGATGTTCTACTCTCAGTTACTTTCCGAAATTGGACTTCAGAATAACGCCGACTCCATCCGCGACGAGCTCGTCACCGGCGTCCGCAATTCCGGCAACTGGGACCAGATTCGCCCGGGCACTGCCGAGCGCTTGCGTGAAATCGGCAAGCGGTACCAGATCGCGGTCATCTCCAACGCCGATGGAAGAATCGAAGATGTGCTGCGCAAGTGCGGTATTGCTGAGTGCTTTCGCACCATCACCGACTCCGGGTTAGTTGGATACGAGAAGCCGCACCCGGAAATCTTCCGCCAAGCCCTGAGGAGCATGAATGCCGCGCCCGAAGAGAGCCTCTACGTCGGCGACGTTTATTCGGTGGATTACCTGGGCGCAACCGGCGCCGGCATGTTGGCGGTGTTGATGGATGTTCCTGGCGCCTACCGCGACAAAGGAGTGCCGCGAGTGGAAGATCTGGTTGAGTTGCAGATGGCGCTGGAAGAAGCGAGTATTTAAAGACACCGAAGGATCGCGAAGGAGACTCCGACCATGCTCCATCAGACCGTGTTCGACTCTGCCCGCTTCGTTATTTTCTTGAGCGCGGCAATTCTGCTGGCCATCGCCCCCGGCCCGGGAATGCTTTACGTGCTGGCACGCGCGCTCGGCGGTGGACGCCGTGAAGGGCTGCTTTCCGCACTCGGAACATTCTTCGGTGGCATGGTCCACGTGTTCGCGGCGGCTGCCGGCATCTCCATCATTCTCGCGAAGTCCGCCGTGGCCTTTGCCACGGTGAAGTATTTCGGCGCAGGCTATCTTTGCTTTCTCGGGATTCGCATGATTCTCGACGCCCGAAAGGATGGGGGCGTTTCGGTCGCCGAGCTGCCGCGTGGAAGAAACCCGTTCTGGCAAGGCGTTATGACCGAGGTGCTGAATCCGAAGACGGCGCTGTTTTTTCTTTCTTTCATTCCCCAGTTCGTGAATCGGGCGAGCGGACACGTCTTTCTGCAGTTTGTTCTTTTGGGAACGCTCTCGGTTACGCTCAACACTTCGGCCGATATTGTCGTGACCTTGCTTGCCGGACCGCTCGGCCAGCGCATTCGCGGGTCGGCGCGCTTCCGCCGGCGCCAGCGCACACTGACCGGCGCGGTCATGATTGGGTTGGGCACTTATGTGGCTCTCGGCGAGTCTAAGTAAGTGGAATTGGTACCGCAAACGACTGCCACACCTGGCGGGCGTGCTTCCCTTTGAACCCCTGTGCTCTCCGTGGTTCAACATAGAATCTTTACCACGGGGTACACAGGGAGGCACGGGGGAAAGCCGTCCGTATCGCTACACCTCAATCACCTGGTGATCGTGGCAATCGGGATGGATCGTCTGATAGAGATTCGCGAGCAGTTCCGGACCGTATCGCGCTACAAAGCTCACGCCTGCGACTTCGCGCTCCTGCAGCGCCTTGTGTGGAAATAGGGCGTGACTCAGGGCATCCGCGTGCCGCGTGATGACTTCATTCCGCAGCCCTTCCGCCCGCGATACCCGTGCTTGCAGCCGGTTGATCTGATGCGCCATACTCTCCTGGCTGCTCTGAGCCGTATCGACGAGGGTTGAATCCAATCTGCCAATCGATTCACGAAGCGCGGTCATTGACTGCTCAACGCTTGCGTAGGCTTCCGAAAAGCGTGTCTGCAAGTCGGAGGGCAGCGAACGGGCGGCAATCGCTTCTCGAACTTTTTCCGGGCCGTGGAACAAATCGGGCAGTCCCAGTTGGTAGCGCGTCAGAATGCGCTCGGGCTTGGCTTCGACCAGCGTCGCCGAAAACCGCGGCAGAATCGGCGTCACGCGTCCCAGCAGTTTCTCGTAGACCACGGCAACCTGCGCGAAGTATGCGACTTCGGCCGCTCCGCCGGTGTAAACGAGCGTCGGCAGCAGGTAGTCCTGCACCACGGGACGAAGCAACACATTCGGGTTGAACTTCTCCGGCGCCTTTTCAATACGGTCGAGCAGCTCTCTGTGAGAGATCCGCTCCTCACCAACGGCGTACTCAGCACCGTTGCCGCCATTGGTACCATTATTTCGGCGCCGCACCACCGTGCGCGCTCCGTCCTTCACTTCAAAAAGCAGCGTGGTCGCCGAAGTCACCTTCACCTGCTGGTGATATCCCGCCGCCTCAAGTGCTTTGCCCCGCGCCAGCAGTGCTTCGTCGAGTTCGGAAGCGCGTTCGATTGCCGCGCGGAACAAAGGTTTTGCGACATCATGGAAGTCCTTATCCGCCGGATCGAGCAGGATGACTCCCCAATCCGCAAACAGCGGCGCAAAGAGCAAGGCAAAAGCACTGCCCAGAGTTTCACCCGGACGATACGCTTGGCGCAGCCACTTCGTGACCTCGGAATCCCCGAGCAGCGCGGCAGCGCGCTCGACCACCGGCTCGATCTCCGGGCCGAACTTGACGGTCCCCACGGGCGCATCCGTTACCGCACTTTCCAACGCGTGGCTTTCCGCAGCGAAAAGTTCAGAAACGCCCTGCTCGGAAACCAGCGCCACATGGTTGACCTCGGCTAAATCGTGGTCTTCGGTCGCGAGCCAGAAGATCGGGACGCAGTCGACTCCCGCCGCCGTAGCCTGTTCCGCCAGTTTGACCGCCGTCAACGCTTTGAAGATCGAAAACAGTGGTCCGCCAAAGAGGCCGACTTGCTGTCCCGTAACCGCCGCGAGGGCTCCTTGCTTAAGCCGTTCGATGTTGGCCAGTGTTTTCGGAGAGGCGCCCCACGTGCGGTTCTGCCGCTCGAGAATCTCACTGACCTTGGCGCGACGCGACGCGTCGTAAGCCACGCGCTGGGCTTCGTCCTTCAGCCATTCGGAAAAACCCGGTGAGCGTGGATAAAAGTCGCGAACGGAAGGAGCGTAGGAAAGATAATCAAGGAAGAGGTGTGTGGTGTGCGGAATCTGCTGGAACGGCAAACACTGCGACTTCATCGGCAGTTCTCCCGACATCTTTCGACACACCGGCGTATTCGTGCGATCCGCATACGTTCTCACTCTCGCCGAAGCCCGCGCGGGGATGGTCGCGGGCTCCCAAAGGTAGCATTTTCCGGACACCTGGCGCCAAACTCAACTACATCAGATGATCCGAACGCGCTCAGGTTGCAGAGAGTGACGGGGAATTCAAGCTTGGAGCCGAGCCTCGATCGTTTCCAGCAATCCAGCGCCGGCCTCACCGGCATGGCTGGTGGAAAATTCGCTGCCGAGTTCAATCACCGGGAGTCTGGCGCACGCGGCCTGGAAGGCTGTCGGCGAAGCCGGGGAGGCGGTCATGCCGGGGCCCGCCAGCAAGAGATCAAAATGCGCAACCCGCATCAGGAGCAAAGCGTCGCTCACGCGGCTGCTCGACTGGACGTCGTATCCGGCGCGGCGCAGCAGTTCGCGCAAGTAGGCGAGCACGTCGGCGTTGGAGTCGAGGCACAGAATACTGCGGCCGGTGGGCAGCGGTGTTTCGGAGCGGGCTTCGGGGCGGTAAAAGGCGGCCACCGCCTTCTCCTCCGATTCGTGCGAGTCGAACACTGCCGTCAGGCGCGACATTTCCAGAACTTTGCGCACAAATTCCGGCACGTTGCAGAGCTTCAGGTCTCCGTGCGCCTGGCGGGTGCTGGTAAGGGCGCGGACCATGGTGCCGAGGCCGCTGCTGTCAATGAATCCGACTTCGCCCAGGTGCAGAACGATGGAGCGGCGGTCGCGCAACAACCAGGCAACGTGCGCGCGCAGAGATTCGCTCTCGGTGCCGGCAACAATCCGTCCGTTGCAGCGCACGATGGTCACGCGTCCAACCTCGCGAGTATCAAGCGACAGGCGCAATGGGCCTCCCATGCGGGCTGAAACCCAGCCTGCGAAATCGCTACATTATATTCCTGAGGGGCGCGAATCGGAGGGGCGAAAACCGGGCCGCGCGCACAGTCGGAGGCGATCACGGTTGGAGTCAGGCAATTCCACTCGCGGCACGGATTGTTGATGCAAGGGCGATTTATCAACAACAACGTTTTCGGGTG
>CAVYEP010000011.1:0-48548 GCA_963767605.1 uncultured Acidobacteriaceae bacterium | reverse complement strand
TGGCCAGCCCGTTTCCGGCGCACTCCGCCAGACCGCGCTGAAAATGCTGGCCAACCCGCGCACCGCGCACCCTTACTACTGGTCGGCTTTTTCAGCGTACGGACGACCCTAATTTCTAAGCTGGTTTCATAAATCCGTTTTGGATAGAGGCACGGCTTCTCCGATGAGGAACGCGCCTTCCGAGCGGAAGGGCATTTTACGAATCCATTTCCAACCCAGGAGACCCCGATGCGAACCAAACGCTACTTCGCCACCCCCATGGTTGCGCTGGCCAGTGCTGTGCTGGCCACGCTCTTCCTCATCGCCTGTCAACAAACCCAGCAACCGGCTCCAGCGGCTGAGTCCAAAGCTGCCAGCTCCGAGAAAGTTTTCGTGGTCTTCGAAGGTCCGTGGGCCATCGTGGACGATCCCAAAGACCCCAACACCGTCCTGGCTCTCGCGCCGAAGACGAAACTTCACCGCGATCTCTACGTGGCCGCCTCCAATGACTCGACGCTGGCCGCGGGAACTTACGATCTTTCTGTCCCGGCCCATGGAACCGCCTTTTCCGGGGCGCTCGATCCCAGCTTCGCCCAGGCCAAAATCGACGCCAAGAGCTTGCAACATGCGCTCGATGACAAGTCGGGCCGCTATGTGATTCGTCTGCCCAAGCCCGAAGCGTACGTGGCCGCCCGAAGATTCCGCAGTCGCGTCGGCGCTAAGTACGTTCCCGAAGCTACGACCGAGCAGAACTACGCCACCCAGGTGTCGTTCCGTTACAGCGTTAGTACTCTGAACGGTTTCTCGTTGGCGGGCACTCCCACCACCGGCACCTTCAACCCGCTGCTTCTCCAGCTCGACACCCCAACCATTCGCTTTGCCATCGAGCCGGCTCAAATGGATGATCCGAGGGACAAGTGCAGTACGCACTCCCGCGAGGCTTTCCGCGACACGGTAAAGTTCCTGGGATTGACTTTGTTCGTGGATTTTCCGAATGACTCGGCAGATTGCCACCAGACCGATCCGCAACTGGCTCACTCGAACAAAGCGGAAGCAGGCCAGGGAATTCGGCCGGACCGGATCGCGGCAGTCTCTCTTCAGGCGCCGGCAGCCTTCAGAGAGGTTACGTTGGGTGGTTCAGAAACCCTCGCAACCGCGGTCCCGGCGGGACCGGCGGCGCGCTATCTCAGTGCCGCCATGTACCTCTTCCACATGACAGGGGGCGCTTGCAAGGCTCCGATTCTGATGCTCACGACCACACCTTAGAGTCTTTCTCGCGTCCGAGGCGGAAATAAACAAACTACTTTCCGCCTCGTCCGTTAGGTAAAGAGTTCCGCGCACACCCTGCCCATGCAGGCAGGCAAACTTTCACTTAGCGGGAAATTGACAGTTGACCGCGGCAGGTATAAATAGAACTTACTCGAATTAGGGTATCAGGGTATTCGAGTTTCGTATCCGTGCATCGCTTTAGCGATATCGTAAAGTTCGCCAATTCTCCCGCCCCATTAGGGGCTGACAGGGATCCGCTTTGAAACCTGAAATGCGCATCGGCTACGGTTGGGACTCGCACGAATTCAAGCCCGGCATTCCGCTAAAAATCGGAGGCGTGACTCTGGCGCACGATCAAGGCCTCGGAGGCCATTCCGATGGCGACGTCCTGCTGCACGCCATCACCGACGCGCTGCTCGGCGCCATCGCCGGCCCCGACATTGGAGCGCTGTTTCCGCCCTCCGATGCGCAATGGAAAAACGCCGACTCCGCCGTATTTCTGTGCGAGGCGTTGCAGCGCGTCAAAACCGCGGGCTACGAACTCGTGAACCTGGATTCCACTCTGATCCTGTCCACTCCCAAAATCGGTCCGCACGCCGACGCCATTCGCAAACACGTTGCCGAGTTATGCGGAATTGCGGCGGACTGCGTAGGGATCAAAGCAAAAACGCCGGAAGGCATGGGCACCGAAAATGCCGCGATTGCGAACGCCGTGGTGCTGCTGAATCGCGCTGAGTCGGGAGGAAACAATCCTAACGACTTGGATGACCTCATGACCACAATTGGATTGCAGAACCTCTAATGCAATATTTATAAATTGTCATCCTGAGCGAAGCGAAGGACCTGCTGTCTCTGGCACCGACAAGGCAGCAGGTCCTTCGCTTCGCTCAGGATGACAATTTTGTTAGGTGTTGCTCCAACTCCGTCCGCTTGGCCCGCGCCGCCACAATAAAGGCGCGGAAAATTGCACGCGCGGATTCTGCCAGCTCCGGCCCATCGTTCACACTCCGCTCCGGATGCCACTGCACGGCCAGCACAAAATGTCCGGGAGCGGTTCCTTCCAGGGCTTCGACGATTCCGTCTTCCGCCGAACGCGCCACCACGCGCAATCCATCGCCCGCTCGGTCCGCCGCCTGGTGATGCGAAGAATTGACCGCCATCGTCTTCGCCGCGCCAACCGCAGCGCCCACAATCTCCGCCAGCCGCGACTCGGGCTCGATCTCGACCGTGTGCGCGTTCGCTACTGCCCGTCCCGCGCTGTGGTTGATCTTCGAATGGATGTTCGCCGACTCGATGTGCTGCACGAGCGATCCCGACCGATACACATTCAACGATTGCAGTCCGTAACAGATGCCCAGCACCGGCTTGCGCAGGTGGTAGGCATCGCGCAGCAGCAGGTCGTCCACCCTGTCTCGCTTGGAGTCGGCGGGCGCTGTCTTCTCGTGGCGATGGGCGCCGTACTTTTGCGGATCGAGGTCGGCCTTGCTGCCCGGCAACAGAACCGCGTCGCAGCGCTCGATCTGCTTCCTCACCTCAGCCGCGGTCCGATCCAGTTCGATGCGCACGGGCTCTCCACCGGCCCCGCGCACGGCTTCTTCATACTGCGGCAGGGCCCGCTCGACGTACTCGCGGTCGTTCTCGCAATCCACCGAATGCGGCACGGGAATGGCAATCCGCGGTGCGATCGTCTTTAGCTCGCTCATCGGCTCGCTCATCCTCAACTCGCCCGTTCGATCCCTTCCAGCGCCTTGCGCTGCCGGTAGTTCCGAATTTCCATCCCGAGCGACAGCACCAGCACGATCGCACCCACGGTGATCGCAAACGGAAACGCGATATGCCGGTAGGCGAACGTCAGGTTGGGCGCGACGTGCTTCACTTGCGAGTACACCATCGTTCCCAGGATGCTCAACAGAAGCGCAACCGCGAACGACAGCAGGGTGAACAGGAACGTCATCGCGAATGCACGCACCGGAACTCCAATCCAGCGCAGCCCGTTCGAACCAGTTTTGCCCATGCTTCTAGGCTACACCATCGGACGGAGCCAGGTTTCGAGGTTTCAGAGTTTCAAGTTTCAAAGAAGAGCATTCGGACATTAGCCTTGAAGCCGCTGCTCGCACATACGCTACAATACCGTCATGTCGCAAGCCGCCTCCGCGATCGTCCGCAGCCCCGCGGAGATCGTGCAAAACAGCCCGGTTTCACAGGCTCCAAATGGCATCTGCTATGCCCGCTCGGGCGAGATTGCGATTGCCGACAACGATCTCGACCGCATGACTGCCGCCGTGCCCGTGCCGATCGCCGCCGCGCTCAGCCGCAAGGCGTACTACTTCGTGCCGCTCACGGTCACCCAGGGCGATGAGACCGTCATAGCCGACCGCTACGACGTTGCCCTCAGCGACAACGCGGTGTGCCATCGCAACCTGAATCTCGGCGACGCGCAGTGCGTCTTCATCTCCACTCGCTTGATGGAAGACAAATTTTCGGTGGCGTTCGAGTTCTACATCAACGTAGGGCACGCGCTGGTCGAACGCGCCGGAGTAGCGCAGAGCTTCGCCGACCTGGCCTGGCAGCAAGTGGAGTCCGGGGTGCGCGGCGAAACCTCACTCGACGCCTGGGAGGCGCGCAAGTTTGCCACCGCCCACGGTCCGGATGCGGAAAAATACAAGAACGACTATCTAACCTCCAGCTTCGCGGATGCGATTTCCATCTACCTGCTCTCGCTCTTCCTCGATGTCGATTACTACGACCTGAGGGAGCGCGACTATCCGCTGCTGTCGCCCGCTCCAATGGCCGAGCGGTTGCGCAAGATCGCCGAAATATTCCCGCCGAATCCCGGATTCGAATTCAACATCTACTATCGGCGGAGAGCGTAGAGCCTAGTTCTGAAACGCCGCCTTACGGAATGCGGATAGCTCGGCCGTTCCCCATCTTGAAAGTCGCCGAATTCCAGTGCTGTGCTGCACCTTGGTCGTCATCGACAACCACGTTGCCGTCCGCTTGAATTGTGTTGAGCTTTGGGTCGTAGGTCACGCGATCAGCCCGGAGCGTAAAGAGGTTGTACTCCACAAGGACCGGAACCTTGTAGTCCGAAATCTTCCGGCTAGCATACGAGCGACCGTCCGCACTGGTTCCTGTGTAACGAACATACACTTCGAACGGGGTTCCATCTGCCGCAGGAACTGGAAAGCGGTCCTCGCCTCCACAAGGGCTCTTCATGTTGACTACGACTGGGTCGCAGAACTCAGTCATCGGCAGCGTGACATTCAGGACAAGAATCGCTTGCGATGTCACACGAAATAGCGGCCTTCGATAGCGCGAGAAGCCACGTATAAGCGGTGACGTTACCTCCATCTCATAATTGCCGAGCGGAAGATCCAGTTCGTAGGTGCCCATCGCATCTGCGTCGATGGTCCGGCTGATCTTCTTGCTTCGAAATGCAATCTTCGCTCTGGGGATAACTGCCCCCGCCGGATCCGTAACCGTTCCGCGAACGCAAAAAGTCTTGCGCAGATCGCTGGACGGTAATGTTTGGCCGAGCAGAGCAAAATGAAACAAAACAACTACCAGCAAAATAGCGGACGACGATTTGACACAGGCAGCGAAGGACCTTTCCATCTTGGCGATCATTATGGCATGGGTTTGTGCGCGCGTCATGCAGCCTGCTGGCGTCCGTAGACGCCTGTGGTCATGATGCGTTCCACCACGATTCGCCTACCACCAAACGCGAAACTTTTCCCACAGTTCAGGTACATTGTTGCGCACCTTAGTGCCCTTGGCGGTTCCAGAGGTGACGGCTTATGCTGAAAGCAGATTGAAAGGTTTAGGTTTCGCTTTGCCCATGATTTCGCTTCGTCTCTACACCCTTGCGCTGGGCGCGGTTGGCCTGGCCGTCGCCAGTTATGCCCTGTTGCGCCGCAAACCCAAAACCGCGAGCGAGGTCGAGCGCGAACGCCGTACCTGGCTGAATACGGTCGGGCGCATCACGGATGGCACCGTCATTGATGTGCAGGAAATCACACATGACCCCAGCCGCCCCGCCACCATGCTGATTTATCAGTACGACGTGGCCGGCGTTTCCTATGAGGCCTCGCAGGACGTCACCTATCTTCGGCAGTGGATCAATCTGCATTCCTGCCGCCTCGGCCTGCCGACCTCGGTGAAGTACGATGCTCGCAACCCCGGAAATTCCATGGTCATTGCCGAAGGCTGGATGGGGCTGCGGCAGTAAAAGGGAGGTCAGAGGTTAGAGGTCAGATTGCAGAGGTAGAAACCGCCCGATCCCGCGCATTGGAGATTTTGATACTCACCTCTGCAATCTGACCTCTAACCTCTGACCTTCTTCAGACTTTCCCCAACGCCATCGCGACCATGTAGAGAATTTGTGCCGCCGCCAGCCCGACCCAGATGCGCTGCCGAATCCGCGAACGGCGGATGTCGCGGAGCAAGTCCGCTGTAGTAGGTTCGGCGACCACAGCCTCCCGACGTTCCGCTGGCATCGCGATCGGTTGCAGAATAGCCGGCCTCACCGCGTCGGCCGGCTTTGGCTTGTCGGGATAAAACACCTTCGGCGTGTCCACGACTTCCGACCACAACGGCAGCAGGATCCATGACTTCGGAATGATGTCCAGAATCGGCTTGGAAGTAAGGTTGAGAGACGGCTCTGCTTCGGGCGAAACGCGATCGGCCAAGTTTCGCAACAGCGACCCCCACCAAAAATGGCTGAGGCGATCGGTAAGGAGTTCACCAACATCGATGGGTTGCGATTCCAGTTCCAGCGGCGGCAGCGTTTCGGGCGAGAGCACGTCCCCGAGGTTGGTGAACACGGTGCGAAACCAAGGCAGGCGCAGACGGTCGCCAAGCGGCAGGCCGACATTTACCGGCCGCGACGTGAGTACGAGCGGCGGCAACTTCTCCGGCGCAAAGGTATCGCGCAGGTTGCCGGCGAGCGACCTCCAGAGCGGCTGGGTCAGGCTCGGCGGCGGCAGCAAATCGAGCGGAATCTGCGGCGGTGGCGCCGCGGATTGCGGCTCGGCATACCAGGCTTCAGCGGCATTTGAGCGGTAAGACATGAGAATTTAGATTACTCCAGCGCGGCTCCGTCAGTGCGACCCTAGAAGCCAACCTCGATGTTAGATGCTGCCCGAGCGTCTGTCACGCGTCTTTACGCAGCTTTACGAGCGGGCCCATCTAATCGGACGATCTGGCCATCGGGTCATCGGGCCATCGAGAGTCAAAAGCATTTGAACTTAGATGGCCCGATGACCCGATCCTCCTTGACCCGATCCTCCTTGGCCTTGCGCTGAAGCACAATCGTAGGTTAGGTTTCAAAGGAATATCTGAAACGGAGAACCGCGATTGAGCGACCACAAACCAAGCGCCGCCAAAACTCAGCGTGTGCAGCGGCGTTTCTCCCGTAGTCGCTTCGATGCGCGCATCCAGGTGTCGGTGTTTCGCGAAGGCGTTACCGCCAACTTCTGGGGCCGAACCAGCGAACTCAGTTTGGACGGCATCGGCGCGACCCTCAGCGGCGAGTTGCGGGTCGGCGAAGTTGTTTCCCTGGAGTTTCCCATCCCTCTCCCCCCTCACGTCATCAAGGTGCGAGCCGTCGTGCGTTATAGCGACGGATTGCGCTGCGGACTCCAGTTTCTGGTCGTGACCGACGAGCAAAGGCTTCTGTTGCACGAAGTCTGCGTGGTGTTGGCCAACGCCTCCTGAGCCCCGCGGTCTTCCAGATCAGCCGCCCCTTTGCCTGCCGACTGTATCGCCGCCGTCTCGGCGCTACTTTCAGAAGCCTTGATTACGGTGGTAACTATCGGCGGACGCCCCTGGCCGCTTAACATCGCACTATCGTCAGAGGACTCGGGGGAGGACTCGATGGGTGAGAAAATCGCCCCGGCCGCGGCTTCGGCCAAACTGCCGCGGATGGAAACGCCGCGGGAGGCTCTCGGGCACGGTGTGCCGCCGGCCCCTATCCGCGCCGGCTCCACTCCAACCCCGGCCACTTCCCCCGCGAACGGCCACGCCGCCGCGATCGCACCCACGGAAGTCACGCCCACGGTTGAGAAAGCCTACTCCGAACAGATCATCGAGAACGCTCCGGAAGCGATCAGCATTATCGACCTGGACCTGAAGATTTTGCGGATCAACGCGGAGTTCACCAACTTGTTCGGCTTTACCGCGGCTGAGGCTGTGGGAAAACGGCTCGACCGGCTCATCGTGCCGCCCGATCGCTATGCGGAAACCGCTTGGATTGCCCAAACCATCAAGACGCAAAACAAGCTTAAGCTGGAGACCCGCCGCCAGCGGAAAGACGGCTCCCTGGTTGAGGTGCTTCTCTCGGCCTCGCCGGTAACGGTGGACGGCAAACCCGTGGGATCCTACGCCTCCTATAGCGACATCACCGAGCAGAAGCGCGCCGAGGAATTGAATGCCGCCTTGTACGCCATTGCCGCTCGCAGCCAGTCCGCCGAGGATCTGCAACAATTTTTCGCCGCCATTCACAACATCGTCGGTCAGTTGATGAATGCCCGCAATTTCTATATCGCCCTCTACGATCCGCAGTCCCAGTTGTTGAGTTTTCCCTATTTCGTCGATGAACAGGACCCCACCCCCGACCCCAAGCCATTGGGCCGCGGCCTGACGGAATACGTCCTGCGCTCGGGCGAGCCTCTGCTGGCGACCCCGGCAGTCTTTGAAGAACTGGTGCGCCGCGGAGAAGTGGAATTGATCGGCGCGGAATCGTTGGACTGGCTCGGTGTTCCGCTGAAGAGCGGCACGACCTGCATCGGAGCCCTGGTCGTCCAGAGCTACAGCGAAAACACCCGCTTCGCAGTGCGGGACCGTGAGATTCTGAAATTTGTTTCCCAGCAATTGGCTGCGGCCATTGAGCACAAGCGTTATGAAGAGGCGCTCCGCCGCTCTGAAGCCCGCTCCCGTTCCCTGATCTTGAGCGCGGCTTTCGGCATTTGCCGCTGCACCCTCGGCGGAAGATTCCTGGACGTGAATCCGGCGCTCATCAACATGCTGGGGCACGCCTCGGTGGAAGACGTTCTCCAACTGGATGTCAAGCGCGAAGTCTTCGTCAACCCCCTGGAATTGGACCGCCTGGTCGAGGACTATCGCCGCACTGGAAGTCTGAATGGCGTCGAAGTCCAGTGGAGGCGCAAAGATGCCGGCGTAATCATCGTGCGGCTCAGCGGCGGCGCCGCCACCGTCACCGATGAACCCGGAGAGGTCCTGGAGTTGATCGCCGAAGATATCACGGACCGGCGTCAACTCGAAGAGCAGCTGCGCCAGGCGCAAAAAATGGATGCCGTCGGCCGCCTCGCCGGTGGCGTCGCCCACGACTTCAACAACCTGTTGATGGTGATCAACGGATACACCGAGGTGTTGCTCGAGCAGTTGGAAAAAGGCAGCGCCATGCACCAGAAGGTCGAGTCCATTCAGCAGGCCGCCGACCGCGCCGCCACCCTCACGCGCCAGTTGCTGGCCTTCAGCCGAAAACAGCTCCTCGAACTCAAGGTGGTCGACGTCAACACGGTCATCGGCGACATGGAGCGGCTGCTGCGCCCCCTGATCGGCGAAAACATCGAGTTGGTTACCCGCCTGTCCTCCGACGCCGGACACACCCGCGCCGACGCCGGCCAGCTCGAACAGGTCATCATGAACCTGGTGGTCAACGCCAAAGATTCCATGCCCGAAGGCGGCAAGCTTACCGTGCAGAGCTCCGACGTTACGGTGCGCCAAAACTTCCGCGAACACCGTTTCATCCAGCCCGGGCGTTATGCCGTGATCTCGGTCGCCGATACCGGCCACGGCATGGATAAGGAAACCCAATCCCGCATCTTTGAGCCCTTTTTCACCACCAAGGAAAAGGGGAAAGGCACCGGCCTAGGCCTTTCGACCGTGTACGGCATCGTCAAGCAGAGTAACGGATATGTGTTCGTCCAAAGCGAACTGGGAGCCGGAACCACATTCTATGTTTATTTGCCGCGCGTGGAGGATGCCACCGAGGAGCTGAGCCCGCCCAAGTCCCCACAAAACGAAGCGGGCGGCTGCGAAACCGTTTTACTGGTGGAAGACGAAGAATCGGTCCGCGAACTGGTGCGCGTCACCCTCGTCTCCCGCGGCTACAACGTTCTCGAGGCCGAAAACGGCGAGTGCGGCCTGCGCGCCGCCGAGTCCTACAAAGAACACATCCATATCCTGATCACCGATGTGGTCATGCCCGGCATCGGCGGCCGCGAATTAGCCAAGATGCTGCTCGAGCAGCGTCCGGGCATCAGCGTGCTTTATCTTTCCGGTTACACCGAAGATGCCGTCGTCACCCAGGGCGCGCTCGGCCCGGGTACCGGATTCCTGCAAAAGCCCTTTACCCTGCAGAACCTGGCGAAGAAAGTCCGCGACGTCATTCGCTCCCAGCCCGCCTCGCCGCCTGCTCCCAAATCCATCGCAAAATCGGCGGCGAACTAAACTCGCCGTGGGTACTGTCCTAAGTTCAGTTTTTCACCACGGAGTCACGGAGACACGGAGAAACCCAACTGCCGGGAAAAACCTTCCCTTATGGTTATTACAAGTTCAAGGTTTTCTCCGTGTCTCCGTGACTCCGTGGTGAAAAAAGGCAAATTAGGCCACGACCGACGCATGCAACTTTTTCTCCGTCCCCGAGTCCTATACTGAAGTTAACGAAGTGTGGGGAATTGGACCGTAATCGGGGTGAGCCATGCTAATCAAGAAACCAGACGCAATACCATCTTCCGAAATTACTCCTAAAACGACTTATCTGAACCGGCGCAACTTCCTGACCGGGGCTGCCATCGCGGGCGCGGCCGCCGTCGCCGGCGTTGCCTTTCGCGATCTCGGCGATCTCGTCACTCCGTCGCTCAGCGCTCAAGCCAATGCCAAAATTGACGGCCTCCAGAAGAGCCCTTTCAGCACGACGGAAAAGGAAACGCCTTACGAAAAGGTCACCAACTACAACAATTTCTACGAATTCTCCACCGACAAATACGAGCCGGCCGGCCTGGCCAAGAATTTCAAGACCCGTCCCTGGACCGTGACCATCGACGGCGACGTCAAGAAAAAGCAAGTGCTGGACGTCGACGCGATCGTCAAAATGGCCGCCCCCGAAGAACGCATCTACCGCCATCGCTGTGTCGAGGGCTGGTCGATCGTCGTCCCCTGGGTAGGATTTTCCCTGAGCGAACTGATCAAGCGCGCCGACCCTCTGCCCAAAGCCAAGTATGTCGAGTTCACCACCTTGTACGATCCCAAACAAATGCCCGGCCAGCGCTCGAGCGTTTTGCAGTGGCCCTACGTCGAGGGCCTCCGCATGGACGAGGCCATGCATCCGCTGGCCCTGCTCTGTTTCGGCATGTACGGCGAGGTGCTCCCCAATCAAGACGGCGCTCCGCTCCGCATCGTGATTCCATGGAAGTACGGCTTCAAGAGCGCCAAGTCGCTAGTCCGCATCCGCTTCACCGGCAACCAACCGTTGAACACCTGGCAGCGGGCCGCCTCCAATGAGTATGGTTTTTATTCCAACGTCAACCCCAACGTCGACCATCCGCGCTGGAGCCAGGCCAAGGAACGCCGCTTGGGAGAATTCTTCAAACGCCCGACGCTGATGTTCAACGGTTACGACCAGGTAGCAAGCCTATATTCCGGCATGGACTTGAAAAAGAACTTTTGAAAGGCATTGTAGAAGTCAGAAGTAAGATTGCAGAAGTGAAATCTGATGGCCGAAAGGGTTTTACTTCTGCAATCTGACTTTTGACTTCTGCATTCCAATGAACCGTCTACGGCTCACGAAAACGATCATCTTCCTGGCCGGCCTCGTCCCGCTGGAACGCCTGGTCTGGAAGGCCCTTCACGACGGCCTGGGCGCCAATCCCATCGAGGTCATCACGCACTCGACCGGCGACTGGACGCTGATCCTAGTTCTCACCACCCTCTCCATCACGCCCCTGCGCCGGATCACCCGCCAGTACTGGCTGATCGGCCTGCGCCGCATGATCGGACTCTTCGCCTTCTTCTACGCCACGCTGCACTTCCTGACCTACATTTGGCTCGACAAGTTTTTCGATATCCACGAAATGCTAAAAGACGTCGCCAAGCGCCCCTTCATCACCGTAGGCTTCTCCGCCTTCGTCCTCCTGATTCCCCTGGCCCTGACCTCGACGGCCTGGTCGATTCGCCGCTTGGGTGGCAGGAACTGGCAGCGCCTGCACCGCCTCATCTATTTCACGGGAATCCTGGCGGTGGTGCATTACACCTGGCTGGTAAAGGCCGACCTCCGCAAACCCATCGAGTACGGAGTCGTGCTAAGCCTCCTGCTCCTCTACCGCGTAGGAGTCTGGTTCTCCGAAAAAGTATCCGAAAAAAGCAAACAACCCGCCATCCCAGCCCCAAATCTCCTGTAGAGACGGGGCTCGCCCCGTCTCCCTGTGCGCCAGGCGAGTGCTGAAGCGCTCCACCCCATCACGCCAAAACCGGGCGTGCTGGGACCCGGGCGCTGGGCTAAGTTCGATCGCCCCCTCTGGGGATGGCTGGAGCGTTCTCACGGTTGGCGGACAAGAGTGTCCTCCCCACGCACTGTGGGAATCTTCCCGCGAGCCCGGTGTCGAACCGCCTCCGGCAATCTTCTCCACCGAAACTTTCTTCTACAATCCGGGTTAGGGCATCTCATGAACTGAAGACAGGAGTGTCTTATGAATCCCCTTGTGTTCTCCAAGTGTGCCACGCGCCTGCTCATGGCTCTGGCGGCGATATCAGGCATCTTCTTGACAGCCGGTTGCGGCAGCAGCGGGAGTCCCGTGATCGTTAAAGGCGGCTTCAGTAATGCCAGTTTGAAGGGCACCTATTCGTTCACCGTGAAGGGCTATGGCTTTAACGCCAATACGCTGACAGCGGCTAATTTCTTTATCGAAGGCGGGGTGTTTACGGCGGACGGCAACCGAAACATCACGGCGGGAACGGATGACTTCGTAGAAGCTGTGGCAAACACTACCCAGGCCTTTACAGATAGCGTGACCGGAACCTATTCCATCGGAAGCGATGGGGCAGGCGACCTGACGTTTAATTTCCCGGGAGGAGGTCAGGAAACCTATCGGGTCACCTTGAGTGACGATGGTGACCTTTATATGGAGGAGGAAGACGGCGGCGGAACCAGCGCTGGTTCGGCGCACCTGCAGACCTCCGCCACAACTCCCTCCGGAACTTTCGTCTTCCGCACGCATGACGTGCAAGTGAGCGCCACCATGGGTACGCTGGTAATTTCCGGAGGCGCCGTGAGTGGTTCATACCTAATGGTGCAGAATGGAACGCCAGTCAGCGGCTCCATCGGCGCGGGCGGCAGCATCACTGCGCCCACGGGGGGGCGTGGATCCATTATCTATACCGTGAACGGCGTCACTCACCAGGCCGAATATTACGTCGTAAGCTCGAGCCAGTTTCTGCTGTTGGATACCACGACAAATGTCCTTTCCATAGGCCTGGCCGAACAGCAGAGCGCGACCGCATTCTCCGCCGCCTCGCTCTCCGGGTCATACACGTTTGGCAGTAGCGGCGAAACAACCACGCCCGGTTTTGTTAACACCGTGGGAGTCTTCACGACTGACGGAGTTTCGCAGGTTACCGCCGCGAACTACGATTCCGTGCAGGACGGCGCAGTCTCCAGCAATCAAACATCGACCGGGACCTATTTGATCGATAACGCCATCGGTAACGGATCTGGCAGTTTCACAATCGGGGGCCTCACGCGTGAGATCTGGATGGTGAGCCCAACGCGGGCTTACTTTATCGCACTCAATGGGGCCAACGTCGAAGACGGCACAATCGATCAGCAAAGCGGCACCTTCACCAACACCAGCCTCAGCGCTCAGGCCGCATTCTTCATGGATGGCTTCGACGGGACCGGAGTGGACGGACTGTTCAAGGACCGCGTGGGGACCTTGGTTCCCAGCGGCACGGATTCCCTGGGCACGAACTACGTAGCCAGCTTTTTCGACTTCGTCGCACTGGCTGGCGGCAGCAGCTCCAATAATTTCACGGGGAGCTATTCGGTAGCGAGTAACGGCCGGACAACCACTGTGTTGAACGGCTTCACCGACAATGTCGTTCTCTACCTGACAACGGATAGCACAGGTTACGTGTTGCAGGCAGATACCGGAATCAACATGAGTGGCAGGTTTACTGCACAACCGGCACAATAGAAAAGCAGTGCCGGGGCGGGGCACCAAGTCAGGCCCCGCCCCGACGAGCCGCAATTACGCTAGCCACGCCGTCGTCTAAATCACTGAACGACAAAGGCGGTCAACGGGCTATCCGGCGCAGTAGGAGGCATGTTACCGAGCGGAATCCCAAAGTTGAGGAATGTCACAGACCACTGCGGCTGGGTGAATGACCAAAAATATATTTCGTCTATCTGATAGTTCCCAGACTCAAGAAAATACGCGCAGTCGGCGTTCCACGTGTCGCCTGGCGCGATGAAAGCCGGACTGCTCGCGAGCCCACCGTAGGCATCGGCCTCAGGCGGCTGGACATCATTCGCGACGTAGGATATGTCTGTGTTTGTCCAGGTGTTGTTGGCGTAGAGGAGGAGATTCATGTGTCCGTTTGCCGCCACATAGTAGACGTGCTCCCCGGGGACGTTGTAAACGGGATCTCCGCCTCCGCTCCCATGGACGGGGCCTTCGTCGTAGCCGGTAATGGCAGATGTAGAAGCCGCCAGAATGCCGCCGGTCAGAGCCGTCAGATCAGTGTCAACCCACCCTGAGCACACACCGTTGCCGTTTTCGCTGGGGCATAAATCCTCGTGAACGTGCTGGCTGGGATCCCCGTAATACACATGTATCCCGCGGATGTCGGCAAAAGTGGCAATCCCTGAACTAGCGTTGGCGGCTACTTTGAGGTCAGTGGTGCCAAAGACCCACCCCTCGCTGAACTCCCAATGGATCTCATAGAGGTCATTGTTGCTTCCGATATAGAAGAAATGCGCAAAGGTCCCGCCGTAGGCAGCTATCGTCTTCATTCCGGTAAGCGGGGTACCAGAATTGAACCGGCTATAGCTCCACGTCGTCCCCGTCTCCTCCAGAATGGCCCAGCCGTGAAGCGTTCCAAATCTATACGGTATAAGCGCCTGGTAAATAACGTAGAGTGTGCCGGATGAGACCCTAAGACTAGCAACAGCACCCCCGGGTATCGCGAGCGGGGAGCCGGTGAGAGATGTTAGGTCCTGCCTAGTCCATGAGGTGTGGGTTCCATCGTTTAGAAGGTGTTGAACATGCTGCGAGCTGTCCACGTAGAACAAATGTTCGCCATTACTGGCAAGACTGCTCAATCCGCTGCCGACGCCAACCGCGGGCGCTCCAGCGGCTGCGGTGACGTCCTGCCAGGTGTCCACCCACTCGGCGACACCCTGATAGTTGTACCACTGGACAAGGTGCTGGCTAGTATCGATGTAAAAGATGTGGGTACTGCCTTGGCCAGCTTGGCCCACGGCCATACCGCTGAGAGCGAGCCAACAAAACAATATTGCAACCGTGAAACGAAGATAGGACTTCTTCATAAGGTACTACCCTGATCCTTAGATAGTTTGGAACACCGAAGCCTACACGTCGGAAGTCGGTTCATTGTCAGTGTGGATTTTCTTACGAATCCCGAACAATAATGCAAGGAAAGATGGGGTTTTGCTGACGTTTCTTGATTGAGTCCAACTGACTTCCGTCGCTCAACTTTGTGAGCCTATTACGGATTCAGAACAACAACTAGCGGCAGCTTTCTCAAAAAGGGTCCAGATCTAGAAGCCCGGCTGAGCGGTGATTCCTTTTGCTTCCACGCACTCGTAGGCCCGGCCGGCGGCGAGGTTCTTGTATTCTTCGGTCCTGCCGCTGGGCCATTCGATCACCAGACGATCGATCTTGTCCCGCTTTCCCAGCCCGAAGGTTACGGGCAGTTCCGATTGCGACAGATAACTGGACCCGCCCTTGACGAGGCGCGATTGGGTCGATGCCGCATTCGACGATCCATTCGACGTTCCATTCGACGATCCGTAGAAGATTTTCACCACCGCCCCAATGGCATCGCGATTGGACTTCGTTCCGACGAGGCTGCAGAGAGTCTTTCCGGTTGCGGTCCACCAGATTGTTCTGCAGTTCGCGCAGGCCGGAGATCTGCCGCGTGATGTATCCGGAGTAGGCAACCACGGCCGCCAGGGTGATGATCAGCCCCAGGAATAGTCCGGGATCCAAAGACCGATGGGGAGCCGGCGAGCGCGGCGCGTCCCGAGAATACATCGAGGGCGGCTCAATTTACCAACCTCTGCGAGCGCTTGGTTCTATGCTGCCATCGCCTTCGACTTCCGTTGAGTCACCTCCGACTCGGCTTGCAGCCAATCGGCCAGGTCATGGCCATCGTCTCGCCCTCGCTCCTCGTACAGTTCGAAGGCCCGACGACGGATTTGCTCTTGAAGGTCACTGGTAGATCCGGTGGTTGGGTCCGTTGTCACCAAGCGGGTGGGCGTTGTGGGCGCAGGTTTCATTGTGATGTCACTCCTTATGAGGTAATGGCTGACGGCTTTGCCTTGACTGCGGGGCGGACGAGTCTTGAGTACGACCCTTGGCAACCGCAGTTTCGCGGAAAACCCGCATTGGATTCAGTGAGGCCGCTCACACGGAAAATGTGATGAAAACTGCGGGAGTGCGCAAGGGTGTTGAACGGTCGTTTTTTTCAAAACAGCGGAATTGGGAGACGAAGCCGAGATCGCGGCGAGTACAGGAGCACAGAAGACTCCGGTGTCGCTCAAGCGCATTCACTTCCCGTGGATTAGAAACTTCTGATGTTCTCCTTGTGGAGAGTGATCACGGCGGAAGGCGTGCGGCACCAAGCCCTCCGTTCGTAACCCCATTCCAGTCTTCCCAGTAGCAAGGCTGGGATGGCTTTGGAACCCGCCGCTCCGCTTCACCCCGCCAACCCGATCGTGCCGTCCCCCTCAAGGAACCGCGAACTCATGACGATCAACCAAGCAGACTGTCCGCAACTCAGAAAGCGACCTGTCGTGCTATGAGAAGAATCAACCAGAAGTCTTCCGCGTTGTTACGTTGCCGGTCTGTGTTGGTGTTGGTAGCGCAAGCCGGCCTTATTCTCTGCTCGCTGGTATGCGCCTGGCTGCTGCGCTTCGAGTTCCGGATGCGGGATCCGAATCTTCTGTGGGCCGTTGCTCCGATACTCATTATGGTTCGGCTGGCAGTCATGCCCTTCTTCAATCTCATGCACGGCTGGTGGCGCCATACCGGGATCGACGATGCGGTGGACGTCGTGAAAGCTATCCTCACGGGTTCGCTGGCGTTCTTCCTCATCGTGCGCTATGGGTGGGGACTGAAGGCTTTCCCGCTGTCCGTTTATGTGTTGGAGGCGCTGATCACCTTTATGCTCCTGACCGGGGTACGCGTTCTCTCCCGCATGCTGGCGGAAACGGCGCGGGAGGACTCGGCCTCGAAACGTCTGCTGTTGGTGGGCGCGGGACATGCCGCCCAGATGATCATTCGCGAAACCCAGCAAGTCGGGACCGGCTATCGGGTGATCGGTTGTGTCGATGACAATCCCCTCAAGAAGGGGCTGCGGGTTCTGGGCGTGCCGGTGATGGGCCCGGTCGCGGCGCTCGGCAAAATCGTCGGCCGGCAAAGAATCGAGGAAGTCCTGATTGCGATTCCATCGGCGACCCCGGCCCAGATGCGCCGGCTGGTGGCCATCTGTAAAGAGGCGAACGCCGCCTTCCGAACCGTCCCCGCCCTGGCGGAATTGATTGCGGGCCGTGTCAACCTGCAGCAGGCGCGGGAAGTTTCACTTACCGATCTGCTAGGGCGCATCCCAGTCGATCTCGACCTGGAATCGGTCGGCGAGAATATTCGCGACCGCGTGGTCATGGTGACCGGAGCCGCAGGATCGATCGGCTCCGAGCTGTGCCGGCAAATCCAGACCTACAAACCGAAACTTCTGGTCTGCCTCGACCAGAATGAAACTGGGATCTTTCACTTGCAGCATCAGTTGGCGCAGGGCGACGGCAACAACAATCACAATGACAATCCCAGTAACAATGAGTGCAAGGTGTTTTGTGTCGCCGACTTCACGAATCCGGAGCGCATGCGCAGAATATTTCTGACCTATGGGGTCGAGGTCGTTTTCCATGCCGCCGCGTACAAGCACGTGCCGGTCATGGAAGATAACGTGGAAGAGGCGGTCGGCAACAACATTTTCGGCCTGCTGTCGTTGCTGAACGTGGCCGAGAGTTCGAAGTGTTCAACCTTCCTGATGATTTCCTCCGACAAGGCCGTGAACCCGACCAACGTCATGGGCTGCACCAAGCGGGTGGGAGAATTGATTCTCGCTGCCTGGCCCTGGCAGCGAATGCGCTGTGTCTCGGTGAGGTTCGGCAATGTCCTCGGATCGAACGGCAGCGTGATTCCGATCTTTCAGGAGCAGATTCGCCAAAACCGGCCCATCACCATTACGCACCCCGAAATCACCCGCTTTTTCATGACCATTGCAGAGGCGGTGAGCCTGGTATTGCAGGCCTTCGCCATCGGCCGGGACGGCGACATTCTCGTGCTCGACATGGGGGAGCCGGTGCGCATCACGGAGCTGGCCGAAACTCTGGTTCGCCTCTCCGGCAAATCCCGCCCGGAATTCAAGTTCATTGGCCTTCGTCCGGGTGAAAAACTCTTCGAGGAGCTCTTCTATTCCGACGAGCGGGTTTTTCCGAGCGCCTGTGAAAAGATCGCCTGTACGGAAGGCGTAAAGTTGGCTTGGCCGGCGTTGAAACGAAGCCTCGACGAACTCTATGTAGCGATGTCGCTCGGAAAGCGAGAGCCCATCCTGGCCCAACTCAAGCGGATCGTACCGCAATTCACTTACACCGGTTGCGATCAGACCAGGAGCGCGGAGAACATTTCTTCGAGCCCGGGTGAGTCCGATTTGCAACCAGATGTGCGGCCAGAAGCGCCAGTGCTTGTAGATATGCCGGCGTTGCCCTATCTATCCCGGCGGGCGAACCCGCAGGCGGCCCCATCGTTGAAATTGAAATTGGAATTGGGATCGGCGGGTGGCGGTCCTGGGGACTAATTCCATTCTGCCGGGGTTTGCCGCCGGACCCTTACCAGTCTTGGATGTGGATCAGCAACAAGATCAACGTGGCTCCCAGCGGCACGGCAAGGCCGGCACGCAGATTGCCGGTGGCTTTTGATACCACTCCCACGATCCACGGCAACACCGCCGGTCCCAGCGACGCCAAAGAAAACATCAGCGAGCCTATGCTCCGCGCGCCCACTCCGAAGCGGTGCGAGAAGCGCGCAACCGTGATGGGATACAAGGTGGAGAAGCTCACTCCGATGACGAGTGCGGCGGCAATGACGCCCGGCAGGGTCGATGAATACAGCATCAGGCCGATCCCCGCCGTGGCCGCGGCAAAGCCCGCCAGCAGCACGCGCCGCTCCGGCAGGTGTTTTAGAATCAGGCTTGCCGAGGCTCGGCCCGACATCAGTGCCGACCAGAAAAAAGCCGGCATCATGGGTCCCATCGCCGCCCCGCGAGATCCCATGCGGGCCACATACGAGCCAATCCAGCCCCCCACCGCAGTCTCAGCCCCGGGGTAGAGAAAGAATACCGAGGCGAACAGCCATAGCGTGGGCTCCTTGCAGATCTTTCGCCATGCAATCGGGGAGCCGGCGGACTTGACCGCATGGGGAAACGGCAGATTGCGCACACTCGCCGCCAGCAGCACCAGGAATACCGACACGGCTCCGAGAAAAACCGGAATCAACTGGTGCCGGTGCGCCCACGCCACCAGCAACGAACAGAGCACAGCGCCCACTCCCCAGTAGAAATTCAGCAGGCTTACGGCCGCCGCGCGGGAGCCTGGCGCGATTTCCGCGATCATCAAATTGTCGGTGGGGATGATAAGACCCAGGCCCAGCCCATACACGGCGACCGATGCCATCCCCAGCCCGGGCGATCCCAGATAGAGCGTGGCCGCACCGCATGCCATGAGCAGGAGTCCGGAAAGAAATGCAGGACGGAACCCCACCCTTGCCAACAGGATGCCGGAGACTTGCACGCCCGCGAGCGAGGCCAGAAACTGTACCAGGAAAAGACTGCCGGCCTGCGTGTCATTGAGCGCCCAGCGCGCAATCAGGATGGGCAACATAGGGCCCAGCAGTGTGGTCAAGATGCCCGTGGGGAGAAAGGCAATCTGGGCGGCCAGGATCAGTTGCCGGTTCGACCGGGGCTGGGGATGCTCATGCTGAGGGCTCGCCATGCGGGAAGCAGCCGTTCCCAAACAAGATTTCGAGAACAGTCCAGCATAGCGTAACCGCAGCGATTATTGGGTTGGACATCCGAAGCCGTGGACTTGGCCCTTCGCACTCCCTGCAACCGCCAGCTAACCCAGATAATCGGTGCGTGAGATTCCCAGACGCTGCATTTTGTACTGCAGGGTGGTGCGCTTGAGGCCCAGCCGGGCCGCCGCGCCTGACGGACCCGACAGGGCGCCCCGGGTCTGACGCAGAATCTCGATGATGTGCTCGCGTTCTTTGTCGCGCAGCGTACCATTGGAATTGGAATTGGAAGGCTGGCGTGAGATTTCCTCGCGCAACTCGCCCAGCGGCGGGCTCAACCGGTTGCTTTCCGACAGGATTACCGAGCGCTCGACAAAATTTTCCAGTTCGCGGATGTTTCCCGGCCATTTCCAGTGCGTCATGGCTTGGACGGCCTCCTCGGGGATCACTTCGATCCGCTTGTGTAGCCGGGCGGCACATTTGTCGACGAAATGACGAATCAACAGGGGGATGTCCTCGCGCCGTTCTCGCAACGCCGGCAGATGCAGGGGAAACACGTGCAAGCGGTAGAACAGGTCGCTGCGGAATTCTTTTTCTTCGACCGCCTGAACCAGATCGCGATTGGTGGCGGCGATCAGCCGCACGTCCACCCGGATCGTCTTCGTTCCTCCCAGGCGCTCGAACTCCTGGTCTTGCAGAACGCGCAACAACTTGGGCTGCAACTCCAGAGGAATATCTCCCACCTCGTCGAGCAACAACGTGCCCTTGTCCGCTAACTCCAGCCGGCCGAGCTTCTGGCTTATCGCTCCGGTGAACGCTCCCTTTTCGTGGCCGAACAGCTCGCTTTCCAGCAGTCCGGTGGGAATGGCGGCGCAGTTCAGCTTGATGAAGTTGCGGTCCTTGCGCCGGCTCATGCTGTGAATCACGCGGGCGATGAGTTCTTTGCCGGTCCCGGTTTCGCCGGTGATGAGGACGGTCGAATCGGTGTCGGCGACGATGGCGGCATAATCCAACACGCGTTTCAAGGAGGGGCTGCTGCCAACGATATCTTCGGACCGGTTCGCGCTCCGGATTTCGTACTCCAAATAGCGCTTTTCCTGGGCCAGGCGGTCTTTGAGTTGTGCGATCTCGCGATAGGCGTGCGCATTCTGGAGCGCAACCGCGATCTGGCTGGCTACCTGTTGCAGGTATTCCACCTCGGACGGGCCGAAAGCATTCTCCTTCATGCTGCTCGGATTCAGTGCTCCCCAAACCCGATCGCCCGCCAGCAGCGGCACACTGCACACCGATCGAACCCCGCCTTCATTCATGGCGATCGCCAGGGGTTCGTTCACGTCATGCAAATCGCTGGCGGCAAGGAAGGCAACGTCTCGGGTCTGGATCGCCTGCGCCGAGAGCGATTGCTCAAGGGGAATCGCCCTTCCGTGGTTGACGAAAGGCTCCCATTCCAGAGCATCTCCATACAGGTGCACGTTCTTGCCCTCCTCGTCCAGCAGCGCCAGGACGGTTCGGTCGTAGCGCGCGATGCTCCGAAGGCTGGAAAGAATCGTCGGCAACAGCTTTTCCAGTTCGAGGCTGGAACTGAGTTTCCGGCTGATCGCGACCAGGCTCTGTTGTTCCTCGAAGGCGCGGTGGGCTTTTTCCTTCTCCAGTGCAAGCGCTCCTAACAGGGCCACGTGCGAGAGGAATTCGACGTCCTCGTGTTCCAGAACCTCGTCGGGAGCGCTCTTGCCCAGGCCAAGGGCGCCAAAATGGCTAGAAGGCGTGCTCAGGGGAAGGACCGTGTAGGACCGGACGCCGTGATTGAGCCATACCGGCATGCAGCCGGGAAAGCGCTGCTCGCGCTCGGTGTCGGGAATGGCGATCGGCTTCTGATGCTTCCATGCCCATCCCGTCACCGCTTTGTCCACGGGGAAAACCTCGAACTCCCCACTCTCCTGGTTCTTTTTCCAGTAGCGATTCAGCATGCAATCCCGGCGCGCGTCGTGCAGGGAGAGACTCAGCAATTCGCCTCCCGTAAGGTCCAGCACCGGGGGGGCAAGCTCTTTGAAGGCGTCGGGCACGCTGCTGGCTCGCGCTACCATATCGGTGATTTCGAGCAACAACCGATATCGACTGTGCTCGGACGAGGGATCTCCCCCGAGTCCGAATTTACCTGCAGACATGCGAACACCTCCCTGCACCTGCCGAGTGCATTCTGTCGGACAGCATGTTTGAGCAGGAACTGGGGGTCATCGCAGCTTGCCGAGCTACGAAATTACGGTTCAACTTCGCGTCGCAAGCGTCGGTTCCTTATACGTGGGAACCAATCTCATCACCCGGACGCGGACCGGGTTCTGCGACACGGTTTTCGCGGTTTGTGCCTTCACGAAAACGTAATTACTAGTCCATCCCTGCGTCATTTACAAGCTTTCCATAGCTGGGTCGCTCGCTTGTTACGAAAATGGAACACGACAGCGTTCGCTCAAGGGAAAACGCCGAAAACGCCCTTAGCAACAGGTCAGGCCAAGCGGCTCGGTTGTTACAAAAACGGAACAATTCCCGTTCCGAAACTAGCGCTGCAACTATTTCGGTTACAAGAACGTATGAGCGAGAAGAAACTTTCTCCAATGGCCCGCGAAAAGAGGCCCTATACTCGCCCTGCCTTCGTGACCTTTCGCCCCGATGCCATTCAAGCCAAAAAAATGGCAGAGACGCTCTTACACGGTTCCGACGATGAGTGCCTGAAGCTCATCACAGAAATGAAGGCGCATGGAATAACAGAAATGAAGGCGCGTGGAGTGGGGGTCGCCGGGCGTGGAGATCTTAGGAAGCCTGGAAAGAATAACGGCTGAGCTGCTTGCGAGGGTCATCCGCCACCCGCAACCAAAGGCACGGGCCGAGCAGATTGCGCGGGAGATTGTCGAATACGGTCGCATGAACGCGACCGGCCCCGGCGAGATCCTAATCGTGGTGTCCGACGTGGCGTTTCGCCTGAGAGAATCGCCGCGCGATGTCCGACAAGCGCTGTGTCTGTTGCAGATGAAGGGGATTGCCCAAAGAACCAGTTCGAAGGACCACTGGAAGCTGCGACGCTAGAGTCTCTGTTGCCATTCAACCCCCTTTTCAGACACCGCCCATAGCTGCTCCCCCAATCGAGACCTTCGCTTAGCCAGCGATGCCTAGAACGTCGAGCGTATATACCCCCCGTTTTTCTGGGCTGTAATGAACTTATTGTTACGAAAGACGAACAGATGATTACATTGACCGCCCGCTTGGCGTGACGCGTGGTGTTGGCCCTGGATCCATGGGGCAGGGATTGCACTGTAGCCGCGCGGGTTTTTCTGTTTCAAAATCCGAAAATCCCGTAGGAAGCTCGTGTTCACTCGCCATCGGAACCGATGTTAGAATATCCCCAATGGGGGTGCCGCTTGTGCAACTAAATGGTGGTCAAAGGCTGCGGACGCTGAGAGAAACCCTGGGATATCGCATGCGGGACGTGGAACTGGCCAGTAACCAGATTGCGCGGAGATTTCAGAGTGAGGAATTCGCCATTCCGCCCAGCCGCTTGTCCGACATCGAAACCAAGGGCATAACCCCGAGTATTTTTCGGCTCTATTCGTTTGCCGCCATTTACCGGCGAGAGTATCGCGAGTTGCTGTCCTTCTATGGCCTCGAACTGGATGGCATCTCAGCGGACATTAGCTTTGCGCATCCGCAGAAGTCTCACCTGTCCGAAGCTTTGAGCAACGTCACCCAAGTGCGGATGCCGACGCGGCTCGATCCAGGATTTTCGCTCCAGAAAACGACGGACTTGGGACGTGCCATCGAGCAATGGGGTATTGTGCCCATGTCTTATCTTGCGCAGTTTGCGGACGACCGGTACACATACGGGTATATTGGGTCGGAAGATTTCACCATGTACCCCATTCTTCCGCCGGGCAGTTTCGTGCAAGTGGACGAGGCCAGGAACAAGGTAGGGGAAGGCTCGTGGCGTTCGGAGTACGAGCGTCCTATTTACTTTGTGGAAATGCGCGACGGATATACGTGTTGCTGGTGCTCGACCAAGCGTGACTCCATCGTCTTGCAATCCCATCCCTTGTCTCCGGTTGGGGTGCGAGTTCTTAAGTACCCGCAGGAGGCCGAGATTCTTGGGCAGGTTGTCGGGGTTGCGATGCGCCTGGGAGATTGGCACTATCCCGACTTTCAACCAACGCCAAAAGTGCGCTCAGCACTGACCGCAGATGTGCCCGGGCAGCCGGGGAAAGAGGCTTAGGTGGAGAGTGCGACAACGACGCCAGAAACTCCGCTTCCGTTAGATGCTCGTTCGAGCATGACGCCAGCACGTCTTTGAGCAGCGCAGCCAGAGGTTTCTTCAAGACCTCGGAGAGCACGGCCCGATGTGACGCACCCATCGCGCGTTGCGCGGCGTCGTCGCCATACACCCTCGCCAAACCCCAGTGCTCATACCTTCCATTGCCCGTTCCCTTGCCGTCTTGCAATCTGCCAACGTAGGAAAGTCTGCCCAACAACCCAGGGACAGCGCGTAGGGTATTCGCTTCAAAGTCCTCGACAGCGGATTTTAGCCTCATCGAATTTACGATTTCCGAAACGACATCGGAAGTGAACTAAATACAGAAAACCCCTCTGCCGCCTGCAATGTATCACGGTGCGAATTCTTTCGCAAAGGAGAACTACCGTGAAACGACTTCTGCTGGCTTTGGCTGCAATCGCTCTTTTCCTGACAACCGCGGCGCTCCCAAGTATGGCCGACGGCAATCCCACGCCCACAGGGAACAGTTGCAGCATCCTCGGTTGCACCAAGCCGCTGTAGCCTGCGGTAAGACACAGTTGAAAAGGAGCAATGTCAGGGCTATAGTGCTCTGCAATGCTTCCCCTGAATTGGCACAAGGCGCTGTTGCTTTTCCTGTGGATCTCGCCGCATGTGCTTCTCGGCGTGCTTGCGGTCATTTTATACAAGCGCCGCTTGTACCGCGAATTCCCGTGCTTCTTCGCCTATGTGCTTTACGAGATTGCTGAGTTCATTCTGGTGTTTACTTTGTATTCCGTACAGGGCACAGCTGGGAAGCAGTATGCGTATGCTTATTCCGCCACGCTGTTGTTTAGCATCGCTCTGCGCTTCGGGGTGATTGACGAGGTTGCTAAAGATTTGTTCCGTGAATCCCAGTTTCTGAAGGTGGCAGCAAGGCGATCGCTGCAAGGCGTGACAGGTTTGCTGCTTATAATGGGCGTTCTGCTCGCTGTCTATGCGCCCGGGGACAACAACGCCAAGTGGTATGCCGGAATATTCGTCGTCAACCGGGGAGCGGCTATGGTGCAATCTGGCTTGCTCCTTGCCTTGTTGCTCTTTTCCCGCTTCCTCGGTCTGTCCTGGCGTTGCCCCGCGTTCGGGATCGCGCTGGGCCTTGGGATCCTGACCAGCGCCGATCTTGCCATGTTTGCTCTTCGCGCGGCATTCACCACTGAGGCAGCGGTGGAATTCTTGAACTTGCTGATACCCTGCACCTACCTCGTTTGTGTTCTGATCTGGATCGGGTATTCGCTGGCGCCCGAACTTGAACCTGCGTCCCTCACGGTCGTTTCCCGTGATGAGGTGGAGACTTGGAACAGGGAGCTTCAACGCTTGGTCAGGCATTGATCGGCCCGGCCATGATCGGCCAAGCCATGATCAGTCCGGCTATGATCGCCGCTTGGACTCTGGTCGCCGTCGCGTTCATCGCCCTGGTGATCCTGGTGTACGTTGCCATCCGCAACCGCACGCGCCGGGTTGATCTGGAGGGAACTGTTCAGGCGTTCCGATCTCTCGACATTGAAGCCTTCAGAAACCTGGTCGACCCCGCGGAGGAAGCATTCCTTCGCGATCATTTGCCGCCCAAGAAGTTTCGGGAAATCAAGCGCCAGCGTGCCTGGGCGGCGTTCCTCTACGCATGGGAAGCGGGAAGGGCCGCGACGGCGCTGGCCAGGGTTGGTCAAGCCGCACAACGGAGCCTGGACCCTGAGATCGCGGCGTCCGGTGTTCAGGTTACCGAGAACGCTTTTCGGCTGCGATTGCAAAGCGTCAGGGTTAGCCTCCGCCTGCTCACCGAAGTCCTATTGCCTGGCCGGTCGAGCCGATCACTTCCGTCCCTGGATCAGTACGAGCGGGCGGCACAGACACTGTTTCGTCTCGGCAGATTTCCATCCGAAGTGCACGGCCTGGTGCGCTCCAAGAGCGCTTGATGCCGCCGGTGGGGGCTTGCCTCGTCTCCTCAGAAAACGCTGATGAAGTTCCCGCGGGCCTCCGTGCACCCCGGAGCCTGCCCTGAGCGAAGCCGAAGGGGACCCCGTGGTTAAAGGTTTTCGACGCTACTGAATCAGAGCCTCCCCAAGGTAAAATTCTCAGATGGCACGCGGCTGGGAGAGTAAGTCGGTAGAACAACAGCAAGAAGAAATGGCGGAGCAGCGCAAGTCCTTCCGAGAGCGGAGCGCCCGCGCCCTTATCTCGCCAACGCCCCCGCCAAAAGAGCAGCAACGCAACCGGAAGCGCGAGGGCCTGTTGCTTTCCCGGGGACGCCTCCGGCAGCAACTACAGGCAGCCAGCCATCCTCGTCACCGCCAGATGCTGGAGCAGGCGATCGCGGAGGTAGACCGTCAACTGTCGTCTTTTGAACCGGTTGCGGACACGAAGTCACGAAAGTGAGTGCCTGACCGCATACCTCCCATAACGAAAACCTCAGTCCAGTTCGTCACCCCCTGACGTATAATCCAAAAGTTGATGAAAGCCTACGTTTACGTTTCACTGAAGAAGAGCGTTCTGGATCCGCAGGGGAAGACTATCCACGGCGCACTTACGAAAATCGGGTACAAGAGCCTGCAGGAAGTGCGGCAGGGAAAGTATTTCGAAATTACTCTCAACGGCGGCATTTCCAAGGACGAGGCGCAAGCGGAAGTGGAGCAAATCGCGCGCGAAGTCCTGACGAACCCGGTCATTGAAGAGTTTCGTTTCTCCCTCGAAGACGTGTAGAGACGGGGCTTGCCCCGTCTCCCGTTGCGGGTGAAGACGCAGCAAGCGGCGTCTCTACGCGAACCATCACCGGTCCCCCCACCGAACCATTCGCCAAGGAGCCAATTCGCCAATGTGCGGCATTGTGGGATATGTGGGCAAGAAGCAAGTCGTTCCGGTCATCATCGAGGGTCTCAGAAAGCTGGAGTATCGCGGCTACGACTCGGCGGGAATCGCCGTGGCCGGAAACGGCGAGGGCCTGCAGATCCGCCGCGCCCAGGGCAAGCTGCGCAACCTGGAAGAAGTGATCCGCCTGAAGCCGCTCGACGGCACTTACGGCATCGGCCACACCCGCTGGGCCACACATGGCCGCCCCACCGAAGAAAACGCTCATCCTCATCGCGATTGCACTGGCCGAATCGTGGTGGTGCACAACGGCATTGTCGAAAACTATCTATCGCTCAAGAAAAAGTTGGCCGTCGAAGGACACAAGTTCACGACCGAAACCGACACCGAAATCATCGCCCACTTGATCGAGAAGCACTACCTGCAAGCGGGAAATGGTGGTCATCGCCCCTTGCTGGAAGAAGCGGTGCGCCAAGCGGTCAAGGAACTCACCGGCGTGTTCGCGCTGGTGGTGATCGCGATTGACGAACCGGACAAGATCGTCGCGGCCCGCAACGGACCGCCCGTTGTAATCGGCCTCGGCAAGGACGAATATTTCGTCGCCTCCGACGTACCCGCGCTCCTCGATCACACGCGAGACCTCTTCTTTCTGGCCGATGGCGATCTGGCCGTGATCACCCAGGCCGGCGTGCGCGTTACCGATTTCGACGGCAATCCCATGGAACGGAAAGCCCAGCGCATCACTTGGGATCCCATCATGGCGGAGAAGGGCGGCTTCAAGCATTTCATGCTCAAGGAAATTTACGAGCAGCCGCGCACCGTCCGCGATACCACCCTCGGCCGCGTCTCGCAGGACACCGGCGCCATCTTCCTCAACGAAATGCAAGTCGGCGAAGCGGAGTTCAAGGCGCTGAAGAAAATCAACATCGCCGCCTGCGGCACCAGTTGGCATGCCGGACTGGCGGGCAAATTCATGATTGAAAACCTGGCCCGCGTTCCGGTCGAAGTCGATTACGCCAGCGAATGGCGGTATCGCGACCCGATCCTGGGTCCGGATACGATGACGTTGTTGATTTCGCAATCCGGCGAAACCGCCGACACCATCGCCGCCCAGCGTGAAGCGAAGGCCAAGGGCTCGAAGACGCTCGCTATTTGCAACGTGGTCGGCTCCATGATTACGCGCGAAGCCGCCGGAACCGTCTACACCCACGCTGGCCCGGAAATCGGCGTGGCTTCGACCAAGGCTTTCACCGGACAACTTACCGCTCTCTACTTATTCGCCCTGTATCTGGCGCAGGTGCGCGGCACCATGACACCCGAACAGGCCAAGGCCGCCGTGCAGGAACTTACCCGCATCCCGGGCAAGCTGGAACAAATTCTCACGCACGATGAAGCTTGTGACGAGTTGGCGAAAACCTATATCCGCGTGCATGACTTCCTTTTTCTCGGACGCGGCATTCACTATCCCATCGCGTTAGAAGGCGCGCTGAAGCTAAAAGAAATTTCCTACATCCACGCCGAAGGTTATCCGGCGGGCGAGATGAAGCACGGCCCCAATGCGCTGATTGACGAAAATCTGCCCGTAGTGATCATCGCCACGCGCGACGTGAACAGCCCGCAGTCGATGATCCGCTATGAGAAAACGATGTCGAACCTGAAAGAAGTGAAAGCGCGTTCCGGTATAGTCATCGCGCTTGCCACCGAAGGCGACAAAGAAATTACCGAGGAGGCAGATCACGTCCTCTTCGTTCCGCCCGCGCCAGATGAATTGTCAGCAATCCTGGAAATCGTCCCGCTGCAACTGCTGGCCTATCACATCGCCGTTCGCCGCGGCTGCGACGTCGATCAGCCGAGGAATCTGGCGAAGTCGGTTACGGTGGAGTGAGAAGCCGTCAGTTATCAGTTTTCTTATTGAACATCTGCCTTCTTCTTCTTGAGGAAGGCTCGAAGCTCGGACACCGAAATGGCTTCCCCAATCATCACCTGTGTTGTCTTGTAAAACTGATCTAGAATTTCGCCTACAACTTGTGCTTCCGATACTTGGGTTGGATTTCCATGCTCGTCTCGTGCGTTGTACATCATTCCGTATTTATTGTTGCCCAGCGCGTCTATCGCGTTCTTTACGAAGGGAGGGTAGAGGTGGAACTTAGCAACCACAACTCCAATAACCTTGTTGCTATTCGTCAGGAACAACGGGCCGCCTGAGTTGCCCGGATTGAAGGCACCGTTCACTACAATATGCTTCACTTCTTTCCCGCTTTCTCCGTCTTTGACGTATCCTGCGACGTATCCGACGCTGAGAAGAGGGGCCGGCCCGTTGTATATCAACGGGAATCCCCACGTGTTAACCGAAGTACCGAGTAGCGGGTCTAGATCAGAGCCGAGCTCAAGGCCACCATCGAGGTGCTTGGAGGGGCGAAGGAGTGCGAGATCAACGTCCTTATCTGTCGCCATCCTTTCAAACCCAAACTCCTGAGCGCCGAATGGGTTGGCTTTAATTTCGCCAGCGGTGCAGCCTTCCACCACATGGTTGTTAGTCACGATCAGGCCATCGCTCAACAGAAAGCCCGTGCCCTTCATCTTCGTTTTCGGGCAATACATGAGGAAAACTGACTTAATGGCACCGCGCTGAGTTGGCCCGGCGGCATCAAGCGTCCATTGAACAGCGGTTGGGGTGGTTTCGGGCTTCACGGATTCCTGCACCATGCACGGGAGTATCTCAAGCCCAAGAACAAGGATGCAAGCAAGTAACTTGTGAGGCATTGCGCCCCTCCAATCACGGAACGCGAGACTTGCGTTTTCTTGCAAATAGAATATACAGTGGTGCCAATGAGTGGGGGTGGATGCGACTCTGTATCGAGTTGGCCTAGGCCCCAGGTTTTCTCAGCAATGCGGCCTGGCTGCGGCGAATGGTGGGACGATCGGCCACTTCGAGACCTGCCGCAGCGGCGTCCTGCAGCTCGGCGTCGAATGCTTCCTGCTTCACGTGGCCGGAGGGTTCCGCCAGCAGCAGCGTTGCGCCCGGTTTCATCGCTTGCGCAACTTCGGCGAAGAAGCGGTTCGAGTTGGGCATTTCGTGCACCACCGCCATGGCGAGCGCGAAATCGACTTTCCCACGCAAGTCCTGCAAACCCAGAGAATCGGATGGAGCCAGGCGCGCCTCGGCACGATCGAGCAACCCGGCTTTTCCCAATCGGCGCTTGAGTCCGGCAATCATGCGTGGCTGAATATCGACCGCGATCACTCGACCGCTTGCGCCCACCTGGCGCGCCATTTCCAGCGTGAAGAATCCCATGCCCGGACCAGGTTCGAGGACGGTCATGCCTTCGCGAACATAGGGTTTGACCACCGCGACTGGGTCTTGTAACAGTCGACGCAACGGACTGGCCAGTACGTAGCCAAGCCACCAAGGGCAAACGCGGTGTCCCATTCTTCCTCCTCGAAAATCACCCCACTGCTGTCCCAGCGCCTCGTCCATCTACTCCTGTAGACGAACGAGCGGCAGAAATATTTTAGCTGGGTCGTTTCCGTCACTTGGCGAGGCTTGGAGCCTACTTGGAACCCCGGATTCAGGGCGCCAAACAACACTGGTGCATGCGATTCGCAGCGTCCGGCGCCCGGCAAAAGTCATCTAAATGAATAATGGCACAGTTCAAAACCTTTGACGCGCGCCTGCTTCGCTCCGTTCCTCTTTCCGAGTTTACCAAGCATCTCGAACTCGAAGTGGACGGAGTAACCCGCTTCGGCTTCGTTCCCGGACAATGGCTCTCGGTGAAGGCCACCACTCCCGAGGGCGAGAAGATGACGCGCGCGTATTCCATTGCGTCGCCGCCGTCCGAGAATGGACACTTCGCCTTCTGCCTGAATCGCGTGCAGGATGGATTCATGTCGAACTATCTCTGCGGTCTCGAAGAGGGCGCGAAGGTTGAGTTTCAGGGACCATTCGGAGATTTCATTCTGCGTCCACCCTTGCGTGACACTTTGTTCATAGCCACGGGAACCGGAGTCGCGCCGTTTCGTTCCATGCTGCACTGGTTGCTGGCGGAGCGTGACCGTCATCAGGGACACGAGTTCTGGCTGCTGTTCGGCGCGCGCCGCGAGCAGGACATCTACTATCGCGAGGAGTTCGAGCATCTCGCCGCCGAGCACGCCAACTTTCATTTTCTGCCCACGTTGAGCCGCGGCACTCCAGAGTGGAAAGGCCTGCGCGGATATGTGCAGGAACATCTGGCGGAAATTGTGGGAACCCGTACCGGCATGCATGCCTACATCTGCGGCCTCGACAAGATGATCAAGGCCAACCGCGAGTTGCTGAAAAGTCTCGGCTGGGATCGAACCTCAATCCGTTACGAAAAATACGATTGACCCCGTAGAATAAGTTCCAGTCTTGCGTACGATTTTGGCGCGGCCCGTCATCGTCGGCGTCAGATGACACTTGTTCTTGGGTGGAGCAGCGCTTCAGCGCTGCAGTTAAGGCACCATTTTGAATGCGCCTTTAGGCGCTGAGGGAGACCACTGTGTACGTCGCGGATGACAAGCGTTACGACTCCATGCACTATCGCCGCTCGGGACGCAGCGGCATTCAACTTCCCGCCGTGGCGCTCGGACTGTGGCACAACTTTGGCGGCGTCGATCATTTCGAAAATTCCCGTGCCATGCTGCGCCGCGCTTTCGATCTCGGCATCACACATTTCGATCTCGCCAACAATTACGGCCCTCCCTACGGATCGGCGGAAGAAACTTTCGGGCAGATTCTGAAGAAAGATTTCCTCCCCTACCGCGACGAATTGATCGTCTCGACCAAGGCGGGCTGGGATATGTGGCCCGGGCCCTATGGCGACCTGGGCTCGCGCAAATATTTGCTGGCCAGCCTCGATCAGAGCCTGAAGCGCATGGGGATCGAATATGTCGACATCTTCTATCATCACCGCCCCGATCCCGCGACGCCCATGGAAGAATCGCTCGGCGCGCTCGACACCGCGGTCCGCTCCGGCCGCGCGCTGTACGCGGGCATTTCGGCGTACAACGCGGAGCAAACCGCCAAAGCGGTCAAGATTCTGCGCGATCTGGGAACGCCGTGCCTGATTCATCAGCCGAAGTATTCCATGTTCGTGCGCGATCCCGAACAAGGATTGCTCGACGTACTGGAGAAAGAAGGCGTGGGATCGATCGTCTTCAGCCCGCTGGCGCAGGGGTTACTGTCGGATCGCTATCTGCACGGGATTCCCAGCGACTCGCGCGCCGCCCGCGATTTCTTTCTGAAGAAGCAAGACGTAGGAGAAGACAAGCTGGCCAAGGTTCGTGCGCTCAACGAAATCGCGAAACAACGAGGCCAAACGCTGGCGGAGATGGCGGTGGCATGGGTGCTGCGCGATCCGCGCGTCACCAGCGCGCTGGTGGGCACCAGCAAAGTGTCGCAGGTGGATGACAACGTGGCCGCCCTGAAGAACCTGAAATTCTCGGCAGGAGAGTTGCGCAAGATCGACGGCGTTCTCGCGGCCAAGCAAGCAGCGTGAAGTATTGCCGGTTCCGTCAGCAACGAGAGGGCAAGTGAAATATGGCCAGCGAGCACGATTCGCGGACAGGATACGTTCTAGCGACCGGTGACGCGGCCGCGAATCGCCTGCGGCTGCTGCATGACATCTTTGGTCCCGGTACGTGCGAATTGCTGCGCCGCGCGGGGTTGACAAGAGGGATGCGAGTCGCCGAGATCGGTTGTGGGACGGGGCTAGTCACGTCGTGGATAGCAAGCGAAGTGGGTCCGAGTGGCGCAGTGTTTGCCTCGGACGTGAGTCATGAGCAGCTCAACGTCGCGGCCCGGAACGCAGCCGAAGCTGGGTTGAAAAACGTCTCGTTCCAGCCCGCCAGTGCATACAAAACCAACCTACCCCGCGGTGCATTCGATCTCGTCTACTCACGCTTCTTGATGTGCCACCTGACGGAACCGGCAAAGGCGCTGGCTGAAATGCGTGCATTGCTCAAGCCGGGCGGCACGCTGGTGTGCAAAGATCACGACGACTGCGGTATCTTCAGCCAGCCGCCGACCCGCGCTTACAAGCGTCTGGTTGAGATCAGTGAGGCCGTCAATCTCTCGCGTGGTCTGGATTCTTACATTGGGCTGAAGTTACCCGAGCTCTTCGGACAGGTGGGATTCGGAAGACCCGAGGTCGCGGTGAAACAGATCGCATTTCTACGCGGCGAAGCCAAGCGCTTCTGGGAGATCACGCTGCGGGAAGCGGCCCCAGCGATTTTGGCGTCTGGAGCGGCAACTCAAGAAGAACTGGAGTCGATCTGTTCTGAGATCCGAGCGATCGCAGAGGATGAGACCACGTTGGTGATGCTCGCGCGCGTCACCCAAGTGTGGGCCCAAAAGTGAACCCAGAATGTCAGAATGTCGTCCGCTGCAGGTGGGCCGCCAACGATCTCTCGATTCTCTACCACGACCGCGAATGGGGCGTGCCGCAGCACGACGACCGTGTGCTCTTCGAGTTCTTGATCCTGGAGGGCGCGCAAGCCGGGCTGAGTTGGGACACGATCCTCCGGAAGCGCGAAAACTATCGCGCTGCCTTCGACGGCTTCGACCCAAAGAAGATCGCGCGCTACGACCGGCGCAAGACGCAGCAGTTACTGCGCGATGAGGGCATCGTCCGCAACCGCCTGAAGATCGCGTCGGCAATCCAGAACGCCAGGGCTTTTCTGGCAGTGCAAAAGGAATTCGGCTCGTTCGATCGCTACATCTGGCAGTTTGTAGGGGGCAAACCGCGAGTGAACGCCTGGCGGCAAGGGAAGAAGGTTCCAGCGCGCACTCCTGAATCGGACGCGATGAGCAAAGACCTGAAGAAGCGCGGCTTCAACTTCGTCGGATCGACCATCTGCTATGCCTTCATGCAGGCCACCGGGATGGTCAACGACCATGCGGTCGAGTGTTTCCGCTATACGGTGGTGTCCTAATTTGCCTTCTTCACCACGGAGGCACGGAGAAAACCTTGAACCTGTAAAAACCAGAAAGGGAAGGTTTTACCCAGCGGTTGAGTTTCTCCGTGTCTCCGTGACTCCGTGGTGAAAAACTGAATTCAGGACAGTACTCGCTATACGAGAGTGCCTGCTCCACACGGGCGTCTGCGCTATCCTTAGAACATGCACGCGCATGGCGCAGACGGACATTCTCACGGGACGGGGCGGGTGCTGCGCATCTCGCTGGTCGTCACCATGCTTTACGTCGTCCTGCTGGTGGTGGCCGGCATCCGCGCGCACTCGCTGGCCTTGCTTTCCGAAGCGGGACATAACCTGGCCGACTTTCTCGCGCTGCTCCTGTCGCTGGTGGCGGTTTTTCTGGAAGGCCGTCCGCCAAGCGCCACCAAAACTTATGGATACCGGCGCGCGGGAGTGCTGGCGGCGCTGGTCAATGCGCTGTCGCTGGTAGTCGTGTCGTTCGTTATTTTCTACGAGGCGTTTCAGCGCTTACAGCATCCCGAGCATGTGCGCGCCGGGGTGATGATCGGAGTGGCGGCGGCGGGCGTGGCGATGAACGGTGTGATCGCGCTGCTGTTGTGGCGGTCGCAGGGGGATGTAAACGTCCGCAGCGCGTTGCTGCACGAGGTGGGCGACACGCTCTCGACCGCAGCCGTGATTGCAGGAGGCTTCGCCATCCTGTGGACGGGGCAGTACTGGATCGACGCGGCGCTGTCGTGCGGCATCGGCGCGTTGATTCTGTGGTCGAGCTTCGGCATCGTACGCGAGACGCTGAATATTTTGCTGGAGGGCACCCCGCGCGGGATCAGCCTGGAGGCGGTGGAATCTTCCATGCGCAAGGTCGCAGGCGTGAGCGCGGTGCATGATCTGCATCTGTGGAGCATTGGTTCGGAAAATCACGCGCTCTCGGCGCACGTGAAAATCGCCGACATGGCGACTTCCCAGAGCGATAGCATCCTGCGCGAGATCAACGAGAAACTCGGGCAGGGGTTTGGCATCCACCATACGACCATCCAGTTGGAACACGCGGTGTGCGAGACGGCGCATGGATGCGTGATCGCGGTGCCGGACGAAGAATCCAGCGAGCACGATCATTCCGAGCACATCGATCACGGCCAGGCCCACTGAACGCGGAAGCAATCATCCGTATCGGGTCATTTCTAGGCGTATAATTCGCGGCGCTATGGAAAACGAACATACACGCACTCTAGCCGCTATTGGCTCTATGCTGGTGGAGTTGTTTGCTCGACAGATCGCTGTGCTTGGGATTCTCCGCTCACAGCCGGGGTTTGACGAGAGCTCATATCGGGAAGCGCTCCGACAGGCCCATGAACAATTGGATCGCATACCGGGAATTTCCACTCTCCGAAGTCAAGCAAGCGGCCAGCGGCTAGAAGAGATAGAACGCACTCTTCGAGTGATATTGTTTCCGAATCCATGATGGTGTTCTCCTTCGTGATGATGAGTCCGTCTGACTTGCCGTGGTGGGGATGGCTCCTGCTAGCTGTGATTTGCTGGTGCTTTCAATGGGCGATTGGTGAGTACACGGAAGAAGGCAGCCTCCGGGCATGGGCCTTTCGTCTCGTCCTCATTGCAGGGGCGGTGCTATCAGCGCTCATTGCGGTTGTCCGCTTCGTCAAATGGGTCTGGCAAGGATAAGCGCGTCCGCTGAAAATGGTGAAGCATCTCTATCTTGTTGTGCAATGCAAGACGCGGGAATGTGGAATCGTTTGCATCGTGAAGTACCTTGGTCGGTTCCAAGGACGGAAGCCAATTAACGACTTAGCTCCAGCGGGCGGCTTTGATTTTGAATGCCGCGCTTGCGGCATAGCTCACAGGTACACTCCCGACGATCTATATCCGGAGAGGAGCGATGCTCCCCCTCCTCCAGGATTTCATAACGCCTTCTGACCAAAGGTCCATAAACCGCGATCATCTTGCCTATGCCGAACCGCTGTCCTGTCACGGCTCTGCTCACGTTCTAGAGTAAAAAGTCAGGCAGATATATTACCGCCTCCGTATCTGCATGAAACAAAGTCGGTTGCGCGATTTCATGGCGGCCCAGCGCAGGGTTCCGTGATATCCTGCTGGTTGGAGTCTTTCCTCCCCGGGTACCATCCAATGACTATGCGGCGTGGGCGGCAAATATTGCGTTTTTTGGCGGCGGTCCAGTTGCTCCCGGCCTTGGAGAGCGGCGAGGAAACGCTCGTCGGCGGCCAGGCCGTGCTCGAAGGCGTAATGATGCGCTCGCCGCATGCCTGGGGCATAGCAGTGCGCAAGCCCTCGGGTGAGATCGTAACCCACAGCGAACCGCTGGAGCGCCCTTCCGAGCAGCACAAGTGGATGGGCTGGCCGGTGGTGCGTGGCGTGATGACGCTGGGCAACGCGATGACGCTCGGATTCCGCGCGCTCAGATTTTCCGCCAATGCGGCGCTGGAGGAGATATCCGCCCACGATCCTGAGAGTAAAGATCCTGATGATAAAGGCCAAGGCAAGAAGTTTGAAATCACCGGCTGGATGGCGGGAGTGAACATAGCCTTCTCCGTCGCCTTCTTCATCTTCATGTATAAGTACCTGCCGCTCGTGGCCACGACCGAACTGAAAAAGGTGAATCCGGTTTTCGGGCAGCAGATCGTGTTTAACCTGGTGGACGGGCTCATCCGGATCGCGATGTTCCTGCTGTTTGTGTGGGGCGTTTCGCTGTGGAAGGATATCCGGCGCGTGTACGAGTACCACGGCGCCGAGCACAAAACAGTATTTGCGTTCGAGAACGGCGATCCGCTAGAAACCGCGAAGGTACAGAAGTATTCGACCTATCACCCGCGGTGTGGAACCAGCTTCCTGATGACGGTCATGATCATCTCGATGGTCGTGTATATGGCGATTCCGGTGCATACGTTCTGGGCGCGATTCGGAATTCGCATCGCGCTCCTGCCGGTGATCGCGGGCGTCTCCTACGAGATCATTCGCTTCGCCGCTAGGCATCGCGGCTCGCTGTTCGCGCTGATGACGGCGCCAGGCCTCTGGCTGCAGCGAATCACGACCCAGCCGCCGGACGACAGCGAAGTTGAGTGCGCGATAGTCGCGTTGGATGAAGCGATGAAACTGGAAAAGCAGCGGGGCGGCGAATTGGTGATTGCCTAGCGGCGCCCGCCGCGAACTCTTGTTTCCTTCCCCTTTCCACCTAAAATCATTACTGTAGAGACGCGGCTTGCCGCGTCTCCCGCAGTTGGCTGAGACGAAGCAAGCCCCGTACTCTACGGAAGAATCCATGTTTGAACGACTCGATCAAATCGAAGCGCGCTACGAGGAACTGACGCGAGCGCTGTTGTCGCCGGACATCACGAACGACTCGGCGAAATACCAGAAGACCGCCAAGGCCCACGCCGAAATCGCGCCTATCGTCGAAAGATACCGTGAGTACAAAGATCTGAAGCGCGGCATCGCCGAGAGCAGGGCCATGCTGGTGGATGAGAAGGATCCCGACATGCGAGCCTACGCCGAAGAAGAACTGGCAAAGCTCGACGCGCGCATCGTGACCGTTGAGGAAGATCTCAAGGTTCTGCTGCTGCCGAAGGATCCCAACGACGAAAAGAACGTTGTCCTGGAAATTCGCGCCGGGACAGGCGGCGATGAAGCCACGCTCTTTGTAGCGGAAATCTTCCGCATGTACAACCGCTACGCCGAGACGCAGAAGTGGAAAGTGGAAGTGCTCTCCACATCGGAGTCGGGCGTGGGCGGGCTGAAGGAAGTGATCGCGCTGATTGAAGGCGACCGGGTTTATTCGCGCCTGAAGTACGAAAGCGGCGTGCATCGTGTGCAGCGCGTGCCCGCAACCGAGCAGCAAGGACGGGTGCATACGTCGGCTATCACAGTGGCAGTTCTGCCGGAAGCGGAAGAAGTGGACGTCAAGATCGAGGCCAAGGATCTGCGCATCGATACGTTCTGTTCGTCGGGGCCGGGCGGGCAGTCGGTGAATACGACCTATTCGGCGGTACGCATCACCCACATTCCGACAAATACGGTGGTCAGCTGCCAGGATGAGAAATCTCAGATCAAGAACCGCGAAAAAGGCATGCGCGTGCTGCGCTCGCGGCTCTACGAAGTCGAAATGCAGAAGCAGCAGGACGCGCTCGCCAAAGAACGCAAACAGATGGTAGGGTCGGGCGACCGCTCGGAGAAGATTCGCACCTACAATTTTCCGCAGAACCGCCTCACCGATCACCGCATCGGCTTCACCATCCACCAGCTAGAGCAAGTGATGGACGGGAAGCTCCAGCCGATCATCGACGCGCTGATCACCCACTATCAGGCCGAGAAGCTGAAGGGGGAGGCGGCGGGGGTGGTGTGAGCTTGTGTGGGGACGGGCGCCCTCGCCCGTCCAAGCCGAGCGAAGCTCGGCAGCTGTCTGCTCTCACGGCACCTTAATCCGCCGTCGAATGTTGGCACGTCTCCTCAATTTTCTTTCATTTGTTTTTCTCCGTGTCTCTGTGCCTCCGTGGTGAAATAGAAGCGTGCAACTTCGCCAGGCACTGAATTCAGCAGTCGAGCGGCTTACCACTGCGCGCGTCCCTTCCCCGCGCATGAACGCGGAACTGCTCATCATGTTCACGCTCAATTGCGACCGGGCATATCTCTATGCGCATCCGGAGCGAGAGCTCACCTCCGACGAAATGCGGCGCTACGATGACGCTCTCATGCGCCGCGCGACCGGCGTTCCGGCGCAGTACATCACCGGGCATCAGGAATTCTGGGGGCTGGATTTGATTGTGTCGCCGGCGGTGCTGATTCCTCGTCCGGAGACGGAACATGTGGTGGAGGCGGTGCTGGAGATCGTCTCGGCGGCTCATTCAAAGCAAAGTCAAGAGCAAGATCAAAGGCCGCGGGCGGGGGCGCCCGCGCCACACGATCTACGCATCGTCGATGTGGGCACCGGTTCGGGGGCGATTGCGCTGGCTCTCGCCAAAGAGCTGCCGTCGGCGGAAATCCATGCTACCGATATTTCTCCCGAAGCGCTTGAAGTCGCCCGGGCCAATGCCGCGCGCCACAACCTTACTTCGCGAATCGAATTTCACCAGGCCGATTTACTCGACGGACTGTCTCCCTCCTCGTTCGACTTCGTAGTTTCGAATCCGCCCTACGTCGGCGAGTCGGAAGAAGATTCCGTGCAGCTCGAAGTGCGCAAGTTCGAACCGCGCAATGCGGTGTTCGCAGGACCGACAGGCCTGGAAGTGATCGAGCGGCTCATCCCCCAAGCGCACGCGGCGCTGCGCCCGGGGGGGTGGCTGGTGTTCGAAATCAGCGGCACGATCGCCGATCGAGTGCGCGGCTTGCTGGCGAATTGGGACAGGGTTGAGATCGGAAACGATCTGCAGGGGATTGCGCGGGTGGCAATCGCGAGAAACACCACGAGGGGATAAAACTGCTGGAGGGGCGTAGGGGTCCCTGTAGAGACGCGGCTTGCCGCGTCTCCGCCGCCAGTGAGACGGGGCAAGCCCCGTCTCTACAGAAATTCCCTAAAACGTCACCCGAACGCCGAGTTGCGCAGCGAACGGAATTCCAACCGTGGTGCCGGGACCGAAGAAATCTCCCAAACCGCCCGCCGGTATCTCGAGCTGTTTCAGGCTGGTGATTGGCACGGTTTGGGAACAGTCTGCGACCGTGCAAATACTGGTGACATTGGTGATTCCGGTGACTGGATCCGGCTGCATTTGGGGCGCGGGGACCGGCAGCGCGGTCACGCTGGCAACGTAGTTCGCGCCAGGATTGTTGCGGTTGAAGAGGTTGAAGAACTCTGCGAATGGATTAGATCTGCCAACGTTCGCCGATCTTGATCGGACGGCCGACGCGCAGGTCCATCTGGACGTAAGGCGCTCCCCGGAATTCGTCGAGGCTGGTCGGCGTTCCGTTCACGGAAATGCGACCGTCGTTGGTGGCGTTGGTGATCGTAAAAGGCCGCGCACTTTCCGCCTGCGTGATGGTAGTCAATTCGAATCCGCCGGGGATATGCACGGTGCCAGCCAGCACAAAGCGGTGGCGAACATCCTCGCCCGACGGTCCGTAGTCCCCAGGAGCGAAAGCGTTGTTGGGATCGCAAACGCCATTCACGTAATCAAAAAGTTCGCCGAGCAGGCAGCCCCAGGTCTGCGCCTTGGAGAGCGTGTAGTTCGCGGTCAGACTGAAGCGACGAGAAACATTGCCCTGCAGATGCAGCATGAGGGAGTTGTAGCTGGAGCGGTTGTCGGAGCTGAAAAACGGTCGCGCTCGGAATAGGGATAGGCGCGGTAGCCGTGGTTTCCCTGCTCATGGATATAGTCGGCGCTGACGATCCAGTGCTCGTTGAAAGCGTGCTGCATACCCCCGGTCACATGGATGGCGTAGGGCGTTTTGTAGTTGGGATCGATGAGCGAAGGAGGCGCGACAGAATTTGCGTTCACCGCCTGAAATGCAGTGGCCCAGCCGTTTTGCGCGAGGTCGTTGTAGAACATGCCGAAGCCGGCGCGAATCACCGTCTTCTCGCTGCCGCCGGGCGAGTAAGCGATTCCGAGGCGAGGCGCAAATTGCTTCCGATCATCGTGAGGAACCGCTTCCGGGTACCCCAGCGATGCCAGTTGATTGAAGGAAGGATTGGAAGCCTGGCTCAGTCCGGAAGCCGTGAAAAGCCCAAACGTTGTCTGATAACGCAATCCGTAGTTGACCGTCAGGTGGTGCGAAACCCGAAAGGAATCCTGGGCGTAGAACGCAAGCCGTTGCACGTTCTGCGAGAAACTCCCATTTCCGGCAGGAGTGTACGTACAAGTCGATCCATCCGGGGGAGTACCAGCCGCACACTGTGGGCTGAAGTAGAAATCGCCGGTATTTTGCGAGTAATGGTCCGGGTTACTTGCATATTGGATGAGGGTTTCCGCCGTCGCCGCAAACGCCCCGCTGAGCACGGGTTCATGAATGAAGTTGATGCCGAACTTGAGCGAATGATCCCCGGTAGCCCGGCTGAGGTCGTAGCGTACCTGGTATTTGTCCTGATTACGCAGGTCGGGGAAAAGCGTGATGGGAGTGGCGAATTGATTGTCGCCGAAAGTCTCGAAGCCGGAAATCGTCTGCGCTGTCGTGCTGAAAGGAAAAGCCAGGGCAAAGCCCAGATTCGAATTACGCGTCTCGGTAAGATGCAGCAGACTGGCATCAAAGACCAAAGTGCCGAGCCATGTCGGACTGAACGCATAAGTATTGCTGAGTACCGTGTTCCAGTAGTTGTTGTGAGTCGTCAGTCCGGTGGAGGGCAAGGTGCCCTGCTGCACGAGCGCGTTGTGCGTGATGTAACTGTCCTCAGAACTGCGCAGAAACCACTGCGACTTCGAAGACTGCGCAAAATCAAAACGCAGCGAGCCCATGTAATCGCGGAAAGGGATGGGGACGGTGGCGGGGACGGCGATAGAGGGAACGCCCGGAATCAGGCCGTCCGCGGCCAACCGCGCCAGCGCGTCGAATTCACGAGTGCTTGCAGGGCTGTACGCGATGCTGGCGTTTTCATGAACATGCTCGAATGAAGCGAAGACCCAAGCTTTGTTCTTCGCCAGCGGCCCTCCAAGCGTACCCGCGTAGTTCTGGCGCGAAAACGGCTGCTTGGGATTGGGCGCCGGATTCTCGATCGGGAAGCGGGCGTTGAGCTGCGCCGCGCGCTCGTAGAAAGCCGCGTCGCCGTGCCACTCGTTGGTGCCGTGCTTGGTGGTGATCACGACGGACCCGGCCGTGGTCCCACCGGTGTCGGCGTCTTCATTCGCCGTGCGCACGGCGAATTCCTGAATGGCGTCGGGCGAGATGTTTTGCAGGAAGCCGCCAATCCAGTCGTCGGAGTTGTCGCCGCCATCGACCGACAGTTCGTTGTTCAAGCCCGAGCTTCCACCGGTTGACACGGCGGTGATGCGCGCCTTGGTGGGATCGGAAGGTTCGACCGGTTCGGTTCCGGGCACGAGATAAGCGATGTTGGCGAAACTGCGCGCCGCCAGCGGAAGGGTTTCCAGGTCGCGACTGCCAACTACGCCCTGATGCACCACACTCGCCGTGTCCACCGATTCGGTTGTAATCGAGGAAGAGTTCCCCTGCACGTTCACCGCCTCGGCGCTGCTTTGCGGTTTGAGCGTGACACTGATGTCGCGCACCAGGCTGACGGCGATATCCACATTGGCAACGGCCTGGGAGAAACCCATGGCCGTCACGGTCACGCGATAGGAACCGGGCAGCAGGCCGTCAATGCGGAATTCTCCCCGCTCATCAGCCCTTGTCTCGCGTGACAGAGCCGATCCGCTAGACTGCACGTCGACGCGAGCGCCCGCCACTCGCGCTGCGCTCGTGTCCTGGACCTCTCCACGAAGCGAGCCGTTCGGATTCTGAGCGCGCACCAGCGAAGGGACGGAGAGGAACGTCGGCAGGAACGCCAGGAGGATGACCGCGCAGACCGCAGAACTCGATCTGCCCCTCGTCGATTCAAAAAGCGAAAAGCGGCGGAACATTTTGGAGAGCGCCGCGGCAAGGTTCCTCCGCATGCGACAGGCGCTGAAGATTCTCATTCTTTAAGAGTCCGTGATATATGTTTGCGCACAAGCGACACAAAATAAGAATTGTCATCCTGAGCGAAGCGAAGGACCTGCTGTCTCTGGCAAAATCAGGTTCTACACTTTTGCCACAGGCGGCTAACCAGGTTCAACGGCCGCGGGCAGTATCTCTTCCACGTCCACCTTAGTAGGATACTTTCCCGTATAGCAGGCGGAGCAGTAAGTGGTTCTTTCTCCGTCCGCGCAAGCTTTCTTAAGACCTTCCAGCGAGAGATAGGCGAGCGAGTCGGCGACGATGTAATCGCGGATCTCCTCGACCGTCTTGTTGGCGCCGATAAGTTCTTTCTTGGACGGCGTATCCACTCCGTAGAAACACGGCGAAATCGTCGGCGGGCAGGAAATCCGCATGTGGACTTCCTTCGCACCCGCGTTACGAATCATACGGACGATCTTCTTGCTGGTAGTACCGCGCACGATCGAGTCGTCAACCAGAATCACTCGTTTGCCTTCGATCAGGCTGTGAACCGCATTCAGCTTCAGCTTCACGCCGAAATCGCGGACCGACTGTTGCGGTTCGATGAAGGTGCGTCCGATGTAGTGGTTGCGGATAAGGCCCAGGCGAAAAGGAATGCCGCTTTCGGCGGCGTATCCGATGGCCGCTGTGTTGCCGGAGTCGGGGACGGGAACGACGATATCGGCGTCCACCGGAGCTTCGCGGGCGAGCTGGCGTCCCATGGCGTCGCGGCTTTGATCGACCGAACGACCAAACACCAGACTGTCGGGACGCGAAAAATAAACATGTTCAAAGATGCAGCTCGATTGCGCCGGAGACGGCGAGTAAAAACGCGAGCTCACACCTTCGGGCCCAACAATGACCAGTTCGCCAGGCTTTACGTCGCGTTCGTAGATGGCGCCGAGCAGATCGAAAGCGCAAGTTTCCGAGGCGAAGACGATCGTGTCTTTCTTCTCGCTCGTGAGAGCCGGGATGCGGCCCATGGCCAGCGGCCGAAACCCGCGCGGATCGCGAGCGGCAAAGATCCGGTCGCGGCTGAGCATGACCAGCGAAAACGCGCCTTCCACGCGGCGAAGAGCGTCAATGATGGCATCCGGCAAGGTCTGCTCGCGGGAGAGCGCAATCAGGTGAACCAGCACTTCCGTATCGCTGTTGGTTTGGAAGATCGAGCCCTGGCCCTCCAGTCTTGCTCGAATCGCATACGCGTTAACCAAGTTGCCATTATGAGCGATCGCGATCTTGCCTTTGTTCGACTGCACCATGATGGGTTGGGCATTCAGCAGGGCCGAATCGCCAGCCGTCGAATATCGGGTGTGCCCGATCGCGAGTACTCCGCGCAAAGAAGCCAACACCGCGTGACTGAAAATATCGGCGACCAGCCCCATCGCCTTGTGCTGGCGCAGGTGCTCGCCGTCGGAGGTGACGATGCCCGCCGATTCCTGCCCGCGATGCTGCAGGGCATGCAGGCCGAGATAGGCGAGCTTCTCCGCCTCAGGATGGGCGTGGATGGCAACCACGCCGCACTCATCGCGAAATTTGTCGGAAGGAAGCATTTAGCACTTAGCCTTTAGCACTTAGCCAATTCAACCCAAGTTCACGTAGGGACAGCCGCCCTCGGCTGTCCAGCCGGGCAAAGCCCGGCAACCCTAGCCCGCGGAGGCAATGCTCTGTTCCGCCCGCAGCGCTCTCTCCAGCGCGCCTTCGTAGGACTCGCGCAACTCCTGCACGCTAGCGGAAATCACATTCTGCTCCGCTATCGCAATCTCAACCCGCTCACCGCCCGTTTCGCCCAGCACATCCGCGAATACGCCGTACTCCTCCGCTACTTGTTGGATTCGCGGCAGATGGATGGGGTCACAGCTTATTACGACCCGGCTGGCGTCTTCCGCGAACAACAGGAACTCAAGCGCCAGCTTCTGCTTAGGCAATCTGACGCTCAGGCCGACTTCCGCTGGCAGCGCCGACTCGACCAGTGCCACGGCTATCCCACCATCGGCGCAGTCGTGCGCCGACTCCACCAGCCCCGCCTGAATTATGGCCACCAGAGCGCGTTGCAGTGTGGCTTCTTTCTCGATATCCAACTCCGGCGGATAGCCCCACACCGCTCCGAGAATTTCTTTCGCGTACTCGGACGAGCCAAACTCCAACTCGGCATCAACCGCGTCGCCTGGCTCATTCGCATGCAGCAGGACGATCTTTCTCGCGGACTCGCGTCCGGCTTTCGCAAAGTGCATTTTCGCCGATTTGTGGACGTCTTCGAGAAGTCCAACCACTCCGATCACGGGAGTGGGGTAAACCCCTTCGCCGAGAGTCTCGTTGTAGAAGCTGACATTGCCGCCGGTAATCGGCGTATCCAACTCTTCGCAGGCTTTTGTGATGCCGTCAATCACCTGCGAAAACTGCCACATGATGTTCGGCTTTTCGGGATTGCCGAAATTGAGGCAGTTGGTAGCCCCGATCGGAGTCGCTCCCGCGCAGGCCACTTTGCGCGCGGCTTCGGCCACCGCGTGCATGGCGCCGAGACGAGGATCAAGATAGCACCAGCGCCCGTTGCCATCGAGCGCCATGGCGAGTCCACGATTGGAGCCCTTGATGCGGATGACGCCAGCATCGCCCGCTCCGGGCGCGTCGACCGTATTGGTCAGTACCATGTGGTCATATTGCTGCCATACCCAACGCTTCGAGCAAATGTTGGGACTCGCGAGCAATTGCTTAAGCTGAGATGAGAAGTCTCCGCTTTCGGCGAACCTGATGTGCTCCGGCTTTTCACGCTCGACCGGCGGTTCCCAGCGCGCCAGCGGACGCTTGTATACCGGCGCGTCATCGGTGAGCGCGGCATTCGGAATCTCAGCGACGACTTCGCCGTGTTCGAGCACGCGCATCTTCGCATCGGAGGTAACCCGGCCAACTTCCACCGCATCCAGTCCCCACTTCTGAAAGATGCGAAACACCTCGTCTTCGCGGCCTTTCTGCGCCACCAGCAACATGCGTTCCTGCGACTCGCTGAGCATGATTTCGTAAGGCGTCATGCCGGTCTCGCGTTGCGGGACGCGGTCGAGTTCGATTTCAACTCCGGTGCCGCCACGCGCGCCCATCTCGCAGGTGGAGCAGGTCAGTCCAGCGGCGCCCATATCCTGAATTCCAACGACGGCGCCGGTTTGCATCGCTTCCAAACAAGCTTCCAACAGCAGCTTCTCGAGGAACGGATCTCCAACTTGCACGTTCGGCCGCTTCGCTTCCGACCCTTCGCTGAACTCCTCGCTCGCCATGGTGGCGCCGTGGATGCCGTCGCGCCCAGTCTTCGAGCCCACATAAATTACGGGATTGCCTTCGCCCGACGCGCGTCCATAAAAAATCTCGTCGCGCCGAACCAGGCCGAGCGCGAAGGCATTCACCAGCGGATTGCCGGAGTAGCAGGGCTCGAACTTCACCTCGCCGCCGAGGTTGGGAACGCCGAAACAATTCCCGTAAGAAGCAATGCCCGAGACCACGCCCTCCATGACCGAGTGATTCTTGTGAATCTCCGCTTGGGTAGGCGACCTGCGTAGGGACAGCCGCCCCCGGCTGTCCAGCCAAGCGCAGCTCGGCTTGAATCGGCCCAAACCGCAGCGAGTCCATCACCGCGACCGGCCGCGCCCCCATGGTGAAAATGTCGCGCAGAATTCCGCCGACGCCGGTGGCCGCTCCCTGAAATGGCTCGATAAACGACGGATGATTGTGCGACTCGATTTTGAATGCGCAAGCCCAGCCGTCGCCGATGTCAACGATGCCGGCATTCTCGCCCGGCCCCTGCACCACCAGTTTGCTGCGCGTGGGCAGACGCTTCAGGTGGACGCGCGACGACTTATAAGAGCAGTGCTCGCTCCACATCACGCTGAAGATGCCGAGTTCGGTCCGCGTGGGTTCGCGTCCGCCCAGCAGTTGCTTGATCTTTTCGAATTCTTCCGGAGTGAGGCCGTGCTCCCGGATCATCTCCGGCGTAATGGCAATAGGAACGATCGCAGAGGTGGTCATCGGGGAATCTTTATTGTCGCACCTCGACCAACTTTTCGCATGTGGATTCGGCGAAAGCGAAAAGAAAAGACGAGAAGAAAAGTGACAACTCCCGGCTGCTTCGCGTATCCTTCCGCACACCATGGACACACCCGCCACCGCAGCAACAGTGGGTCGCACCGCCGAACGCAGCTGGGCAAAGAACGGAATGCTCGCCGTCGCCGGAATCGCCGCCGCCAGCTTCGTGCTGCACATGATCTTCAACAACCGCTATGGATACTTCCGCGACGAATTCGACTACATCATCTGCGGCCGGCATCTCGCCTGGGGCTATGTGGACCAGCCGCCCCTGCTGCCCATTCTCAGCCGGATTTCCTGGCTGTCTTCGGCGACTCGCTGCGCAGCGTTCGCCTTCTCCCCGCCCTTTCCACTGCCGGCTCTCATCGTACTGACGGGCATGATCGCCCGCGAACTTGGCGGCAAACGATTCGCCGTCGCGCTCAGCGCCCTGACCATCCTGATCGCACCCATTTATTTGTCCGGCGGAAGCCTGCTCACCAGCAATTGCGATCTCGAAGTCTTGCTCTGGATGGGCTCTGCGTTACTTCGCCATCCTCGCCGTTAAACGCGACGAACCCCGGTACTGGCTATGGTTTGGAGTCGCCGCCGGAATCGGCCTGCAGGAGAAGTATTCCATCGCCGTCCTCGGCTTCGCCATTGTCATTGGACTGCTGCTGACCGGGCAGCGACGATTTCTGTTGAGCAAGTGGATGTGGCTAGGCGGCGCCGCCGCTTTTCTGATTTTTCTACCCAATCTACTTTGGAATGCTGCCTACCACTGGCCGTTCGTCCAACTCATGCGCAACATCAAAGCCGAGGGCCGCGACGTTGTGCTCTCGCCCTGGCAGTACTTCTCACAGCAAATCCTGCTCATTCATCCGGTGTCGGCGTTGATCTGGATCGCCGGCGTCATCGCGTTCCTCGCGGCAGCTCGCTTCAAGCCCTATCGCTTCCTCGGAGTGGCATATCTGGTCGGCTTTGCCGTCTTTGTCATCCTCAAAGGAAAGAATTATTATCTGGCGCCGATCTACCCTGTCTATCTCGCAGCCGGATGCGTTGTGATTGATGATGCCATCGATCGTTTCCGGCAGGCCTGGCTGAAGCCCGTAATTGTTGCGCTTGCTCTGGCGGGTGGCGCCATCTTCGCACCTCTGGCCATGCCGATTCTTCCCGATCGAACAATTCATCCCGTACATGAATCGGCTGCCCATCAAGGTGCCGCGGAGTGAGCACAGCCACATGCGAGCCGTTCTTCCGCAGCATTACGCCGATCAGTTTGGCTGGAACGAAATCGTCGAAGAGGCCGCGGTCGCCTGGAACAAGATCCCCACCGATGAGCGCAAAGACTGCGGAATTTTCGCGCAGGATTACGGACAAGCGGGAGCCATTGATTTTCTCGGACCCAAATACGGCCTGCCGCAGTCTCTGAGCGGACATCAGTCGTGGTGGTTCTGGGGCCCGCGCGGATATTCCGGCAATTGTCTGATTGTGCTCGACGACGACCGCGAAAGACTCGAAGAGCTCTTCGAACACGTGGAATATGTGGGTAGCCTCGCGCGACAATCCCTATGCGCTGGAGAACGAGATCTCCAGTCTTCATCTGCCGCGGCGCAAAATTCGGCACGCTAGTGAGCTCTGGCCCGAACTGAAGAAGTGGCGCTAGAGGTTGTGTGGTGGCGGGGCTCTGCCCCGCCAGGACGGGCCGGAGCCCGTCACCCCACACCAACCCGTCTATACTGTTCGCAGATGAAGTCCGTCATCGTCGGCACCGCCGGGCATATCGATCACGGGAAGACCTCGCTGGTCAAAGCGCTGACCGGCATCGACGCCGACCGCCTCGAAGAAGAAAAGCGGCGCGGCATCACCATCGACATCGGCTTCGCCCACCTCGAATTGCCCGCCCCCGACGGCGAGACGCTGCGCCTGGGCTTCGTCGACGTGCCCGGCCACGAGCGCTTCGTCCGCAACATGCTGGCTGGCGTCGGCGGCATTGATCTCGTGGTGCTGGTCATCGCCGCCGACGAGGGCATCAAGCCGCAGACCCGCGAGCACTTTGATATCTGCCGCCTGCTCGCCATCCGCCGCGGCATGACCGTGCTGACCAAATCAGATACCGTCGATGCCGAGACGCTGGAAGTTGTTCGGCTGGAAGTCGCGGAATTCCTGCGCGGATCGTTTCTCGATCCGGCGCACTCGCCGATCGTGGCCGCCAGTTCATTGACCGGCGCCGGTCTCGACGAGTTAAAGACGCGCTCGCCAGATCGCCTCGGAAGTTG
>CAVYEP010000010.1:0-72012 GCA_963767605.1 uncultured Acidobacteriaceae bacterium | reverse complement strand
CGATCGCCGCAGCCAAGCCCGCCTAGAGCCGTGGGGCTTTGCCCAATCTGATAACTAGGCGTTGCCAACCGCTGACAGAAAACAAAACGGGGGTGCGCCCCTTCTCGCGCTTTCCGAGAAGGGGCCTGCCGTACAGCCGACACCGAAGGGTTTTACGCGGCCCCCAGTCGTGTCTTCCTCATTCCGAACTGCCTGGTCGTTCACTTTCACCGCCCCGGCTTTGCCCAGAAAATACGCCCGAAAACTGCTCCAGCGCCGTACTAGCGCTTCAACTTCCGCCGCCTAGCAAGAGAGTAGCGAGGGAGGAACGCGGTCGCGGTGACGGCGCGCACCACGCAGCGGTGATGAACAACTCTCCACGACAATCGCCGCGAGAGGCCCCTTCTCGAAAAGCGCGAGAAGGGGCGCACCCCCTCTTCATTCTCTGCCGGCATCCAGGAACGAGAGCTATACTTACGCCGCTGGAGATGTTGGCCACCCGCCCTATCGGCGGCATCGCGGCCCACCCTTGCAAAAAACGCAAGGATGGGGCACCCACGTTTCGTTATGGGAAAGGAAGAACAGAGCGGGAGAAGGCTGGGCCAGCCCCCTGGAATCTAAGATAGAGTACTATGGAGGGGTTTTGTGAGAGAAACTAAGATCGCCGCAGTTATTTGGATACTTTGTCTCTTAAGTGGCAGCGTCGCAGCTCAAGAGTGCCCGAGCCAGCAGCACGCCACTCCGATTACGTTGGTCGCGTACCTCGACACAACTCTACCCAATGAGGGGAACGCGGAGTGCATCACTGTCGCAATCGATAACCTTACGCCGCAGCGCTTTGAGGCTGCCATCCCGGCTCTCGTGAAGTTGCTGGATTTTCGCCGCCCGCATAACGAGAAGGTCCCCTACCATGGGCGCCCCCTGACCTTAGATTTTATCTACCCGGCCGCGGCGGCGCTGGAAGAAATTGGGGAGAAGGCCTTACCCGCAGTTCTGGACGCGATCAAGTTCTCCATTTCCGCCAAGGGACGGGAAAACGCTGTCGCGGTTTGGATGGAAATCTACAAATATGAGCCAGTCAAGGGCGTCAGGTCACTGCAACAAGAAGCAATCGGGGCCGCCGATCCGGTAGCCAAAGACAATCTGATGTGGGCACTAACGAACGCGCCAACGTTGTGCGGCGCGAAGGAGAAGAAGGACTGCAAGGCAGCCGCCTCTGTCCCCGCCGTGCAGTGAACACGCCATTCCATTGTCTGGCGTGCGTGGACGACTCCGGCACAGGGGGCTGGCCCAGCCTTCCGTCGGCACAACCATACAGTGGCTGCCCCATCCTTCGCGTTTTTTGCGAAGGGTGGGCGGCAGCGCAGATTGCAGAATAGGCTTTGCCGCTTACGCCGCTGGTAGCATAACGCTTATTATGCCTCGCGGACTGCGGAAAGCCCCTCTGGTGGCCTCGCTCTTGTCAAGCTTGACTTTTTGATCGGGACGAAATGGGGGTCCAACGTCCGTAGGAAGCAAAAGCGGCCGTCCCGGCGCCCAACCGGCCGAGGAAGCGGTTCTAAATCAAAGGAAAATAAAGACTTTAGCTCTAACCCCTTATTCCTCAAAGACCTGGCGGGAGAATCCCGCCAAAGTCTTGATTCCAAAAGACCGCCCCAGGGGAGGGGGGTACACCCCAGTACCAACCAGTAAACACCAACCCGCAGAAAAAGCTGGAAAAACCATCCTTACTAAGCAACCGCCAAAAAATTTATTTTCGGTCCAGAGAGAAAAACGACCCCAATCACTGCGCCCCGCGCTTTTCGATTTCTTCCTTCATGGCGCCGAAGTCCACGGGAAAGCTGGTCACCGGCAGTTGTACGGAGAACGTCGCGCCCTTGCCAACTTCGGTTTCGACTGTCAGTTCGCCGCCGTGGCGACTCAAAATCCCTTTGCAGATCGATAGCCCGAGCCCCACTCCTTTGCCCTTGGGCTTGGTGGTAAAGAAGGGGTCGAAGATCGAGGGCAGGATGTGACTGGGAATTCCCGTCCCGTGGTCCTGGACTCGAATCTCGACGAAGTTCTCGTCCTTGGCGCGGTGGACGGAGACTTCGATTGTGCCTCCTTTGGGAGAAGCGTCCACGGCATTGAGCATGAGATTCAGAACTACCTGTGAGAGCTGCTGGGAATCGCCGTGTACCAAGGGCAGATGAGGCGCCACCTCCAGCGTGGTGCGCACGCCTTTCAGATGAAGCTGGTTCTGCGACAGGGCCAGCGTATTCTTGACCACCTCGGAAAGATCAAGCGGTTCGACTTTGCTCTCGCTCTGGCGGGTGAAGTCGAGCAAGCCGCCGACGATCTTCTTGGTGCGCTCGGCCTCGTGAATGATGTCGGTGATCATTTCGTGGCGCTCCGCATCGGGGAGGCTGGCATAGTCCTCGAGCAGCAGGTGGCTGGTGAGGGTGATGTTGTTGATGGGATTGTTGAGCTCGTGAGCGACGCCGGCGGTGAGGGTGCCGACCGCGCGCAGCTTGTGGGATTCCACCAGGATGCTCTCGCGGCGGCCCAGCTCTTCGACCATGTGGTTGATGGCGATGGCGAGCGCGGAGAATTCGTCGCGATAGCGCCGGGCCGGCAAAATCGGGCTGTAGTCGCCGCGGGCGATGCGTCCCAAGTATTCCATGTAGCGGCCGATCGGACCCACGATGCGGCGAATCAGCATGTAACTCATGGCCACCATGTAGAGCAGCAGAAAGATCAGCAGGTAGAGCTGGACATGGCGGGAGAACGAAATCATCCTCTCCAGCTCTTCCCGTTCCTTCTCGACCATATCGGTGGCGAAGGTCACGATGTCGCGTCCGCTTTTGCGAACGTCGATCTCGGCGGTGCGGATCTGGTCCAGTCCGGCGGGATCCTCGCGCCGGATCGATGACAGGCTGGCGAGACGATCTTCGTAGGCCTCGAGGCTGGCGCCGATCTGGCTGTAACTCGATGGGCCGACGATTCCTCCGAAGCCGTCCGCGTTCTCGCGCAAGATGCGCCTGGCCGAGTGCGCCTGCTCGAGCGCGTCGTCGAGGTTGGTGCCGTGCAGAAAGAAGTTCTTTTCAAAACGCCGGGCCTGGTCGACTTCGAACAGGAACTTGCTGGTGACTTCGTACAGATGGATCTCCCGCTCGACCCGCGAAGTAGTGGCGGAAGTCAGAAGGCCGATGGCAAGGACGATGGCGAATAGGAAGAAGACACTGAAATAGACCTGCAGGCGGATACTGAAGACGGGCCGTTCCTTGAGCGCCCGGTCGGCGGCTACGGCCGGCTTGATGCGGCCGAAGCCCGCGGCATCGGCGGCGAGGGAAGCTTCGACTGCAGTGTTCACAACTTTGTTCAGGCCTTCGCTCTGAACTTCGCTCCGAACTTCACTCCGAACTTCGGGCTTACTCATGGGAAACTCTCGCGGGGGTGGTTCCCGCCGCTTGCTCCAGAGGTATGCCCAACTCGGCGGCGGCGCGTGCTACTACCGAGCGCAGATCGTCGGGTGTAAAGGGCTTGGCAATGAAATCGAAAGCGCCCTTCTCCATCGCACCGCGGGCCATGGACATCATGGCATACCCGGTGATCATGACGACTTTGGCCCGGGGAAATCGCTGCCGGACGCGCTCCAGCACCTGGAGGCCGTCGATGTCGCCCATGACGATGTCGGAGATGACGACGTCGAATTCTTTTTCGTCGAGGCGGCGAAACGCGAGGGCGGGATTGTCGTAGGCTTCGACCTCGCAGCCCATCTTGCTGAGCGCCAGTTTCAGACGCTTGCCCACGATCGGCTCATCGTCCAGCACCAGCACCTGGAGTTTTGGCATCGGGTGTTCTCCCTGACGCCCCAGTCTGCGTCGAGGCGGAAGAATATGCAACCCTGTCTTGGCAGCTCAAGGTTCTCGGATCCCACCCTATTTTCCTGAACTTAGGACAGTACCATGGGTCGAGCGGTTGACTTTCCCGGTTGACTTTCCCGCTGCGTCTCCAAGTATAATCAGCCAAGATGTGGGGGAGAGCGAATCTGCTTCGTGGCGAAAAGAACCGGTTTTCAGTCCGGCATGTAGTGGTGTTGCTCGCCATCTTCGCGATTTGCGTCAGTGTTACGACCCGCATGTTCCACAGTTTCGATCTCGACCATTCTAGCGCTCACGCCGATCCGTCGCATGCCATGCGACAGCATCTCGACGCGGATGCGTGTGTGGTGACGCGCCCCGTCTCGATCGTGGGCGCCATGCTGCTCCCGGTAGCAGCGCCACACGCTCCGCCCGTCGACGTGCAGGTCCCGACGTTCGAGCTCACGGAATCTCTCTACAATCGTCCTCCTCCCTCGATATCCCTCCTGTAACCGACCGCCAAATCGATCCATTGCTTCTGAACGCTTGCCAGGTTTCTTCCGGTCCTCTTCCTGGAAGCTGACAGTCGGTTGAGGCGCGCGGAAGGCCGTTTTGGAGAGATTTTTCAGTAACTGGATTGGAGAGAGTAGATGCGATTCAAGCGAAGTTACATCGTCATCGCCGTCGTTGTGATCACGGTGGTTGGCTGGCTCCTTATCGAGTTTCCCGGGCACAGGGCGCGGGCGAACCGAGAAGACCCGACGATGGTTCCTACGGTCGCAGTGGCGTTAGCTAGCCGGGGCCCAATCCGCAGTTCCATCACTTTGTCAGGCGCCTTCCGGCCGTATCAGGAAGTCGACGTCCACGCCAAAGTGGCGGGCTATATCCAGCGTATCTATGTCGATGTCGGCGACAAGGTGAAAGATAAGCAAACGCTGGCCATTCTGGAAGTTCCCGAATTGAACGCTCAAGTTGCGGGTGCGAATGCCGACATTCGGCGCAGTGAGGATGGGATCCACCGGGCGGAACAAGATGTCAAACGAGCGGAATCGACGTACACGGCCTACCATGCCGCTTATACACGGCTGAAGCAGGCGTCGGAGGCTCGCCCCGGTTTAATTGCCGAACAAGAACTCGACGACTCGATGGCCCACGATCACGAGGGGGAAGCGCAAGTCGGCAGCGCTCGCGCCGCGCTGGCTGAAGCGCAAAGCCGGCTCACCATGGCCAAGGCCACGATGGATCGCTACGCCTCGCTCCAAGCGTACTCCCACATCACGGCTCCCTTCAGCGGAGTGGTAACCAAGCGCTACGCCGATACCGGCTCGCTCATCCAGGCCGGCACCGCATCGGATACGCAAGCCATGCCCGTCGTAAGACTGGCGGAGTGGTCGCGGCTGCGTCTGGTTGTCCCGGTGCCTGAGTCCGCCGTTCCCGATCTGCAACTCGGACAAGCCATCGATGTACTCGTTCCGGCTCTAGGCCGCACGTTCAAGGGAAAGGTCGCGCGCTTCGCCGATGCGCTCAACGAAGAAACCCGCACCATGCATACCGAGATCGATGTGGAGAATCCCGACGATACGCTGGTGGGGGGCATGTACGCCGAAACGACCCTGGTGCTGCACCAGAAAGACAGTGTCCTTACCGTGCCGATTCAAGCGGTAAAACGCACCGGCACGAACGGCACGGTTTTCGTCGTGGACAAGTCGGGCACCGTCGGGGAACGTTCCATCAAGCTAGGAGTGGATAGCGGCGCGCGCATTGAGGTGATCTCCGGGGTTAGCGATGGCGACCAGGTCATCGTCGGCAACCTGAATGCCGTGCAAGCGGGACAGCGTGTTCGGCCAAAACTGGTCGCCCAAAACGCCGCAGCGGAGGGCCAGTACTAATGTCCAGCTTTGCCATCCGCTATCCCTACTTCATTATTGTTGGCTGCCTCATCGTCGCCATTGTCGGCGGAGTCACCCTGGTGCGAATGCCGGTCGATCTGTTTCCTCCGATCAACATTCCCGTGGTCGTGGTGGCGACGTTCTACTCCGGCATGCCACCGGAGCAGATTGAAACCGACATCACCGGACGGTTTGAACGTTTCTTTACGCTCGGCAGCAACATCGATCACATTGAATCGCGTTCTCTGCCGGGCGTGAGCCTGATCAAAATCTACTTTCAGCCGGGCACCGATCCGGACGCCGATCTCAGCGAGGTTTCCAATCTCGCCATGGCCGATCTGCGCAAACTGCCACCCGGGACGCTTCCGCCGGTTGTGCTCAAGTTCGATGCGTCCAGCTTGCCGGTATGCCTGATCACTTTGAAGGGGCAGGGACTCAACGAAACGCGGCTTCGCGACCTGGGTCAATACGACGTTCGAAATCAGGTCGCCAATGTTCCCGGCGCTTCCGTGCCCCAGCCCTTCGGCGGCCGCTACCGGCAGATCATGGTCTACGTGGATCCGCTGAAGCTGGAAGCGCGCCAGCTTAGCGTCATGGATGTCGTTCGCACCGTCAACGACAGCAACCTGATTCTCCCCGCGGGCGACGTGCGCATCGGGCCGATTGACTACAACCTCTACACCAACAGCCAGCTGCCGACGACCGGCGAAATCAACCGCCTTCCCCTGAAGACCGTGGATGGCTCCTCGGTCCTGGTCCAAGACATTGGCAAAGCCATGGATGCGCATGAAATCCAGACCAACGTGGTGCGAGTGGACGGCCAGAGTTCGGTGTATCTGCCAATTCTGAAACAGGGAGGCGACACCAACACGATCGCAGTCGTCAACGGCATCAAGCAGGCGGTTGCCAATCTCACGGATGTGCCCAAAGAACTGGTAGCGAAGGTGGTTTTCGATCAGTCGATTTTCGTCAAGAAGGCGATTGAAAACCTGCTGCACGAAGGCGGGATTGGACTGATCTTGACGGGACTGATGATCCTGCTGTTCCTCGGGAGCATGCGAGCAACGCTGCCGTATTCCTGTCGATTCCGCTATCGGCATTGGCCGCATTTATGGCGATCAGCGCTGGCGGCGGCACCGTCAACACGATGGTGCTCGGAGGGCTGGCGCTGGCGTTCTCTCGTCTGATCGACAACTCGGTGGTGGTGCTCGAGAACATTTTCCGCCATCTCGAGACTGGGCGAACCGCCAGCCGTTGCGGCCGAGAAAGGCGGACAGGAAGTTTCTCTTGCCGTGCTGGCAGCCACGCTGGCGACCGCCGTCGTTTTCTTCCCGGTAGTTTTCTTGAGCGGGGTGAGCCGCTTTCTTTTTACCGCGCTGGCCTCTGCCGTGGTGCTTTCGCTCGCGGCTTCGTATGTGGTCGCCATGACGGTTGTGCCGCTGTTTTGTGCCAACTGATCAAGGGAGGGCACATCGTCCATGAGCATAAAGTGAGGGATTCGTTCTACGGCAGAGTTTTCACAATTTTCAATCGATACTTTGAGAAGATGGTCCGCCACTACGATCACACGCTGGGCCGTGCCTTGCTTCGGCCCGCGGCAACGAGTCTTGGGTTGGTGGGCGTTTCCCTGCTGTGTTTCTCCCTGTATCCGCTCCTTGGCGTTGCCTATTTTCCACGAACCGATCCTGGACAATTCCTGATCAATCTGAAGGCGCCCTCCGGCACGCGGCTGGAACTCACCGAGAACTACATTGCGCAAGTCGAGAACCTGATCCGCCGCACCGTTCCGCCCAATGAACTGGGGATGATCGTCTCCAACATCGGAGTGACGCCGGGATTTTCGGCAATCTACACACCCAATTCCGGACAGCACACGGCGTTTGTGCAAGTCAGTCTGCAAGATGGCCACAAAGTCGGCAGCTACGAATACATGAATCGCGTGCGCCAAGCACTCAATGAGGATCTGCCGCAGCTCAGCGCCTACTTTCAATCGGGCGGATTGGTTGATTCGGTGTTGAACCTCGGTTTGCCCGCGCCGATCGATGTACAGGTCAGTGGCATGGATCTTGATAAAACGTATGCGGTCGCCGCCCAGATCGGAAATCGCGTTCGGCGTTTGAAGGGAGTAAGTGACGTTCTCATTCCCCAGGATATCGACTATCCGGCGCTGCGGCTTAATATCGACCGCGAGCGCGCCAGCCTGGTTGGCCTCAATCAAAAGGAAGTGGTGGACAACGTGATTACCGCCCTGACCTCGAACGGGATGATCGCTCCCAGCTACTGGGTCGATCCAAAATCGGGCAACGACTACATGTTGACCGTGCAGTATCCGGAAGATGAAGTACACACTTTGAATGACCTGAAGCAAATTCCTATCCGCGCTTCGAGTGGCCGGCGTACAACGCAACTCGACAGCGTTGCCGATATTAAGGCGGTCGAGTCCCCCACCGAGGTCGATCACTACCAACTCCGTCGCGTGGTGGATGTCTACGTGGCTCCGACGAAAGAAGATTTGGGCGCCCTGACCACGGCCATCGACGGAGTGGTCAAGAAAACCAGCCTTCCAGCAGGGGTTCACGTGGAGCTGCGCGGCTCCGTGCAGGGCATGCGATCTTCTTTCCGCAGCTTTGGGCTCGGTCTTATCCTTTCCGTCATCTTGGTGTACCTGATCCTGGTGGCGCAATTCGCGTCGTTTGTCGACCCGTTTATCATCCTCCTCGCCATTCCACCCGGACTGGCGGGGGTGCTGCTGTTCTTGTTGGTGACGGGAACGACGCTGAACATCATGTCGCTGATGGGCATCGTCATGATGGTCGGGATCGTAGTTTCCAACAGCATTCTGATCGTGGAATTTACGCGTCAATTGCGCGCGCACGGCACTCCGCTGCGAGAAGCCACGGCCGTGGCATCGCGCCTCCGGCTGCGGCCCGTGTTGATGACTTCGCTGGCGACACTGCTCGGTTTGATTCCCATGGCCATGAAACTGGGAACCGGCGCCGAGGCTTATGCTCCGTTGGCCCGCTCCATCATTGGAGGACTGCTGGTTTCTGTCGTCGTGACCGTCTATCTCGTGCCCGCAGCCTATTTGTGGATCCACCGCAAGGAAGAGACTGCCACTCCCGAGGTGGCGGCATGATTCCAAAACTCGCCCTGCTCTTCTGTCTTGTAGCGATGCCAGCCTTCTGCGCCGGCCAATCCGCGGTGGCCGTTCAGGCGCTTCCCGATGCTCCGGAAGCCTCAAGCGCGGTTCATTCGCAAACGCAGACCGCAGCCCAACAGTCGCCGGTTATATATCCTTCGCATTCCAACGGGCCGGCCGGACCGACGGCGACACGGGTTCGTCTGACGCTCAAAGAAGCTGAAACGCTGGCCATCAAAAATAACCCGCAGATTACCGCTGCCCGTCTGCAGGCTCTTGCCGCCCAGCAAGTCACTCGCGAGACAAGCTCGGGATACTGGCCTACTGCCACCGCAAACTTGACGGCGGTCGACTCCGAAGCCAACAGCCGAATTACGGCCGGAGGCTTAAACAACCCGATCATCTTCGAGCGAGCGGCCGGAGGCGCAACGGTCAGCCAGTTGATTACGGATTTTGGGCACACGAAAAACCTGGTTGCCAGCGCAAACCTCTCCGCCAAGGCCGAAGCCCAGAACGCTTTAGCCACGCGGGAGCAGATACTGCTGGCCACCGATCAAGCGTTCTATGGAGTGCTCCAGGCGCAAGCCGTTTTGAGGGTAGCGGACGAGACCGTCGCCAACCGCCAAGTGGTGGTGGACCAGGTGCAGGCCCTAACGAAGAGCTTGTTAAAATCCGAACTCGATCTCAGTTTTGCCCAGGTCAATCTTGCGCAAGCGAAGTTGCTACTGCTGGACGCGCAAAACAACGAGAAGGGCGCCCAGGCTGCACTCGCCGCACTCCTGGGCTACGTCACCCCGTGGGAGTTCGACGTAGTCGACGAACCTGCCGCGACCAGCACTCCGCCCGCCAATCTTGACGACCTGATTCAGCAAGCTTTCAACTCCCGGCCTGAGTTGCGGGCGATCAATTTCCAATATCAATCGGCAGAGAAATTGAAGACCGCGGAGAGAGATTCCCTTTTTCCCACGATCGCTGCATTGGGTGCAGTCGGCGGGACGCCTGTGCGGGACTACCACCTTTCACCGTGGTATGGCGCCGCCGGGGTCAACATGGAAATCCCTGTCTTCAACGGATTTCTGTTTTCCGCGCGCGCCAAGGAAGCCGACCTGCGAGCGCAAGCGGTGCAGCAACATTTAGTGGACTTGCGCAACACGATTGCCAGAGACGTCCGCACCAGTTGGCTGAATGCCAACACCGCCTATGATCGCCTCGACGTCACCAATCAACTTCTCAAGCAGGCAAACCTTGCCTTGGACTTGGCGCAGACGCGCTACAAACTCGGCCTGAGCTCGATTGTGGAACTCAGCCAGGCCCAACTGCAGCAGACGCAAGCGGAAATCACGGAGTCGCAAGCGGGTTATGAGTACCGGGTCGCTTCGGCGATGCTGCGGTATCAAACCACCGGTCTCTAAATTGTCTGATCTTGATTCAGACATCAAAGCCGAGCGGCGATGTCCTCGACCACAGATTCAATAAGATATATGGTAGGCCCGAATGGACTCGAACCATCGACCTCTTCCGTGTCAAGGAAGCGCTCTAACCAGACTGAGCTACGGGCCTGCAATTACCGTGGAAACTGGTAACCCATAGCGCCGCGTGGTACGAGACAACGCGGGCGCCACGATGAAATTTTACCACGCCGAAGCGTAGGTTATGCCGGGGGGCTCTCCCTACGCGTGCCTTTCTAATGCGTGAAAGAAAAATTCAGGCCCGTTGAAATCTGCAGGTCATTCTTTTTCGTTCCGAGCGGAGGGTTGCTGACATAGATATCTCCGAACGAGTTCTGCCAGCCCAGCCACTTGTTGAGCTTGGTGACCGTGCCAAAATTGAATGTGCCGCGGTATTGGCCGGTGTCACTCAGGTCGGGGTAGAAGAACAAGCCCTGCGTAATGACTGTGCCCTTCCCGACTTTGTGCATGAAAGCGTCTCCCAGCGTGGCTCCTGCCAGGCTACGGGTCACAGCCGCGACCGCCGTACCAGCCGGCGGCGGCGGAAGTATGAAAGCCGAGTAGCTCTCGTGGGTGTAGTTCACGCCGGCCAGCAGATCGAGGGTCGTGGGGTCGCTCTTGATGGCATGCCAGCCCAGACCACCGCCAAGCGTCGAACGCAAATCCAGGTGTTGCAGTTCGTCGTGGTAAAAATCGCCGTTCACAAAGCCAAAGACGCGCGGCGCGAAATCGTGGTCGTAGCGCGCCCCTCCGCCAATCGTGTTCGCGGTCGTGTGGGGTGACGCCGTCGGCAGGTCGTTGGTGGCGTAAATTGAGTTGGTGTAAAGGGTCAGCTTGTCGTGGAGACCCTTGCGCGCGGCATTGAAAGCGATGTTCAGATTCTTGTTCTCGCTGTTGCCGCGAGTCACGGCAAAGCCCAGATTCAGACCGCCGTTCCAGCCCTGCAAAAAGCCCGGATGCAGGCTCTTCTCGTAAGCCGCTTCTTCGGCCGGGCTGCGCAGCATGGTGACTGAGGCCTTCGGCGCTTCCACGGGTCCCGCCGTCTTGGTTGCGACAATCACGTCGTAGCCGCTTGTGGTTACAGGACCCACCACCGTCTTGCCCGCGAGACTGACGTGCAGATCGCCCGTTGAAGTCAGGCTTTGGATGGCGTCAAACTTCACCGTGACATCGCCGGCATAGTCGGTCTTGATCACGAGTTGCTTGCCATCGGACTTCGTGATCGAGCCGGTCAACCGGTCGCCATTCTTCAGGACGACCTGGTCGGCAAGCGCCGGAATCGTCAATAACAGAAACAGAAGAAGACCTGCCACAATTTTCACGCGCACAAAGAACCTCCTGTGGGATTCACAAATCGAAGCGGAATCTCTATTCCAACCTTGGGGACAGAACGGTATGCAGCGGACATGAAGTGAGCTCTTAACTCACCGTTCGCCACAATTCATCTAGACTTGGATGCGGAAACTATATCGAAGCAGCAATAATTCTGGCACGCAGGCGACCAGGAGGTGGCCGCGGACTCAGGCTTTGTTTTCAGGCTTAACTTCGGGCTTTGTTTCAGGCTTGGCTTCAAGCTTGGCGTCGCCATCCTTCATACCGTCTTTCAGCGCGCGAATGCCCTCGCCCAGCCCCTTGCCCAACTCCGGCAATTTTTTCGGACCAAACACCAGCAGCGCGATGAAGAAAATCACCAGCAGGTGCATGGGTTGAAACAGACCTTCAAACATAAAGCCTCCAAAGCAGTAGCCGACCCGAAGCGCCGGACAGTACAACCATTATTACGTAGTGTACCCTAACCGATCCCCGGCAGTCTTGCCGATTCGCGCGACCAACGCCGCCCCTCTGGGGCATGTCCCAAAAAATTACTTCGGTGACCTATCGGGGTTACCGCAACCGGACTATCTTTTCCGCAGGGCAATTTTCGCGCGTCAAACCGCTAAGAACTAAGAACGAGGAACGAAGATAGAAGAACGCCGGAGGGCTTCGTGAAACGCTGTGTCCTGAGATGGCTCTTGCTTGTGCTGGCGGCGGGCTCGTTGCAGGCTGAACCAGCCCCTCCCACGCCCACTTCCGACGCCATTTTCCTGTGGCTGGCGGGGGGCATTTCGAATGCGCGGATTGAGCGTCTGGCCGAAACGGGGGGCGAAAACCGGACGCTCTCGTGCCACGCCGCGCCGCAATCCACCCAGCAATGTACCCGAGCCCTGCAGAGAGCCGGGGCTGACGCGAGCTTGATTCAGAGCCTGGTGGGTCGGGGTTCTGGCCGAAAATCGGCCGCCAACACGTCCTGCGTTTGCTCGGGTCCGGCGGCGCAAGTTGCCGCTCTGGTCCACGACAAGAACTTCGACGCCGCCGAAGATAAGCTTCGCGCCCTGATGCGCAACATTAACGACAACGACAACGATGCGGACCATGCTTCGCAGAATAATGCACTCCTACATTTTGTTCTTGGAACCCTGTTGCGCCGCGAGGAACGGTTCGACGAAGCGCTGGATGAATTTACGGAATCTTCGCGCCTGATGCCCGGCTTCCCGGAAACGCACAGCCAACTTTCGTACCTGTTTTACCGGACCGACGATTCCGAGGCTGCGCTCGCCGAAGCGCGCACGGCTCTCAGCATGGATCCCGCCAACGCCGAGGCGTATCGCTATCTCGGACTTGCGCTCTACTCCCAAGGCCATTACGACGCCGCCCTGCACGCCTATGATGAAGCTCTCGGGCGTGAGCCCGAGGGATCGCTGGCGAACGCGGACGTCTACTTCGATATGGGAATCACGCACCGCGATCAGGGGGACCTGCGCCGCGCCGCCATCGCGTATCGGCGCGCCCTCAGCCTGCGCCCCGATTTCTGGGAGGCGCACAGCAACCTCGGAGTCGTATTGCACGATCAGGGCAAACTGGATGAGTCGATCGCGGAATATCGGCTGGCCAAGCGCCTCAATCCCGGGGAAGCCAGCGTCCGCAACAACCTGGGAAACACGCTTTGCGACAAGGAAGACTTCGACAGCGCCATCGTGGAATTCAAGGACCTGTATCGTCAGAGTCCGGAGTGGGAAGGCGGTCACAACTGCCTGGCTCGCGCTTACATGTCGAAGCGCGACTACCCATCGGCGATTCGCGAGTTACAGGCGGCCATCGCGGCCAACCCCAGCGGTGCGGCCGAACACCGCGTCCTGGGGCAGGCCCTCTTGCTGGAAGGAAAAGACCAGGAAGCCGTGGACGTGCTGCGGCAGGCTGTTGCGCTCAACCCCGAATCCGGCCTGGCCCACCACTATCTCGGTACTGCGCTGGTGAATACGCAACAACTGGCCGAGGCTGAGAAAGAATTTCGCGAGGCCCTCCGCCTGGAGCCCAGCGCCAAGAACCACTATTCGCTCGCCGCCTGCCTGATGGCGCTGAACCAATACGAAGAGGCTCTGGGAGAACTCGAAATCGCCTCGCGCATGGATCCCAGCCAGAATCTTTACCGGGCCCGTATGCAGGAGGTCGTCCGGCTGATCACAAGTTCCAAGTAGAGACGCGGCTTGCCGCGTCTCTTTGCGCAACTGGAGACGGGGCAAGCCCCGTCTCTACAGGTTACTTTTTCTATGTACTGACGTGTGTCGCCTCTGGATATCAACAAACCTACAATGTGGGAGTAGAACACGGCGCGGGTGGCGCCGGCGAGGGCCAGCCATGGCAACCACAGCAACCCGGCAAGCGCAGGAGAAGTCCACGAACCCTGCTGCGCTAACGACTGCACTATCGACTGCCGCGTCGACTGCACTGTCGACTCCAGAGCGGCGCGTGGCGCTGGGGTCCGCCGCGCCTGAGGCCGCCTCGGCGCCGAAAGAGAAGAAGGCCGTGGGCTACGGCCTGCCATGTTCGCGTTGCCACGCCTACTATCCCGCCGACATGCACGTCTGCCCGATCTGCAAGTCGCCGGATCGGGTCTCGCCCATGGCATCGGCGAAGCATTCCACGGCTTCCGCCGCTCCGCAACCTGCGTCGCAACTCACAACCGACGCGCCCGTTAATATCACGATCGACGACGACCGCGAACGCTTTCTGAAAGAGCTCAAGTCACAGGCCTTCGCTTTGCACACGCAGGTCAACGCCGCCGCGACGTTCCGTTGCGTTCTCCAGCACCAGCACAACGGGGCCAGCGAACCGGCCGCCGTTTGCCACACTTGCTATGGCGAGGCGCGCCAGCAAGCCGACCGCCTGGAGGCCGCTCTGCACATGGACGCGAAGGAAGCGGCCAAGATTGTCTATGATGCGGTCTGGGCCGACACGTCCGATCCGAATCGCACTTACTTGAATGCCGCCACCGCGCTGCTGTCGGAGTTGCGCAAACGCGCCGGCATCGGGCTGCTGCTCGGCGCCAATAAGCCGTTAGCGGACTAGTGCCGCATCGGGCAGGAAGCGAGGCCGCCGGGCGTATCAAGAAAGGGCGCGATTCGCTCGCGCCCTCACTTCTGCAATCTGACCTCTTACTTCTGACTTAGTCCCTAACTCCATCCATGAACGCCCGCAGCTTCCGCGAGCGCGATGGATGCCGCAGCTTTCTCAGCGCCTTGGCCTCAATCTGCCGGATGCGTTCGCGCGTGACCGCGAACGACTGGCCGACTTCTTCCAGCGTGTGCTCCGAACCGTCTTCCAGCCCGAAGCGCATCTTGATGACCTTCTCCTCGCGCGGCGTCAGCGTGCGCAGCACCTGCGAAGTCTGGTCTTTGAGGTTGACGTTGATGACGGCCTCGGCCGGCGAAACCACCGCCCGGTCTTCGATGAAGTCGCCCAGGTGCGAATCTTCCTCTTCGCCAATCGGCGTTTCGAGGGAGATCGGCTCCTGCGCAATCTTCAGGACTTTGCGGACTTTCGCCACCGGAATGTCCATCCGCTTGGCGATTTCTTCCGACGTAGGTTCGCGTCCCAGTTCCTGCACCAGTTGCCGCGAAGTGCGGATCAGCTTATTGATGGTTTCGATCATGTGCACCGGGATGCGAATCGTGCGCGCCTGATCCGCAATCGCGCGGGTAATGGCCTGCCGAATCCACCACGTGGCATAAGTCGAAAACTTATAGCCGCGGCGGTACTCGAACTTGTCGACCGCCTTCATCAGGCCGATGTTGCCTTCCTGAATCAGGTCGAGGAACTGCAAGCCGCGATTGGTGTACTTCTTGGCAATCGAGACCACGAGGCGCAAGTTGGCTTCGATCAGCTCGCGCTTGGCGTGCTCGGCGTCCATGTCGCCCTGGATGATCTCGCGCTGGGTGCGCTTGAGTTCCTGGAACAACAGGCCCGCTTCCACTTCGAGCTTTTCCAGCTCTCCGCGGACCGCGCGCGACTGTTTCTTGTATTCCTTGCGCTGGTCTTCGCTGCGCGTCGCTTCGGCCCGCTTCTCCAGGTTCTGGATCTGCCGGTCGAGCGAGCGCATGCCGTCGACCGTGCGATTCACGCGGTCGATGAGGCGCTTGCGTTCGTTGTTGGTGAAGCCGAGTTTCCGCACCGCAATCGACGTCCGCACGACGGCTCGGGCCAAGTTGAGGCGGTAACGGCGATAGTCGCGCGGACGCTTCTTCTGGTTTACCGCCGCCAGCTTCTCGACGACCGGCATGATCTTCTTGTAAAGCTTGTCGAGCGTGGCGATCTTGGCGAGAAAGTCCTGCAGACGCTTCTCGACGATTTCTTCCGTGATTTCCTCTTCGTCGAACGTGACCAGCTCTTTGATGGAGCGGACGCCCTTCTCGAGGTCCTCGCCCAGGGCGAGGAGTTCACGAATCACAATCGGCGAGCGCGACAGCGCCTTCAGAACGCGGTTTTGTCCCCGCTCAATCCGCTTAGCGATTTCCACTTCGCCTTCGCGGGTCAGCAGGGGAACGGTGCCCATCTCGCGCAAATACATGCGGACGGGGTCATTGGTTTTTTCCAGGGCTCCCGGGGTTAGGTCGAGTTCGACGTCCTCGGAGGCCTCATCCACTTCTTCGAATTTTTTTTCCAGATCGGTCGTCGGCCCTTTCGAGCTTTCGAGTACATCGATTCCCTGGGTCCCGATCGTGGTTAGCAGATCTTCCAGGTCTTCAGGAGAGTGCACATCGTGCGGGATAAGGTCGTTGACCTGATCATAGGTCAGATATCCCTTCTCTTTGCCTGCGTCGATCAGCTTTTTTATGTCGTCGTACTTGTCATCCAATGCCAAGAAAGATTATCCTCAGGACGCCCGCCGGTTCGCGGACGCCAAACTGTTCAGCGGTGGGAGTGGTTAACGGAGTTGTGCGCGAGGCGCACAAACCTTAAGAGTATAGCACGCCGACTACTGCTCGTGCCGAGCGCAAGTGGAAGTTTGCGCCTGCTTGCCGATTGCCGATTGCCTCCGCCGCCCGTATCTCGTTTCCCGCTAATTCTTTAGATGGCGCTGGGCCCCGTTTCGTTCCAACCTTTCGCCTTCCTGGGAACGCGCCTAGCTGGCCTTCTCTCCCAGCCCGGGATCCATCAGGGCCCGCTTCAAACGCACCTTCTCGTGCAAAAGCGCCTGCCGTTCCTCCAGCGGGAGCCCAGGCCGCTGCAATCCAAGCTGGACTTCCTCCAGCCGCCGCCGGAGATAAATCCTCCGCAAAGCCCGCACCGCGCCTTCCACGGTCTCAGGCGTCAGCTCTTCTTCCTCGGACATCAGGACCGAGGCAAGCAGCCGCCGGTCGTCTTCCGTTTTCGGCAGCGCCAGAACGTCTGCCGCCTCGGTCCCAGCTTCGAGCAGCGCCTCCATCAACGACTGCGAAGCCAGGCCCTCATACAGCCGCTCCGATTGCAGCGCATATTGTGCCTGGCGGGCCGGGTCGAATTCCTCCTCCGCCCCGTCGCGAGCCGAACTCCGCGCGCCGCTGGCCTGCATTTCGGTAGCGGAAGCCAGCGCCCGGATTAGCACGCGTTCCGCGCCGGTAATCTGCGCCTCAGCCGAAGCCTTGACCTGGGTTGCCGAGCGATTGGTGGCGGCGTGCTTCAATTCCTGCCGCAGCACGGCGGAATCAATTCCCAGCTTCTGCGAAATCTCCAGTGCCAGTTCGTCGCGTACGATCCGGCTCGGCACCCGTTGAATGTGCGGGAGGAGATGGTTGACGGCCTTGACCTTGCTGTCCGCGTTGCGCGCCGGAAACTGCGCCCGCGCCCGATCGATCAGATAGTCGAAATATTTCTGTGAGTGTTTGAGCGCCGCGCCATAAGCGTCCTTGCCCTTGCGCCGCAGGAACAGATCGGGGTCGAAGCCAGTCTCCAGTGTGAGCACCCGGATGTTGAATTCTTCCTCCACCAGCAAGCCGAGAGTACGCTCGGTGGCGCGGGCTCCAGCGGTGTCGGGGTCGAAGTTGACGACAATATTCTTCGAGAATCGCCTCAGCAATTTCGCCTGCAGTTCGGTGAACGCTGTGCCCGAGCTGGCAATCACGTTGTGGAAGCCGGCCGCGTAGACCGAAATGCAATCCATCTGCCCTTCCACCAGAATGGAGTAATCCAGCTTACGAATGGCTTCTTTGGCGTTGTCCAAATTGAACAGCACGCGCGACTTCGAGTAGATCGCAGTCTCTGGAGAGTTCAGGTATTTCGGACCGGCCTTCTCATCGGTGGACAGCGTGCGTCCGGTGAATGCGATCACTTTGCCTTGGTCGTTGCAGATCGGGAACATCACGCGGTTGCGGAACTTGGAATAGATGGCGGGAGCGGCTTTTAGCTCTTGGCTCTTGGCTGTTGGCTCGAAGCTCGCGCTGTTCGCGGTTCGCGGTTCGCCATTCGCGCCCGAGTTCTCCGCCACCTTGTCATCCTGAGCGGAGCGAAGGACCTGCTGTGGCTGAGGGCTGAGTGCTGAGTGCTGACCGCTGTCTTCCTTCCACGAGAAGAGCCCGCTCTCGCGGAGAAGTGCTTCGTCAAATTCCCGCCGCAGCGCGTCCCGCAGCAGAAAGCCGGAATCCGGCGCATACCCGATACGAAAGCGGGCAATCGTCTCGTCATCGACCCCGCGCCCCTTCAGGTACTCGCGGGCATTCGCCCCTTCGGGACGCCGCAGGCAATCCTGAAAAAACGCGGTCGCGCGCACATGCACGTCGAGCAGGTCCATGCGGAGGTGGGCGTTGCGGGCCTCCTCCGGACTGGAGAACACGACCTTCGGCATCGGAACGCCCAGCTTCTGCGCCAGCAGCCGGACGGCTTCCGGAAAAGTAATATTCTCGACCTTCTGGATGAAGGCGAAGACATCTCCCGACTCGCCGCAGCCAAAGCAGTGATAAAACTGCCGCGTGGCATGCACCGAAAACGACGGCGTCTTCTCGGCATGAAACGGGCACAGCCCGGAGAAGTTCTGCGCCCCAGCCTTCTTCAGCTTGACGTAGTCGCCAACGATGCGGACGATATCCGTCTGCTGCTTGAGCGTCTCTTTGAAGTTGTCGGAAGAGGTCAAAGTCATTGGGGGCGCACACTGGTCCCGTAGTGATTATGAGGTGGAAAGGCGCTGAGGGGAAGGAGAAGAGGCGGCTTGGTCACAGGAAATGTTGTGGATAATTGAGGAATTGAGTGGACGGGGGAGGGAAAAGAGGGAATCCCTGCAAGGCTTATGTAACCGAACTGACGAAGCCCAAATTCGCCGCTCCTATCTTCGAAACGTAGAGAAGTCCATTTACCTGCTTAGCCACTTCTTCAAGCAATGCGTCCTCGGCAGCTCGTTTCGAAAAACTCTCGAGCGTGAGGTTCGTGACCGCGAATGACAAAACCGCTTGGACTGCCGGAGACCAAAGTGCGGCCAATGAAAGGAGTGTGTTGTTCTTCGCATTCGATTTTTCGGCGGTAAAGCCTATGATTTCCAGGTCCACCTTGCGGCCAAGCAGGGTTTCCAGGCAGCGGCCAACTAGGCCTATAAGAAAATACTTAAACTTGAGGCTGCGCATGAGAGTCAATTGCTGCTCTTCGATCGAGATCAGGGTCCCCGCGCTGGATTTCTTCTTCAGTTCGATTCGCCACTCATCAATAGAGCGAGCAAGCGAGTAGACGAACAGTATGTGGGTAGCCTTCTTGCCCTCGAACGCCAGCTTGTATAAGGGGCGCCTCTCGAAGATCTGATTCTTGCTTCTATTGGCATCCTGAAACTTGCCACGAAATGCCAACAGTGCCTGCGCAACCTCTTCGATTCCAATCTGGTCACCTTTGAGGCTTATCGTGCGCTTCCGAGCGTAGGAGTGACCAAGTTTCTCAAATTCTTCGCTAATGCGGTTCTGGTCCGGATCATTGCTATATTGGTCCCAGGTCGTGATTTCGTTCTGAGTGTTGTTGTATTTGACGATGTCTGCAATTGTGTCATCGTCACTGCACTGGATGACGCGACAGAGGACTTTTGTGTCTTTCAGATCGTACTTGCTGATGTCTACCGAGCCAATGGAGCCTGTAGTCTGGGCGCCGTTGATGATCGAGATGCCGGTCAGAATGGTTCCTCCCTTGATGGGCCGTTTTCCTAGGGTCAAAAGGGTGATGCCATTGTTGAATACCCAAAAGTCCCCCGGTTTTGATTCAGCCGATTGACGAATGCCTGTGTTGATTCGTCGTCGACGCGTTATGCCGAGAAATCCCCTGTAATTTGCCGAAAACAAAGCATCTCCATGCTGTAAAAATAATTGGTGGAGCCACACTCCCGGAATGGACATGACCGACGCTTCCCACTTTGCGCCCTTTTCGGTGAAGCGCATTTCAGCTGGGCAAGTGATCTCGCCCTTCACGGCTATATGAGATTCCTGCCCTGCAAAAAGGTGCTCGATCATCGAACGTCCGAGCTCTCTGGAACCGGTACGAATTGCAGACTCTCCGAGCGCCTTCTGTATAAAAGTTGTCGCGGTCTGGAGCTCGCGATTGACGTTGATGGACTCTGGCAGGTTGTGGACATAGATCAGCTCGATTGCGGTCACATCTCCATCTTCTATGGCGCTTCTACACTCTTCGATAACGGGCCTCAATTGCTGGGGAACGAGATTAGTGTCGCCAGAAAAAAGCCATGCCGCGGCTGTGTTCAGGTCGGAAGCCTTATTTGCGGGGGCCTCCGCTTTGTCGGTGCCTGCAAAATATCCCTGTGCGAAGACGATGCGCTTCGCGTCGCGGTCAAGCCTGATGAAGTCGATCTTCTTGTCGTTAGGGCCGTCCGTAAGGGATTCAGATGCCAGAGCCTCGAGGTCCGGCTCCTCCAAGTACAGCCCGAGGGCCCAAATCAAGTGTGCGTTGGATTCCCCAACCCGTTTGATCAGTGTGTTATCTGCGCGAAACGCGTCGATGTAGGCCATGGTATTTCCTCCTGGGCTCTTACGTGTGCCCTATCGGCTTAGCCATAACTCAGCTCGTTCAGTAGCGAAGCGTTTGTTCGGTTTTATTCCGCTGAGTGTACCATCCTCCGAATCAATAAGGTCTGCGCTTGCAAAACTGTCAATCGTACATACGTCTTTTTCCTACACGCTCAACTCCACCTCAGTAGCTCATGATGCTCCCGTGGACTACGCGCACTCCCACCCCCGCAATCCGTCGCCTCACCCTTTTTTCACCACAAACCACCAGTGACCACAATCACTGACACGCAACCCACCATGCGGGATAATAGAAATCTGATTGGGGCAGTGATGGGGGTGTGCCGTCCATCAAGACGGCCCTCGAAGCTGCCCCAAACCCATTTTCAGCGCTCTTTGACAACCTAAGCCGTTTATTTTCAAAGACTTTATCCGTAAACCCTTTAGAATCAAAGACCGGTCGGAAATTTTCCTCCTAACCCTATGATTCCAAAAGACAGGGGGGGAGGGGGGTATAGTGACTTAAGGGTAAACAAGCAAGAACAGGGAGACGTTCCAGGCAAGGTTGCGGGGTTTTCGCTCACCCGATCGCCCGATCACCTACACCCTCAAGTCCACCGCCGTAGCCCCGCCGCCGCCCTCGTTTGAGGGCGGTTCGGTGACGGACTCCACATGCGGATGCTTCTACAGGTACTGGCGGAGGGCTTTGCGCAGGATGCCCATGCCGCTGCCGTGGACGACGCGGACGCGCGGCAGTCCGGCCAGGAAGGCGCGGTCCACGAATTTCTCCACTTCAGCGGTGGCTTCGTCCACGGTGCGGCCGATTACGTTGATTTCGCTGGGAGTGTTGAGCTGGCTCGATTCGTTTTGCAGCTTGACGGTGATGCCTCGGGAGCGGGCGGCTTCGACGGGCGTTGGTTGCCCTTGGCTTTGTCCCTGCCCGCGGGCCAGCACTTCGGCGATATCTTCGCGGGCGATGCGCATCTTCATCGAGCCGATCTCCACATCGAAATGATTCTCGCCAATCTTCTTTTTCACTACAGCGGCGCGGCCCATCGACTTGAGCTTTACCGTGTCGCCTTCGCTGACGTGCTTCACCAGGCTGGGCTGGGCGTTGGGGTCTCCGTGATCGGCGCCGGTCGCGTGCGCGACTACCGTGGCATCGAACTGCTCGCGAAATTCGCGGCGCATTTTGGCGATGCGGCGCTCGGCGTCTTTCGAGAGCTTCTGCTGGGCGGCGCGATCCTGCACGGCGTTCACGGTTTCTCTGGCGTGGTATTCGAAATCGCGGAAGAGCGCTTCGAGTTTCGTCTCCATCTCGCGAATCTTGGCCTGCTGTTCTTTGCGGCCCTCGGCGGCTAGGTGCTGCTTTTCGCGATCGAGTTCCTGCTCACGGGCTTTTATGCGCATGCGTGCAGTTTCAAGATCGCGAAGATCGGCGTGCAGGCGGTCGAGGAAGCGCGCTACATCCTGAGTTTGCGAGCCGAGACGCGAGCGCGCGGAGGCGATGATGGCGGGATTCAGTCCGAGCCGTTGCGCGATGTTGATTCCGGCGGAGGCTCCGGGGACTCCGATCTTCAGCTCGTAAGTCGGCTGCAATGTGGCCTCGTCGAAGCCGACCGAAGCGTTGATTACTCCCGCGGTATTCGCACCATAAACTTTGAGCGAAGTGTGGTGCGTGGAGATCACGATCATGCATCCGGCTTTGCGAAAATGCTCGGCGATGGCAACGGCGAGCGCGGCGCCTTCTTCGGGATCGGTGGCGGAACCCAGTTCGTCGAGTAGGACCAACGAATTCCTACTAGCAGTGCGAGAGATGAAGTCGATGTTCGTGACATGCGCGGAAAACGTCGAGAGATTTTGCTCGATCGATTGATAGTCGCCGATGTCGGCGAGAACGGCGTCGAAAACCGGCAGGTCGGCGCGATCCGCCGGGACGGGGATGCCAGACTGCGCCATCAGCGCGAGCAGGCCGAGCGTTTTCAGGGAGACGGTCTTGCCGCCGGTGTTGGGTCCGGTGATTACGAGCTGGCGATGGTCGCCCTCGAGCTCGATAGTGATGGGGACGATCCTCGCGTTTCTTAATTTCAGATTGCGCTCTAGGAGCGGATGTCTTGCACGATGGAGAAGGAGGCGAGCTTCGCTCGCCATGGACGGCCGAGGGCGGCCGTCCCTACGTGGTTCTTGCTCGGGTCCAGATATGCTCACGGCGACGCAGTTGTAGTCTTCGGCGAAGCGGGCTTTGGCGAACTGGAGTTCCAGTTCGGCGAGGATGTCGGCGGCGGCCAGAATCGCATCCGCGTTTTCGCAGACCTGGCGCGTCATTTCCAGCAGGACGCGATGGACCTCAGCCTGTTCTTCATCCAGCAGCCGCACCAGCTCGTTGTTCTGCTCGATGGTCTCTAGCGGCTCGACAAAGACGGTCTGTCCGCTGGAACTGGCGCCGTGCACCACGCCCTGCACGCGGCGCTTCTGCTCCACTTTTACCGGGATGACAAAACGCTCGCCGCGGATGGTGATCAGTTCGTCTTGTACCGTGCCGCCTTCGGCGAGTTTCCGCAGGTAGCCGCGCAGAGATTCCTGAATCTGGCGTTTTTGCTTTTCAATTTCGCGGCGAACGCGGCTCAGTTCGGGAGACGCGCGATCGTCGAGCGTCCCGTCGGGCAGAATCTTGTTGCGGAACGAACGCAGGAAGCCGGTGAAATCCTGAATACCGGCGGAAAGCGCGGCCACGGCGGTCCAGTCGGAGCGCATCGCGGCGGGAGGCTGGCGCACAATTTCGCGCCATTCGGCTCCGCGGTCGGCGATTAGCACAACGTCGCGAATCTCGGTGGTCTCTAGAGCGGCTCCGGCAATGCGGGATTTCTCGATCAGCTTTCTGACTTCGGGCAGGCCGGCGAATTCGAAGCGTCCGCCGACACGGCGATACTCGCGGATTTCGGTGGTGAGGTTCTGCTGCTTCTCAATCCAGGCATGATCGAGCGAAGGCAGAAGTTCCGCGATGCGGCATTGACCCAGAAGCGAGGAAGCGTAGCCGGCGAGCAAGTCGCGCAGCGTCTCGTACTCAAGCAGGCGCGAACTGGTGTGGGTAACTGGATTGGGCACGAACGGCATGCATTTTGATGTTACAACGCGAGGCAGGTTTCCGTGGGTATTCGGGGCTGCGCGCGGTGTAGAATCGACTGCGCCGGGTCACTGTCACTGCGATTTGATTCCCGGCGGATGGCCCCGTAGCTCAACTGGATAGAGCATCAGCCTTCGGAGCTGAGGGTTGGGGGTTCGACTCCCTCCGGGGTCGCCATTTCGACAAGCCAGTAGTCTGCCATCCCCGCCAACCTCACCCTGAGCAAGCTCTGGATCGCGTCCAACCCCTGCACTCTGGTTACTTGCCGCCGTTCCGGTTTCGCGGTGCAATTAGCTTGCGGAGCGAAATTATGGGACGCCTTATTGGGTTTGTGGGCACGGTCGTTACCCTGGCGATCGGCATGTACATCTACTCTTTGCAGGTCAAAACCCTGACTCCGGGCGCTGGGAGCGGTAATTCTGCAGACGTCGTTACCATCACGGGCGTGAAGAACGATCTGATCGGTATCGCCAACGCCGAGCGTGGATACATGGCTACGGAAGGGAAATACGCTTCGCTGGATGAACTGAAGGCGGGCAATTACATTAGCATCAGGGCCGAGCGTCCTCCGTACGTCTACGATGTCGAAACCACTTCCAGCAGCTTTCGCGCGACCGCCACGCGCACCACGAAAGGCGCTCCGGCACAGCTCTGGATTACCGAGTCCATGCAGGTTGAAGCTTCAGACTGAAGTCATTGCTACTGGCGGCGCGAGCTTGATTGCCGCCAATCTAATTTCGCCAATCCGATCTCGTCAATCCAGCGCGCAGCTTCGCGAGCGTTCGGATCAGGTTTTTTTCCAGTCGGTCAAGGACATGAGTTCGTCCATGATTTCCTGCAATCTTTGCAGTCGCCGTTCCTGATCGGACGCACCTACCATCTTCTTGCCCCCTTGCAGGTACAGGCGGTTGGCTTCACTGATTTCCGCGATTTCTTCTCGCAACTTGGCGACGCGCTCTTTGACGGATTGCGGCATAAGGATAGGCTAGCAGAGCGTTTTGGGCTCTTTTGTGAAGTTGCTTTCGGTAGTGTATCAGTTGCGAAGTTTGGTCTGGTAGGTCGCCGATTGCGTCCGGTGCGGCGGACGATTAAGATTTCCCCACTCCCATGTCTGAAGTGATTTCCAACGAGCCCATGACTTCGCATCCCAATTCCAAGCATCCCGCTTCTGTTCCTGGCTCCGAACCTGCCGTCGAGGTGTTCGCCGTTTACGGCGTTGAGCCCGAGATTCAGGCCTACGCCATGGCCAGGTATTCGCGCTCGTCGCTGTCGATGAAAGAGGCGCTGAAGGAAATCACGCTGCAGAAGGCCGAGAAATTTCTCAACACCTTCTACTTTCAGTACGGACACCGCTCCATCGCCGATCTTGCCCACATCGCGCTCGCGATCGAGAAGCTTTCCATTCTTGCCGCTGTCGTCGTGGCCGACGAGCAACGCTGGGATGGCCAGGAGCGCTCGACCCGCTACCAGGATTTCAGGAAGAGCGGCTACTACACGCCAAATTTCCAGAATGATGTTGCCGCCTCGGACGTTGCGTCGGCCCGGACTCTCTATCGCGAAACCATCGAGTGCTTGTTTACAACTTACGAAAAAGTTTCGCAGCGGACGTTCGAATATCTCGCCGGCATCACACCTCGGCCCACAGAAATGAAGCCGGACGCTTACGAGCGCACGCTGCGCGCCCGCGCCTTCGACGTCTCGCGCTATCTGTTGCCGCTCGCGACCAATACTTCACTGGGAGAGATCGTCAACGCCCGCACGCTGGAAAGCCAGGTCGCCCATCTGCTGTCGCAGCCGCATAAAGAGGTCCGCGATCTGGGAGCGCTGCTGAAACAGGCCGCCCTTTCTCCGGCCTACAACGCGAACGAAGAATCGCTGCGCGCGCTGGTGGCCGAGATCCGCGCCGTATCACCCGAAATCGCCGACCGCGCCGAACGCGAACTTTTGCGCGAGGTGCGGGTTGCGCCCACGCTGGTCAAGTACGCCGATCCGAACGTCTACGAAATCGAAACGCGCCGCGAACTGCAGCAGGCCGCCTCTGAGCTGATGCGGGGCGCTGCGATCGAAGCCGCGCCGCTCGTGGACTTGCTGGATGACGACGCGCTCGAGATCGAACTAGCCACCACTTTGCTTTATGGCCACTGTCACTACTCCTACCGGCAGCTCCGCCGAGCGGTCGAAGCGGCCGGAGAGGCGCGCCGCCGCGAAATCGTCGACCTCGGCTTGCGCCATCGTGGAGGCCACGACGAGCTGCCCCGTGCTTTTTCCGCCGGGCAGCAGTTCCGCTTCGACATCCTCATGGACATCGGCGGTTTCCGCGACATGCATCGCCACCGCCGCTGCGTGCAGATCATGCAGGATTTCTCGACCGTCCACGGCTTCGAGACGCCGCCCGAAGTCGAGGCCGCCGGCGTCCGATCCGACTACGAAGCTGCCATGAAGCGCGCCAAGACCGCGGTCGAGAAGCTTTCCGCGACCGGAGGCGAAGAAGCCCGGCAGAACGCGCAGTACGCGATCCCGCTCGCTTTTCGCAAACGCACGCTGTTCAAGATGGATTTCGCCGAAGCCGTTTACATCTCCGAGTTGCGCACCACGCCCGCCGGACACGCGTCCTATCGCAACGTGGCCTATGCCATGTACGAGGCGGTTGCGGCGAAGTATCCGGCACTGGCGAAATATTTCCGGGTACACGATGTGCGCGAGCCGGTGGATTTGCTGCAACGCTGAGGTGTGCCTTAACCACAAAGGACACGAAGGAGCACGAAGAAAATCTTCAGTAATTGAAGCCCTTCGTGCACCTTCGTGCCCTTTGTGGTTGATGAATTCAGGACACTACCCGCGGCGGCGCAAATTGACGGCGATGAATCCCGGCCTCTAAAATCAGCTCACTCATGCCCAACTACGAATACCTGTGCAAGAAGTGCGGACACCGCTTTGAACAAATCCGCAAATTTTCCGATAAGCACCTGACGAAGTGCCCCGAATGCGGAGGCGTTCTGGAACTAGTGATCTCGGCTCCAGCCGTGCAGTTCAAAGGTTCGGGGTGGTACGTGACCGATTACCCGAAGAAGGGGGCTGCTTCCGCGTCGTCGTCCGCTTCTTCTTCCGATGGCGACAGCGGCAAGAAAGAAACGAAGGATTCCAAAGACGCGAAAGAGAGCAAAAAAGACGACAAGCCCAAGTCCGACTCCTCGCAGAAGAAGCACAAGAAAGATTAGCTGCCGTTTATCTTGAAGTTATTTTCCGGCGTTCCTAACAACGCTGCCGTTCATCCTGTCGTTTCCCCTTGCAGCTTCATTTCACCGACGCCGCGCGCCATTCGGCGAACTGGGCGAGGGTCTCCAGCGCCCGTCCCACGCGAGCGCGGTCTCCCGTGGCGCAGAGATCCAAGAGCAGGCCGCGAGTGGCAGCCAGGAGCAAGGTCGCCTCGGCGTCGTCCGCTTCCGAGGCAATGCCGGCCCTTTTTGTGAGCTTTTGCCAATAGGCGATCGGATCTTCGAGAACACCGGGATACTCCCGCGGATTGCGGAGCGCCAGCGCATACAACTCAAAGATGAGGCGTATTCCGGGCCTGAACCTTGGTGCACTCCAGCACTTCCAGTACCAGCGCAGAAACTGGGGCAGCGTGCGCGGTTTCCCTCCGGCGTGGAACCAGGCCTCGATGCGAGCGTTTTCGCGTTCCCGCGCGCCCATCAGGATCTCACGCATCAGTCCTTCCCGCGAGCCGAAGTGGTAGACCAGCATTCGGGCATTAGTCTTCAGGACTTTGGCCAAGGGGCGAAGCGCCAAATCCGCTACACCATGCGCGAGCACGTAGTCGACAGCCTGGTCGCGAAGCCGGGCGCGGATTCGAGGGTTGGGCGGTCTCGCCATAAGGGACTCCTTGCTTATTAGTGTAACATATGTTACATTAATACAGTTACAAGAAACCGTGAGCCTTCCCGCTCTCTTGATTTGCAGGAACGAACACGAAGAGTCTAACTGACCAAGGAGAATCGTTATGCGCAAGATTGCACTCTTACTCGCGTTGTCTGCGATGTGCATGCCAGCAATGGCGCAGCAAGGCGGAGAACAGGAAAAGAACAAGCAGATTGCCAGAAGTTTTTTCGAGGAGGTGCTCGATCAGGGACGCTTTGATCTGTACGCGGAGTCTCACGCCAAGGATTTCGTGGCGCACGGGGAGAATCGCGATGGCACCCTGGACGATGACATGGCCGCAGCCAGGGAAGAGCGCAAGGCCTTGCCGGACATGAGGGTCAAAGTCAACCAGATTCTTGCCGACCGCGATCTCGTGGCGGTGTACTGGAATGTGTCTGGAACCAACACCCAGGCGGGGATGGGGTTCCCGGCAACTGGCAAGAAGATCAAGATTGACGGCATGACCATTTTCCGCTTCAAGGCGGGGAAGATTTCGGAAGAGTGGAGCGTTTGGGACATGCTGTCGGTCATGCGGCAGGCGGGCTTGCTTCCTCCGCAATGAGCGGGCACTTGCTCGCGGACCGTCAATAGTCCGCCTGGTTCTCGATAAGCTCAGCGGTCGAATTCCCGCCAAAAACGGCCTTTAGTGCTTGGGAGCCCCGACGGTCGAGTCCGGCATCCCGACCACTAAGCTTCGCCGGCGAGGCAGTTCGTCATCGGAGATTTCCCCAGCAAACTGCAGGCCGAGGCCCAGCCGCTCGCATTCCCGACAGGCCGCGTCGTTGAGAAAGTACACGATGTCTCCCCCGAAGCGATCCTTGAACCGTCGGCGCTCGTCGAGGTCGAACGGGCTCACCGAATACACTTTGATCTCGGGATGTTCGCGCAGGAGCGCGCTCAGTTGGCGCTGGAAGCCGAGGGCTCCTTGCCGCACTTGCGCCATGGTGAAAGAAATAACGCGATAAGGCATAGGTGAAGTCGAAGGGGCGCCGCAAGCCGCCCGTTACAGAGGAAGAATAGCAGCCCGTGTTGGAGTGTGTTTCATAAATGCCTTCCAGTTCGGAGGGTTCGACCCTCAGGGGCTAAAGCCCGCATTTTTCCGGGCCTGAACGGCACGGCTGAAGCCGGGCCCTTCCCAAAACCATTTCTGAGACCAGTTCGGGCGACCGACGAACATCAACCGTTGACCGACGGCTCCACTGCATCTCTTCCGTTCCCAGGACATCTAAACGATATCCAATCGTTGTTACAACGGATAACTGGGGGCGAGCATCCATGATGACCATCCGACCGAGCAATGAGCGCGGCGGCGGCGACTACGGCTGGCTGAAGACGCGCCATACTTTCAGTTTTAACGATTACTCCGATCCCAAGTGGATGGGGTTCCGCTCGCTGCGCGTGATCAATGAAGATTGGGTTGCGCCCAGCGGCGGTTTCCCGACACATCCTCATCGCGACATGGAGATCATCACCTATGTCTTGTCGGGCAAGCTCGAACACAAAGACAGCCTGGGCACCGGCTCGGTGATCCTACCGGGCGACGGGCAGCGCATGACCGCGGGGCGTGGCATTCGCCATAGCGAGGCGAATCCGTCCTCGACCGAATCCGTGCACCTGCTGCAGATATGGATTTTTCCCGACAAACAGGGGTTGGAACCTGGCTACGAACAACGAAGTTTCCCCGAAGCCGAGAAGCGCGGCAAGCTGCGGCTGATTGCTTCGAGCGATGGAGCCGAGGGTTCGGTAAAGATCCATCAGGACGCGAAGCTGTTCGTCACTCTGCTTGCACCCGGAGAAGAGGTTACACAACCGCTCGATGACAAGCGTCACGCCTGGCTGCAGGTTGCCAAGGGCAACGTCGAACTGAACGGCCGGAAATTGCACCAGGGGGACGGTGCGGCCATCAGCGACGAAAAGAAGCTGACCATCAAAGCCACGGAGGCTGCAGAGGTATTGCTGTTCGACCTGGCGTGAAACAGATCGCGGGAATTGAATCATTGACTCAATACCTCAATGATTCAATGATCTATTCCGGCCTGATCCCTGCCGCGCCCATCAGCCTCCCGGTCAAGCCCTTCTCAGCCCGGAAGCTGAACAGCAGCTCGGGATGGCACACAGTGCATGGCGCCTGCGCGTCGATGTTCCTCGCCGGCACGCCCGCATCCAGAAGTTGCCGGCGATTCGCCTCGACCAGATCGAGAAAAAGTTTCACGGGCAATTCGCCGTGTCCCGGAGCGCGCGCCGTCAGGAACAGCAACGGATATTTCTCCCGCACCGGGTCCGATTCCTTGACCTCGCGGAACAAGCGGTTGGCGTAGGAAAACTGACCTTCAAACATGGTGCGCACTTCTTCGCCCACTTCGTAGCAGCATCCCTGGACGCCAGGCCCAATCGCCGCCACCAGGTTGCGCGGATCGCTCTGGAAGTGTTTCCGCATCTCGCCGACACCTTTCTCGACGATGCGCTTGACCGTGCCGCGCCACCCCGCGTGAAAAACGCCGACCGCCCGCCGTTTCCGATCCACGAGGATGATCGGCAGGCAATCGGCGGTCTGCACGGCTAAGACCAGCCCCGGCGTATCGGTGACCATTCCGTCTCCGGCCACGGGCTGTTCCGGCACGCGGTCGATGCGATGGATCAAATCCGAATGAATCTGGCGCAGCGTAACCAGCGGCCACCCGCTCGGTCCGCTGGCTGCGCCCAGTTCCTTGAGGAAAAGCCGGCGGTTGCGCTCGACGGCCGCGCGCGAGTCACGTTGCGTGAACCCAAGATTCAGCGCATGTCCGCCGTAGACGCTCGACACTCCGCCCAGCCGCGTCGAGAAGCCATGCACCAGCCAGGGCAATCCGCCCAGCTTCTCGGAACGCAAGAGGTGTAGTTTGTTGGCTGCGATGCGATGGGCCGCCACAGTTCGATCATACCGGAGCCATCGGGTGATCGGGCCATCGGGTCATTGAAAACGGGTCATTGAAAACGGCCGTCTGTTCTTGATCGCCTGATGACCCGATGGCCTGGAATCATACAACAGCGATGCAGATAGACGCGCCGTCAAACTTAGCCAGGCGCGGCCTCGAATCCTGCAATGAACGTCTGCGAATCAGGCGTTACAAACGCGGCGATGCGGGCCTCTGGCGCTCGACGGCCCGCGGTTGACATTAGTGCTTGACGTCGAAATAAATCTTGGTGGTGGCGCGGTACTGCAGAACCTTTGCTCCGTCCAGTTGCATGTCGAGCGAATCCACATGCGCCCACTTAATGCCCCGAACGGTTTTCGCCGCTTCCTCAACGGCCTGCTCCGCAGCTTTCGCAAAACTTTCGGTCGAAGTTCCGACTACATCGATAATTTTCTGGGTCATTTCATTCTCCTTGTAACTCGTCGAAGATTGTACTCCCGTTACGCGTCGTGCGGACGGGTTGGCGCCGGCTTAGCAGGCAGCCGCGGGGCAGGTACGGTTTTGACGCCAACAACAAGGGCCACGCGTACAGTCCGCGTGGCCCCGGTCTTCTTCACTCGCTCAGAGTTACTTGCTGTCGGTGACGCTAGAAACTGCTTGTTCGGCGACTTGCTCTCGCTCGACGGGGTTGACCTTTACCGTGGCCAGGATCTTATCCAGCTTGGCGAAGACCTGGTCGCGGTTGACCGGCTCAACACCGTCTTTGGTGCCATATCCGGCGGTGCCGACGCTCAGGATGTATTCGTAGCAGGCTCCATTGTTGTAGCTGTGGTAGTACTGCGTTTCGGTTTGCGTCATGGCGCTGGCGGAAAAGTTGGAAGTCGTCGCCATGTCGGTCGAGCCGATTTTCACTTTTTCGGCGTCCACGGGCGCGCCGTTGACATTGTGCGAATCGACAAAGGCGAAGTGCCCGCACTCCTGCTCGGTAACGCTGCGATTGACGTTCACGTTGAAGAAGGCGGACGCAAAGTCGGTGCCGGGATACGAACCGCCGGGCAGTTCGACGGTTGCGACCGCAACTCCGCCGGGCTCGACGAAGTTCATCGACGCATCCCCCAGGCCAGCAAACTGCGGCAGGGCCTCGTCGCCCGAGGTCAGCACGAATTTCCGCGGATAGCGGAACGAAACACCGAAGTTGGGTTCGCTGTAGGTGACGTTCGCGGGACGCTTTTTGGGCGTCTTCTTTGCGGGTGCGGCGATGGCGGTTGTAGTGGCCACTGGTGCTGTCGCGGCTGTTGCCGGACTTGCGGCCGGGCTGGAGATGCCGGCCAGCGGCGGCTTTGGAGATTGCTTCGAGCACGCGCTCATGGCGACTAGCAGCCCGAGAATCGCGTAGCCTGCGATCATTGCCATGGCCAGCTTCTGCTGGCGCGACCAGGACGACAGCATCGTCCCCGAGATTGTGTTGTTGCTCGTTGCTTGATTCGTGGATTTCTTGTCATTGTCCCTGGATTTCCAAATCGTTGTCATTTTGTCACCTCCTCTGCGGCTGGGCGCAGTCGGAAAGGAGAAGGGCAGGAGGAGGGCCAATCAAGAATGCGCTGATTTGGCGAGACTTAGTTCGATCATCTCGGGCGCGAGCGTGACGGGCAAACACGGTGTGTTCGGGCAGATACATGCGGGCTCGTTGCCGTTCTGAGAGACCCGCTCATTTCCGAGAATCCCACTCATCGCAAAGAACGCGATGAGTGGAGCACCCACGGTCCGGCTAGAATGCCTTTGTGACGAAGACCCCTTCTGGTTATCGCGGACGCCTAGCCCCGTCTCCGACGGGACTGCTGCACGTTGGTCATGCGCGGACGTTCTGGATTGCGGCGCAACGGGCGATCGAGAATCAGGGAACCTTGATTTTGCGGAATGAGGATTTGGATCCGCAGCGCTCGCGGGCGGAATTTGCCCGCGCCATGATGGAAGACTTGCGCTGGCTGGGAATTCGCTGGAGTGAGGGACCGGATGGTGGCGGCCCGTATGGCCCTTACTCGCAGAGCGAGCGCCGGGCTCACTATCTGGAGGCTTGGCGTCGGCTGCGGGGGGGCGGGTTTCTGTATCCGTGCGTTTGCTCGCGCAAGGATCTGGCGCAGTTGGCGAGCGCTCCAAATGATGCAGATGATGAACCCGTGTATCCGGGGACTTGTCGTGATCGCCAAGATGTGGCCGAGTTCCGGGAACCTGCGGGCGTGAACTGGCGGTTCCGCGTTCCCGACGGCGAGGCGGTCGAATTTGTGGATTTGAATCTGGGCCGGCAGACCTATGCTACGGGCAGTGATTTTGGGGATTTCCTAGTGTGGCGGCGCGACGATGTTCCGGCTTACCAGCTCGCGGTGGTGGTAGACGATCGGGCGATGCGGATCGCGGAAGTCGTGCGGGGCGCAGATTTGCTGAAATCGACCGCGCGGCAACTGCTGTTGCTGCGTGCGCTGGGTTATGCCGCTCCCGAGTATTTTCATTGTGAACTGGTGCGGGACGCCGCGGGCGTGCGGCTGGCGAAACGGCACGATGCGCTGAGCATCCGTCATTTGCGGGAGAGCGGGATGACGGCGGAAAGCGTGCTGGGGCTGGCCTTTTCGGCCGAGCATCGCGGAGACTTCAGTAACCTCGGCGGGTTACGCGGGTAATCGCTACCCTGCTACAAGCGCGCTACCATAAGATCAACCGCGGGTTCTTCTTCTTTAGAGGGGGCGACTATGCTCCGAATCTCCAGCCAGCACTTTCACGCTAACATCATCATAGAAATATTGGCATTGCTGTTTCTAACGGGCGTTGCGGGTTACAGCCAGTCGCTCGGCGACGTTGCCCGCGAAAACCGGGAGAAAAAAGCTGCCGAGACGTCTACCACTCCGCCGAAGGTAATCACCAACGCGGACCTTCCCAAGAATCCTGACGGGTCCGCGGGCGCGACCGAGGAAAACAACATGCCCGCAACACCGTCGCCCGCAGATGCCGCCGCCAGCCGGAAGGCTGCCGGACAGCGTGCTGACGAACAGCGCGCCGCCGGACGCTGGAAGAAACAGATTCTGGCGCAGAAGAATACGATTGCGAATCAGCAGGCGCAGATCGATAGACTCAGAGCATCCATTCATTTTGTCGATCCGAACTACTACTACGGTCCCTATGCTGGCTATGTGGAGCACAACGGCCGTCAGGCGCAGCGAATCGAGCGTTTGAAACAAATGGAGCAACAACTCGACCAGCAAAAACAAAAGCTCGTAGAGATGCAAGAAGCCGCCCGCCACGCCGGGATGCACACGGCCGTGTACGACCCGTAGCGGAGACTCCGCGTGCGCAGGATCGCCTTTCTCCCTGCGCACTCAGCCATTTCAGCCCCTTTCGGCTGCCCGACCCTCATTTTATGCCGAATTTCAAGGGGTACCTTACTGGAAACCGCATAAAATCTGCATAAAGTGCTACTTTTCCACAGCGCGGTGCGCTATTATGCGCTGGATACACGCAAACTTGTAAGTTCTGAAGGAGGAATTCATGGCTTCTGGTATGACCAAGACTCAACTCACTCGCCACCTGGCCGAGAAGCTCGGCTCCAACAACAAGACGGCCGCGACTTTTCTGGAGCACCTGGCGGACGTTGCAATTAAAGAGACGAAGAAGAACGGTGTTTTTGTTGTGCCCGGCCTGGGCCGTCTGGTGAAGGCGCATCGCAAGGCACGCATGGGACGCAACCCGCAGACCGGCGAACCAATTCAGATCAAGGCGAAGACAGTGGTGAAGTTCCGCGTGGCGAAGGCCGCGAAAGACGCGATCGCACCGAAGAAGTAGTGTGTGTGGCGCGGACACTCTTGTCCGCGAAAAGTTGGAAGCGAGAAAAAGGCCGGCTTAAGAGCCGGCCCTTTTTCTTGCGTACTCGATTTCTTTTTCAAAACCTACAGCTCCACCAACTCCGCTTGCACGTTTCCTGCTGCGATCGTCAGCCTCCCCAGGCTTACCGGCAAGTGGAAACGGCGTGGGCCGGCGCTGCCTGGATTGAAATACAACACGCCGTTCTTCTCTTCGATCTTGGGTTGATGGCTGTGACCGTAGACGACCACGCGGAATCCGGCGGCTTCCGGCTTCAGGTCGAGTTGCGCGAGATCATGAAGCATGTAAATCGAAATGCCTCCGGCTTCGACAACTTCGGCCATGGGCAACCGTTGCGCCCAGGGCTTGGTGTCGACATTGCCGCGGATCGCGGTAACGGGCGCGATTTTCGCCAGCGCTTGCAGAATTTCAGGAGTACCAACGTCGCCGGCGTGGAGAATGCGCTCCGATCCGCGCAGAGCCTCAATCGCTTCGGGCCGCAGCAGTCCGTGAGTGTCTGAGATTACGCCGATAATTGTTGGGCGTTCAGTTTTCCCGTTCGCTCTATGGGTTCGGGGGCTGCCGGTCGGACGTGGTTCGTGCCGATTCATCACAAATTAGCTGTCGGCGGCTCACAGACGCCGAGAATACTTCTAACGCTATACTCCGAACAATGCCTGAGTCTTCAAATCTGGCGGAAGCGCTGCGGCGCTATTGGGGATACCACGAGTTTCGCCCCAAGCAGGAGAATGTTATACGCAGCCTGCTGGCGGCGCACGACACTTGCGTCGTGATGCCGACAGGAGGCGGGAAGTCGCTGTGCTACCAGCTTCCGGCGGTGATTTCGGGAAAGACGGCGGTGGTGGTTTCTCCGCTGATCGCACTGATGCAGGACCAGGCGGCGCAACTGGCGCAGATGGGCATTCCGGCGGCGGCGATCAATAGTTTTCAGAATTCTTCGGAGCGCTGGCAGGTGATGGAAAGAGCGGCGCGCGGAGAATACCGGTTGCTTTATCTTTCGCCGGAGCGACTGGCCGCGGAAAATACTTTCGATTGGCTGGCTAGGGTGCCGGTCGGCTTCTTTGCGGTGGACGAGGCGCATTGCATTTCCCAGTGGGGGCACGAGTTTCGTCCTGAATACCGCCAACTGAGCCGGCTGCGGGAGCGCTTTCCGAAGCTCCCGATTGCGGCCTTCACGGCGAGCGCGACCCGGCAGGTGCGGCACGACATTCTGAAGCAGTTGCAGATGCGCGATCCCCATCTCTACATCGCCAGCTTCCATCGCGAGAACTTGCGCTACGTGGTGCACGAGTGCGAACCGCGGACGCAGATGGAGTTGCTCAGCCGGGCGTTGCGGCACTACGCGGGAGAGAGCGTGATCGTGTACTCGCCCACGATTCGCCGGGTGGAAGAGACGGTCGAATACCTGGAGGAGAGCGGGATTGCGGCGATCTCTTATCACGCGAAGATGGAAGCGCCCATGCGGCGGCAGAATCAGGAACGATGGATGTCGGACGAAGTGCGTGTGCTGGTGGGAACGATCGCGTTTGGCCTTGGCATCAACAAGCCCGCGGTCAGGGCGGTGATTCACCTGTCGCTGCCGCAGTCGATTGAGCAGTATTACCAGGAGGCCGGGCGCGCGGGGCGGGATGGGCGTCCGGCGGACTGCGTGCTTCTCTGGCAGAAACGGGACCACATTCTGCTGACCTACTTCATCAATAAGATTTCCGATGACGCGGAGCGCGAGCGAGCGTCGCAGCGGAAACGTGTGATCAGCCGGTTCGCGGATTCTCACGGCTGCCGCCAGCGGCAGATTTGCCAGCATTTTGGAGAGACTCCGAAATGGGAGAAATGCGGCGGCTGCGATAATTGCGGCGCCCAGCCGGAGTGGCTGAAGAAGGAGATCGTTAGCGTTGCCGTGCCGGAGGTAGCGCGAAAGACGTTCTTTCCGCCCACGCCTTCTCCATCGTTCTACACCCCGCTTCTGTCGTCCGAAAGAACGTCCGAAAAAACGCGCGAAAAACCGCGGGTACGGGATTCGGCGCCGGCGGAGGCGGATCCGGTACTGGCGGAGTATCTGCGCGAATGGCGGCGAACCATGGCGCGAGAGAACAAAGTGCCCGCGTACATTATTCTGCACGACAGCACGCTGGAGGAGTTGTGCCGGCGGCGTCCCGCCAATTTTGCGGAGTTGAAGCAGGTGCCGGGGATTGGCGAAAAGAAGGCGGATGTTTACGGCGCGGAGATTCTGCAAGCGTTGCGGAGCTTTGGCGATGGAGCGCGCGCCAGTCCGTCGGTGGCGAAGGAGCCGACACCGGCGGAACAGACGCTTCGCCTTCTGAACGAAGGGCGCAGGTTCGAGGAGATTGCCCGCATTCGGGCGCGGCAGACTTCAACTGTTGTCTGCACCGTGGCCAGCCTGATTGAGACGGGACAGGTGAAATTGGATCCCACGTGGATTTCGCCCGATGCGCAGCCGCTGATTGAGGCGGCTTGCGTGAAGCAGGGCATCGAGCGGCTGAAGGATATTAAGGACGCCCTGCCGCCCTACGTAAGCTTTGAAGACATCCGGCTGGTGGTGGCGCATCTGCGGGCAGAGAACCGGGTGCGGGCGCGGACGGCGTAGAGCTTCCTGACGCAAATCCAATTCCAATCAAGCGCGAGCCACGGCACTCCGTTTTCTTCTGCGCCAGCACCAAGAGCAATGCGGTTATACTTGCCGGCTGGAGATGAGGCTTCGTTCCTTACCTTTCCAGTAGCGGGAGGCTGGCGATGCGGTATTTCGTTTGCTTAGTGTTCTTGGCGATTCTCCCTATCTCCTTATCCGCCCAAGATGACGCGGACGGCCCGACCAATGAGAAAGCCCGGAAAACGTATAAACAAGGACTGGATTACCTTCACCAACGCATGATCGCGATCGCACTGGACAGTTTCAAGAAAGCGGACAAGCAGGACGACGGGCACTGCCTGGCGTGCCAGAAGAAGATAATCCGATACGGGATGGAACTGGGGGAGTGGAAGGCGGTGGAAACCGCCGCAGAAGAGATGGTGGCCGAGGCTCAGGGTGCCAGGAACCTGGCGTTGGCGCACTATGAGCTCGGGATCGCATTCAGGAACGAGGGACTGGATCGGCACAAAGACGAAGAACTTTCGCGCGCGCACGAGGAGATGGCCAAGGCGCTGGCAGCGACGGCGAATTTTCCAGACGCTTATTTTGCCGATGGTCAGATACTGGCACGCCTGAGGCAGGACGACGCGGCGAAAAAACAGTTTGAACAGTTTGTAAAGATGAAGCCAGAGGACGATCCGAACCGGCAGCGCGCCCTACGATACATCATCGATCCGGATTTGGCGCGGGCGAGAATGGCGCCGCCGTTTGCGATCACGACCACGGATGGACAGCGTGTTTCTCTCGACGAGTTGAAAGGAAGGGCTGTGCTGATCGACTTCTGGGCCACATGGTGCGAAGCTTGCCGTGGGGCGCTGCCCCATATTAAGGACATCACGAAAAAATTCCAGGGCCAGCCCCTGGTGATATTGAGTGTGAGCCTCGACGACAATGAGCAGAAATGGAAGGAATTCGTGGCGAAGAACGAGATGACCTGGCCACAGTATCGCGACGGCGGTTTTAAGGGGCCCATCGCGACACTCTTTGGCGTTCGCGCGATTCCGCAGACTTTCACGATTGACGCGGATGGAGTGTTGCAGGACCAGCACATCGGGGATGCATCGATTGAAGGCAAGCTGAAGAAGTTGGTAGGCCGGGCACGAGAGATGCAGGCGGCGGAGAAGCCGAAGCCGTAGCGGCCTCGCTGCCGGCGCAATATTGGCATTTCAGCCGTGGTCCTCTGGGGCTTTGTTCCTTAGACCTGTGCTACACGCCTTTGGCGGCGGGATCCCAGATCAGTTTGTGGAGTTGCAGGCTGAGCCGCGCGGGAATGTCGTCGGCGAGGATCCATCGGGCGAGGTCCTGCGGGTCGAGTTGACAATGCGAAGTGTCTCGCGAGCCGGATGCCGTTTTTTCGAATGCGGGAGAAAACAGAATGGCGTGAACGCGCTCGGCCAGCCCGTGATGCAGGACGAAGTCGCGGGCGAATTCATAGTCAGTGCGGTCGGTCAAGACGAACTTGAGTTCATCGTGCGGCCGCAGCGCCTTCAGGTTCTCGATTGCGAAGGTGTCTGGTTCACCGGAGTGCGGACACTTCACATCGACGATCTTCACGACCTGTTTCGGAACCCGTGCCAAGGGTCGCTCGCCGCTGGTTTCAAGCAACACCTGGTAGTCGGCGTCTAGAAGTTGCTCCATCAGCGGGATGACTTCGCGCTCCTGCAACATAGGTTCGCCGCCAGTGATTTCGACCAGTCCGCCAGCCGGACTCAAACGAGCGACCTCGCTGAGCACGTCTTGCACCTCCATCTTGTGCCCACCCGAGAAGCTGAACTCGCTGTCGCACCAGGAGCAGCGCAGGTTGCATCCAGTAAGGCGCACGAAGACGCAGGGCAGGCCGGCGTGGGTGGATTCACCTTGCAGCGACTTGTAGATTTCGGTTACCTGCATCGGATCATTGAATCATTGAGGCATTGAATCATTGAAATTCAAAGCCAATGACTCATTGACTAAATGATTCAATGATTCAATTCGTTTCACTCGCTGTAACGCGCGGTCGTGGTGTCGGTTTCGAAGACCGTGACGTCCTTCACTCTCACCCGGCCGTTGGTCACCGTGCTTAAGCGCGTGTTGGTCTCGTCGTAGAAGTACTTTGCAAGATTTTCGGCGGAGGGGTTGAGGACGGTGAAGGGCTCGATGTCGTTGATCATCTGATGGTCGAGACGATCGATGGCGTGCTTCATGACCTCTTTCAGGTCTTTGAAATCGAGCAGCAGACCCGCCTTGTCGAGTTCCGTGCCGGCGAGGGTCACACGAATCTTGTAATTGTGGCCGTGCGGGTTCTCACACTTGCCTTTGTAGTTGCGCAGGTAATGGCCTGCGGCGAATGTGTCTTCTACGGTTAATTCGTACATGGAATCCAGCTAGCCTCGGCGGTGACCCTGCGTTTATTGTACCTTTTGAGGGCTTTGGAGACACGGCACGAAAATGGCGCAGGTTGAGATCAAGATTCGAGAGGCGGCGCCGGACGAGGTGGCGATTATTCTTCATCACCGGCGGTCGATGTTTCGTGACATGGGCGAAGGTACTGTCGAGGAGCTTGATCGGATGGTGGAAGTTGCGGGGCCGTGGCTGGCGCGGGCTCTGGCGGATGGCTCGTATCGCCATTGGCTGGCGCTGGATGGCTCGGGCCGCGTCGCTGGCGGCGGTGGGGTGCTGCTCGGTCCGTGGCCGGCGAATCCCAGGGACCCTTGCACCGAGCGGGCAGTGATCCTGAACGTGTACACGGAGCCGGAATTTCGCAAGCGGGGAATTGCGCGGCAAGTCATGGTGACCATCCTGGAGTGGCTCAAACAGCGGGGCTTTCGCAGCGTTAATTTGCATGCCAGTGCCGAAGGGCGGCCCTTGTATGAAAAGCTGGGGTTTGAGGCTACGAACGAAATGCGGCTGAAGTTTGACCGGCTGTAGCGAGTCCAAATTTATTGTCGCCGCCGGCAACTGCCGAGCTTCGCTCGGCTTGGACAGCCGAGGGCGGCTGTCCCTACGCGCGCGATGACCCTACACAAAGGGACTGTCTAGCAAATCAAGGGCCAACTCCTGATAACCTGCTAACGTTCGGGTTGCTGCCCCGTCTATTTCCCTGCACGGCAAGAACAACGAGGACAGGACACTTGTAGGGGATAGAGATAGACGATGCCGGCCGATTCTTACGCAGTCGCAATTCCGGTTGGCGAGATTTCCCGTCCGAAGCGGGCGGCAGCAGGACAGCGGCAACCAGAACCCCACGTCGTATTGGGATATGAGGGGCTCCTTGGCAGCGCAGAGCAACCGCATTGACGACACGAGCCTGATCCGGGAGGCGCAGCAGGGAAACCGCGCGGCCTTCGAGGTCCTGGTGCGTCATTACGATCAGCCGGTGCTGCGCCTGGCGCTGCACCTGACGGGGTCGGAGTCGGACGCCCAGGACGTTTATCAGGAGGCTTTCCTCAAGGCCTACAAGAACCTGGGCAGTTTCCGGTTCGAGTGTTCCTTCTACACGTGGATCTACCGCATCGTTACCAATCTCTGCCTCGATCATCTGCGAAAACGGAATGTGCGGAAGGAAGACGCTCCGGTAGCGGTGGACGCGTCGGGCGAAGAGTACAGCCGGCTGGAGCAGTTTGCGGACGCACGCTCGGGAGCCAATCCGGAGCGCGATTTGATGCGGCGGGAACTGGGGCGAAAGATTGGAGCGGCATTGACCAGGCTTACGCCTCGCGAGCGGATGGTGTTCGAGTTGAAGCACTATCACGGGCTGAAGTTGCGCACCGTGGGCGAGATGCTGAATACGACGGAAGAGACGGCGAAGAATACGTTGTTCCGCGCGACGCAAAAACTGCGCAGCGCGCTGGCGGAGATGCGATGAGATCGGAATTACTTCCCGCGAAGGGATACGAAAATGAAATGTGATTGGGTGCGGCAAAACATTCTGTTCTATGTGTACAACGAGCTGGAAGACGATGCCCGGTACGAGGTAGAACAGCACCTGGGGCGGTGTCCGGAATGCGCCACCGAGTTGAAAGCGACGCGCAAGTTCCACGCCACGCTTTCGGAAATGCCGGTGGCGGAGCCGGCTCCGAACCTGCTGGCGTCGTCGCGGATGCGACTGCAGGAAGCGCTGGAAACGACGCAGCCGGGAGGGTTCTGGCAGCGGCTGACGTTTGAGCCGGGAGCGTGGCTGCGGCAGATTCGCATGGCGCCGGCGCTGGCGGCGGCGATTTTCATTGTGGGATTTGGCGGAGGCATTGGCGCCACTTACAACTTCCTACGCGCCGGCAATGCCGCGGTGACGGGCTCGGTCGACACGGGCAGCGGCAATTTGCCCCTTACGCAACCGGTGGAGTCGTCGATCGCGGGCATTCGCTCGGTGACGCAAGAGCCGGGATCGAATCAGGTGAGCATCAAGTACGACACGGTTCTGACCCAGGAAGCGCAAGGCTCGCTGAACGACCAGCGCATCCAGCAGTTGCTGTTGTTCGCGGCGCGCAACAATTACAACTCGGGAGTGCGGATGGACTCGGTGGATCTGCTGACGCAGGCGCCCGACGATACGCGCGTGCGCGAAGCGCTGATGTACGCCTTGCAGAACGATACCAATCCGGGTGTGCGTTTGAAGGCGCTGGATGGGCTGAGTAGTTTTGTGCGACAGGATGCGCGAGTACGGGATGGGGTTTTGCGGGCGCTGATCAACGACACGAACTCCGGCGTTCGCATGCAGGCCTTGCGGTTAGTGGAGCCGATGAAGACGGACAGCAATGTTCGAGCGGTGCTGACCCGGTTGTCGCAGACGGATCAGAACGTCTCGATTCGTTCGCAGGCTCGTACGATGCTGGCGCAAATGCCGGAGATGGATTAGGAACGGTCGTTGGTCGTCAGTCGTTGGTCGTCGGCAAACGCTCATGATCCGCGAGAGGAATGCCGAACGACTAACGACCAACGACTATCGACTTATGCGGTACAGGAGAACATTCATTTGAAGCAAGCAATCAAACTCGCCAGCATCGCGGTATCGGTGGCCGCGCTGGCATCTCTGGCTCTGTGCCAGGACACTCGGGTCTATCGCGAAGGCAGCAACTGGGTCCAGGAAATGACCGGGACCATCGGTACGGCGAAGAACCTCCGGGTGAAGCTAGCCTCGGGTTCGGTAAAGGTCCAGGGTGGATCGCAAGCGGGGATCACATACGTCATTCATCGTCGAGCTTATACGTCTTCAGAAGAGAAAGCCCGCCGCGAATTTGAGTCTTATAGAGTCAGCACGTCTGTAAAAGGAGACACGGCGTGGATGGTGGCCGAGTCGGGCGGGCGCGATCGCAGGTGCTCCGATGAGTTTGTCATTAATGTGCCGCGGAACCTGGACTTCGCCAAGATTGAGACCGGAGGCGGCAACGTAACCGCAACCGGGATTGCCGGACGTGCAGAGCTCAGCAGTGGTGGCGGAAATCTTCACGTGGACGATATCGGCGGCGAGGTGACGGCGGAAACCGGCGGCGGCACGATCGAAGTCGGGAGCGTGCAAGGAAACGTAAATCTACAGACGGGCGGAGGAAACATCAAGATTGCGTCCGCCAAGGGCAACATAAAGGCGGAAAGCGGCGGGGGAAGCGTAGTCCTTCTTTCCGGGTTGCAAGGTGCGGTGCTGGAAACGAGCGCGGGTAGTATTCGCGTCGACAAGTGCAGCGGAACGGTGAAAGCCACGACCGGCGGCGGGAGCGTGGACCTGGGCGAAATCGGAGGGCCGGCGGAAATTGAGACCGGCGCGGGCAGCATCCGGCTGGCTTCCGCGAAAGGACGGGTTCGGGCCCAAACCGGTGGAGGCAGCATTCAATTGGACGGCGCGACGTCGGTGCAGGCGGAAACTGCGGCTGGGGGAATCATTGTGAAACTACTGTCGTCGGGCGGCGCCGCGAACGGTGCGGGCGGTCGCAACAATTCCACGCTGGAAACCTCAGCCGGCGACGTCACCGTCTATCTTGCGAACGATCTGGCGATCTCCATTCGGGCCGCGATCGAAATCGCAAACGGCCATACCATCAAGAGCGACTTTTCTGACATTCGTATCTCCAGTGAAGGTGGGCAGTGGGGGCCACAGACAGTGACTGCCGAAGGTCAACTCAATGGCGGCGGGCCGGTGCTGAAGGTCCGGACGAATTCTGGGAATGTCAGCTTTCGCCGCGTCAGCCGCTAGGAACGGTCGTTGGTCGCTAGTCGTTGGTCGTTCGGAAATCGCAGTCCGTTACGAGCGTTGGCCAACGACCAACGACTATTGACCAACGACGAACGGCTCTATTCGGGAGGGGTTATGATTCATCGCTTCCTGCTTTGCATGTTTCTCTTAACGCTGGTAGCCAGCGCGCAACCCGCGGAGTCGCCGCACGGGGACACGGGCGAAAGCTGGAGTTGGGGTTACGGGTCAGAAGAGGGCGGCGGGTCGTCGTATCTCGGAGTGGACATCGCCGACGTTTCCCCCGAACGGCTGGGAGCGTTGAAACTCAAGGAAGAGCACGGAGCGGAGGTCACCATGGTCGATCAGGACGCTCCTGCCGGGAAAGCCGGGCTGCACGAGCATGACGTCATCGTGAGCCTCAACGGTACGGCAGTGGAGAGCGCTGCCCAATTGCGCCGGATGATTAAGGAAACGCCGGCGGGCCGCGTGGTGAATCTCGGCATCAGCCGCGACGGCCAACCGATGACCATCAAAGTGCAACTTGCCGACCGGCACAAGTCGATGGCATGGGAGCCAAAGATGCCGGAGTTGCCGAAGCTGCCGCAGATGCCGACGCTGCCCGACTTCGACCTCCCCGTCTCGGTGGTGGTCGTCCACTCCGGGTTGCGCAGCGGCTTGATGGTGGAAAACATTACTGAGCAACTGGGAGATTTCTTTGGGGTCAAGGGCGGCAACGGCGTGCTGGTGCGCTCGGTGGAGAAAGGCAGTCGCGGGGAAAAGGCCGGATTCCACGCCGGAGATGTGGTCGTCAAAGTTAACGGCCAGCCGGTGCACGATACTTCCGACTTCACGCATGCTCTGCGGTCATCGCCGAGCCGCGCGGCGGCCGTGACCGTTATGCGGGAGAAGAGAGAGCAGAACCTGACCCTGACTCTTCCCGAGAAGAAGGATTCCGGCAGCCTGCGGGAAGACAGCTTTGACGTTCCCAACATCACAGCCGAGACCGAGCAAGCCATCAACCGAGCCGGAGATGAAATCGCCCGCATAACTCCGTCCATCATGGAGAAGGTGCAGCAGACATTGCACTCGAGAGACATCGACTTGAGAGACATCGATAAAGAGCTGCAGGATCTGCAGCGCAAGATGCAGGACCGGCAGCAGGAAATGCAGCAGAAGCTTCGCCATGAGTTATCCGGCGAGTGGGCTGAGATCTGACATTGCGAGAGTGGGACAGGCGGCTGGTTACGAAAGTCACCCGTCGCTTATCGGAGCGATGGCCAGATTCCGCTGGCCGACTACACGCTGGTTACCTGTTGTGGTAACGAGAAACCGGATAAGCTATTGCCGCGATGGCTTTCCGCGCCCTATTGTTCTCAAAAAGCACCGAGACGAACACCGCCATCACGGCGGCCTGCGAGAGTGCAGGGATTCGCGTTGAAGTCGGTTCGGACATTTTTTCGGCCATCGAAAAAGGGACGAAGCAGAACTTTTCGTGTGTGATCGCGGACTGGGCCGACCAACCGGAGGCGAGCTTCCTGTTGAAGCGTACTCGGGAGTCGGCGTCGAACGGCGACACCGTGGCCATCGCCATCGTCGATCATGAGCCGAGGCCAGCGGAACTGCGTGACAACCGGCTCGATTTTCTTATCTATCGTCCAATTTCCCCCGAGGAAGCCGCCGCGGTGCTGGCAAAAGCGTCTGCGCAGATGCAACCAGTGCGCGCAGAGGACGCGGCGGAGCCAGCAAGAGAAGCCAGCGTCAGCCGCGAAAGCCCCAGCACAATTTCCGTGGGCGGTGACGCGCCAGAGCACCGTCAGCGGGATCAGCCCGCCAAGGCCCCCGAAGCGAGTGCGCCGGAGGGCTTTCGCAACGGCGCAATTGAGAGAGACAAAGAAGAACCACGAAGGCGTGGTCGTGCGCTAGGGTTCCGAGCAGCCTGTGCCACGGTGCTTGTGCTGGCGGCGGCATTTTGCCTGTGGCGATCGCGCGGGGCCGTCGAATTTTTGTCGCGGACGCCGGAGGGAAGGTTCCGGGTTTTGCGGGAATCGGTCGCGGCGCTTTTCCATACGAACAAGACGGGCGCGCTACCCGCCGGTTCCGCCGGCGATTACCCGCCGCAGGATGAGTACTTCAGCCGAGACGCCGCCAGTTCCGATGCTCAGACACCGGCGCTGGCGGTAGTTGCCCCGGAGTCGACGGTGCCGGAAGCGCGCATAGCCTTGCCCAAGGCTCCGGACTTAGCGTTGCCCGTGCCGGTCTTGGAGCGTCAAGGCGCGGCGCCAATCCGCAGGGAACGAGGGGCGATTCCAGAAAGCATGAGAAACTCGCCGCCGATGGAACGGCCGGTGGTGGTTACGGTGAATCCGGCGTTGCTGCCGGTCTCCGTGGCGCCGGCGCAGCCAGCAATTCGACAATCCCAATCCACCGAAAATGAGCCGGTTGTGGTGAGCGAACAGGCAGCCCGAGCCCTGCTGGTGCACACCGTAAATCCGGCATATCCTCCCGAAGCCTTGGCGCAGAAGCTTCACGGACCGGTTGTGCTGCAAGCGGTGATTGGGCGCGATGGCAGCGTCGAGGATCTGAAACTGGTTCGTGGATATTTTGTTTTGGGCCGGGCGGCGATTGCCGCTGTCAAGCAGTGGCGGTTCCAGCCCTACAGCGCGAACGGCCACGCCTCCGCTACGCAAACCGTGATCACCATCAATTTCAGCTATCCGCCGGGATAGCGTCAGTGTGGGGACGGGGCTTCGCCCCGTCCTGGCGGGGCAGAGCCCCGCCACCACACAAGCTTCTACTTCACCACACGACCTTCTACTTGTGGTCGGCGTGTCCTTCCTGCCCCCCGGTTGGAGGGTTCACGCCGCTGGCTTTCTTCCAATAGTCCTGCACGGCTGGTGGCAGCTTATCTACGCGCGTGAGGAACGCCGTCAGTTTCCAAATGTCAGACTCAGGGAGTGTCTTGTCCCAGGCGGGCATGCCCGTATAACGGACGCCAGTGCGAATCACGTAGAAGATGCGCCATTCCGGATCATCCAGCGGGTTAAGGATGAGGCTCGGAGGCGGGGGATACAAGGATTTCGCTAGCGTCGAGGGCTGGCGGTCGATCCCACCATGGCAAAGGGCGCAATTCATGGTGTAGATCTTCAGGCCCTCGATCAGATTCTCATCCGTGGGGGGCACGGGATTGTTCGTGCGCGGGGCATGGCGCTCCACCGAATTATCGAGCGCGCTGCTGGCGATGTGGATTTCCATTGGAGGGGGAGCGGTGTTGGCCCGCGTGGGCAAAAAGCCGAGCAGGGCAAGGCCAAGCCCGCCGATCAACAAAACCAGAATGGTGATGACAATCCCCAGAATGAAGTTGCGCATTTCAAATCCTCGGAGCAACCACGCACGAACTCGTTTTCATTCTACCTTCAGGGGCGCGGCAACCGAGCCGATACGTCCGCTGAGGTCGTCGCGGACAACGAAACGGACGGTGTATTCCCCAGGGGCAAGATCGAGGGCGCCGTTGTAGACAAGGCCTTTCTGGCGTACGGCCGACAACTTCTCTGGGGTCAGGTGGTTCTCAACTTTCCGGCCCATGGGTGGATCGGCCTGCTTGCCTTCGGGTGTTTTCGCCAGCGTTATAAATTCCAGAACAAAGTGGTTGTTATCGGCCTCGTCGATCAGCGCGGCATCCGGGGCCAGGTGCATCTCGTAATTCACGCGCTTTTTGCCGGGATCCTTGGCGGTTTCGATCTTGCCCCAGCGCGCCACCAGCGGCAGCGATGTGTAATCCAAAGGCGACTGCAAGGCCGAGGAAATGTCGCTGTTGCGGCTGTTCTCGGGATCGACGGTGGCGTTGGTGACAAAGAAGCCGCTGCGGGCGCGGATTTCGGTGTGATCGCGCTTCACTTTTACCGCCAGCTTGCGCCAGCCCGACTTGGTCTTCGAGCGATCGAGATAGTAGCCGAGCATGTAGTATTCGGCGGAATCGCTCACCGCATCGCGAAAGCCCTTTACCAGATCGTTGGAGTTGTAATAGGCGCGGCCTCCGGTCATGGAGGCAAAGGTCTGGAAGGTGGACTGAGTATCCATTTGCCGCCAGCTCATGTTGCGGGCGTAGTTTCTTCCCGGGTTGCGCACGGAGGCCATGGGCATAGTCACAACTTGCAGACCTTTGACGTCCACGGGATAGAGCGCAATCTGGGCATCGTTGAGCAGTTGCCAGGTGTGTTCGTACAAGGGGAGCACATCGGTAAGAGAATCGCGGCCGGCGGGCGCGAGCTGCATGGTATTGTCGCTGACGCTGAAAGGGAATCCTCCGCCCGCCCAGATGAGCGACTTGCGGCCAGGGAATCCGCCCAGCGCCTGAGCAACCTGTTGCATCCCCTCCAACGTGTAGGTGATGGCAAGGCGCTGCTGGAACGACTGAAAATTCAGTTCGGCGTCTTCCATCATGGTCTGGAGTTTGTCGGCTTCGGTTTGTACGGCTCCGGGATCGACACCGGCGCTGCCATCGGGACTGGCGCTGCCGGTCATGGCTTCCACGTCTTCCGGGGTGTCGACGATCTGGGAGGTGTCGCCTTTCACCTTGTGGAGCGCGGCCACCAGGACGCGAGGATCGGTAGTGAAATCGTGAACGACGTGAATGCCGCTGCGGGTAAGGGTGTAGAGGGCGGTGGGCTCGCGCTGATCCACCGACTGCGTTAGATACTTGAGCAAATCCTTGCGGGCGTACGCCTGATCCATAAAGGGCGTGTTGATGAGGTCGAGCACGATGAGCGTAACGCGCCGGGCGGACGGCCCGGACGCCCCGCCCGCCAGGGAATTGCTGAACTCGTTCGGATTCTTAGGGCGCGACCAACGGTGCGCTTCGCTGGTAATTTCCTCGAACGTGGCGATCTTTTGCTCGGCGCCGTTTTCCAGCACCGTGAAGTCTTCTTTCTTCAGGCCGCTGATGTGATTGCCGGACTTGTCGGTCACCAGCGTTGGGATCAGCACCAACTCGGTGCGCGCGGTGAATTTGACTTCAGAGTTGTCTTTCTCTTTGTCCTTGCCCTTGGGTTTCGCGAAGACAAAAATCGAACAAGCTAAAGCGGCGATTATGGTGACGCAGGAAAGCTTGCGGCCAATCGTCATTCCAATACTCCTTCCGATGGCAAGAAAAGGATGCCGTCAGTAAGCCCGCAGGCGGCGAGCCTCGCGCACCAGATCGGAAACTTTGGGAAGAAAAAATTCCTCCTGCGGCGGAGAAAACGGAACCGGCGTGTCGAGCGACGTCAGCCGGACAATGGGGCCATCGAGATCGTCGAATGCCTCTTCGTTGATAATCGCGGAAATTTCTCCAGCCAGTCCGCCCGTGCGCGCGTGTTCGTGAAGAACGATGACTTTGTTGGTCTTCTTCACGGTGGCGGCAATGGCTTCGCGATCGAGCGGCGAGACCGTACGCAGGTCGAGGATTTCGATCTCGATTCCCTCTCGGCTCAGGATTTCCGCGGCTTCGAGCGCGGTGTACAACATGGCGGCGTAGGTGATCACGCTGAGGTGATGGCCCTCGCGCGCCACCCGCGCCTTGCCGAGCGGAACCACGTAGTCGTCATCTGGAATGTCTTCTTTGATTCTTCGGTAGAGATACTTGTGCTCGAAAAAGATTACGGGATTGTGGTCGCGGATCGCCGCCTTGATCAGTCCCTTGGCATCGTAGGCAGTCGCCGGGCAGACTACTTTCAATCCGGGCGCGTGCACGAACCACATCTCAGGATTTTGCGAGTGGAAGGGCCCGCCATGCACGTTCCCGCCGCTCGGACCGCGCAGCACCAGTGGGGCCGGCGCTCCCCAGCGGTAGTGCGCCTTGGCGGCCATGTTGACGATCTGGTTGAAGGCGCAGCCGATGAAGTCCATGAACTGGAACTCGGCCACGGGGCGCAGGCCGGTAAGAGCCGCGCCGAAAGCGGCGCCCATGATGGCCGATTCCGCAATCGGCGTATCAATCACGCGCTCGGGTCCGAAGCGGTCAATGAAGCCTTCGGTGACTTTGAAGGCGCCGCCGTAAACGCCGATGTCCTCGCCCAGGCAAAAGACCGTCGGGTCGCGTTCCATTTCCTCCCAGATTCCCTGACGGATGGCTTCGAGATAGGTGACAGTCGGCATGAACAGGAAGTTTACAGCAACCGATTCTCAGTTCTCAGTAAATGCGTTTGGGCTTTTGATGTGTTTACTGGTTAGTACCGGTACCCCCCTCCCCCCTGGTCTATAGGAATCATGGGGTTAGGAGGAATTTTCGGACTTGGTCATTGAAAAATAAGGACTTACATCAAAGTATTCCGGAATAAGGACTTAGCTCGATTCTTCGCCCAACTCTACCAAAATGGGAAGTTTCGACGACTCTTGACGGGCCTCTAACCGCCTCAAGAACGATTATCAAAGAACAACCGGCTAGGGGACCGGCAGCCTCGGGGCGTCTCCTGGGAGACGGGCACACTTCTGAATGCTGTACTCTCGAAGCATTGTCGCAGGGTTGCGGTTGGGAGTCTGTGATGACGGTACAAGCGAAATGTGATGAAAAAGCAGGTCGCGTTCGGTCTGTTGTGCGGAGAATTCCAACCCAGCCCTAGCGCGCGAAGGATGGAGTACCGCCAGTGTTAGCAACTCCATGCTTGTAGGACAAGCCCAGCCAATGTGAAAAAGCCTGCGCAAACATGAAAAGAGTTTTGTCAAATTTCTGTCAAATCTTTCATCAAGAGGCCTAAATGCTTGACAGCTCCATTCGCTGGTGACAGACTTGGCCGCGCCCCCGCTTCAGGCTTCTGGCGGGCAAGCCAGCGCGTTCCCCATGTGTCTGCGAAGGAGGTTTACTCATGCCCATTCATCTACGTCGCTCGCAAATTGGTAAGGGAGTTTCCATTCTGTTCTTACTTGTCACCATACTGGCAGGTTCTGGACTCTCTCAGTCGCAATCCAGCCGCTCGATTCGAACCAACCGGATAGATTTGGGTCCGGAAGATTTGTCTAAACAAATCACGGTTACGGTTTGGCTGCGCCAACGTAACAAGGACGCCTTTGATGCTTTAGTCCAAAAAATGTATGAGAAGGGCTCGCCCACATACCATCATTGGCTCACTATGGCGCAGTACAAAGCAAAGTTCGCGCCCACGGAACACGACGCGGCGGTTGTGCGAGATTTTCTAGCCACCCACAACCTGACCGTCTCCTCAACCGATAAGAACAATCACTTTGTGACAGCAAGCGGCCGCGTAGGCGACGTTCAGAATGCCTTGAATGTTCAGATCGACCGCTTCAACATCAAGGGAGCAATCCGACGCGCGCCGACCTCGGAGCCTTCGGTTGCCGGCCCAGCGGGTGCGGTGGTGGCGGCGGTACAGGTGGGCGAGTTGGCGTATTCGTCGAATGCTGCTCCCGCCAAGGATGTTGATACGGGCATTCCATTTCGTGGAGTTCCGCTCACTCCCGGCGTCAATCCCAATGGACTCTTCTTTAGCGCCAATTGTTGGCGCTCACCCCAGGCCAAGACGTTCAAAACTGGCGGCGGGGGGCCGATCGCAGTCTATTTCGGCAACCGCTACGGGGCCAACATCACCTCCGGTGTTCCAAACTTGCCGCCCTGCGGCTATGATTCGGCTGAACTGCAAACGGCATACGGGCTGAAAAAGGCTTACAGCAGCGGCTGGAATGGCACCGGCCAGACCATCGTCATTGTCGATGCGTTCGGCTCGAATACCATCGTCGACGACGCGAACACATTCTCAGCCCTGAACGGACTTCCCGCTCTCACCTCGGCGAACTTCCAAATTTACACTCCCAACGGCCCCGTGAATTGTGGGACCGATTGCGTAAACGGAAACTGGCAATTTGAAACCACCCTTGACGTGGAGTGGGCGCACTCCATCGCGCCAGGCGCCAACATTGCGCTGGTGCTGGCCGCAGACAACTCATTTACGAACCTTGATATTGGAAACCTTTATGCCATAGAGAACCTTCTAGGCAACGTGATCTCCAACAGTTTTGGGATCCCCGAGATCGCGCTGGTCGACTTTCTGCCGTCAGAACTGGTGGTAGAGAACACGCTCTCGGAGCTGGCGGCTGCCTTGGGTATGTCCCAGCAAATTTCCACCGGCGATTCCGGAGACAATCTCGCGGTCGATCAAGCAGACTTTGGAATTGATTCGGTGTCTGCCGGATCAGGAGCTAGTTCGCCTTTTGCGACCGCAATTGGTGGCACCAGCACGTTCCTCAACCTGAACAAAACCATCAAATTCCAGACGGGCTGGGGCCTCAACTTCACCCGCATTGCCGACCCCACCCCGAATCCCCCGACCGTTCCCCCTCTCGGATTTGGTTTCCAAGATGGAAGCGGAGGAGGGACCAGCGTCTTCTTCGCCAAGCCGCCCTACCAGAGTAGCTTGCCGGGTAGTTTTCGCATGGTGCCGGACATCTCGATGGATGCTGATCCCCAGACTGGAGTCGAGATCATCGTTACTCTCGATCAAATCCCGGGCGATCCGCAGTATGTCGAGGTATTTGGCGGTACCAGCCTCTCTTGCCCCATGTTTTCGGGCTTGTGGGCCATCGCCAACCAGGCGGCCGGAGTTCCGCTCGGCCAGGCAGCGCCGTACCTATACGAACTAACCGGGAACGCAATCACCGACGTGACCGACCTCACTTCTCCGTTCAATGTGGCCGGAGTCATTTTCAATCCTCCGAACCCTCCAGTCTACGAGAGTCCGGATGCATTGGCGGCTCCCTTGGACGGTACCACAAACTACATCAGCGCCTTGTACCAGAGCCCCTCTTCCACTCGTTGGGACGTGTTCACCTTTGGCACAGACTCGTCACTCACGACGGGCCCTGGATGGGACAACGTGACCGGCCTTGGTACACCGAATGCCGTGCCGTTCATCAAGCAAGTCGTTGCACTCTCGAAGTAGGTGTGACGAGACCGCAAATCGTATTCCGCTGACTAAACTGGGCCGCCTAACGGCGGCCCAGTTTAGTCTGACGGGCTACACGGAAGGAATCCGTTTTGAGAAATACGTCTTCACCTGAATGCGAAACCCTCCAGGCTTTCCGGGAAGTTGGAAATTCCAGTGGCGGGTGGGCCTATTTCTCCGGATGACGGATTGACCGCCCGAGAAGCAATTCGGCCTTAAGTTAGCGCCTACAAGGGTACCCCCTCTAAACATTCTCGATTCAAGCTCGCTGGTGGAAACCGCTAGCCTAGCTGACTACTGGATCCAAATCGTCTTAGCGTTCACAAACTCACGGATCCCTTGCAGCGCCAGTTCGCGCCCGTGGATGCTGGGGCACTTTGGCTGTTGCGGCTAGATGCTGCCTTTGCAGCAATGCTGGTGTACGCGCACCACCGTGGTTTGCCTTCCGCCGCCAACTCCTGGTTCGTCAGCGACTCGGACACTGGGAACCCGGCTCGTAGTTGGCGAAAAATTGCCGTCTCTGACAATGTCGGCGGTGTCAAGCAAATTTGAGGCGTACCTCACCGCGCACTCGGAGAAGAGCGCCATTTCGCTCTAGCTGAAGAAGTGCCGTTCCAACCCAGGCTCGCATCGTAATCGTTTTCAGGTCAGGAACTCGGTCCGACCCAGCCGTCTCTTCGGTCCGCAACTGCGATCATGATTACTCATTCAGACTCCCCCGCGAAGGGGAGCGGGATGCCCAATCAATTACTCGATGCTTTGCTGCACACCATCGGGATTTCCGGGCTGTCCCGCGTGCGAACCGAACTTGACGAACTCCTCGTAATCCAATCCCTGGCGCCACATCCAGTACAAGCGAATCGCCAGTCGGCGCGCCATCGCCACTTTCGCCGTCTTCCGCCCCCGTCGCATCAGCAGACGGAAGTACTGGCTGCGCCATTCCGGCACGCTGCGCACCGTGACCTGAGCCGCCTCCACCAGCAGAAAGCGCAACATCGAACTGCCTTGTTTGGTGATGTGACCCAAGCGTCGCCGATTGCCGCTCGATTTTTCCAGCGGCACCAGCCCCAGATAACTCGCGATCTGTTTGCCGCACTGAAAGCGCTCCACGTTGCCGATGATCAGCACGAATGCCAAAGCGGTCAAAGCACCCACACCTGGATGCGTCCTCAGCCGCTGCGCTTCGGGTCGCTTCTCCGCTTCTTGCTCGATCGCCTGGCTTAACTCCACGATCGTCGGGCTCAGTCGATCCAGCAACTCCAGCAGATCACTCCGCCGTCGGCTGGCCCATGGTGCCAACCGAAACGATTCCAGTTGCTGCCGTCCGCCGGCCCGCCACAGCCGCTTCTTACAGCGCAGCCCTTCATTGATCGCCACCGCCTGTAGCTGGTTCATGACTCGTGTCCGCGCTTGCACCAAGCGGTGTCGATGCCACAGCAGTTGCCGCAGATCCCGGTTCTCCCAGCTCGGCACCCAGATCCGCGGGAAGTCATCCTTCAGCATGAGCTTCAGAATATGCTGCGCATCTTGCCGGTCCGTCTTCTGCTTGCGCGCTCGCTTGCTCTGGATCTCCGCCGCGTCCCCAATCCACAACTCCAACTGCAGCTCCGCCAGCAGCCGTTCGAACCAGCGAGCGTGTCCGCTGGCTTCCATGCCCACTCGCACCTTCTGACCGGCTGCCGCCAGAACACGGTAAAACTTCTCCGCCTCCTCGCGATGCATCAGTCGCTTTTCCTGGAACTCTCCGCTGTCCGTATCTAACAACGCGATTTGCTGAAACTCGGGGTGGAAATCAACTCCTATAATGATCATGTTCGGCTCCTTTCTCCCGAGCCTGTTGGTTGGCTTCAGCACCACCAACTTTACCCGGGAATGGGAGCCGACATTGTCATGGAATCAATTACGCTCACAACCCAAGCAATTACGCTCACAACCCAAGCATCGCCCGGTTAATTGGCTAGTAGTCGCTGGCCGGAAGTGATTGTCGGGAACTGCGGCTCCCCGCTGCTACAGGCCAAATGTGGGCTCCTTGTGCCGGGGTTAAAGTTAGCGGGGCATAGCCCCGCCGCCACACAAATCGCTTACAATTCCCCATTCATGACAGTCGCGGTTCGTTCTTTTGCGAAGATCAATCTCGGGCTCTACATTGGCGCGGCGCGCGCGGACGGATTTCACGATCTGCGCACCGTCTACCAGACCATCGCGCTGCATGACGTGATCCGCGTGAGCGTTGGCCGCGGCAGTGGAATTGAAATCCTGTGCAGGAACAAAGATCCGCGGGTTCCGCTGGATTCGTCGAACACCTGCTATCGCATGGCTGAGCGAGTGATTGACGAACTCGGTGCGAAGGGCAGAGTCAGCATCGAAATCGAGAAGCGCCTGCCGGTGCAAGGAGGATTGGGTGCGGCGTCTTCGAATGCGGTGGCAACCATGCTCGCGCTGGAGCGCGCACTCAAGAAGAAGCTATCCGGTACGATGCGCTTGAGAATTGCCGCTGACATTGGCTCGGACCTGCCGCTGTTTCTGGTGGGCGGAACGGCGCTCGGAGTCGGGCGCGGCGAGGAGGTTTATCCGCTACTCGATCTGCCTTCGTTGCCAATGGTGGTGGTGACGCCGGAGGTCGGAGTTTCTACGCCTAAGGCCTTTGCCGATTGGGATGCTCTTGTGCAGCGGGAAAGAGCTGCCGAGCTTCGCTCGGCTGGACAGCCGAGGGCGGCTGTCCCTACGCAAGCCTGGACGGGCGACGACGCCTGTCCCTCCACAAACAAGGAACAATTGACGCGGCCGTTAGCGTCCGATAGACTGTTTGAGGTTGGCTGCGTGCTGTCGGCGTGGCTGAGTGGTTACCCCAACACCGGTGCTTCCGCAAAAGGCGGGAGCCGGGCCGGGAACTTGCTTCTCGACCTTGTCCGTACCGGGATTGAAAACGACTTCGAGAAAGTCGTCTTTCCTCAATATCCCGAATTGCGTGACATAAAAGGTGCACTGGAGCACGCGGGGTCGAGTTACGCGTCGCTCTCCGGCTCAGGGTCAACCCTTTACGGGCTGTTCCGGTCGTCGGCCGAGGCCGCGAAAGCGGCAAACCGTCTGCGAAAGCAGGGGCTCAAGGCCGTGGCGACCCGTACGTTGACGCGCCAGCAGTATGGGAAAAGAATTCTGGATTGTTGATTTTCGATTGTTGGAAGGCTGCTGTTGAAAGACTGTTGTTAAACGACAGTGGTTGAACGACAATTGACTTGCAATCGGCAAATTGTTTCACTGGGCCGTCGACTAATGGTAGGTCAAGTGCCTTTGGAGCACTTTGTCTAGGTTCGAATCCTAGCGGCCCAGCCAGATAACCAGTTCTCAGTTGCCAGTTCTCAGTTCTCAGTCGAGATCCTGGAGCCCCACAACCGAGAACCGGGAACTGAGAACTGAGAACCGAAACTATGGCTACATTGGCGACCACGACTGCCGAAAAAACCACCGCGGAAAAAACGGCCGCGGAAAAGAAGCCGGTCATGGACGAGAAGCCGCAAGGCAAGCCGCAGCGCGCCCGGGTCGACGACCGATGCAAGGTCTTCTGTGGAACCGCCAACGAGGCGCTGTGCGAGGACGTGTGCAACTTTCTTGGCCTGCCGCGCGGCCAGGCTCAGGTCACACGCTTCAAGGACGGCGAGTGCTATGTGCAGATCCAGGAGAACGTGCGCGGGGCCGACGTGTTCGTGATGCAGCCCACCTGCCAGCCGGTGGACATGCACCTGATGGAACTGCTGTTGATGATGGACGCGCTCAAGCGGGCTTCGGCGCGGCGCATCACGGCGGTGATTCCGTACTTCGGCTACGCGCGCCAGGATCGCAAAGACAAGCCGCGGGTGCCGATTTCGTCGAAGCTGGTCGCCGACCTGCTGACCACCGCAGGCGCGGATCGCGCGCTGGTGGTCGACTTGCACGCGCCGCAGTTGCAGGGATTTTTTAATATTCCGGTGGACCACCTGTTCGCCTCGCCGGTGCTGGTGGATCACTTCAAGAAGCTGAACCTGCCGAACCTGACCGTGGTTTCGCCGGACGCAGGGCGGCGTGGAACGGGCGCGATTTTTCGCGAAGAAAGTGGACGCGGCGCTGGCCATCGTGGATAAACGCCGCGTCGAGATGAACGTGGCGGAAGTGATGAACGTGATTGGCGACGTCGATGGCCGCACTTGTCTCATCATTGACGACCTCATCGACACGGCGGGAACGCTGGTGAAGGTGGCGGAGGCTCTGGTTCAAAACGGCGCCACGGCCGTGTACGCCTGCTGCTCGCACGCGGTTCTTTCCGGGGCGGCGGTGGAAAATCTGGTGAACTCACCGATCACCGAGGTGGTCGTGACCGATACCATCCCGCTGACCGAAGCGGCGCGGAATACCCCGAAGATCAAGGTGAAATCGATCGCGGGGCTGATTGGGCGGGCGATTCAGTCCATTCACGAAGAATCTTCGGTGAGCAGACTTTTTGTGTAGAAAGGTCGTTGGTCGCTGGTCGTTAGTCGTTCGCGATTCACCAGCGCTGAAAGGTTTTGCCAACGACCAAGGACTAGCGACCAACGACGATTTTAGAGAAGGACGGAAACGGAATTATGGCGACAGCAACGGATATCAGCATTCTGGAAGCGCAGAAGCGCGAACCCGGCACCAAGAACGCCGCTCGGCGGGTGCGCGTCGGCGGAAAGATTCCCGCAGTTGTGTACGGCGCGGGCAAAGAATGCGGCTTCGGTCGCGGTCGATCCGCGGCAGGTTCTGCGCATCCTGAAATCGGAGAGCGGACACAACACGATTTTCGACCTGGCGCTCGACAGCGATCGCGTCAAGGCGATGATCGTGGACTGGCAGTTCGAACCGATCAAGGGAACCCTGCTGCACGTGGACCTGCAGCGCATCGCCATGGATCAGGAACTGACGGTCACGGTTCCGATCGTGCTCAAAGGCGAGGCCGAGGGCGTGAAGACGGAGGGCGGCATTCTGGAGCAACTGCTGCGTGAGATCGAGATTGAGTGCCTTCCGGCGGATATTCCGAAGTCCATCGAAGTGGACATCAGCCACCTGGTATTCGGCGTCGAAGTGCGCGTGAAGGACCTTCCGCACAACCCAAAGCTGAAGTTCCTGACCGAAGAGAACCAGATGATCGCGCACATCACCACGGTGAAGGAAGAAGTGGTGGCGGCTCCGGAAGTGGTGGCGGAAGCGGCGGCAGCTCCGGCTGAGCCTGAAGTTATCAAGAAGGGCAAGCAGGAGGCCGAGGGTGAAGTCGAGGCTGAGGGCGATGCCAAGGCCAAGGCCAAGCCCGAGAAGGCTGAAAAGCCCGAGAAGAAAGAGAAAAAATAGACGAAGCTGATGAGCTCTTGGCTGACAGCTGAGAGCTGACAGCTGAGAGCTAATCTGCGTGAAACTGATTGTCGGTTTGGGCAACCCCGGAATCGAGTACCAGTTCACGCCGCACAATCTCGGGTTTTTGACGATCGATCGGATCGCCAACGGGCTTGGGATTGAAGTCAGGAATCGCCAATGCCGCGCGCTGACGGCGCGGGCACTGCTTCCCGGAAGAACGACCGCCGGTGAGCCGGCGATCCTGGCCAAGCCGGAAACCTACATGAACCTGAGTGGGCTTTCGGTGCGGGAACTGGTCGCGGAACATCAGGTCGATGTGCAGCGCGACCTGATTGTGATTTACGACGAACTCGACCTGCCGCTGGGCGCGATTCGCATCCGGCAGCGGGGCAGTTCGGCGGGGCATAACGGGATGGAATCGATCCTGGGCGCTCTGAATACGGACGAGTTCTTGCGGATTCGGCTGGGAATTGCGCCCGATCGCAAAGTTGTGGACAGCGTGAAATATGTGCTGACGCCGTTCCGCCGGGCGCAGGAAAAAGTTGTGGACGAAGTTCTCGACGCGGCAGTGCAGGCGGTTGAGGTGATTTTGAAAGAAGGACCGGCGGCGGCGATGAACCGGTTCAATCGCAAGAATGAACCGGATGAGTGAGCGTTAGTCGTTGGTCGCTAGTCGTTGGTCGCTAGTCGTTGGTCGTTAGCAAACGTACGGTTAGCGGTGAATCCCGAACGACGGACGACTAACGACCAGCGACTGTACTACAGAGTTTGGAGATAACGAATGAATCGTAACTATGAATTGATGTTTATCGTCCGGCCCGACATGGTGGATGAGGATCTGAACAAGCTGATTTCCACGCTCGAGTCTTCGGTGACTTCGGCGGGAGGAACGGCCAAGAGCGAGGTTTGGGGCAAGCGCCGTCTCGCGTACAGGGTAGGCAAGTTCAATGATGGCATCTTTGTGCTGATGCTGATTGACGCCACTGGCGCCATAGTGCACGAAGTCGAACGCCGCCTGCGCGTGACCGAGCCGGTGATCAAGTTCCTTACGGTGCGTACGGATGAAGAGCTGAAGCGGCTCGACAAGATCAAGAAGCTCCGCGACGCCAAGAAGAAAGTCAGCGCGCAACCCGCCGCGGCGGCCGCGCCGGTAACACCAGCGGCGCCACCCGCCCCGGCAACGCCGGAAGCGGTGAGCGGAGCTCCGGCTTCGGCGCCGGTTTAGTTGGAAGTTAACAGACGGGACAGGCGTTCGGCCTCAGGGGCTAAAGCCCGCATTTCTTCGGACGCTATACGGCACGGCTGAAGCCGTGCCCTTCCCAAAATCGAGTTGTTCGGAAACGAGTTCTTAGAAAGCAGGAGCACTATGGCAGAAGAAACGAAAGCACCCGCCGCGCATGCGGGATCAAGCGGCGGCGATAGCCGTCCCGAGCGTAGTGGCGGCGATCGTCCCGAACGCAGTGGGCCGCCACGCGGTCCGCGTCCCGGCGGAGGCCCCGGTGGTCCCCGCGAAGGCGGGCGTAAGTTTTTCCGGCGCAAGAAAGTTTGCAAGTTCTGCGTCGAGAAGATCGAAGCGGTCAATTACAAGGATGTGCGTCTGCTGGCGCAGTTTGTGGCGGAAAGCGGCAAGATTACTCCGCGCCGCCTGACCGGTGTGTGCACGCCGCACCAGCGCCGCCTGTCGCGGGCTATCAAGCAGGCGCGTAACATCGCACTGCTGCCGTTTGCCGGACGCGCACAGTAAATTCAAGATCGTCGTTGGTCGTTAGTCGCTAGTCGTTCGCAGTCAGCGGCATTGGGAAAGTTTGTTGACGGTTCGAGAATTTGCGAACGACCAGCGACAATCGACTAACGACCAGGTTCCTTACGAAACGGAGTTATGCATGGAAGTCATCCTGAAAGAAGACGTGCCCAAGCTGGGCAACCGCGGTGAAGTGGTGAAAGTCGCCGAGGGATACGGGCGGAATTTTCTGCTGCCCAAGAAGCTGGCGATTGAGGCCACCGCCGCCAACAAAACCGTCATCGAGCAGATGAAGGCTGCCGCCGTGCGCCGTTCCGCCAATGAAAAGACGGAAGCCGAAGCGCTGGCCAAGCAGTTTGACGGGCTCGAAGTGAAGTTCCTGCGCAAATCGGGCGAAGGCGATCAGTTGTTCGGATCGGTCACGGCCGGCGATATTGCGGAAGCACTCGAGAAGAAGAGCTTCCACATCGATCGTCGTAAGATCCAGCTGCATGAGCCGCTCAAGACCATTGGCGAGTTCACCGTCCCCATCAAGCTGCACAAGGACGTGACCACGCACTTGAAGGTCGTTGTCGACAAAGAAGCAGCGGCGGCAGAATAGTTTTGTTCGCCGTGCTCGTGTGGGGACGGGCGACTCGCCCGTCCTGCCGGGCGGGGACGCCCGGCGCTCCATTAAACATTGTCCGACATTCGCCCGAAGAACTCCTCTACCTTCTTTAAGTCTGTCGTCCTGCTGTAACTCGGCAAGCTCTCCACAAACACTCGCCCGTACTGCTTCTTCAAAATGCGGTTATCGAGCAGCGCCAGCAGTCCGCGATCGTGCAACGATCGAATCAGTCTGCCAAAGCCCTGCTTCAGGGTTATGACCGCGCTCGGCACCTGGTATTCGAAAAAAGCGTTGCCGCCGGCGGCGTCTATGGCCTTCACTCGCGCCGCTACTACCGGATCGCTGGGCACGGCAAACGGCAAGCGATCGATAATCACGCAGCTTAACTGTTCGCCTTGCACGTCCACGCCCTGCCAGAAACTTGATGTACCAAACAGCACCGCGTTGGGCGTGAGCCGGAATTCCTCGAGCAGCGCCGATTTTGGAGCGTCGCCTTGTTTGAACATGGGAAATTCCAATTGGCCGAGCAGGCGCTCGTAGATTTCGTTCATCTGCTTGTAGCTGGTGAAGAGCACGAAGGCGCGTCCGCGCGTAATCTGGAGCAGGCGCCGCACCAGCCCCGCAGCCTCAGCGGCAAACTCCGGCGTGCGCGGATCGGGCAGATCGGGCGGCACGTAAAGGATCGCCTGGCTTTCATAATCGAAGTGCGACGCGACGATGAGTTCACGCGCGTGGTCGAGCCCGAGCCGCTGCCGTATGTAGTCGAAACCACCGCCGACGGCCAGCGTGGCCGAGGTCAGCACCGACGTCTCCAGCTTTGACCACAGGCACTCGCGCAGAATCTGGCCGACTTCGATTGGCGTCGCTTGCAGAAAAACATTCGTGCGGCCGCCTGCATGTCTTTCATCGGACGACTTCCGCCGGGCGGGGGCGCCCGGCGCTCCACGAAAAGCACGCCGCTCGATCCAATAGACGGTGTTCGGATCCTCGCTTTCCATCACGAAGCGAAGCTGTACCTGCAATTCCCTTGCCCGGCGCACCAGCGTGAAGACCTCTTCCGGCTTTTGCGGAAGTTGCTCCAGTTCCGCGCCCAGCCGGTGCAGCGACTGGTTGAGCGCCAGAAATTCTTCGCCGTTTTCTTCCAGAAATTCGCGGCGGGAGTCGAAGGCAAAGCGGCCATCGTGCGCGGGCAGCAGCGAAAAGAAGAGTTGCGAACGCTCGCGCACCGACTGAATCGCTCCCGACATCTGCGGCGTGTAGAGCTTCTCGCGCTGCAGCAGGTGTTCGACGTCGCGCGTCAGCTCGTCCATGCGCAGGTTGCTTACCGAAATCCCAAAGTAGTTGCCGGCGACGTCTTCCAGTTCGTGCGCTTCGTCGAAGATCACCGCCGCGCATTCGGGAAGCACTCCCGCATCGGGAGCGTCTTCGGCTTCGAGCTTGATCGACAGATCGGCAAAAAACAGATGATGATTGACGATGATGATGTCGCTCTCGGCCGCGCGCCGCCGCATCTCGGTGATGAAGCAGCGGTCAAACTCGCTGCACTTTTGCCCGGTGCAAGCTTCGGCCCGCGCGTCGAGTTTGTGCCAAACCGCGCTTGCCTCGGGCAGTTCGGCGAGTTCCGCGCGGTCGCCGGACCGCGTGGTTTTTTCCCACGCGGCGATGGCGCGGTAGTGCTCGATCTCATCCAGTCCGCTGAGCACCGGCTGGCCGGTCAGGTCGTAGAGCTTCTTGCGGCACAAATAATTGTTGCGCCCCTTCATGTAGCAAACGCTGAGCTTTCGATTGCCTTCGGGAAACAGCGCCCGCTCCAGCGCGGGAACGTCTTTGAAGAAGAGCTGCTCCTGTAGATTTTTCGTTCCGGTCGAGATGATGACTCGCTTGCCTGAGCGGATTACCGGCAAGAGATATGCCAGAGTTTTTCCGGTGCCCGTGCCGGCCTCGACGATCAAGTGACGCTTTTCTTCGAGCGCTTCTTCGACGGACTGCGCCATCTGTAACTGCCCGCGTCGAAACTCGTAGGCGGGATGCGTTTTCGAGAGCACGCCACCGGGCGCGAAGAACTGGTAGAGCGAGAATCCCGCAGCGGGAGACACGGGATGGGATGAGGAAGGCACGAAGTCTCTATAATAGCCTTAGAGCCGCGAGCTTCGAGCCGCGAGCTGCGGGCGAACTGTTTGCTCGCAGCTTGCAGCTCGTGGCTCTAAGCTCGATCACTTTGAGCAAAAAGAAGCCAGCGCCACTCGTCGCCATCGTCGGACGGCCGAACGTCGGCAAATCGACGCTCTTCAATCATCTGACCGGATCGCGGCGCGCCATCGTCGGTGACGAGCCCGGCATCACCCGCGACCGTCTCTATGGCGACGTGGAATGGCGCGGCCACGAGTTCCGGGTCGTGGACACGGGCGGCATCCTGCCCGACGACAAAGACTTCATCCCGGCGGAAATCTTTCGCCAGGCGAAGGTCGCATTCGAAGAATCGGCGGCCATTGTGATGGTCGTCGATGCCCGCACCGAGATCGCGGGGCCCGATCGCGAATTGGCTCGACTGCTGGCGCGCACCGGCAAGCCGCTCTTTCTTGCGGTCAACAAGATGGACTCCGACAAGCAGGATTCGTTGCTGGGTGAATTTCATTCGCTTGGAATGCGGAATGTGTTCCCGGTCTCGGCTGAGCATGGACGCGGGATTGACGATCTGCTGGATGCCATCCTTCAGGTGCTGCCCGCGAAAAATGCAACCGCGGAGAGCGCGGAGAGCGCAGAGAAGAATGCTGGTGAAGAATCGACAATCCCTGCAGTGCCGCATGAAATCAGGGTAGCCATCATCGGCCATCCGAATGTTGGCAAGTCCACGCTGCTGAATCAACTTACGGGAACCGACCGCGCCATCGTTTCACCCGTGGCCGGCACTACGCGCGATTCCATCGACGAAGTTATCCAGTACAAAGGGCGCAAGATTCGCTTCATCGATACGGCCGGCATCCGACGCAAGGGCAAGACTCACCTGATGGCTGAGAAGCTTTCGGTGGTCATGGCGCGCAAAAATATCGAAGATGCCGACATCGTGCTCTTCATGGTCGACGCCACCGAAGGCGCCAGCGGCCTCGACGCGAACATCGCAGGCTATGCCCACGAGAGCGGACGCTCGGTGATTATCCTGGTCAATAAGTGGGACCTGGTGGCAAGCGGCGAGAAGCGCGCCATCAGCCAGTCGAAGACGGCGCGCATCCAGGATGCCAAGCGCCCGCAAGACCGCGCGCTCTACGAAGAGCGCCTGCGCTACGGGCTCAAATTTCTGGCCTACGCTCCGGTGCTTCTTCTCTCCGCGCACACCGGCAAGGGAACGGAAAAGATTCTACCGCTGATCGAGAAGGTGGCCGCCGAGCGCCGCAAGCGCGTCACGACCGGCGAGATGAACCGCTTCCTGAGGACGGTTGACTTTGAACGTGCCTCGGTTCCCATGAGCAAGCGCGTGAGAATCCTCTACATGACGCAGGCGGGAGTGGCGCCACCGACGTTCGTGCTCTTCACCGACCGCGCCGTGAAGCTGCACTTTTCCTATCAGCGATTTCTGGAAAACCAAATTCGCGCGGCGTTCGGGTTTGTTGGTTCGCCTATTTGGATTAAGAACCGGGCACGAGAGTAAGGTGCCTCGTGAATACGGTGTTCAGTGGCTGGTGGCATAGCGGCGGTGTTACGCGACCAATTCCACGTAGTACCGTCGTGACAACCGGGCCGCTATCCGCCCGAGGCAATCTAGTCTTGAACTAAAGAAGGTCCTTCTATGGGTAGAGCGATCTCTGTTGGAATATTGCTGTGCGGGCTGTCTATCGGCGTAGCTCTCTGGGCCCAGACACCAACAACCGATATGGATAAGATCTACCTCGGTTTTCTCGATGATGCTCGCGAGGAAATGGTTAACTGGCAGCCAGGGGTTGCTCATCAGCGGATCATCAGACTGGCTTTTGAAAGGAACCGGCTCGGATGGCAATCGGTTGCTCCCTCATCCATACCACCGCATGTGAAATGGACGGTCGCGTTTGACGGCAAGAACATCGGCCAAGTGGAGGGTCAATCGGGTCCGAATGACAAGGACTCATACTTCCTGACGGTAGCTCAAACCATACTGACCCCGGGCGCCGCGGTTCCGACTGTTGGTGCTCCGTCCCAGGATTTTGCAGGAATCATGGCGATAGGACCAACAAAGGTTCGGCGTCCACTCGTCGTGGTTTCAAAGCCGTATTACAGCGATCCCGACGGCTGGAAGCGTACAGCTAGGTTACCGGATAACATCGCAGCGCTTGTCCGCTCGGCGTTTCGCCACGACTTTCCACATGTTGACCGCTGTAAAGACGAAGAGGTTCTAGAGCGCGATTGGAAATTCCCAGACTCGTTGCTAGGTTTTCCCGCCGTCTATGCCTCTAACAAACACTCGTTTCTGGTTGAGGCTCGGTTGAATGCGGGGGAGTGCGGATTTGTCGATGACCCTGACGACCCGCTTTCTGACCCATGGTTTTTCATATCGGCAGAAGGCAGTGTTCGCAGGATTGGCTCGTTTATGTCGCTCCTTGATGCAGGTGATTACGACAACGACGGAAGGTCGGAGCTTGTTTTCTTCTTGAGCCAGGGAGAAAACACGGATGGCTTCGTGTTGTTCGATGCCAAGTTGCAGAAGCAGGCGGCCCTTACCTGGCATTACCACTAACCCTACGCTTGCGGCTAGACACTGGTTGAGCGTTCACCGTGTCCGCTGGCAACTCTAGCTCGCCATCGGAACATGCTTCCCGTCCTCAGTTAGCAGCCCGACGCGGTCAACGCCGGCGATCCGGGCAATGGCGATCACGTCCGCCACGTCCTGAAAATCAATGTCGTAATCGGCTTCGACGTAGGCAATCCGCTCCACGCGGATGGCGAAAATATCTCGCAGCCGTTCGCGGAGGCGATCCCATTCCACCGCTTCTTCATTCACCATCACCTGCGGATGTTCCATTCCCGGCTTTGCCTGATGGATCTGAATGACGATCGTTCGCTGCGGCGGCGGGATCGGGTTGCCGGTTGGACTGGGCTGCTGCGGAATCTCCGCCTGCAAACCGGTTGACCGCTGCTCGATTACGACGACCATGAAGACGATGATGAGCACCAGCAGAACGTCAATCAGGGGAGTGACGTTCATTTTGGAGCCTGTCGAAGACGAACCGCCGCCTGCCGTGGAGAATGCCATTGCATCTTCCTCTCGTTGTATGGAGCACCGGCACGCGCGTGTCTGAATCATTGGACACCCGGATGATGCGGAGAGTTCCACGGTTGGCGCTTTCGTTGGTTTTGTTACGTGTAACACGCGGTAAAGTGGGCGAATGCTGAGGTTGGCGACGAATTCCTGTTCCCGAAAGGTTTGTGCCGGGAGTAGGGGTCCTTCGACTCCGCAGTTCCATTCGCAAGCGAATGGAACTACTCCGCTCAGGATGACAGCGCGGGGGTGACAACGCGGATGATTGCGAATTCCCTGCTTCCAGCAGCTGTCGGCTAGAATCGAATGTTCATGCAGTGCGTTGCTCATTCCAGTTCCGTAGATCGAGGATCATGTTGAACGATAGCTCGCCGGTAGCGCTCGCATCTTTTTTTTGCGCGCTCACTTTGTCCATGCTCACTGTGTCTGCGCACGCGCAGGACAACTACGAAATCCAGATTTACTCCTCGGAAGCGACGCCGAAGAACGACACCATGGTGGAGATCCATTCCAACTTCACCGTGGACGGCTCGAAGCGGGTGATTAACGGCGTTGCCCCTACAAATCACGCCATGCATGAGACTTTGGAGATCACGCACGGGTGGACCGACTGGTTCGAGACCGGGTTCTATGTGTTCTCGAGTATTCAACCAAATGACGGATGGAATTGGGTGGGAGATCATATTCGCCCGCGCTTCACGGCTCCCGAGTCGTGGCACTTGCCGGTGGGCCTCAGCCTCTCGCAGGAAATTGGGTATCAGCGGCGGAAGTTTGCCGAGGATAGCTGGAACTATGAGCTTCGTCCCATCATCGACAAGAAACTGGGACGCTGGTACTTCGCATTTAATCCGGCGTTTGACCGGGCGCTGCACGGGTTGAACACGGGTCGGGGCTGGGAATTTTCTCCTAATGTGAAAGTTGGTTTTGATTTCACTAAGAAGATCACCGGCGGGTTCGAATACTACGGGGCGCTCGGGCCGGTTTCAAACTTCGACCCCATTTCTCATCAGTCGCAGCAGATCTTTCCTACGATTGACCTTAATCTTTCACCGAACTGGGAATTTAACTTTGGCGCGGGCGTGGATGTTTCCAACTCCGCCGATCATTTGATCATCAAGTGCATCATCGGACGGCGCTTTAGCTGGGGGCGCAAGACTGGCGCCGCGCAAAAGTAGTTTCTAACGTAGATGTTCCGTCTGTAGAGACGGGGCTTGGCCCGTCTCCGCCAGAGAGACGCGGCAAGCCGCGTCTCTACGGGAAATTCGCAACCTCCTATCCGATGGGCTCGGCCGAGGGCGGCAGCGGAGGCGGTTCGAAGGGCGGTGGAGATTCCGGGACTGGAGGCATTTCCGGAGCGGGAGGCGCGGTCACCGGGGCGGGATGCAGCAGCGCGTCTAGAGTTGGATAGCGAGCGGCTAGAAAATACATCGCGTACGCGGGGAAGAACACCGTGGCCGGCACGCACACCAGCGCGACCAGATAAATCAGCAGAAAGAAGAGCAGGCTTCCGAAGATAATCGCCAAGCTGATCGTGGTCACGTTCCATCCCATCCCCGCCGCACTGCCGGCGACTATGGCAATCACAGCCGGGACCACGACGAACAGGATCGGGACGATCGCAAGGATGCTGAACAGGATTGCCGCTGCAATGGAGAGCACGAGCTTGAGGAGCAGATAAACCGCATAGCGGCCCTTCTCTCGCCCGATCATCCCCAGCAGACGGTGCCAGCCATCGGCGAAGTCGAGGTTTTCGAGAGCCATCAGCGGCACCAGGAAATCCTTCGCCAGCACCTGAACCACAGCGGCGGCCAGCGCGAACACTACGAGCAGGCCCACGAGAAGAATCCCCCCGACCACCAACCGTCCTATGTGTTGCCGGAAATCTGTCACCCAGCCCGCGGCAAACGCCAGGGCCAACGGCACGCCAACCAGAAGCGCCAGAAACAACCAGACAGCAATCTGGAACACAATCTGCCACAGAAAGAAACGGCCGCCGGCGCGACGCCATTTGCTCCATCCGCCGCCAATAGAACATTCCCGCCGCAGCACCGAGTCGAACAGGATGAACCGGAACACGCTGTTGATATACAGGAACACGACACCCAAGACGATCAGGGCGAAGATTGCCACCACGATCAATCCAACGAACTGCCCGAGGTGCTGGGGAATGTGCGCGGGATTGAAGCGCGGAAAACCAGCCGGCAGACTCGACCGCATGAGGCCGCTGTGACTTCTTGGCGGCTGCTGGAGAAACCGTCCGAAGTTTCCGAAATTGCATCCGCCAACATGCAGTTCCGCCGCCAGGATCCCAACCAGCGCCAGGCGAGACCATTGCCCCCAGCGGAAAGGAGTGAAGAGTTGTTCCCGGACGTGCTGCAGGGCGGGCTGCACACAATCAACGGCAGAAGCTGGCAAGGGATCACCTCGTGCCACGCCGCCAAGGTATCGCGGGGAGAGTTGCGGCGTCAATGACGAAGAAGAGCGCTACGGGCTGAGGGCGCCGGCAGCGCGCTTCGCCGTAGCCACTCCTCGAACTCCCGCAGGGCGAGCTCGCATTGCAGTCGATGGCGTTCTTTGCGGTCGCGGACCTTTCGGTCGAGCGCGGGCAGGAGGTCAAAAGTTATATTGGCGGGCTGAAAGTTCTTGCTCTCCGCCTGCGTGATGTAGTGGACGAGCGAGCCAAAAGCTGTCGCGCGCGGTGGAGGCACAGGGTCGCCGCCGGTTGCCAGCGCGGCCGCATTCAGTCCCGCCATCAGGCCGGTGGCAATCGATTCGACATAGCCTTCGACGCCGCAGATTTGCCCCGCGAACAACACATGGGGATGCGCCTTCATTTGCAATGTCGGGTGCAGCAGCGCCGGCGAGTTGATATAGGTGTTGCGGTGAATCTGTCCGTAACGCAGAAAGCGCGCGTTTTCCAGTCCGGGGATCAAATTCAGCACGCGCGCCTGTTCGCCAAATTTCAGGTGATTCTGGAATCCGACTAGATTGTAGGAATCGGCGCGAAGATTTTCCTGGCGCAATTGCACAGCGGCATACGGGATTCTGCCCGTGCGCGGGTCCTTGAGCCCGACCGGCTTCATCGGACCGAAACGCAGCGTGTCGCGTCCGCGGCGGGCGATCTCCTCGATGGGCAGACAGCTTTCGAAGTAGTTCCGGCTTTCCCACTCCTTCTGCTCCACCGATTGCGCCGCGAGCAGCGCATCGTAGAAACGGTCGTACTCGTCTTTCGACATTGGACAATTGATGTAGTCGGCCGACCCCTTGTCGTAGCGGGCGGCCAGGTACACCTTGTTCATATCGATGGAATCGCCCTCGACGATGGGGCTGATCGAATCATAAAAGTACAGGTTGTTGTGTGGCGCGGGCGCCCCCGCCCGCGAAGGGTCCAGACTCAGCCGCACAATTTCCTGTGAGAGCGCATCCGACGTCAGCGGGCCGGTTGCGATAACAGTTAGTTGGTCGGCCGCGACCTGCGTGATCTCTTCGCGGTGAATCGTGACGAGCGGTTCGCGGGAAATCGCTTCCGTCACTTTTCGCGAAAACTCGGCCCGGTCTACGGCCAGAGCGTGTCCCGCGGGTACCGCAGTGTCCCGCGCGATCTCCAGCAACAGAGATCCCGCGCGCCGCATCTCTTCTTTCAATAGCCATGGCGCGGTGTTCTCGCTCTCGGACTTCAGAGAATTCGAGCAGACCAGTTCCGCGAATTCGTCCGTCTGGTGGGCGGGGGTGGTGCGCCCCGGCCGCATTTCGAATAATTCTGACAGCGACGCCGCGGCGCGCACACTGCCACGCCGCTTCCGACCCAGCGAGGCCCGCTCCGATGACACGAACTCTAGTCTCTGTTGACAATGTGTTGAATATCGCGAATGCACTGATTTACTTCGTCCAATTGTTGGGATGTCAGTTCGTGGCGCGCGAAGGCGCGCACATCTTTCAGAGAAATCTCCAGTTCTCCCCAGTTATCCGTGAGTCCCGACGGCATCGGCCACGCATGTAGTACGTGGCGCAGAGCCGAAAGACAATGGCGATCGCACCAGTCGTCGACCAACTGCCGGACACACTCTTGGACTTCCTTGGGACTTCGTCCCGGCATTTGTTTATTATATGGGGCGCGACTCAGGAGGAAATTCCATGGCCCGGATTCGTCTGATTGAACCTGCGCAAGCCAGTCCTGAAGTTAAGGAAATTTATGAGGGCAAGCTGAAAGGCAAGCCCGGCAGCATCCAGAGGGCGCTGGCGCACCGTCCCGCCATGCTGGGCAAGTTTCTGGAGTTCTATGCCAGTGTCGGGCGTTCGCTCGACCGCAAGCTGTACGAAGCGGTGTATCTGCGAGTCTCGCTGATCAACGGATGCCATTACTGTTCGCAGCACCACATCCAGGGCGTCAAACGCGCCGGACTCACGCCTGACCAAATGAAAGGTCTGAAGGACGGAAACTATGCTGGATTTGGCGCGCCCGAGCAAGCCGCGCTCCGCTACGCCGAAAAACTGACGCGCACGCCCGACGGCGCGAGCGACACTGATTTCACCGAACTCAAGAAACATTTTTCCGACGAACAGGTGGTTGACCTGCACATGCTGATTGGATTGGCGAATTTGACCAACCGCGTCACCGGGCCGCTGGCGTTGGAAGTGGAATTTCCGGAAGAAAAGATCTAGGGAAACTCTGATTATGTACTATCGAAAATCTTGAACCACAGGGTACACAGGGTCACACGGGGGACCCCGAAGACTTAATCAGACTTTCTCTGGTTGGTATGGGGACGGGGTTTTGCCCCGTCCGGAGCGACATCGGCGACGCACAACTCGACTCGACTTGGACGGGGTCCGTCGGCTTCGCTCAGGGCAGCTCCGCCCAGTCACCACACGGTCAGAGAATCACACGTTCGTCTCCGACTCGCCGTGTGACTCGCTCGCGATCCAGATATTCGAGCAGCGGGATCGCATACTTGCGGCTGACTCCGGTCATCTCTTTGAAGCGGGCGACGTCAATTTTCGGCGTACTAGTTTTGAGCGCGGCGATCTTATGGCGAAGGTCCGAGAGCGCACTCTGATGGAAAACCAGCTCTTCTGAAATCTTGATCAGAACTTTGTCGCGCAAGAGCAGAGTGACGATTTTCTGCGCGCGGACTTTATCCACCTTTAGACCCGCCAACACTTCTTTCAGCGACGGAACTTTCAAGCCCGCGGAAGCAAACGCCTGCTCGATGATCTTCTTGGACTCGGCTTCCTCGTCTTTCATGACCACGCCGCGGCCGGGCAGGTGGACGAGTTCGCCCGCGACTTCGAGTTTCTTTTCTTCAGCTAACTTTCCCAGCACGCCATAGAAAACCTCGGGGCCCAGGTTGACCCGATCGCGCAGCTCCTCTTTGCTCATCCCCGCCACCAGAGGATTCGCGTCGTGAAATTTCCTGAGAGCCTGAAGGGCATCCGCTTTTGCTTCCGCGTATGCGGCCGGCGCAACCAGCACGGGATTGCACCACACCAATCCGGCAGGTGCGGCCAGTTTCGTCGCTGCTTCACGCCGGATGTTCATTTCTCCGGGAACGTCATCCAGACGCAAGCCCGTCGCTCCCCGCCGTGCGACGCGCGCTGCCAGCACTTGGGCCGGAGAACCATCGCGCATGATCTTGAGAAATGCAATCGCATCTTCCACGCGTTGCTTGCGCGTTGCAGGCGATCCGTCGAGGACCACGCCTCCGCCAATGGTTATTACTGGCGAAAATTGGCGCACGATGAAACGATCCCCTGGCAGAAGCAGCATGGGTTCGGCGAATCGTAGTTGCGCATAGGCTTCGTCGCCCGGCTTCAACTGTTTCGTTCCATACAGGCGCACCTCCGCGATCGTCTCCGTCGTGTACGCGTGAAAGTGCACGCGCGCGCCGTCCTTGAACGGCTTGGCGGAGGGAAGCAGGGAAAGGAGCGCATCGACTCGCGACGTGGAATGAAAAGTATCCGCGGCCGCCAGCGTCATGCCGCGCGCCAGTTCTTCGGTGGTGACGCCAGCGAGATTCAGCGCCGTGCGTTGTCCCGCGACGGCTGCTTCCGCGGGCAAGCCATGCACCTGCACTCCACGAACCCGCACGCGCTTGCCTGCGGGAAACACTTCGAGGTCGTCTTCTTTACGGATGGTGCCGGCAACCAGAGTGCCGGTGACGACCGTGCCGAAGCCCTTCATGGTGAAAACGCGGTCGATGGGAAGGCGAGCCAGGGCCGTCGAATTTTTCGCTGCAACTTCGGAGGCGATCCGGGCAAGCGCGGATTTCAACTCGTCGAGGCCGGCGCCGGTCAACGAACTCACGGCGACCATCGGCGACTGCGCCGGATCGAGAGTCGTATCGAGAAACGATCCGCGCAGAAAATCCTCCACCTCCAGCCGCACCACTTCGAGCGTTTCCGCATCGACCGCATCGGATTTGGTGAGCACGGTGATGCCGCGACGGATCGCCAGCAGGCGGCAGATGTCGAAGTGCTCGCGGGTCTGCGGCTTGATGCCTTCGTCGGCGGCGATGACCAGCAGCACCAGGTCGATGCCGCCGACGCCCGCCAGCATGTTGCGCACAAAGCGCTCGTGGCCGGGGACGTCGACGAAGCCCAGGCGAATGCGTCTCGCCATCGGGGGCGGGCAGTTCGAAGTGGGCGAAGCCGATGTCGATGGTGATGCCGCGCCGCTTTTCTTCTTCCAGGCGGTCGGCATCGATGCCGGTCAGCGCTTTGACGAGCGCGGTCTTGCCGTGATCGATATGGCCGGCGGTGCCGACGATGACGGACTTCATCTGCGAACAGTATAGACGGGCGGGTGTGTGGTGACGGGGCTCCGGCCCGTCCTGGCGGGGCAGAGCCCCGCCACCACACACAACCTGCTAGCGCCACTTCTTCAGCTTCGGCCAGACCTGCACGAGAGTGCCGAACTTTGCTCCCCGGCAGATGAATACTGGAATTTCTTTCTCTAGCGCATACGGGTTGTCGCGCGAGGCGCCTACAAA
>CAVYEP010000009.1:0-235310 GCA_963767605.1 uncultured Acidobacteriaceae bacterium | reverse complement strand
ATGCGATATTGCAGTGATCTCGGCTACTTGGTTCCTGGCGCCCAGTTCCCTTAATCGGGTGAAATAATGATTCCCGAGGCGGGAAACGGCGTGGTGCTTATGTTGTCTTGGTCGAGCCGGGAGAGCCCGGCCAAACGAAACGCATCAACCGCCTGCTCGAGTTCGCTCGGGCTAATGCAGCGGTTGATCTCGGGATATTGCTTTTCGGTGACGCGGCAGGCGGGATGGTATTGGGCCATCAGATTGACATAGGTTTCGGGACCGAGTTCGCGGCTGACCCAGTCCATGATTTCTGGTGTTCCGGCCACACTGCCGGGCATTATAAGGTGGCGTAGCAGAACGCCGCGTAGCGCCACACCTTGCTCATCGGTGACGAGCGGACCGACCTGCCTGTGCATCTCCTTGATGGCACAGCGTGCCGCTTCGGGGTAATCCGGAGCTTTCGCATAGCGGCGGCCACTCCCGGGATTCCAGAACTTGAAATCAGGCATGTAGATGTCCACGATGCCTTCCATCAGAGCAAGCGAATCCAGCGAGTCGTAGGCGCTGGTGTTGTAGACCAGCGGCAGACGTAGGCCGCGCTCCACTGCAAGCAGGAGCCCTTCCAGAATCTGCGGTACCACGTGTTCCGGAGTCACCAGGTTGATGTTGTGGCAGCCCTGTTCCTGCAAGCGCAACATCATCCCCGCCAATTCTTCCGGCTCGGCGGGGCGGCCCTCTCCCTGCCAGCTTATCTCGCAATTCTGGCAGAAGACGCAGCGCAGGTTGCACCAACTGAAGAAGATCGTCCCCGAACCACGGTTGCCGCGCAGGCATTGCTCCTCGCCGAAGTGGGCAAAATGGCTGCTGACGATCGCGTAGCGTCCAGTCCTGCAGACTTTGGTCTTGTTCTCGATGCGGTTCACGTGGCAGTTGCGTGGGCAAAGGACGCAGTCGGCCAGCTTCTCCAAGCCAAGCTTGACGCGGCGCGTCAATTCCCCGGATTGCCACAGCTCGAGATATGCGGGCTGAAAGTTCCTTCGATTGACGGCAGTGGGACGCTCCGGCATTTGTCTTCCCGTGGCGCTGGTAGGCTGCTACGCAGTCCGTTTGCGCTCGACCCGAGCGCGCTCTACGTAGCGACTGTCCCTGACATCCACACGCACGATTTCCCCTGGAGCGATAAACAAAGGCACCTGAATGCGAAGGCCATTGTCAAGGGTTGCATCTTTCCAGGCGCTATCCTGTTGTGAGTGCGTCGGTGGCGCTGTGCTGGCCACTCGGGCCTCGACTATGTCCGGGGATACGACACTGAGGGCCCGGCCTTCAAAAAACTCCACCGGCAGTTCCATCCCAGACTGGAGGAATGCGAATGCCGGTCCCAAGATTGCGCGTGGGACTGCAATCTGCTCAAAGGTGCGTGGATCCATGAAAGTACAGGTTTCGCCGTCGTCAAACAGAAACTCCATGATGTGCCGCTCAATTTCCAAGTCTTCCAGCCGCTCCTGTAGCCGAAAGTGCGGTTCCCACATCCGGCCACTGGTGACATTGCACAACTTGGTCTTCACCACTCCGCCCAACTTCGCAGACCCAGCTTTCGATTCGGCCTCGAGAACTTTGTAGATTTCCCCCTCGATGCGCAGGAACATTCCCGATTTCAACTCAGATGCAATCACCATGGGGCTCCCCCCGTTCGGCCATCGTCCACCTACATTGATAGACCCCGGTGTCTTCCCTCCGCAGTGACGAAGGTCACGACGAACGGCCACGCGGTGATCGGGCCCGCCTTTCCGCAATTGGAGCTGAGGACCCAGTCACATCCCGGTCCGTCGAAACGAGCTAGAATTTGTCAGGAGACTGGGAGGGTTACTCATGCTTGAGATGGAAGCGGTCCGCATGGAAGTTCCAGCCGATGCCAACGTTATTGTAGGTCAAGCACATTTCATCAAGACGGTCGAAGATCTCTACGAAGCCGTTGCGACGACAGTGCCGCAAGCCATTTTTGGCTTAGCATTCAACGAGAGCTCTGGAGCGTGCTTGACGCGGTCAGAAGGGAACGATCAAACCCTTCGTGATACCGCCATACGTAACGCCCAGGCGTTGGGTTCCGGCCACACCTTTGTGTTGGTCATCCGGAATGCCTATCCCATCAATATCTTGCACGCTATCCGCAACGTGCCCGAAGTGTGTTCGATTTTCTGCGCGACGGCCAATCCACTGGAGATCGTTGTGGCTCGGACTGAACAGGGTCAAGGTGTGCTCGGTGTCATCGATGGCAGCTCCCCGAAAGGTGTAGAGGGCGAGGCAGATGTAGTCTGGCGCCACGATCTACTGCGAAAGATCGGCTACAAGCGATAGGAGATCGACAAGCGGGCGGCTGGGCCAACCGCGGCGATGCGGCCCCCGGCACACGCGTTTGGCTTGCCGACGCCCGACTTTCCTCATGCCTGGCTACTACACTGAGAGGCTTTCCGGCGAGCGCCTCCGCGCCTGCTACGACTTGGCCCCGGCCAGGGCGAAGGCCTACCTCGAAGCGGAAGTTGACTTCGTACTTCAGAAAACGTCCTCCTCCATGGCGGTCGTGGAACTCGGGTGTGGTTATGGGAGAGTGCTTCGACGACTCCTACCCCGGGTGCGCACTTTGGTCGGAATCGATACCTCGTTTCCAAGTTTGCGCCTGGCTGCGGACTTCCTGGAGCGCAAGAACTCGCTCCACCTCGTAGCGATGGACGCGACGCACATGGCTTTTCGGGATCACGCCTTCGATCTGACAATCTGCGTCCAGAATGGGATCGCCGCTTTCGGGGTTGATCAGCAGCAACTCTTCGCGGAGGCGGTTCGTGTGACCCGGTCCGCGGGTGTCGTCCTTTTCTCCAGCTATTCCGACCGCTTCTGGGAGGAACGTCTCAAGTGGTTTGAGATCCAAGCCGAACACGGACTAATAGGCGAGATCGATTATCGGGCCACGAGCAATGGCGTAATTGTCTGCAACGATGGCTTTCGCGCCACAACTGCAGATGCCGAATGCTTCAGGAGGCTGGCTGCTGTTCTCGGCGTCGTCCCGAACATCATCGAGGTAGATAGTTCGAGTCTGTTCTGCGAAGTTGTTGTCCCCTGAGCACGCCTGTCTGTCGCGTGATCTGCTCTTGGATAGGAGAACACCCTCACACGGGGCGAATCGACCTGCGGGAGCCGTACCAGATTGGCCCTACCTCGCGTGTGAAGATCCGGGCGGTGACGGGACCGATGTGCTTGAACTCCTGCAGCCGGGCAGAGAGCTGCGAACCATGCGTTGTCTGCGCGATCAGTTCTGTGATACGGCCGTAGCGCTGCTTCAGTTCCTGGCACACTTCCAGCAGCTTGGTGGCGGTAGAAAAGTCGTAACGCACATAGTGTGCTTCGTCGAGCAGTTCGACCAGTTTGTCCCATCCCGCGTTGAGTATTGCATCCGGGCTCCGCAGACCCTCAGACACCAGCCGGGTGTATGCCCGCTCGGCGATCTCTTGCTGGATCGGCTTGCCAAAGAGCAGGCAGGCCAGAAACCACTTGAACAGCTCTCCCTCCTTGCGCGAAGACAAGTCGATTCCCAGCTTCTTTGCCACAACCTGGGGCATATGCGTCCTCCATGGGACATCACAGCGTAGCAAACCGGGAATCCTTGCCCTGACCATCTGCCGCGTCGCTCCGAGGAGTTCAGAGCGTCTCGTCTCACGCCTCCACCATTGCGTCGGTCACAAATCGGAACCTCAGAAAAGCCTGTCCGTCAAAGGTAAGTACCACCTTGTATGCATGCCATGAAATCAGCTGGGTCTCCTCCAGGAACTGAAGCCACCGCAAAAAACTGCACCCGTCATAAATTTCCGGGAAACGAGCAGCGGCCCTTTCATAGATTGGACGCAACCGCGCGGGAGGAATGCCCGCTGGCCCAGCGGAGTCTATGAGTTCCAGAGCAGCGATCGGGGCTTCCCAAAGAACTGAGTAAATCGGATCGAAGGCTTCGGTGATCTGGAGCAGGGCCAACGATTTCGCCTGGGGCGGGATTCTCTTTCGACGAAGTGTTCGTGACTCAACTGTGTTGGCAATGCACAGCAACACCACAACCACTAAGAAAAACAGGAATGAGGCAGCGGCCAAGAGCAAGACCGGCATGGCCCACCTCTGCTGCGATGTTCCCTCGGCTGCCTGTCCGAATCCGTAAGGTCAATCACAACCGAGCATGACCTTATTATAGTACTCATCTCAACGGCTAAAGCGACGTCAACGCATGCGGGGCTCAGTCCACGCTGTGTCCCTGAATAACGTGGGCAATGAGGCCTTGCATGCGCTGATAGTGCGATCCCTTCCAGTAGATTCGAGTACACTCCCCGCAAAGGTGAAACTCGTCGTAGTGTTGGTCGGTCTTTGGCAGCAAACGATGTTGAATCGACTCTTTCGGAACCGCCTGCAACGGTGCATTGCAGTGGAGACAGCGGCGAAATGGGGAAATGGATGCGAACAGATCGAAACGGCTCAGAACCTCCATCATCTGGAGCTGAGGGTGTGTTTCCCGCACCAGGTATCCGTGGATCACTATGCTGCGTTTCAATAGTCCGCGGTCCCTGGTCAGCAGAGCGCGTTGTTGGTTCGCGGAGATGCGGGCGAGTTCCTCATCGCGATAATCATTGCGATACAAGCTGTCGAAACCCAGCATTCGCAGGTAGGCCGCCAGCTTGCCGAGATGGTTGTCGAGCACGAAGCGTCTTTCCCCTTGAAACGCGGGCCGCACACGTGTGAGCGGATTGATATCGAGCGATCGGAAAATTGGGTAAACGCTGATCCGATCTCCGTCGTTCAGCGGGCAGGAGAAGTCCACGGACTCACCATTGATCAAGATGAGACCGACTTCGGTGTGCGGCACGCCTAAAGCCTCGATCACATCCTTGAGCGAGGCAGCGGGATCCAAGCCATGGACGAAACAAGAGCCTCTCTTGGTCGGCGGGAGCAGTTCATTCAACTCCGCGTAAAATCGAAAATAAACTCGCCGCATCGGCATAGCAGGCCAGCACCGACCGAAAGAACCACCACTGCATTCTAGGTCGATAGCGCCGACGAAGACAGGTTGGGGACTGGGTGGAATCGCGTTTCGGCGACGTAATCCCTGATGATCACTTTCTAGAAGTATTGAGTCTGCGATCGCGCAGGTCTAGAATTAGAGATGAAAAGATCAATTTGCGGATCGAGTCTCGATTCGGGACCTCGATTGGCAATGTTCACTTGACCCAGTTCTGGACCTCGTTCTTCGAAGACCAACCTTGGTCTCCCCTGGTCCCCAGGAGGTGTCGTTATGCTGGGGATGAGCTTGCTTTCCTTTCTGGTTCTCACTCTCATCGGAGCAGTCCTTGCGGTTGCCTACCACAACGTTGTTCGTTATCGGTTTCTGGAGGGCAATGACGCTCTGTTTGGGAAGCTGATCGTCGGTTGGCTTGGGGCGTGGCTAGGCTCACCTGTTTTCGGACACTGGCTGTGGAAGATTGAGAACGTATACCTGGTGCCCGCCATCTTGGGTGCGGCCGCGACCATCCATTTGACTGTTCTGACGGGTAAGGCGCTGGCCAAGCTTGCGAGCATGCGGCGGGCTGCGGCGGAGGAGAAGAAAGAGGAAATCCGCCCTGGCAAGCCGGCGGTAGCAGCGTAAATGGGGCTGTTTCCCATTTAGCGGCGCTGACCTGTACTGGAGCGAACACCCGGCCCGAGGGCCGGGGAGGCGGAGGCTCGCAAGCGGCAGCCTGAGGCCGCATGTGTTCGAGAAGGGAGAGTCATGTTGTTCCGTGAGGAAGACGAAGACCTGGAAGTACTCCCATTCGTGGATCGAGTCGAAGCCGGGCGTGTACTCGCGAGCAGGCTGTCGGCATACGCCGGTCGTGACGACGTGGTTGTGCTGGGACTTCCTCGGGGTGGCGTGCCCGTGGCTTCGGCGGTGGCGGGCGCGCTGCACGTCCCGATAGATGTTTTTGTGGTCAGCAAGCTCGGCACTCCGTGGAACAGGGAGCTCGCCATGGGCGCGGTTGCTGAGGGCGGCATGCAGGTACTCGATCTCTCGATGGTCAAGGAACTGTGTGTGTCGGAAAAGGACATCCAGGAGGTGGCGGCGGCCGCGCGCAAGGAGCTTGAATACCGCGAGGAGTTATATCGCGGCGGCCGCCCACCGCTGGAGCTGGCAGGGAAAACGGTCATTCTCGTGGATGATGGCATCGCGACAGGATGCAGCATTCTGGCGGCGGCCGCAGCGATCCGTCGGCGAAAGGCCGCGCGAGTTGTGGTGGCCGTTCCGGTCGCGCCAGCCTCCGGCTGCAGCGCGATCAGAATGGAAGCAGACGAAGTCATCAGCGTGGCCGAGCCGGAACTTTTTTTGGCGGTGTCACAGTGGTATGAGGATTTCAGCCAGATTAGCGATGAAGATGTGCGGTCGCTGCTGGACCGAAGTGCCGCTTTCATGCCCCGCGCTGCTTGAGTTTGCTTCGACGAGTGTCTGAATGGAGAGGAAGGAGGTTTACCATGCAAAGGACTGCGAAGAAGCGCGCCCAAGGCGCTAGAACGAAACGAGACCGCACGATTGCCCAAACCAGAGCCGTCGATGCGGCTGGCCTGATCCGCCAGATCGGCAAGGATTGGGCTCGCCATTGGAATGCAGGAGAGTTGGACGAATTAGCTGCTGCCTATGCCGCCGACGCCGTTTACCTTCCAGCACACCACCCAGCGGTTCACGGACGCGATTCGATTCGAGAATATCTGAAGGCGCCGCTCGGCCATGGTGTTTCCGACCTTGCCTTTGACGTCGCTTATATCAAGCAACAGGGGCCCGTTGCCTGGGACGTGGGCACGTATCGCATGAACCTGCCAGGGAATGATGGAACGAGAAAAGAAGATCACGGCAAGTATCTTACGGTTTGGAGCCGCGTGGGAAAGAAATGGCTGATTGCTGCGGACGCATGGTCCAGCGATCTGCCACCGTCGCGCTAACGCCATAGGAGGAGTTATGGAACTCACGTTAACCATAGAGGAGTGCGAGCTTGTGTTGGAGATTCTTGGTGAAAGGCATCGTGCACTGCTGAGAGAGATCTCACACACGGACCATCGCGAATTCAAACTTTTGCTGCTTAAGAGGGAGAAGCTTCTTGAGTCGGTTGAGAACCGTCTCAGAGTCATGCAACCAACGTTGGAACCGATGCCGGAACTTCGCCGTTGACACTCCTGGCGATCAGTTCTCGAGGTCGCGATGAGCTTTGAGGAAATCGAGCACACCGCCGATCGCGCTTTCCGCGTGCAAGGCCGGAATTTTGCGGAATTGCTGGAATGCCGCTCGAGCCATGAGTTCTTTGGACCCGTTGGGGCCAAGCGGAGAACCGTCGGCGGTCCGCACCATCGAAGTCGAGGGTATCGATAGAGAAGCGTTGTTAGTGAACTGGTTGAACGAGATTTTGTATCTGGAACAGACCCGTGGTGAAGTTTACGATCGTTTCCAGATCTTGGAATCCAGCAACCGTCACCTCCACGCGCAACTAGATGGTCGACAGTCAGAAGGGTGGGTCGAGTAACTACGGCACGACGACACTCAGCATCACCGGTATTACCGCGAGCACTGACTTTGGTCAGACGAACACTTGCAACTCGACTCTCCCATCCGGGGTGAGCTGTACGGTCAGCGTAACCTTCACCCCCGGCAATACAGGGAGCGTAAACGGCACACTCTCATTCGCTGACAGCGCAGCCGACAGCCCACAGATAGTCTCCCTAAGCGGCGCCGGTGTCGCAAGCGAGTCTGGCCATTGTGTTTATGTTTGCGGCAGCGATCGCTGCGGAGAATTGACCGGCTATTGCGTCGGCTCAGGAGGCGGGGCTTGTCGCGAAGCGTATGATCCCGTCCATTGCGCCCAATTGCGCCCACTGGGAGTTCCGATAAGTGCTTTAGAATTTGGCGGGAGAGGGGATTTGAACCTCCGACCCCCTGGTTCTTCCGCTAAGGGTTCATTTCAATTCCTAAGTCATTGATTGTGAACAGCAGCTGGCCGCTAAAATAGAACCTGGAACCGTCGAACTACACGTCTGACGCGTATCTCACAAACACCGCAATTGATTGATTGCAAAATATTTGGTCGGGGAGAGAGGATTTGAACCTCCGACCCCCTGGTCCCGAACCAGGTGCTCTACCAGGCTGAGCCACTCCCCGACTGAGCCGCCACGGGAACGGCGTGGCGTCTCGAACTTAGACAGTATAGCATTCTGCGGTTGGTGATTTTCCCCGGTGGGCTGCCCGGTGCGGTCTCGAACCGGCGCTGATTCCGCGCCCCCGAGTCCTGCTACAATCTTGGTGATAGCCGCGAATTGCCGCTATTAAAACGATTCTATGCTGGCTTTTACTGCTGGAAAGCTGTTGACTCCGACCGGCCCCGTCGAGCGTCCTCTCGTGCTCATCGACGAAGGACGCGTCCTCGAAATTTCTTCCCGCAGCAGCCGCCAGCTTCCCGTCGGAGTTGCCCTGTCCGACTTCGGCGCTGGCGTGATGGCGCCGGGCTACATTGATCTTCACATTCACGGCAGCGCGGGGTTCGATGTCATGGACGATGCCGCCGAGGCGCTGCCGGCCATCGAACAACTGCTGGCACGGCACGGGGTAACAAGTTATTTCCCCACTACCGTCACCGCCCCAATGGATACGATTTTGCGCGCCCTCGAACGGCTGGCGAGTGCGATCGAAAAACGCGAATCGACAACTGCTGACGGCAAGGGAGCCCGCCCGCTCGGAATCCATCTTGAGGGTCCATTCATCAGCCATGCGCGCCGCGGGGTACACCCGCCGGAACACTTGCTGGCTCCGACGCTCGCGACTTTTGAGCGGTTCTGGCAAGCGGCGCGCGGACGAATTCGCATGATGACGATTGCTCCCGAATTGGAGGGCGCGCCCGATGTGATTGCCGAAGCCGCGCGGCGCGGCGTTTGCGTAAGTCTGGGACATTCCGACGCCGATTTCGAGGCGGCCGAGCGCGGAATCGTCGCGGGAGCGCGACACGCTACGCATACCTTCAATGCCATGCGTCCGCTGAGTCATAACACGTTAGACCATCGCAGCCCGGGTATTTTGGGCGCGGTGCTCACGGATCGTCGTGTGAGCGCGGATATCATTGCCGACGGCGTTCATCTAGATCCCGCCGTCGTGAAGCTCGTTGCCAGCGCCAAAGGACCGGAGCAAACGGTGCTCATCACGGATGCCATTTCGGCGACCGGCATGCCCGATGGCCGCTATCGCCTGGGATCGTTCGAAGTAGACGTTCGCAGCGGCAAGTGCATGTCGGACGGCAAACTGGCTGGAAGCGTTTTGACCATGGACCGTGCCGTCCGCAATTTGGCGCGTTTCGCGGAATGGGATTTGTCCCAGGCAGTGGCAGCGGCCAGCCGAAATCCGGCGCGGGTGGCGCGGATCGCGAACAAGGGCGTTCTCGCGGTGGGAGCCGACGCGGACTTCGTGGTCCTGAGCCCCGTCGGCGAAGTGTTACGAACTTTTATCGGCGGCGTGGAATGCTCAGGGTAACTCCCAAATGTCTCGTAGAAACCCGGCTTGCCGCGTCTCCCACCGAAGACTGAGACGGGGCAAGCCCCGTCTCTACAGGAAGACGACGAAGGAGAACAGTGGCTGAGACGCGTAAATTTCCGCATCATCTGATTCGAGAGATTTTTGAGCAGCCTGACGCCTTGCGCCGAACCATCGAACCTCGCGTCTCACTGGGGGACGGACTGGTTCGCCTGGAAGAGATCCATATCTCGCGCGAGGAACTGCGCGCGCTGCGGCGAATTAACATCGTAGCCTCGGGAACCAGCCGCCACGCGGGCATGACCGGCCAATACATGATGCAGGAACTGGCCGGCGTGCCGGTCGACGTCGACTACGCCAGCGAGTTCGAATACCGCAATCCGATGATTGGGCGGGGCGAACTCAGCATCTTTATTACTCAGTCGGGAGAAACCGCCGACACCACCGCATCGCAGCGCGAAGCCCGCCAGAAAGGCTCGCGCACCATTGCCATTTCGAATGTGGAAGGCTCGACGATTGCCCGGGAGGCCGACGGTTTCATCTATACCCACGCTGGTCCGGAGATCAGCATAGCCTCGACCAAGGCATTCACCGCGCAGATGGCGTGTCTGTTTCTGTTCGCGTTGTACCTCGGCGAAATCAAAGAGAAGGTTTCGAAGGCCTTGGCCCAGCGCTACATCCGCGAACTTCTCGCCCTTCCCCAGAAGACCGAGACGATCCTGGCGGCGTCCGACAAAGTGGAAAAACTGGCCGAGCTTTACTATCGCGTCGACGACTTCATGTTCCTCGGCCGCGCCATCCACTATCCCGTGGCAATGGATGGAGCTCTCAAGCTGAAAGAAGTTTCCTACATCCACGCCGAAGGCTACCCCACCGGAGAAGCCAAGCACGGGCCGAACGCGATGATCGATTTCCGCCTGCCGCTGGTGTTGATCGCGACCTGCGACTGCAATAATAATGACGTGGGCTCGGTCGCGCGCTACCAGCAGAGCGTAAGTAACCTGGAAGGGTTCAAGAAACAAGGTGCGACGGTGATTGCGCTGGCAACCGAAGGCGACACAACCGTGCCGCGGCTGGCGAATCACACCATCTTCATTCCCGCGGCGCCGGAACTGCTGTCGCCGATTCTGGAGATTGTTCCTCTGCAGTTGTTTGCCTATTATGTGGCCGCCAAGCGCGGCCTCGATGTAGACCACCCACGCAACTTGGTGAAAGCGGTGACGCTGGAGTAAGAGCGGTCGATGGTTGTTGGTCGATGGTCGTTCGTCAAGGCGTTCGCCAACGACTAACGACCATCGACCAACAACCATCGACCGCTCTTCCCTCAGCAAAATTCTCACCAATTGCTTATGATGGAACATTGCATTTTTGCTCGTGGGGGGCAGTGTGGCTGAGACGCAACCGACCAACGGAATGGAAGTTTTAGAAACGCGGGAGTGGCTGGACTCGCTCGACTATGTCCTGTCGCACGGCGGACCGAACCGCGCCGGCCGGCTCCTGCAGCAACTGGCACTGCATGCCCGGCGTGAGGCTGGAATCAACCTGCCGTTTTCGGCGACGACTCCCTACCAGAATACGATCCCTTCCCGGCAGCAACCGCCATTCCCCGGCAGTCAGGAAATGGAGCGCCGCATCAAGAGCCTAGTGCGCTGGAACGCCATGGCCATGGTCGTCCGCGCCAACAAGCTTCAAGAAGGCATTGGCGGACACATTTCCACATTTGCGTCAGCGGCTACGCTCTACGAAGTGGCGTTCAATCACTTTTTTCAAGCCTCCACGGAATCGGGCGACCGCGATATTGTCTATTTCCAGGGACACGCCGCACCCGGAATTTACGCCCGCGCCTACCTCGAAGGCCGCATTCCCAAAGAAAAGTTAGAGAACTTCCGCCGGGAGTTGAAACCAGGCGGCGGACTCTCGTCGTATCCGCATCCATGGCTCATGCCCGACTTCTGGGAATTTCCGACCGTGTCGATGGGACTCGGCCCGATTCAGGCGATCTATCACGCGCGCTTCATCAAGTATCTCGAAAATCGCGGACTGAAGACTTCAACCGGCGGCAAAGTCTGGGCGTTTCTGGGCGACGGTGAAATGGACGAACCGGAATCGCTCGGCTCGATCACGCTGGCGTCGCGCGAGCGGCTCGACAACCTGATTTTCGTGGTCAACTGCAACCTGCAGCGTCTAGACGGGCCAGTGCGCGGCAACGGCAAGATCATCCAGGAACTGGAAGCGATTTTCCGCGGCGCGGGATGGAACGTAATCAAACTGATCTGGGGCACCGATTGGGATCCGATCATTCAGTCCGATCGCGACGGTCTGCTCGTCCGGCGCATGGGCGAGATCACCGACGGCCAGTATCAGAAATATTTCGTCGAGAGCGGCGCCTATTTCCGGCAGAATTTTTTCGGCACCGATCCCCGGCTGCTGAAAATGGTCGAACATCTTTCGGACGAGCAACTCGCCCGCATGCGCCTCGGAGGTCATGACCCGATCAAAGTGCACGCCGCGTACAAGGCTGCGGTTAACCACAAGGGATCGCCGACCATCATTCTCGCCAAGACGATCAAGGGCTATGGACTCGGCGAAGCGGGTGAAGGCAAGAACATCACCCACCAGCAAAAAAAGCTGAATGACGATGAGCTGCAAATCTTCCGCTCGCGCTTCGGCATCCCGATTCCCGACGGCGAGCTTCACGATGCGCCCTTCTATCGCCCCGCCGACGACAGCGCCGAAATCAAGTACATGCAGGAGCGCCGCAAACAACTGGGCGGCTACATGCCGGTGCGGAAAGTGCGCGCCACGCCGCTGAAGCCGGTATCGGAAGCCCTCTTTGAGGAGTTCCACAAGGGCACTGAGGGCCGCGAAGTTTCGACCACGATGGTCTTCGTGCGCATTCTCTCGAAACTGCTGCGCGACCCTGAAGTGGGAAAACTCATCGTGCCCGTGGTCCCCGACGAAGCCCGCACCTTCGGCATGGAAGCGCTCTTCCGCCAGGTCGGTATCTATTCGAGCGTCGGCCAGCTCTATGAGCCGGTCGATATGGCGACGCTCCTCTATTACAAGGAAGCGAAGAACGGGCAGATTCTGGAAGAGGGTATCACCGAGGCAGGATCGATGTGCTCCTTCATCGCCGCCGGTACTGCCTATGCCAATCACGGCATCAACACGATTCCCTTCTTCATCTATTACTCGATGTTCGGACTGCAGCGCATCGGCGACTTAATCTGGGCCGCGGGCGACATGCGCTGCCGCGGGTTCCTGATTGGAGGCACGGCGGGAAGAACAACGCTGGCGGGCGAAGGCCTGCAGCATCAGGATGGACACAGTCAGGTGCTGGCCCTCGCGGTTCCGAACCTGATGGCGTATGATCCGGCCTTCGCCTATGAGATCGCCATCATCATTCAGGACGGTATCAAGCGCATGTACGTCGATGGCGAATCCATCTTCTATTATTTGACAGTCACCAACGAACCGCTGCCCATGCCCGAGATGCCCAGCCAGCCGGGCGTTCGCGAGGGCATCCTGAAAGGGTTGTACCGCTACCGGGCATCTGAAAAAAAGAATGCGAAGCTGCGGGCACAGTTGCTGGGCAGCGGCACCATCATGTTCGAGGTGCTCAAGGCGCAGGCGATTCTGGAAAAAGATTACGGTGTCGCGGTAGACGTGTGGAGCGTGACCAGTTACAAGGAGCTGTATCGCGAAGCGAACGACTGCGCACGCTGGAACATGCTGCATCCCACAGAGAAAGCAAAGGTGCCGTTGGTCACGCAGACACTGAAGGGCGCATCCGGCCCATTCATCGCCGCATCGGATTACATGAAGGTTCTGCCGGAGTGCATTGCGCAGTGGATTCCAGGCAAGCTGCTGGCCCTCGGCACGGACGGCTTTGGGCGCAGCGAAAACCGCGCATCCCTGCGGGACTTTTTCGAAGTGGACGCCAAGCACATCGTCCTCGCCACGCTGCATGCGCTGGCCGGCGAGAAGTCGGGCGAGAAGAAAGACAGCACCGAAGGCGTCAGCGCAAAGCTGTTGGAGAAGGCCGTCCGAGATCTGGGCATCGATCCGGAAAAACGCAACCCGGCCCGCAGCTAGGCGCGGCTGTTCCGGATCTGCGCGAGCTTTGATTTGTCATCCTGAGCGAAGCGAAGGACCTGCTGTCTCGTAGCATTGGCAAAAAGCAGGTCCTTCGCTTTGCTCAGGATGACAATTATGAGATTGTGATGAGTTAGAGGAACAAGGAAAGAATGGCGACGGAATTTAAACTGCCCGAGCTGGGCGAAAATATCGAGAGTGGTGAACTGGTCCGCTTGATGATCGCGCCCGGCGTCAGCATCGCCGAGGGCGAACCGGTAATGGAAATCGAGACCGACAAAGCGGTTGTGGAAGTGCCCTCATCGGTGACCGGCACCATCGGAGAAATCCGCGTAAGAGAAGGCGACACGCTGCGCGTGGGCCAGGTCATCTTCACCGTGGAAAACGGCACTGGAGCCGGAGCGACGTCCGCGAGAACGGCCCCGCAGCCCGCTGTGGTACCCGCAGTCCAAGCCTCTGCTGATCCCGTAGTCGCAACCCCGGCAATGCCCGCGCAGCCGCAGCCAGAGCGTCAACCGATGCCCGCAGCGTCAACCGCAACGGCCAGCGAATTCAAGCTGCCGGAACTGGGAGAGAACATCGACTCCGGCGATCTGGTGCGGCTGATGATCGCGCCAGGCCAAAGCGTTTCCGAAGGCCAGCCGGTGATGGAACTCGAAACCGACAAAGCCGTGGTCGAAGTTCCGTCCACCGTCAGCGGCGTGGTGCGCGAGATCAAGGTCAAAGAGGGTCACAAGGTTAAAGTTGGCGAGGTGATCTTCACGCTGCAGGGCGGTGTCGCGGCTCCAGCGGAACCGGTTCGCAGGCACGAACCGGTCGAACACATCTCCGGACAACAGGCGGCGCGGCTCTCGTTCCAGTTGGCCATGCGGGCCGAGGGCAAGACGGAAGAACAAGCGCTGCCGCCGGATCAACCGCCCGCCCCGATCCCCGAGTTCACCATGCCCGTGCAACTAGGCAAGGTTGCCGGCACAGACCGCCATCCGGTGCCGGCGGCGCCGCACGTGCGTCGCCTAGCGCGCGAAGTGGGCGTGGACATTCACAGCGTGCCCGGCAGCGGTCCGGGCGGCCGCATCAGTGAAGACGACGTAAAGCTGTGCGCCAAGAACGCGCTGCTGGCAGCGGCGGCCGCAGCACAATCTCCACGCGGAGCCTTCGTCGAGCCCGATCTGCCCGACTTTGCCAAGTGGGGCAAGACGGAACGGGTTTCAATTCGCGGCGTGCGGCGCAAGACCGCCGAACACCTGCGCGAAGCATGGAACACAATTCCGCACGTCACCCAGCAGGATCGCTCCGACATCACCGAACTAGAGCAGTTGCGCGCCCGTTTCGCGCCGCGAGCCATCGAAGCGGGCGGCAAGATGACGGTCACGGCGATCGCGTTGAAAGTCTCCTCGGCGGCCCTGAAGGTCTTCCCCCAATTCAATGCCTCAATCGATATCGCGAAAGAAGAAATCATTTACAAGCAGTACATCAACATCGGCGTCGCGGTGGATACCGACCGCGGACTGCTGGTGCCAGTCATTCGCGACGTAGACAAGAAAAATATCGTCGAACTGGCGGCGGAACTGGCGCAGCTGTCGAAGAAAGCTCGTGAGCGCAAGCTGACCCCCGAGGAGATGGAAGGCGGCACGTTTACCATCACGAATCTAGGAGGAATCGGCGGCACAGGATTTTCTCCCATCGTGAATCATCCCGAGGTTGCGATCCTCGGCCTGTCGCGTTCGCGCATGGAGCCGGAATGGGTGCAGGTTAAAGATAAATTCGAGCCGCGCTTGATCTTGCCCCTCTCACTCTCGTACGATCACCGGTTGATCGATGGCGCCGACGCCGCGCGCTTCCTGCGCTGGATCGCGGAAGCCTTCGAGCAGCCGTTTCTGCTTTCGGTGCAGGGGTAAAACCATATGGTTAACCATGGTGCGAACGATACCTCTCATGAATTGTCATCCTGAGCGAAGCGAAGGACCTGCTGTTCGCCGCAAGATGCAGATCCTTCGCTCCGCTCGAGATGACGAACGTTTGGCAAATTAGAAGGACACTCAACGAAATGGCAAATAATTCGAATATCCGTATAGCTGTGATCGGCGGCGGCCCCGGCGGTTATGCTGCCGCATTTCTGGCTGCCGACTTGGGCATGAAAGTTACGTTGATCGATCCGGAAGTGAATCCCGGCGGCGTCTGCCTCTATCGCGGCTGCATCCCGTCGAAAGCCCTTCTGCACGTAGCCAAACTGCTAGAAGAAGCCGAGCAGGCAAAGAACTGGGGCATAGAGTTCGGCGAGCCCAAAGTTGACCTCAACAAGCTCCGTGGATGGAAAGAGGGAGTCGTCAAAAAGCTGACCGGCGGACTAGGCCAGTTATCCAAACAGCGCGCGGTCCAGTTCGTCCAGGGCAAAGCGGCGTTCGTGAATTCCACCACGCTGAAGGTCACGAAAACCGCGGCTGGCGGCGAAGAGAACCTGACCTTCGACCGCATCATCATCGCCACCGGATCGCGTCCCACCGTTGTGCCCAGCCTCAAGCTCGACAGCCCGCGTCTAATGGATTCAACCGGCGCTCTCGATCTGCCCGACATCCCGAAAACGCTGCTAGTCATCGGCGGCGGCTACATCGGATTGGAATTGGGTTCGGTCTACGCCACGCTAGGAACCAAAGTGACCTGCGTTGAAATGATGCCCGGCTTGCTCCCCGGCGTCGACCGCGACCTGGTGCTGCCTCTCCACAAGCGCCTGGAAAAACTTTTCGCCGCGATCCTGCTGAATACCACGGTCAAATCACTCCAGGATGAAAAGACTGGCATTCGCGTAACTCTCCTAGGTCCAAACGTAAAAGAAAAAGAACAGGTATTCGACCGCGTGCTGATGTCGGTGGGACGCCGGCCAAATTCCGAGATTCCCGGCCTCGACAAAACAAAAGTCAAAGTCAACCAGAAGGGATTCATCGAAATCAACGAGCAGAGGCAGACGGCCGATCCCACGATCTACGCCATTGGCGACGTCGCCGGCGAGCCGATGCTGGCGCACAAAGCGATGCACGAGGGACGCTCTGCCGTCGAAGCCATCGCCGGACACAAAGTTGCCTTCGAGCCGAATGCGATTCCCGCGGTCGTGTTCACCGATCCTGAAATTGCGTGGGCGGGACTGACGGAAACGCAGGCCAAGGAACAAGGACGCGAGATCACCGTCGCCAAATTCCCCTGGGCCGCGTCAGGGCGCGCCATCACACTCGACCGGCCGGAAGGCCTCACCAAGCTGCTCATCGATCCGAAGACGGAGCGCGTGCTCGGTGTCGGCATCGTGGGCGCGGGCGCGGGCGAGCTGATCGCCGAAGGCGTGCTCGCCATCGAAATGTGCGCGCTGGCGGCCGATGTCGGCCTGACCATCCATCCGCACCCAACCCTGTCGGAGACGATGATGGAATCGGCGGAAATCTTCTACGGACAGGCCACCGACATTTATCGGCCGAAGAGATAACTGTAGCGTCGCCGCCCCGGCGGCTGTCCGGCGGGCGCTATTCGTTGCGCACTCGGAGCACGCAAGACTGGCAATCAAGCAATGAAAAGACTGGCGCTGTTGCTTCTTCTCGTTTCCGTTTCTCTGCAGGGGCTGCTGGCCCAGTCGTCAGTGGCTCAATCCGTGACCAGCCTGCTGCAGGGTGGGGCGCAGGCTCAAGCGCCGGCTCCAGCCTCCGCCGATTCCCTCGGACGCGACACCCCTTCAGGGACCGTGCTGGGATTCCTGCAGGCCGCACAAAACGGAAATTACAAAGCCGCCGCCGATTACCTGCAAATCAGCGCCGTGCACCGGCAATCGCAAGGCCCCGCGTTGGCGAACAAGCTGAAGGTGTTGATGGATCGTGCCTTCGTGGGCACGGTGCGGCGGCTCAGCACCCGCCCCGAAGGCAATCCCGAGTACGGAACCCCCGATCAGCAGACCATCGGCACTTTTTCCGTGGGCGATGCTGACATCCCGGTTGTTCTCGTCCGAGTCGTCGACCCAGGCGCAGGAAAAATCTGGGTCTTCTCTTCCGAAACGCTCAGCAAGGTTCCCGAGTTGTATGACGACCTTGAGGCTCACCAGGTCGAAACGAAACTCCCGCCAAGCCTGGTGCGGCACGCGTTTCTCGGCATGCCGCTCTGGCAATGGCTGGCGCTTTTCGCCGCGATTCCCGTGGCCATCGCCATCGGCTGGGCGGTGGTTCTGCTGCTGGCGATTCCACGCCGGCTTTGGCTCAAGTTCAGAAATCGCCCAAACTTGCACTCCTACAGCCGCATGTCCAAGCCGCTGCTGGTCTCCTTCAGCGCGCTCGCTCACCGCGCGATTGCCGCCTACTTTGGACTCCCGCTGCTGCCGCGTCTTTATTATTACCGGATCATCGGCGTTCTCGTCAGCATCGGCTTCTTCTGGTTTCTACTCCGCGCCACCAGTCTGACCATGCAGCGGTTTCGGACCCACGCCATCAGCGCCGGCCGCACCGGCACCGGAACCTTGATGGTACTGGCCGAACGGCTAATCACCGCGCTAGTGGCGATCGTCGCCGTCCTGGCGACGCTCGGCATCCTGGGCTTCAACCTGACCACCGTACTCGCCGGTCTCGGCATTGGCGGCATTGCCATCGCCTTCGCCGCCCAGAAGACACTCGAAAATCTTTTCGGAGGAGTCTCCGTTCTGGCCGATGAAGTCATTCGGGTCGGTGATTTTTGCGCCTTCGGCAACAAGGTCGGAACCGTCGAAGACATCAGCCTGCGCTCCACCCGCATTCGCACCCTGGACCGCTCTGTGCTTTCGATCCCCAACGGCGCGCTGGCAACGATGAACATCGAGAACTTCGCGACCCGCGACAAGATTCAGTTCAGCCCAACCTTCGGAGTGAGCCGCGAAACCTCCGCTGACCAGCTACGCTACGTGCTCGCTGAAGTGAGGCGCATGTTATATGAGCATCCGAAAGTAGAAACCCAGTCCGGACGCATCCGCCTGGCCAGCTTCGACAATAACGCATTGAATCTTGAGATCTTCAGCTACATCCTGACCCAGGATTACTCGGAATTTACCGCGATCCGCGAAGACCTGCTGTTGCGCATCATGGATATCGTCGAGAAGTCGGGCAGCGCTCTGGCCTACCCGGCGCAGACCGTATATTTCTCGCGCGACTCCGGCCTCGACCCGGAAAGAACCGCCGCCGCCGAGCAGCAGGTCGAGCAATGGCGCGACCAGCACAAGCTCCCCTTCCCCGATTTTGCGCCCGCCGACAAGTCGGCCTTTCGCGGCTCGATCGTCTATCCGGCGCCGGAATCGGCGGTCGGCAAAAACCAGCAGAATCCCTGAAACTATAGGGAGCGCCCACCTTACCCACGTAACTTGCGGCTTTCCACAGCGGTTCCTAGCATGGAAGAGCTATGCCTCGAGCTCTGCTGTTGTCGCCCGACGACCAAGCGGTCAGCGCAATTACGGGTGTTCTAGAAGAGATGTCGGTAACTTGCGAGCGTCCCCTGGACGGAGCGTCCGCTGCCCAAAAACTCAATTCGCACAGCTTCGACCTGGTGTTGGTCGATTGCGAAAATCTGCCCGCCGCCAAGCTGATTTTTGACGTTTGCCGTCGCGGAAAGAACGGCAACAACCCGGTCCCGATCGCCATTGTCGATGGCCGCGCCGGTCTGCCCACCGCTTTTCGCCTGGGTGCGGAGTTGATTCTGACCAAGCCGGTCGCGAAAGACCAGGCCCGCACCACCATCCGCACCGCGGTCAGCCGTGTGCGGAAAGACGTTCCGGCAAACGAGACTGCGCCCGAGCAGTCTGCGAACCCGGCCATGCCCAGCGCCGTCACGCCCAGCGCCGTCGTGACCCAAGAACACGCGCAGGCAGCCGCCGCCGTTTCGTCGCAACTGACAAGCTTTGCGGACCCCGCTCCAGTCGCTGCTCCAACCACTGTTCCAGTCGTTGCTCCAACCTCTACCCCAACCGCGACTCTTTCCGCGCCCGCCAACATGCCGAAGATGCGTTCCGCCGTGGACGAAGACGAAGACGAAATTGATGCCAAACCAACTGCTCCAAAGTCGGATCCGCCGTCCACACCTTCTTTGGCGCCATCGCCATCCTTACCAAAGTCCTCGTCGGCTCCAGCGGTTGCGGCAGATTCAAAACCCGCGCGCCCGGCAAAACCTTCCGACGATCCAGTGCTTGCGGAACTGGAAGAATCGGAACTGAAAAGTTCGAGACCCGACAAAGCGCTACCGATTCAAAACACGGCTGAATCTGCGGCCCCAGTCTTTTCGTCGTACCAGCAACCCCAGCAGAAAAGACGCGGTCCACTGGTCGCGTTGTTAGTGCTCGTTATCGCCGGTGCTGCCTTGTATGCCGCGTGGATGTATCAGCCCGCATTTCGAGCCCTCGCCCAACCGCAGCTCGCCCGACTGCAGATTGACCGCGTGCTGGCCCTCGTTGGAATCGCGAGCCCACGGCAGAGCCCGCCGCTGACGCCGCATCCCGCGAAGCCTTCGGTTCAGCAGGTTGCAACCGCAAGCTCTGCGCCAGCCCCGGAATCCGCCGCCGATCCCACCCCGAGACAATCATCGGGCCCCGCTTCCGCGGCAGCTTCAACCGCAACCTCAGCCGCTGCAACTCCTGTCCAGCCCGTAGCGGCCTCAGGCACGGAAGTTGCGACGCCAACTTCTGCAACCACCACACCTGCACCCGTCGTCGGCAAGCCCGAGGTCGGCAAGCCCGCCGTATCCGCCGCCCAACTGCCCGGGGAAAACAGCGCGATTATTCTCTCTTCCAAGGGCGCGGAGAGGCGGCTGGCTCACACCGTTCAGCCCAACTTTCCCGTCGAAGCGCGGGGTCAAGCGCAAGCGCAAACCCAAGGAACGGTAGTCCTCAAGGAGGTCGTGGATCAGAACGGCAAAGTGGAAGGCGTGCGGCTGGTCGAAGGCAACGCTGCCCTGGCAACCGCCGCCATCGAAGCCGTAAAGCAGTGGCGCTATCGCCCCTACGTCCGCGACGGCAAAGCTCAGCCCTTCCAGACGATTGTAATCGTCGACTTTCAGCGGCCTTGATCTCCACGGTCGTTGGTCGATGGTCGTTGGTCGTTCGGATTGCTTGGAGAGCAGCACTTGCCAACGACTAACGACCATCGACTAACGACCAGCGACCCTCATCTCAATTACCCCGGTAACTTGCTGGTACCCAAAACATTACCTAGGATGACCTCATTATGGGTTACCAAGCTTTGCTCTTCTGTCCCGACGAAAAATTGGCCCGGGTCGTAGGTCAGGTGTTCGGCGAACTGGACTTCGCCGTGGAAGCGGTGCAAGAACCATTTGCCGCCGTCAAGAAATTGATGGCGCAGCGTTACGACGCCGTAGTCGTGGACTGCGAGAACGAAGCGAACGCTTCCCTGCTCTTCAAGAGCGCAAGAAATTCCAGTTCCAATCAAAGCTCGCTGGCGATCGCCGTGGTCGAAGGACAAGCGGGCGTGGCCAAGGCCTACCGTATTGGCGCCAACCTTGTGCTCACCAAGCCGATCAACGTCGAACAGGCCAAGGGAACGCTGCGGGTTGCGCGCGGACTCCTGCGGAAGAACGCCGATGCTGCCGGCGCGGCCTATCCGTCAAAAACAGCGGCTCCAGTATTCGCCGGCAGTTCATTCCAACCCCCGAATCGAAACCCGGAGACGATCGCTCCACCGCCAAGCCATTCCGGCCTTCCTCAATTTGAAGCTCCGGAGCCGGCGATGAAGCCGCTCGCGTTTTCGGCGGCAAGCCCGGCGGCATTCCCCGCAATGACAGCGTCAGCGTCAGCGCCGGCGGAAGTTGAGGACGACCCTGCGGATGTTTCTGTGCCCGTAGCGCCGGCCGAGACGCAAACCAAGATTACGATCGCAGCCGAGCCGGCAGTGGAAGCGCAGCAACCGGCTTCCGCGGGTGTGGCGGCCACTGGCCTGGCCGGCAACGACGCAAGCAAAAGCGAAGCAATCAAGAATGGAGCAGCCAAGATCGCCGCTGCGCACCTGGCGCCAAAGAATCCGAGTTCCGCTTTCACGTCGGCCCCTGGATCGGCAGCGGCACCGGCTCCGGCAAGAGAAGTGACGGCTCCGCCCGCGCCGGCAAAAGCAAGAGAGAACGGGTTCGTTCAATTCGAGGCTGCCAATCCTTCGCCCACCGCCGCTGCAACGTTCCACTCGGCGAGTGCCAGCGATGCCCCATCGTTTGCCGCATTGGGCGAAGAAGATTCCAAGGGATCGGGCGGCAGCAAGAAATTCCTGATCGCAGCCGTGGCTGTCCTGGCTCTGGCCGCGGTCGGCTGGAAGCTCGGCAAGTTCGCCACCAACCTCGCACCGCAGCACGTCAGCGCGCCCCAATCCTTAGGACAACCCGTCCCTGCGCCGTTGCCCCCACCTGTGGCGGCGTCTTCGACGAGCGCGCCTGACCGGGCAAGCTCCACAACTCAAACCGTAACGCCAAAAACCGCGGCTGCGACACTGCCCGGCAAACCGCTGGCCGAAGCGGCCAATCCTCCGGTAATTCGAATCGCCGCGACCCCTGAGTCGGCAGTGAAGAAACCCGATTCCCCGCCGCTGCGAGTAAAGTCGAACGCCGAAGCCACTCATGGCGAGGAGTCCGCGCCTCAGCTTCCCGGCCCGCTCGCCGTTGCCTCCGCGAACGACAGCAACTTGAACGGACTGATGTCGACATCGCCCAGCCTTCCCAAGCCCGTGTTGGCAACCCTGCGAGTTTCGCAGGGCGTATCCCAAGGCCTTCTGATCAAGCGGGTACAGCCAAAGTATCCGCAAACGGCGCTCGCGGCCCATACCCAGGGCGCAGTGCAGATTCAAGCCTCCATCAACAAGGAGGGCAGCGTAGTCAATCTGAAAGTGCTCAGCGGAGACCCGGTCCTTGCGCACGCCGCACTGGAAGCAGTCCGCCAGTGGAGATATAAACCCTACTACCTCGATGGCCAGCCCGTAGAAATCGAGACGCAAATCACCATCAACTTCAACGCGAATTAGCTATCAGCTATCAGTTGTCAGCTATCAGTTATCGGACTCTTGGTTTTGCAAGAAGTGCAACCGCGAGCAGCGAGGGACGAGTGTTTTTGAACGGAGCCGGCAGCCAGAGTGTAGTAACTGACAACTGAAAACTGAAAACTGACGACTGACAGCTAATTCAGCTGTTCGTCCAGCGGCCGGTGCCGTGGGCGCCCCGGATGAGCCGTGATGCTGCGGAATTTATGGTAAAGGCCGTGCAAGTCTTCGCTCAACAGCCGCACCACCTGCATGCAATACTCGGCGTGCTCGCGTAGAAACTCCAGCAACTCCGCGCGCGGGATGAAAGCCGCCGTCGTCGGCTCGCCCGCTTCCGCCGTGACCCGATACTTTTCCCCGCTCATGCTCTCGCTCAGCCCGAGCACGGTTCCCGGACCGACGACCTCCAGAAGTTGCCTTTGACTCTGACCGGCCGACAGCAGGACGCGAACCTCGCCGCTCTCCACCAGGTAAACACCCGTGACCGCGGAACCCTGCTGAAACAGCGTGGCGCCTTTGGGGAACGACCGGACCGACTTGATCCCATGAAGATCCCGTATCAGATCGGGGCTCAACTTCCCCGGCGTGGGGTGCGACGACACAATGTCACTCCCTTTTTGCCTCAGCCCATCCCGCATAAACCCGGAACCGGGGCTGGTGATTTGGAGGACGGCTCGAAGTGACAGCGATTGGGAGCCGCTGGGTTCAGACTACACCTTCCGAGGGACGGCTGGCAGCCAGAAAACCCAGGTGTCAGGTCTCAGGTGTCAGGTCTTAGGTCTTAGGTTAGGTAAACCAAAACCTAACCATCTGGTGTCGACACAATCCCATGACGGCGCGGCTGGCCGCGCCTCCCCATGCGCCACAGAAGCCATGGCCCCTGTGGCGGCGCAACCCCTCACCTGATTTTCCTGAGACCTGAGACCCAGCAGGCTGCGGAAAAACTCGATGTTGCACTTGATTTTGGGTGGAGCAGCGCTTCAGGGCTGCATAACTGGCGTGTCTTCATCAACGGCTTTAGCCGCTGAGGGCCGCTGCCGCATGGGACGCGACTTTTTCCGCAGCCTGCTAAGACCTGGAACCTGAGACCTGCCTCTCCAGTCCGCTTATTGCCGCTCCAGAATTTCGTCGATGGCAACTTTGCCGCCTTTGTCGACGCTGACGACTTTGTGGATCGCCTTGAAATCCGTCAGCGTAACATCCACGACGTAGTTCCCCGGTCCCAGCATGATATCGACCGGCGATAACTTATCCAGAACCCGCTGGTTAATGGCAATCTGCGCGCCTTTTGGCTGGGTATGAATGCTGATGACACCCATGCCGGCGGCGCTCTCACCGCCGCGTCCAAACAACTTGAACTTGCCCACCGTCCGGATATCCTCGGCATTGCCCAGCGCTCTCAGCGCAGGCGAGTACTGGAAATTCTGGCCCGCACCGAGATCGGCGGTGACCGTCTCGTCCAGGTATCCTGGCTTGCGCAATAGAACTGTATGGCTTCCTTTTTCCACCGCGAACTGTGCCGGAGTCACTCGTCCGGTAGGCTTGCCGTCCAGGACGACCTGGGCGCCAGGCGGTGTGCTCGCGACCACCACCAGCGCATTGACCGGCGCTAAGCGAAGCGTCAGTGACGATGTGCCGCCAGCCGTAACATCGACCGATCGTATCTCGGACAAATAACCTGATTTGCTCACCGAGATGATGTGCTTGCCGGGGCTCAAACTCGCCACCGTAAACGGTGTAACCCACGTCGCATCGCTTTTTCCATCGACCTGAAATTGCGCACCCTGTGGGCTGGAGTCAATCAGCGCCTCACCCAGAGTCACGACTGGGGCCGGCGCGGGAGCCCGTCGACCGTTCTTTGGGGCGCGCTTTTCGACTTGCCGTACCGTCAGGCTCGGTTGATCTTCGACAACGGGCGCAACCGGTGGAGTTGGCTTCTCCGCTTGCGGCGCAACCGGAGTCTCAACCGCCGGCTGAACCGGAGTCGATTCCGCCGCTTTCGCTGGCCGCGGAGCAGCCGTCGAACCATCGTCTTCCGAGCGGACATGAAACCAGATCGCAATCGCAACCACGAGAATCAATCCCACCGCGCCCAGGATCGAATAGATCATCAGCCGCGGCGGAACCGTCGAGATTTCCTTGATTGCCTTTTGCGCGACTTCCCGCGGCTGAATTTTTGGCTTCTCTTCTTTCTCTTTCCGCGGAGAAATCTGCGCCACCGGGAGCAACGACTCTGCGGCCTCGGGAACTGGCGCCGTGAAAACAGGTTCCTTGAGCGGAGGCAACTCGTCCAGGTCGGAAAAGCTCTTGCCGGATGAACCTGCCGCCGGTTCGGACATCATCGGATCAACCGCGATCCGCGGTGATTGCCGCTCGGTTTCTTGCTCCACCGCCGCCGCCGATTGAACCGGGATGAATGCGGTTTGGGATTCAGGAGCGCTAATTTCAAAGTCGCCGGCCAGTCGCGCTCCGGCGTTTGGATCAGAGTTCGAAGCCAAGCTCGAAGCCGGGTTCGAAGCAAAGCTCGAATCAAAGTTCGCGTTGGATGAAGAGGAAGAGGAAGATGAAGACGAGCCCGGGAATCCTCCTCCGCTCGCCGCCCCTGCAGCAGCAGCTTTGGCTTCGGCTGCCGGCGGATGGATCGAAAACTGCGGCAAGTCGACTTTCCGCGGAACCGCTGGAGAGGTTGCGGAAGGCTCCGGCTGAATCGTGCTGGAGGCTGCCGAAACAAACTTACTGGCCGCCGCCCGGCGATCCGCGGAACTCACGGCAATATTCGGCGCCGAGGCCGTTTTCTTGGCATCGGGAGCGGCTTTCTTGTTGCCGTTTTCCTTGCACTTCTCCAGGTCATCCAAAAGCTCGCGCGCGCTTTGATAACGCTCCGCCGGATTTTTCGCCAGCGCTTTCATAATCAGCGCGCTTACCGCCGGATGAATCTTGGAATTTACCCCCGAAGGGCTGGCGGGCATTTCATTCTCAATCTGGTTTACCAGCGTAACCTGATCCGCGGCGTCGAAAGCCTTCTGGCCAGCCACCATCTCGTACAGGATCGCGCCCAGGGTAAACAAGTTCGAACGCAGATCGATGGCTTCGCCGCGAATCTGTTCGGGAGAGCAGTACGGCATGAGCCGGCCCAAGCCCTTTCCCGATTCCACTCCGATGAGGCCCATGTTCGAGATGCCATAGCCCAGGATTTTGACCATCCCGTCCCACTGCACCATGATCTTGGCGGGCTCCAGCGAACAATGGGTCACGCCCTTCGCGGCAGCCTGCTCCAAACCCGCGCAGACCTGCCGCGTAATGTCGAGCAGATCCCAGATCGAGAAGCCTTCCTTGCGCGCCAGCATCGTCGCCACGCTGTTGCCCTGGATGTACTCCATGGCCGCGCAGAACTGGCCGTCGATCTCGCCTGCGCCGTAGAGCAGAACAATGTTCTGGCCAACCAGTTCGCGCGTACTCTCGCCTTCGGCGATCAGCGTCTCCACAAACGCTTCCGCGCGCTCCCCCAACGGCTCCAGACTCTGCGTCTTGAGCGCCACGACCTGGTTCGCTTCCGTATCCATCGCCTTGTAAATCAAGGCGGTGTCGGACTTCGAAAGCTCACTCTGAATTTCGAAACGGCCAAACATCGTCGCCATTACAATCGCCTCGCGGTGACCAGTCGCACCGCACCCTGACCATCGATTCGGCTAAGTACGGGGGGAGAATCAAACCTAGAATACCGCCCTCCACCGCCCAATTGAGAGTTACGAAGGTCACTCTTCCGGCGGCTTCACAGCCTACGGAAACTTTCGTGTAGAGACGGGGCTTGCCCCGTCTCAGACTGCTGAGCAACTCTGGGTTGTCTTGGTCTTGGGAAGGGCACGGTTTGGCGGCTTGCGGAAAACTTTGATTCGCGCAGGTTTTGGGAAGGGCACGACTTCATTGATGGGACCAGTTCTAGCTCGAAATCGCCGCAGCGAGAACTTTTGTCGTTTCAGGCGGTCGAAGTTTCGTGCCTGCGATCCGAGGGAGTCACGTATCGGCAGGAAAACAAAGGGCATTGGTAAAGTGGAACGGTTCTTGCAGCCCATCAAGGGTTCGCCGCTTCGTATTGGGAAGATCGTCAAAGAAGCGAGGTGCATATGGAAGGTGCAACAAAAAATGAATACGACCTGTATTCCGCTGTCACTTTTTTCTTGGTTGGCCTGGGGGTCGGGTCAATTTTGGCACTGGTCTTCACTCCAAGACAAAGAGTGGCGCTAGAGGCCCTCAATGCTAGGCGAAGAGCAGCGTAGATGCGCTTGCTCTGTCCCATGATTGGTGAAGGAGGTCACTATGAAGAAAGCACTCCGAGGAGTGAACCGGTTGCTGTGGGTATTGCTTTTGGTTTCTGCTTTCCTTCTCCCCGCCCCGATGCAGGCTGCCAACGATGTGATGGCAGAGATTCAATTGGAAGGAAAATCCCGCGTCGAACAAACTTCCGGGGTCTGGGTTGACGGAGGCTATGTCGGGTATCTGAAGGAACTCAAAGGATCGAAAAAGGTTCTTCTCCTACCCGGCGAACACGTAATTACGGTGCGTCAGGACGGCTACCAGGATTTCACACAACGGATTCTTGTCCAGCCGGGACAGACGGAGGTCATTCGCGTGGCCATGCAGAGGGCCCTTACCGGACCAATCCCTGATGCGATGGCCACAGTTAAGATCGCGGTCAATCCATCGCGAGCAGCAGTCTTCTTGGACGGTCTCTTCGTGGGACACGTAGGGGAGTTTGAGGGCGTGGGCCGAGGGATGTTAGTAGCACCGGGAACCCATCAGATCAGAATCGCCCTTCCCGGCTACGAAACTTTTGCAACCAACATCAATCCGCTAGCGAATCAGAAGGTTGAAATCAAGACTGATTTGGTCAAGGATGGTGCTCCTCTAGCGGGGCCCCTGATCAAGGCAGAAACAGGAAATGCAACCACAGCGGAAAAGTGAACGCCGATATCTCTTAGGGACCAGGTAGAACTGTCGCGCGGGCGGAAGGGCGCATGCCCCACTTGCCGTCGGACTCTGAGAACTAGTCCCTAACCGCCCGATCCGTAATCTCCAACCCTTTGTCGATGATGGCAAACGCCTCCCGTAACTGCGGCTCGTTAATGCACAGCGGCGGGTTCGTGTAGAACGTATTCCAACGCACCAGGGTGTAAAGTCCGTTCTCGCGGAAGAACTTCCCAAGCGCAACCATTTCCTCGGACGTGCCGTTAAACGGCGCCATCGGCTGCCGAGTCTTGCGGCTGCGGATGAGTTCGAAGATGCCAAACAGTCCGATCGAACGCACCGCTCCAACCGATGGATGCTTCTTCTGTAACCCAGCGCCGAGTTCTACCATGATCGCGCCCATCTTCCGGGAATTCTCAATCAAGTTATCTTCTTCGTAGACGCGAATGGTCGCCAGCGCCGTCGCGCAACCCATCGGATGACTATTGTAAGTAAGCCCTCCATAGAACACCTTGTCGTCGAAGTGTTTAGCGATATGCCGCCGCATACCGACAGCGCCCAAAGGAATATAACTGGAAGTAAGTCCCTTTGCCATGCACAGTAAGTCGGGAACAACCTTCCAATGATCGATCGCAAACCACGCACCGGTACGGCCAAAGCCGGCCATAACTTCATCGGCGATCATCAGAATTCCGTATTTATCGCACAACTTCCGCACGCCCTCAATGTATCCATCCGGCGGAATGAGAATGCCGTTCGTTCCGGTCACCGTCTCCAGAATGAACCCGGCAATGGTGTGCGGGCCTTCCAGCTGAATCGTTTCGTCGATCATCGCCAGCGACGTTTCCGCCGACTCCCATCCGCGTTCGATGCCGTGATAAGGATCGAGCACGTGCACCACGCCCGGCAATCCCGGCTCGGCCGCCCACCGTCGCGGATCGCCCGTAAGGCTGATCGCGCCCGCCGTGGCTCCGTGATACGAGCGATAACGCGCCAGAATCTTGTGGCGTCCAGTAAAGAAGCGTGCGATTTTGATGGCGTTCTCGGTGGCTTCCGCGCCGCCGTTGGTAAAAAAGAAAGTGTCAATATCGCCCGGAGTGATCTCCGCCAGCTTCGCCCCCAGCCGCGCCCGCGGTTCCGTAGCCATGAACGGATTGGCATAGCACAGCACCGACGCCTGCTCGCGAATGGCCTGAATGACACGCTCATCGCCGTGTCCAATGTTCACCGACATCAGCTGGCTGTTGAAGTCGATGAAGCGCTTCCCTTCCGGAGTCCAGAAATAAATGCCCTTGGCACGCGCCACCGGGATCGGGTCCACCTTGGATTGCGCCGACCACTCAAACAAGGTGTGTTTCTTGGTAAGCTCGACCATTTCCTGGCCAGTCATGGTTGGGTTGGCGGTCGCAGTAGTCATCGATAAGAACTCCTTACGTTTTCCTTCGTGAAGCTTTCAGAACTTGCGCGAGTGCTCCTTAGCCCAGCGCTCGACCACAACTTTCTTCTCGGTATAGAACTCGATCGCGTCGCGTCCCTGGGCGTGCAGAATGCCAAAGAAACTATCCTTCCACCCGCTAAACGGAAAGTACGCCATGGGCGCGGCAACGCCAATGTTAATTCCAATATTCCCCGCCGGAGTTTCATACCGGAAGCGCCGAGCCGCCGACCCGCTCGCCGTAAACAGCGACGCCTGGTTGCCAAACGGGCTGCGCGCCACCATCTCCATGGCTTCGTCCATTCCACTGGCATGAACCAGGCTAAGCACCGGACCAAAAATTTCCGTGTTCGTAAGTTCGCTCTTCGCAGGGACGCCATCAAGCACAGTGGGCTTCACAAAATTCCCCGCGTCATACTTCGCGATCTTAGGATTGCGCCCGTCGATCACAACCTTCGCTCCGTCCCGCGCGCCGACGCCAATCAAATTCTGCACTCGTTCTTTGCTCTGGCGCGTGATCACCGGACCCATCTGCACACCCTCGTCGAGTCCATTGCCAACCCGCAGGTTCGCGGCCGCTTCCGTGATCGAATCGCGGAAAGTCTTCTGTGCTTCTCCCACCGTCACCGCGACCGACACGGCGAGGCAACGCTGTCCCGCGCATCCAAAAGCGCTGTCGGAAACGATCTGTGTCGCCATCTGCATGTCGGCGTCGGGCAGCACGATCACGTAGTTCTTCGCGCCGCCCTGGCATTGCGCGCGCTTGCCATTCGCCCCCGCGCGCGCATAAATGTACCGCGCAACCGGAGTCGACCCGACAAAGCTGATGGCCCGCACCGCGGGATGATCCAGCAGCGTATCGACGGCAACCTTGCCGCCATTCACGAGGTTGACGACCCCCTTCGGAAGCCCGATCTTTTCCAGCAACTCGAAGGCGATCTTCATGGTCAGTGGCACGCGCTCCGAGGGCTTGATGATCAGCGTGTTCCCGCAGGCAATCGCATAAGGCAGAAACCAGAACGGAATCATGCCCGGAAAATTAAAGGGCGCGATCGCCGCCACCACGCCCAGCGGTTGGCGAATCATGGTCTCGTCAATCCCGCGCGCCACATCTTCCAGGTGGTGGCCCTGCATCATCATGGGAATGCCACAAGCCACTTCGACGTTTTCGATGGCCCGCCGCATCTCCCCTTTCGCCTCGCCGAACGTCTTGCCATTCTCCCGCGTAATGACGCGAGCAATATCGTCGAGGTGCTCTTCGAGCAGCGTCTTCAGCTTGAACAGCGGCTGGATGCGGTCTTCAGCGGGAGTGCGCCGCCATTCCGGATAGGCGGCCCGCGCCGCATCAATGGCGCGCGTAACCTCAGCGGCATCGGAAATCGGAACGCGGCCCAGAACCTCAGCCGTCGCGGGATTGACAACGTCTTGCCATTCGGTGGCCTGCGATCCGATCCACTGCCCGTTAATAAATTGAGGAATTTTGCTGGCGGGAGGTGCAGCTACGGTTGACATGGGAAACTGCCTTTCGCAATCGCGAAGAATCCTTCGTGAACCTTCGTGTCCTTAGTGGTTCACGCTTTTTGCTCAACCACAAAGGACACGAAGGTTCACGAAGGGAAATCCTTAAACCGGCTGCGCCGTCAGCGCGCCTTTTCTTTCGGCGACGGAAGCCAGCGCGCCCTCGAGCACGTCCATGGCTTCGTCCATCTGCGCGTCGGTGATCACCAACGGCATCAGCAGGCGAATTACGTTGCTGTACGATCCCGCGGTGATCGTCACCAGCCCATGCTCGTAACAGTATTGTGACACTTGTTTAGTCTCTTCGTCAGCGGGCTCGCGCGTGCTCCTGGAGCGCACCAGTTCCAGCGCCTGCATGGCGCCCAATCCCCGCACCTCACCGACTAGGTCCCACTGCGCTTGCCACTTCCCCGCACGCTTGCGAAAACGCTCCCCCAATGCGTTGGCGCGCGCGCAGAGGTTCTCTTTTTCGATGATGTCAAGCACCGCCAGCGCCGCTTCGCACGCCACAGGATTCCCCGCAAACGTGCCCCCAAGTTGGCCGGCGCCGGGCGCGTCCATAATGTCGGCGCGTCCCGTGACCGCCGCCATGGGCAAGCCGCCCGTCAGCGATTTGGCCATCGTCACCAGATCGGGTTCCAACCCCAGCCGCTCGCAGGCAAACATGGCGCCAGTGCGCGCGAATCCAGTCTGCACTTCGTCGGCAATCAGCAAAATGCCGTGTTTGCGGCAGATCGCACCGAGTGTTGGATAGAACTCCGCCGGCGGCGTAACAAATCCGCCTTCGCCCAGAATCGGCTCGACAATCACCGCCGCCACCGATTCCGCCGCCACCACGCGCTTGAACGTATCTTCAATGTGCCGCGCGCAGTGCACGTCGCAAGACGGATACTTCATCGAGTACGCGCAACGAAAACAATAAGCGTACGGAATGCGGTACACATCGCCCGGAAACGGCTCGAACCCCGCTTTGTAAGGATGCGTCTTACTCGTCGCGGCCATCGCCATATAAGTGCGGCCATGGAATGCGTCCTCGAAGCAGATGATCGCCTGCCGCTTCGTGTAACTGCGCGCGATCTTGATGGCATTCTCGACCGCTTCCGCGCCGGTGTTCAGCAGCACGGTCTTTTTCGGTCCCTTGCCCGGCACGAGAGCGTTCAGTTTCTCGCAGACCGCGATGTAGCTTTCGTAAGGCAGCACGTTGATGCTGGTGTGCAGGAAGCGATCAAGTTGGCGGCGCACGGCGTCGACCACCGCCGGTGCGCGGTGCCCAGTGTTCAGGCACCCGATGCCGCCGGCGAAATCAATCAGGCGGTTGCCGTCAACATCCTCGACGACCGCTCCCTCGGCCCTAGCGACAAACACCGGCGTGGCGTGATATACCGCCCGCACAACGGCAGCATTGCGCCGCTTCATAAGCGCTTGCGAACGCGGGCCAGGAATTGGCGTGCGTAGTTGAATGGTAGACATAATTCAGTTCTCAATTACTGTTCCCTACTGTAGAGACGCGGCTTGCCGCGTCTCTGTCCGCAGAGCCACAAAGGCTGCGATCCATTAGCTCAGTTGATGTCGCCAAGCGCCAGGTAGGTTTAACTGACAACTGACGACTGACAACTGACCACTGCTTTTCAGTACCACCCGATCGGCTGCTCGTTAAGGTTGATGTGCACTTGCTTGCTTTCCAGATACTCTTCGATTCCCCACGGCCCTAACTCACGGCCGTAGCCGGACTGCTTGTAACCACCCCACGGAGCTTCCACATAAGTCGGCTGCATGTGGTTGATCCAGATGATGCCTGCGCGCATGGCCTTGATGGTGCGGAAGGCCTTGAAGATATCGCGTGTCCAAACCGCTCCCGCCAAGCCAAAGGGCGTATCGTTGGCGATCCGGATCGCGTCCTTCTCGTCGTCAAACGGAATCACAGTCGCCACCGGCCCAAAGATCTCCTCTTGCGCAATGCGGGCGCTGTTATCCACGTCATAGAAAATGGTGGGTTCAATGTAATAGCCCTTGGCGAACTTAGCCGCTCGCCCGCCACCCGTCGACATCTTGGCTTCTTTCTTACCAATTTCCTGATAAGACCGGACCGTGTCGTACTGATCCTGGCTCACCATGGGTCCCATCTTGGTTTCGCGCTCAAGCGGCGGACCAAGCCGGATGGTCTTTGCCTTCTCCGTCATAGCCTCGACGAACTTCTTGTAGATGGAGCGCTCGACCAGGATGCGGCTGCCCGCCGAACACACTTCACCCTGATTGATGAAGACGCCGAAGAGCGCCCCGTCAATGGCATTTTCGAAGTCGGCGTCGGCGAAAAAGATGTTCGGCGACTTCCCGCCCAACTCCATGGTGACGCGCTTCAACGTATCCGCCGCCTCCTTGATAATGCCTTTGCCGACGGAATTGCTCCCGGTAAAGGCAATCTTGTTCACGTCGGGATGGCGCACCAGCGCCGTGCCGCAAACCGATCCCGAGCCCGTGACGACGTTCAGCACGCCCGGCGGCAGGCCCACTTCCGGCAGCCATTTCGTCAGTTCGAGCGCCGTCAACGGCGTGACCCCCGGCGGTTTCAGAATGCAAGTGCACCCCGCCGCCAGCGCCGGCGCCATCTTCCAGGTCGCCATCAGCAACGGATAATTCCACGGCGTGATCATGGCGGCCACGCCCATCGGTTCTTTCATGGTCAGACTGACGGCGTTGTCCGGAACCGGGTTAACCGTTCCCAGGACCTTCGTGGCCATCCCGGCGTAATACTCAAAGCAGGTGGCAGCGTCGCCAATATCGTATTCCGCCTCCACGATCGGCTTGCCGCAGTTGCGCGATTCGATTTCCGCCAGCATGGGCAGGTTCTCGCGAATTTTTTCCGACAGACGGAACAAAATCCGCCCGCGCTCCTGCGGCGTGGTCGAAGCCCATGGACCGGTATCAAAAGCAGCCCTTGCCGCGGCCACCGCCCGGTTCACGTCTTCCACGTTTCCCGCCGGCACCTGCGCGATCACCTCTTCCGTGGAAGGATCGATGACGGCAGTCGTCTTGTTCGATGCGCTGTCCACCCACTCGCCGTTGATGTACATTTGATAGGTACGAACTTCCGACTTGACTCCGCTTGGCATAGCAAGCCTCCTCTCAAATCTGTAGTCGCCGGGCCCTGTCCGGCGGGTTGACCAGGGCGTCCTGACCTACGTGGATCTGGCCGCTCCCAGTTTCTACTGCTCGACGACAACTGTGCACGGCGCCTTCATATGGCCGTACACATAGAAAAAAAATACCGCTAACGCGATAAAACCCAGCGTGATCCCGAACATAGTGACTTCGTATTTCCACAATGAAGTGATCTGCTTGGCGGGAAAAAACGCGACGATAATCGCTAATGCGGTCGTCACGAACCCGGCCACTCCCGCGAACATCAACGTACCCCGGCCATAACGTCCTCCTTCTAGGGAACGGCGCCAAGCAAACTTCACCAGCGCGGCGAAGACGTAGAGAAACGGGATCAACTGCAATACCACTGCGGCAGAGAGCATCTTCTGAAAAGCTTCCTGCACGCCCCCTGAAAGAGTGAAGTCGAGCACGATCAGGATGAGCGAGACGATCCCCTGCACGATGAGCGCTACGTGTGGCGTCCCGTACTTCGGATGGACCCTCCCCATCGCCGAAGGCATGTAGGAATCGAGGCCGGCGACGAAGGGGATGCGCGCGGAGCCTCCCATCCAGGCCGAGCCGATGCCGGCGATCGACAGGCTGAGCATGACCGCGAAGGGAGCGATGATCCACCCCACGCCGACTTTGTTCGCCATCTGGCTCACGCCCTGCACGATTCCCTGCAGCACGCTGATATCGTTCTTGCCGATGGCCACCAGCAGTGTCAGAGTGGCGCCAATGTAAAGGACACCAGAAATTACTCCGCCCCACGCGACCGCGCCCGGCAACGTCTTTCGCGGCTCGCGGATCTCGTCGCCCATCACGGATGCGAGTTCCAGTCCGACTAGGCCAAAGCAAATCACCCCGAACGAATTCAACACAAACTTGGGGTCGGCGGGAATGCGAAAATCCGCCGCCGTGACGGTGGTGCCGAAGCGCGACCAAACGATTGCGCCCAAGCTGATTAGAACCGCCGCCGCTACGAACGTGCCGACCGCGCCCAGGTTATTAAGCCATTTGCCGACTCCGAGCCCGAGGATATTCAGCACAGTCAGGAACGCGAGCAGCGCCACCGATGCCACCATGGCGAACGTCTTGTTGTCGGCGAGCACGGCGTGGCCCGGTCCCATGGCAAACACCGACACACCGACGAAATACAACATCACCGTCGGCACATACAACATGTTATTCGTCCAGTAACACCAGCCGGAAAGGAAGCCGTGGAAGTCGCCAAACACTTCCTTCGCCCACAAGTACACGCCGCCTTCGCCAGGATAGCGATGTGCAAGCTCGATCACCGCGATCCCCTGCGGCCAGAAAAACAGAAGCAGCGAAATAAGCCACAGCCAGACCGTCACGCCCCCGTTGGCGGCGATGCTGGGGACAACGTTCAAGTTGAATACGGCAACGACAAACAGCAACACCAGGTCAAAGCGTCCAAGGACGCGCTTCAAGTGCGGCTGCTTGTCATCGGTAGTGGACATAGAAGAATCGGGTGATCGGGCGATCGGGTCATCGGGTGATCGGTTTCAGATGGCCCGATGACCCGATCTGACCTAGTGCGTTGCGACCGCTCCCAGTCGCTCGTGCTGCGCGGCGGCGAGCGATTCGGCGATGTCCTCAAATGCCGCCAGGTGCTTGTCGATGTCCGCCTCGGTATGCTGCACCGAAATCGTCCACTGCTCATCCCACCAGTAGGGCTGACACAGGACGCCGCGATTCACCATGCCGAACCAGTAGTGCCGCCACAAGTCCACGTCAATCGGCAGCCAGTCGCGGTAGTTAAGAACTTCCTTCGGATACAACATCAGCACGCCGTTCGCGCCCGCGCTAGCGATGTAGCCCTGCAAGCCGACCTTCGCGATAGTCTTCTTATAACCGGCCACTAACTTGTTGCTGAGCTGATCGATGTGCGCGTAGTTAGCTCGAGTAAGCACTTCGCGGAACGTCGCGAGGCCGGCCGCCATCGAAATCGGATTCGTGTTGTAAGTGCCACCATGAAAAACCTTATGGTCCGAGATCAACTTCATGACCCGCTTGTGCGTACCGAAGGCCGCCAGTGGGAATCCGCCGCCGATTGACTTCGCCAGGCAGATCATGTCGGGCATCACGCCAAAGTATTCCGAAGCGCCGCTCCAGCAGAGCTTCGCGCCCGTCTTCACTTCGTCGAAGATCAGCAGTGCGCCGTACTTATCGCAGAGCGTCCGCAGGCCTTCCAGAAATCCTTTCTGCGGAAAGCACATGCCCACGTTCATCATGATCGGTTCGAGGATGATGGCCGCAACCTCATTCGGATTCTCCTTGAACCGGCGCTCCACCGTTTCCAGATCGTTGAACGTAGCAATCGGCACGTTCGCAAGGCTAGCCTTCGGCACGCCTGCCCCGCCCGACACCGCTTTCGGATTCTTGATATCGCCGAAATCGTCGGCGGGCGGATGCGGCTTCACGCTCACCAGCGCCGCATCATGCAGTCCGTGGTAGCAGCCTTCGAACTTGATGATCTTGTCGCGTCCGGTAGCCGCGCGAGCCAGTCGAATGGCATGCATGGTGGCTTCCGTGCCGCTGTTGCCGAAGCGGCACATCTCGATGGGATAGCGCGTGCAGATTTCTTCCGCCAGTTCCCACTCCATGTTGTGCGGCATGCCGTAAACCGTGCCCTTGTGCAGGCGCGCTTCCACGGCCTTGATCACCGCCGGATGCGAATGGCCCGCCATCAACGTGCCGAAACATAGATTGTGGTCAATGTATTCGTTGCCGTCGAGATCGCGAATCTTGCTGCCCGACGCCTCCGCCACGAAGATCGGATACGGATCGTAAGCGCGATAATTGCTGGCCACGCCCAGGGGCAGGCGCTTCAGGTTCTTCTTATGCGCTTCGGCGGACTTCGGCGTGCGGCGCTCGTAGGTCTCCAGCTCTTTTTGCAATGCGGGGTACATCGGGATTCTCCAATAAGACTCAGGCCGGATAGGCCATTAGATTAGGCCCGGGCGGCCGAAACCGCCCGGGGATCGGACTAGAAGTAGAACTTCAAAGCAACTTGTACAAGACGCGGTTCGCGCCCCGACAGGACCTGCCCGAACGTCGAACTCGAGAAGTTACCGTCCGGATTCACGAACTGAGTTTTGTTGAACAAATTGAAAATGTCCGTACGGAACTGGAAGTAACGGGCCTCGGAAATCAAAACTTTCTTCGAGAACGTGAGGTCCCACTGGTTCTCCCCGGGGCCGCAGCAGATCGAACGCGGGGTCGTGGCGAACGTGCCCAGAGCAGGATCGTTGAACTGGGTGGGATCGAGATAATAATGACCGGGTGCCTTCGGATCCAGCAGGTGCGGCACGTTTCCCGTCATCTGCGGCGCACCGGTGCCCAAGAAAAAAAAGCTGCCGATTAACTCATTATCGTTCTGCGTCTGCAGGCGAATGGGAAATCCGCTTTGGAACTGCGTGATGCCGGAGATTTGCCAGTCATCGAGAATTTTGCCCTTGATACCCTGATACTTGGGCACCGGAACATCCCAAACATAGTTAATGACAAACCGTTGCGCGGAGTTAAACAAGGAGAGCGCGCGGCTCTTCCTGAAGTCAAATGGGTTGAGGGTCTCTTCAAAACTCGATGCCCAATCGAGCGACTTACTAAAGGTATAGGCCGCCTGGAACTGCACGCCATGCGAGAAACGCTTTTCAAGCATGGTCTGCAGCGAGTTGTAAGCCGAATTCGCAATGGTGTCTTCGGCGAAGATGTCAGTGAAGACAGGGTTGCCATTCGCCGGGCAGTTCGTACCTGCGGTCGGACCATTTGTAACGCAGTTCGGGGCCGAATAAGGTCGCGTTCCCGCCAGAAAAATTGGAGTTCCTCCGGCCGCGCCGGTGATGACTTGGTTATTGGGCATGGTGAGAGTCTGCCCCGGCCCCAACGTGAATTGATAGGTATTATCTTCTGCAGTCGGCCCGCAGCCTTGTCCCAGGTTCGCGAGGTCAAGGCAGGTTTGCGGGTTGCCAGGGTTGATATCGTGTGACGCCAACAAACGATGGCCCTGCGACCCCACATAATTGACTTGCAACAGAAGATCCTTAGCAATCTCACGCTGGATGCTGAAGTTGTACTGCGCCGTATACTGCGTGCGCAGATGAGGCTGGAAGTCGCCATACATGAGGATGGGAGAGTAATTCGCCCAACCCGGATCCTGTCCCTTCGGCGGAGTCAGAATGCCGGTGAAGCCGTTCGCGGCAACGCTTCCGTCCTGCCCCACAAATGGGGTATTGAAGAAAGTGCTGTAGAAACTGGGGCTGCTGCCGAAGGGCGGCTCGGCGCCAAACTGCTCCAGCACCAGTTGTTCCATCGGGTTGTAGAAAAGTCCCCATCCGGTGCGGATGCTGGTCTTGCCGTTGCTGCCAAACAGCTTGCCCAGAAACCCGCTAGTGAAGTTGGGGCTGTAGGACAGGCCCACGCGAGGCGCCCACGCCTTGTAGTAGGTGGAGGTCATGCCCGCAGGAATCCCCGGATCGCCGGGAACCACCAGTCCGGTAGGACAATAGGCCAGAGTTGAAGAATTGCCCAATGCATCTGTATTTGAAATGGTGCAGGGATAGGCCGTGCTGGTCTGGCCGGGTCGGAAGGTCTGCACGTGACCGAGGACATCGGTCAGCGGAGTGTCCAGTTCCCAACGCAATCCGTAGTTGAAAGTCAGGTTCGACTTGATCTTCCAGCTGTCCTGCGCAAACAGGTACAGACCAGTGTTGCGGACGCCCTCGCGTTGTGCTGAACCTTGAGAATAAGTGTCCGCCAGCCCCAGGAAGTAGCCAGGGTAATTGTCGCCAGAAGATATGGCGTTGTTGCCGCTACTGTCGAATGTAAAGTCGCCGCTGACGTTGTAGTAAAGGGTCTGATCGAAGCGAGAGCGCCGCACGTCGGCGCCAAACTTCATCGTGTGATTCCCCTTCACCCAGCTGAGGTTGTCTGAAAACTGAAACGAGTTGCCCACCTGCGGGATTTCCCCCTCCCAGCCGTTGCCGATATTGAATCCGCCGGAGACACCGACGAACGGCAGACCAGTGTGATTGGCGGGCAAGCCGGTCGTGATGCCGTACTTGGGATCTGTGCCGAGCTGTCCCTGGATTGAGTTCGCCCCAACGCTGGAATCGGACGTGCCGTTAAAACAGTAGGCGGCCGCCGAGCCGGTACAGAAGCTCGTCACCGCCCCCGTATTCTGCGGGTGCTGGAAGGTCAACTGCCCTTCGCGCAAGTAGGTGGCGTGGAATTCATTGACCAGCGCATTGCTGAGGGTCCAGGTGTGGCTCGGATTCCATTGCTGATAGCGCGACTTTACGCTCGTACCGTAACCGGGGACGTTCGCGCCCGAAGCCTGAAAGTCATAGAACGGGGAGCGAGTGGTTTGGTCGGTGTAGTAGTAGTAAATACTCAGATTCTGACGGTCGTTAATTTTGTGATCCAGGCGAACGGTGAACTGGTCCTGATTGTCGGCCTCGGTCGGAACCCCTTGGTATACGCTGCCCGGCAGGTTTGCCGCGGGCAAATACTGAAGGAGGTTCAGCGCTACCGGATCCATGCACTGGGTTGGAATTACACCCGTGGGGAAGACGCTTCCCGGGCCTCCCCAGGCCACTCCAGCAACAGGAGTTGTGCCGCCGAGTGCGTTGATGGCCGTCGTGCACCCGGGCCTGCCGTTTAGGGCGTCGGCCACAAACTGGTCATTGATGCCTCCGCCAAACGAGCCGTTGGCACTAAAATCTCCTGAGACTTCCGCTGGCGTCGGCAAAAATACGATATCACTGGGCTTACCTTGCCGAATGCGGCGCCCTTCATAGGACCCAAAGAAGAACGTCCGGTCCTTCTTGATCGGACCGCCGAACGTGCCGCCAAACTGATTCTGGTTGAACTGCGGCTTGACCGTATTGAAGTACCCCTGGGCGTTGAGAACCTTGTTGCGGAAATACTCGTAAATATCGCCGTGAACCGCGTTGCTGCCGGATTGGGTTACGACGTTAACAACGGCACCCGAGTTCCGCCCATACTCGGCGTCAAACGTGTTGGTAATGACGCGGAATTCCGCAATTGCATCGGGGGTCGGCTGCACGGCGGCGGCATTGATAAACTGATCGTTGGCATCGCCGCCGTTGACGCTGAAATTGTTGGAGCGTCCCCGGCCGCCATTGACCGACACCGAGCCAGCGTCGTCGCTGCCGTAAAACGTGCCGCCGCTCGAGCCCAACTGCGACTGCACGCCCGGCTGCAACTGCAGGAACTGGTAACTGTCGCGCGCGTTCAGGGGCAATTCGTTCACCGACTTGTTGTTCACGATCGCACCCAACTGAGTGGTCGTCGTATCCACCAGCGGCGCTTCCGAAGTGACTTCGACCAGTTCCTTGGCCTCGCCAATCTGCATGGTGGAGTTAAAGGTCACCACCTGGTTGATCTCGACCGTGATGCCTTTGCGGATGTTGGTCTTGAATCCCGCCATATCAAAGGTGAGTGTGTAGGTGCCGACCGGAACCGCGGGGAAGGAGTAGTCGCCGGTGGAATTGGTTTGCGTTTGGTGGGTGGCGCCCGTGGCCTCGTTGGTGGCAGTGACTTTCAATCCCGACAGCAGGGCGCCACTCTGGTCGCTGATGCGGCCGAGGATGCGTCCGCCGCTGCCCTGGGCAAACAAGAGCGTGGAGCAGATCAGGCAAAGGCTCAGAACGACAAGCCCACGATACATGCGGGACAATCTCGACGACGGCATGGAACAGGTCCTCCAGTTCTCCGGGGCAATTTTTCTTGGATCCGAATTCAACTTGCGCGCGACCGAAACCTTGCTATAATCGCGCAAGGTTATTGGTTCCGCTGCCCGCTGTCAAGCGGAAAGTGCTGCCCCGCGCTTCTACCGAAATTCATAGGGGAATTCATGCCGGCCGACCCTCAGAGCTACCTCAAAATCGGCGACGTAGCGCGACAGGTGGGGATATCTTCCTCGGCCATTCGCGCCTGGGAGAAGCTCGGCCTCACCCATCCGCAGCGCACCGAAAGCAAGTATCGCCTCTATACCAGCGACGATGTGCGCCTGCTGAAAAAAGCCCGCTACCTGCGCAAAGTGCGCGGACTGAACGCGGTCGCCATCGCGCAGATGCTGAAGCACGAAGGCACGAACAAACACGCCGCCCACAGCGGAACCGCAGGAATGACGATTGGCCCGCAACTGCGCCGGTTGCGTACCCAGCGCGGCCGCAGCCTCGCCGAAGTCGCCGCGGCGGCGGGAATTTCGATTGGCTTCCTCAGCGCCCTCGAACGTTCGCAGATGAGCGCTTCCGTCGGCACCCTGCGCAGGCTAGCACGCTACTACCGCACCAACATCCTCGATTTTTTCGATGCCACGGAAATGAATACCCGATTGGTGCGCCCCACCAAGCGCAAGGTGCTCGACGCCGGCCCCGGAGTGCGCATGGAGTTGCTCGCCTGGGGCAACAAAGTCATGGAGCCGCACCTGTTCCGCATCGCGCCCCAAGCCGGCAGCGGCGAGCCCTACACTCACGAAGGCGAGGAGTTCCTCTTTGTGCTGCGCGGAGAGCTGCAGATCGCCCTCGACGGCGAGGAGTACCACCTGAAGCGCGGCGACAGCTTTTACTTTGAGAGCGCCACGCCGCATCACTGGAAAAATCCCGGCCGCACCGAGGCCTGGCTGCTGTGGGTCAACACTCCGCCAACCTTCTGAGCAGCACCTAAAGAGGAGCGGCGGTCTCTTCCTTTATTGTTACTCGTGCAGCACAACGCTAAGCAGCGAACTATGCACCTGCAATCCACCGTTGTACTTAATGAAGCCGAGCTTTCTGAATTTGTTCATGAAGAAATTCACTCGTGAGCGCGTGGTGCCCACCATTTCCGCCAGCGTCTCCTGACTCACGTTGGGGTGCACGGTCTCAGGCACGGTTTCTTTTCCGAACCGGGACAGCAGCAAAAGCGCTCGGGCCAGCCGCTTTTCACTCGAATTGAACAGTTGATCGACCAAGTCCGCCTGCGTGCGATTGTGACGTTCGACCACGTACGCCACAAACATGTCGGACAACTCGTGTTCCTCGTGGAGCGTACGCACCATCCGCTTCTTTTCAATCTTCAGGATGGAGCAGTCCGCAATTGCGGTAGCGGTTGCCAGCCGGATGGGTTGATCCGAGGCCAGGCATCCTTCGCCCAGAAAATCGCCCGGCCCGAGCAGCGCGATGGTCGCTTCCTTGCCTTGTTTGGAGAGCACGCTGAGCCGCACGCTTCCCTCTTGAATGTAGAACACTGCGTCCGCGCGCTCGCCTTGCGAAAAAACGGCCTGTTTCGGTTTATAGCTGTGAACCGTCCTGCCAATGCCCGCATTCGTCAAAAAAGCTTGAGGATCAAAAACCTCGGTTTGCTTCTTGGCACGGCGCTGTGTGGGCAACCGGCGACGCGATGGCATAGGAACCTCCTGCGCCCCATGCGGGAGTAGTTCTTTGGATTATTTTGACACGGCACGCTCCATCCTTGCCAGCCAAAATTCTGCCGTGAACACGGGTCCGTAACCCAAAAAATAAATCGATCGTATCGCCACAGTTGCGTACTGGCCGTTTTGCCATCGGCCTGGGCCAGACGCACCAGTATGTGTGCAATTTTGAACAGACAAAGCTGCGGCAATCCGTCAAACTTCCGCCAATATCGTGGGGAAATTGCGCGTCGAACGTTAGGGTCTGGGTTCCTTTGTCCGTAATTGAAGGGCAGTTCTGCCTCATGAACGCCTCTAGATCATCCCTCCCCAGAGGCGGGGCTGCCCATTTTTTTGGGAGGTTCCAATGAGCCGAGCCTATGCAGGACAACGGAAGATGCTCCTTTGTATCGATGACAGCCAGGCCATTTTGGACTACGAGAGACGGATCCTCGAAAGGTCGGGCTACATTGTGGTGACAGAAATGTCCGCGCGACGAGGGCTGAAACTTGCGACCATATTCAGTTTTGACGCGGTCCTTCTCGATTACCACATGCCCGAAATGAATGGGCACCAGGTCGCGTATGAGATGCGGCGTCTCCGCCCGGACACTCCCGTAGTCATGTTTTCCGGCAGCGAGATTCCAGAAGAGACTCGCCAACTGGTCGATGCCGTGGTGCCCAAAACCGATGCGCCCAGCCAATTATTGCCCACGGTCACTCGACTCTGTGAGCAGTCATCGCCACATTAAACCGCACGGCAATGGTTCACCGAGTTTTTGTTTGGGAAGGGCACGACTTCAATCGTGCCGCCGAAGGCCAATAAAGGCACGGGCTTCAGCCCCTGCGGGCCGGCACTCGGCAATCCTTGATTCAAATCACGGATCGGCGTCGCTGTTCGCATGCCTGGATTGTGCCAGGCGGCAAGCGATCAGGGTCGGATGACTCTGGGGCGTCGGCGCAATCCCCGCCTTCGCATAGAACGCGATAGGCCGGGTCATCCGCCCTTAGGAATCTAGCCCGCTGCTATGCGTGAGTTTGACGTGACGCGCGAGGCCCACTCATCGCAAACTGAGCGATGAGTGGGGCACCCGGCCAAACTCGTCCCGATACACTGGCAAATAATCTAGCGCTTTCTGGTAATTGCTCCCAAGCGCTTCGAGAATGGCCGCCGCGTGGCGAGCGTTGCAGCTCTGCCACCTAATTTGCGGGGCAGTTTTCTTTGCGTTCGATCCAAGTCACACCTTTCTGTGTCAGTTCCAGCGCATCTATGAAACCCCCAACCTCATTGACGTTGGGGTACAGCAGAATAGTGAGATCGACGAATCTTATTGTCCAGAGCCGATCAAACTCGACCTTAGAGAGTTGCCGTTTACGTATTTCCCACCGCGCTGCTTCGTCTCGCGCTCTTTCGCTTGTCTTGTTGAAGAACTCAAGGAAAATGCTTCCATCGCCCAGTGCGCAAGGCGGACAGGTTTCAGTAGTAATCTCTTTGGGCGCCACTGTCTCTATGCCTCCCATGCCAAGCCTAAGTTGAACGAGCAGAACCACCAGATGCCCACGCGGATCGACGCCCGAAAAAAGGCCAGAGGTGAGCAATCCGTCCATTGCACTATCTGTAATGGCCTTGGGTCGAATGTTGTAAAGTTCCGTGATGTGACCACGGACCAATTCTCCCCATCTAGCAGCTATCAAGGTGAGGACAGATTTACTCGGCTTGTTTTTCGACTGGGCAAGCACATCGGAGTAAGCTTGGTGGGCCTCACCGGAAGCTCTCCACGTAGGAAGTTGATCGGCCGGCCCATTCCTTGTCGTAGCCAACATTCCCCGAGGCAACGAATACAATCTTGTCGCCAAGTGCGCCAACCTTACACTCGTCATCCTCGTGAACAGTACCATTGATTCCGGCGAGCTGCCCTCGACTATCCGCCGCAATGACGAGTTTTTCGGGAGTATAGTAAACGACCGCAATAGTTCCGTGCACAAGTTGGGAAAACGCCGGGTTGCAGACAATCATGACAAGCAAAACGCACAGTTTCATAAGCGCGAAAATTGTAAACCAGACGCTCGCTGGAATTGCCCGCTTTTGCGTTTACAGCCCACTGGCAGGCGTTTGCGTGTTCCTGGGAGCTAGTACATGCCCTTGCGAAGAAAGACCCCCAGCGTTTCCAAATTATTTATCAATCCTGTGAATCCGGTGGTGACTCGCGCCCTATCGGGGTTCGGCAAATTGCCTTGGTTCACTCCATAGGCGGCAAGGTTTTTAACCGTCTGCTCAGCCCCTTCCCTGCTACCTGTGACAACCAGTAACTCCACTTCCCGGCGAATACCGGGGATTACCACCATCCTACTGGCTAGCAACATCTTCAGAAATTCTTCTTCCGATGCTCGCCACCCGATTGTGATCATCTTGGTCACTCTCGGCAGCATCGCCTCTAAGGCGGTGACGTGTCCGGACGGGCACGAGAATTCATCTTTCTTCTCGACTGGGATGGAGAGAGCGGGGAACACCACCACGCGGTCTGGCGTGGGCCCCATCTCCTTGGTACACAGCCGGTACCTCTTCGTGAGGTGCGGACTACCTGGTGTCACCAAATCTATGAGGTTCAGGTAGGGGTAGGGAGCGTTGTTGCCTGGATGCCGGATGCCATCAAGCTCAAGACCCCAGTCGACCGAACCGTGCAACTTGAAAAGCGAGTAGTTTTTCCAGCTGTGGTAGCTGTTCATGTCTTTGACTGAGAGGTGCAGGAATCTCACCATTGCTTCTTCGAGCATGGTGTCGTAGTTGAAGGTGACGAAGCAAACTTGTTCCTTCCGCTCAACGCGCCAGCGTTCAATCTCGTCCAGCAATGTGGCGTAGTTCGTAATTCCGTGATGGACTTGTTTCCAACGATCTTGGCACTCCCATAGTGCGAGGCGAAGGTAGTAGCGAATAGCTGCTAGCTGCCGGTGTCGTTCGGGATAGCCGCTGGCCTCCGCCTGAAGTGCCGCTAGTTCCTGCTCTACCGCAACATCCGCCTTGCGCAACCGAGGTATCAGTGGCAGGCACTCCGGAAACGACTCCATCACGCTCAAGAACTGAGGTCTGCTGTCAAAGAGGCGATTTGCGAGTGGGGGGCGGTGGTGCTCAATCGGGGGGAGGCTGTCCGCCCGTACGTTCGGGTCATAATGGAGAGGAGGGTGGTCGGGATCAGAATCGAAAGAAGCGCCAGCGCCGAAGACGACGAGCAGCACCACTTCATGTTACCAGTCGCTGTTTTGATTTGTCGCCCCGTGTACCAGCCGGGTGCCCCACCCTTCGTTTGTTGAAGGGTGGGATTTCCACGGCCGTCTCGCGCATGGGTTTTTCATAGGGCCCTGTACCAAGCCCTTCCAGTGCACCGGTGATCCCATCACCGGGCTACCTGCCCGATTTCACCGAGGTCAGCATTTCGCGCCGCAGAATCGCATTGATCCGGGACTGGTAGCCCTTCCCCTGTGCCTTCAGCCAATCCAGCACATCGGCATCGACGCGCGCTGTGATCTGGCGCTTGCGCGGGCGATAGAAGTGTCCCCGCCGGGCGTTCTTCCACTGTTCCTCCGTCATTTCCGGGATATCGCTGGTATCGATCTCGCTGTCCGGGCGTGTTGCCAGCGCCTTCAGATTAGCCCGTCGCGCTTTCGTCAGCGGCGGCACCTTGTCCAATGTGTAACTAACCATTTTCGTCTTCATAGCGTCGCCTCTCTTTCCGAGTCGCGGGTCGTGCCGAGATGATGCGAATGACGTCGACCGATTTACCGTCATCTGTGCCCTCACCGCGTTCTTCTCTGACGGTGTGAGCCACCGTGAGAAGGAGCAAGTCCTCGACCAGACCAAGGGTCCGCCAACGCACTTCCCCGCCCTCCACGCAATCCTGCACTGGCACATACAGCGGATCGCGGAATACCTGGCTGGCTTCCTCGAAGCTCACGCCGTGTTTGCGCCGGTTGGAGAGGTTCTTGGCCTCGTCCCACTCGAAGCGAATACTTTCCACTCCATTATTGTAATTACATATTTGTAATTATTCAAGCTTCATTTTTCATCACATTTTTCTTGTACGGTCATCACAGACTCCCAACCAAGAACACTGCGAAAATTCGCCGAGAGTGCATTATTGAGAAGTGTCCCCGTCTCCAGAGACGGACTCATAATCCACCGCAAAACCATTTCCGGCAGCTCTTTGACAAACAGCAGAAGCGGTGAACCCCCAACCAGAAAAATCCAGCCAAACCGCAGGATCCCCCGCCTAAGTCCTTATTCTTGAATATTTTACATCTAAGTCGTTTAATTAGAATAGTTTAGAGGAAATTGGGGGGGGGGGGGGGGGGGGGGTACTTTTGAAATGAGCCCAACCGAATTTACTGAGAACTGAAAACTGAGAACTGAGAACTGAGAACCGGAAACCGAGAACTGCCCGAGGAGCCATCACAATGTCATCTTCTTCAGACAAATATTCAGGCAAACTTTGTGAACAGCGAAAACTAAATGGAGATCCCTGCCAATCGCCCGCCCTCCGCGACAAGAAATTTTGCCACTTCCACGAACACAGCGGTCCGCCACCGATCGACATCAACAACACCGAATCCATCCCTTCCTTCCACGTCTACCTCCCCGTACTCGAAGACGCTGCCTCAATCCAGTCGGCAATCTCGGAAGTTTGCGAGATGATGCTGCACCGCCGCATCGAGCCGAAAGAAGCTTCCGCCCTGTTCTACGCCATGCAGGTCGCGTCTTCGAATTTGGACCACCTGCCCGCCAATAGAAATCGAAAATTAATTTCGGAATCCAGCTCCGACACCTCGTCCGAGCCCAATCGCTTGCCACCCGGAACGATTCAGGCATGTGAGCAGCCGAGAGGTCGCAATCGTCGCCGGCGTGCTTGAGCAAGAGTGGACGAGTTGCCAGCATCTTCAATTAGCCCGTCGCGCTTTCGTCAACGACGGCAGCTTGTCCAATGTGTAGCGAACCAATGTGTAGCTAACCATTTTCGTCCGCTACCCCGTAATCTCCGCTGGCACCATCTTCAAGATCTCCCGCCCAATCGGCAACGACGCCGTAGCCGCCGGAGAAGGCACATTCAGCACATGCAAAAATCGTTCTCGCGCAACAAAGCGGAAATCATCCACCAGCGCGCCATCCGCCTCGACCGCCTGCGCCCGCACTCCCGACCCTCCCGGAGTCATATCTTCCATCCGCACCTCCGGAACCAAGCGCTGGCACGACCTTACAAACTCCCGCTTCCGCAGCGACCGCCGAAACTCCGACAGTCCATTTTTCCAGTGCCGCCGCGCCATCGCTCGAAATCCCGCATCCATGAACACTTCCATGGCCTCGCCCAGATCGAAATCCCGCCAGCGATATCCCTCGCGCCGGAACGCCAGCACCGCGTTCGGCCCCGCATCCACATTCCCCTGAATCCGCCGCGTGAAATGCACTCCCAGAAATGGATACTGCGGATCGGGCACCGGATAAATCAGCCCCCGCACCAACTCCTGCCGCGCCGCTGCCAGATCGTAGTACTCCCCGCGAAACGGAACCAGCATCATCTGAGGATCGTCTCCCGCCATCCGCGCCACCCGATCGCTGTACAGCCCGGCACAATTCACCACATAGCGCGCCGTAAAATCTCCCGCCCGCGTCCGCACCACCACGGCACTGCCCACCGCGTCCGGCTTTGCGCCCGATCTCGCATCGCCCGATTTCACACCGGATTTCACATCGGAAGACCGGTCGAATCCGACCACGCCCGCGTTGGTCTTCACTTCCGCCCCGCGTTCCGCCGCGATCTCCGCATACTTCGCCGTCACCGCCGAATAATCCGTGATTCCAGTCGACGGCACCAGCAGCGCGCGCACTCCGCCCACGTGCGGCTCGACCTCGCGCATCGCCGCTGGCTCCAGCAGGCGCAAGCCCTCCAGTCCATTGGCCACGCCGCGCGCGCGCAAGTCATCCAGCCGCGCCGCTTCCTCGGAGTTCGTGGCCACGATCAGTTTCCCGCACACCTCATGCGGAATCCCATGCCGCGAGCAGAAGTCCACCATCTCGCGCGCCCCCGCCACGCACAACCGCGCCTTCAGCGAGCCCGCCTTGTAGTAAACCCCGCTGTGGATCACTCCACTGTTGTGGCCAGTCTGGTGCCTGGCCACTCCCGCTTCTTTCTCCAGCACCACAATCCGCAGCCCAGGAAATCGCTCGCTCGCCTGCATGGCAAACGAAAGCCCAACAATCCCCCCGCCAATCACCGCAATGTCATAGGTCATAAATTAGTGTTTGTGTGGTGACGGGGCTTCGCCCCGTCCAGCCGTGCAAAGCACGGCAGCCCACCGAAGACGATGCTATCGCACCCGGCCCCCGCACCACTGTGACGCAAGAACAGGAAGATGTGACGCAAGAAAAAAGGCGCGGACAGGACGTTCGCGCCTCACAAGACCAATCTTCTCTCGGTGTTCTCCGCGTCTCGGCGGTAGATTGCGCTACTGCACGATCAGCGTCACCACATCCGCGTGCGCTGCTCCGCCCACCGCCGTAGCCGTCACCGTAATCTGCGATGTCCCCAAACCCGCCGGCGCCTGCACGGTTATCGCGGCTGATCCGGACTTTGTCGGGTCGGCTGCCGCTGTGGCCGTCACGGTCACCGTCGCCGGGTTCGGAACCGCCGCCGGAGCCGTATACAACCCCGTCGCGTTGACCGTCCCATTCCCGCTTCCGGGAGCAACGGACCAGGTTACCGTCTGATTCGTCGAGCTATTCACGGTCGCGGTGAATTGTTTCTGGGTAACTGACGCCGGCCACGAGTTGCCCGCTTCATTCGCAAATAGAGTCGCCGATCCCGGACTAATCGTAACCGTCACCGGTGGCGGCGGGCCGCCACCCCCACCCACGGCCCCACCGCATGAAATCTCCGCCATCACACCAAGCCCCAGGCAAATTCCAACGATGCCGGCGTAGAGACGCGGCTTGCCGCGGCTCTTTCCCGCCAGCCCCACAATCCCCACCATCGCCAGCAACATGAATGCGTAGGGACGGCCGCCCCCGGCTGTCCAGGGTTTGCCGGTGTGGGGACGGGCACCCTCGCCCGTCCAGGCCGTGCGCAGCACGGCCCCCTTCGCCATATTCGGCCCCGTAGTCGTGATCGTCAGCGTCACCGGCGTGGTCCCCGATCCCGCCGCAATCGACGCCGGATTGAACCCACAATTCGTCAACGCCGGCAACCCCGTGCACCCCAAACTCACCGCCTCGCTGAACGCCGCCCCCCCACCGGAACCGCCGAAAACGTATAGCTGGCGCTCTGTCCCGCCAGCACCGTCACCGACGCACTGCCCGTGTCCGTCCAAGTGACATCCGTCCCCACCGTCAGCGATTCGGTCGGCGTAGCATGGGTCAGCGTCCCGTCCGTTCCCTGGATGGTGAAATTAAACGCCCCAGTCGTCGCGTTGCCGAGCGTCACCGCGAACCCCGTTCCCCCAGACGCCGGCGTGACCGTCGCCGGAACAATTCCGCACGTCCCCGGAGCCCCCGCCGTACACGTCAACGTCACGCTGCCGCTGTATCCGTTCACCGCCGTCAGCGGCCCGTTCCACTTCACGTTCTGACCGGCCACCGTCGCGTTCGGAGTCGCTGTCAGTCCGATGGCAAAGTCCGGAACCGGCCCAGTCACCGTCAACCAAAACGTCTGCGTCTTGGGAGAAGGCGCGCCCGCCACCGTCGCTGCCAGTGTCACAATCTTCGGACCACCCAGCGGAGTCCCAGTCCCCGCCGTCACCGACAGCGTAACCGTCACGGGCGCCGAAGAAGTCGGATTCACCGAACTCGATGGTGAGAACACGCAAGCCGCTCCCGAAGGCAGCCCCGCCGAGCAACTGAGCGTTACCGTCCCCGCGAAACTTCCCGCCGCCGTTACCTGGAACGTGCTTGCCCCCGACGTTCCGCCCTGCCCGACGCTCAACGAATTCGGACTGGGCGCGGTCAGATTGAAGTCCACCACATGCAGCGTGACCGAGGCATCGCGCGTAATCGCGTTTCCATCCGTCCCCACCGCATGTGCGTTGAAACTGTAATCGCCCACCAGTCCGCCCGCAGTTAACGTGTAAGTCGCTGTGGGATTTCCTGAAAATGTTATCTGCTTCGGCTGCAGCGTGCAGGGCGCCGGCATCGTGCCGGTGCAGCTCAAGTTCACCGGGCTCGAGTATCCGCCCTGCGCCGTGAGCGTGCCATTGAACGTGGCCGTCTGCGCCGGAAACACCGTCTGCGGCGAATTCGAAATCACATTGGTGTAGTCCGCCGACGCCACCAGCGCGTAATTCCAGATGCCCCGCCCGTACGTCGACGCCACCAGCGTTTTCGTGCCCGCGTCAGGATGAAACATCTGCAACGCCGTCACCGGCGCGTCCGGCAGAAATCCCGACACACCCGGCCCTGGCGCCGGACCAACTTCGGTCCAGCTCGCCGCCGTGGTTGAGCTCACAAAAACGCCAACATCGGTTCCCGCGTAAATCTGAGCAGGAGTGACCGAGGAATCCACCAGCAAAGCGTTCACCGGAGCGTCGGGCAAACCCGTTCCCGTCCAGTCCATCCAACTTGCGCCCGCGTTCGTCGTCTTCCACACATGCGGCGTCGGAAACCCCGGCGTGCTGAATCCCATAATTCCCACATAGGCGGTCGTGCCCGTCGCGTCGGACTTATCCATCGCCACCGACGAAATCGCATAGCCGTTCGGATTCACATTTTGCGTAACATTCGTCATCAGCGTGACGCCGGCGTTGGTCGTAACCCAGACTTCGCCGCCCGGCAGCCCGCTGAGCGGACCGTATCCGTTCGTCACCGCATACACCACCGTCGAATTGTTGTGCGTGTCCTTGGGGCCGCCCGCGGCCAGGGCCGTCACCAGATTGGTCTCACCTCCCGTGCACACGCCCGTCCCCAACGTGTCAAAGTCATTGCTGAGTTCGAGGGGCGCGGTTCCGCTGGTGCTGACCCGCCACACCCGGCAGGTTCCCACCAACAGTTCATTGGTATTCTGCGGATCCAAAATGTACGGAGTATAGAAAGCTCCCTGATCTCCTCCCAGCGTGGGCGGGCTGACAACCTCGACGAATCCATTTTGGTTACATGCCGTTCCCAACTCGCACTTCAAAATCGTGACGTAAGGATTCGCCGCAAACCACTCGCTGGGGTTCGTGGGATTGATGGCGTTGAATCCGCCATCCCCTCCCAGCGCATTCTGCCAGGTGCTACTACTAGTCGCGCTGCTAGTTTTCGGGGAGCCGTTATCCTGCGTTCCGCCGAGCAGAACGTCGGCGCTGGTGGGGTGCACCGAGACGGAAACGAATTCCGTCATCGATCCCAGGCTCTGGCTCAAACTGTCAAACTGATTCGTGCCCGTGCAACTGCCCGTCGTGAGCCCGGCATAGCCGTCTAGCGTCCGGCTGATTCCACCATCGTGCGCGAAGAAGCCCACCGCTTTGCCGCTCGCCACCAGGAACGCGATTCCGTGCTGGTCGGGATGCACATGCGCCGGCGCCCCCAACCGGCTGCACCCATAGACATGAGTTAGATTGATCCAGTCGCCTTGCGTGCAGATCGTGCCCCCGGACGCAATCGTGCACTTGTAAAGATTGATCGCGCCCGCGTAAATATCCGTTCCCGACGCATTCGGACCCGCCGCCAACTCCAGGTTGTAATATCCCTGCTCCACCCCGCAGCCGCTGTTGTCTGGACCAAGTGCGCTATCTCCGCAGTTCGTGATGCCGTTGTCTGGAATGTGCGTCCAACTCGTTCCGCCCGTCGTTGATCGCCAAATCCCCTCGTCAACCGGCGCCGGATTTCCATTGTTGTCCGTCTGCACGTCGACCACCCACACGTACATCTCGTTGCGCCCCGGCACCACCGCAAACTCGCCGCGATAAATCAGGCAAGTGCTGGCATTCGATCCGGAGGGGCAATTCGCGGATACCAGGCCCGCGGCAGGCTGCGTAGTCAGCCGCGTAAAATGCTGGCCGTCGGTCGAGGAGTACAGCCCATGCCGCCGGATAAAAGCGTAAAACGCACCCTGGCTCGCGTTGTAGATCACCGCCGTAGCCGAAGCGGGAACCGCGCCGTCCGACAGAGTGACGCGGTTCCAGGTCACTCCGCCGTCTTGGGAGTAGTAGAGTCCGCGTGCGGTCGAATTACCATCTTCTTCCCGGCCAACGTATAAGCCGTTGTCTCCCGCCGCCGCCGCGACCACTAAGCTGGGATTCGCCGTACTGAACGCGATCTTGCTGAAACCGATTCCAAGAAAAGACTGACCCGTTCCCGCGCTCTGGATCTCGGACCAAGTGGAACCTCCATCCGCCGAACGCAGAATTCCCAGACCGTAATAAGAATCGTCCGAACTGTTCGTTTCGCCGGTGCCAACCAGAATGACGTTGCTGTTACCCGGCTGCAAAGCAATCGCGCCCACCGCCAGCGTCGGCTGATCGTCAATCAAAGCCTGCCAAGTGACCGAAGCAGGGTTGGAGTTCAGACTGCCCGCGTTCGTCGATTTCCAAAGACCGCCGTACGCGCCTCCCAGCAGCACCGTGTTTCCAGTACTGTCGGCAGGATCGATCAACACGGAAGTGGCGCGCCCCGAAACCCAGTTGTAATCCTGCGCGCCATCGCCCGTAGCATCGGAAGCGAGCGGTGCAGGGCCCATAGGAACCCACACTGTCGATGCCGAAGCTGAAGCGGGTGCCCCACTCATCGCGTCTTTTGCGATGAGTGGGCCGGTAGACGCAGCTTCCATAGCGCGTTGTGCCCGGAACGCCATCTTCTGCCGGTAAGCCCGAAACCGCAGCCCCGCCGCCGATTCTCCCGGAGGCACACTCCGCCCCCGCTGGTTCCAATTCCAGCTCAAGTCATCGCGCAGATACCGACGATCGCCGCCGCGCTCAGCCCGCGCTCGAGAAGGCGAGCCAACTGTCTTCCGATCAGATTCCTGACCCAAGCCGAGGCCCGAAAAAAAAGTGAAGAAGATCATGCAGAAAAGAAAAAGAAAAAGAGAGGAACGTGAACCACGGCTGCTCATAAATTGAAATGCCACATCGAGATAGCGCTACTCGGCGCAGCTCCAGTGTGGACGCTCCGGCAGAGATTTCCACGTCCACGAAAGTCCCCCCGTCCTTGGTAGCCATCTTCTGAAAAGCGAGAGCTGAGAACTGACGACTGAGAACTGACAACTGAAAGCTGAGAGCTGAAAGCCGACAGCTGACAGCTGTCCCCGCACATCCGCTATAATGACAAAGCATGTCCGTGATCAAGAACATCGGAGCCGTCGCCCAGGGAATGACCATCACCCTGAAGGAGATGTTTCAGCCCTCCATCGTCGAAAATTATCCTGACGGTCCCGGGCCCCTGAAAGGCGCGAAGTTCCAGGAACGTTTCCGCGGCATGCACGTGCTGCAGCGCGACGAAAACGGCCTGGAAAAATGTGTGGCGTGTTTTCTTTGCGCCGCCGCCTGTCCCTCGAATTGCATCTACATCGAAGCCGCGGAAAACACCGAGGAAACCCGGGTTTCGGGCGCCGAGCGCTACGCCCGCGTCTACAACATCGACTACAATCGATGCATATTTTGCGGGTATTGTGTGGAGGCTTGCCCCACCGATGCGATCACGCATGGCCATGGATTCGAGTTGGCGAGTTTCAATGCCAGCAATCTGATTTACCGCAAAGAACAGATGTTGGCCCCGGCTCCGGCGCACATGGGAGCCAATCAGATGTTTGCGCAATCGGAGACGGATGCTGGCGTGACCGGGGACTAGCGAACTTCGAGATTTTCCACCAAACGCCGGTCCCGCAGGGACCGGCGTTGTTGTATGGAAAGCAATCGTGGGTAGTGCACAGGGCGGCCAAAGACTTTTAGTCAACATGACCATTGACTCTAAATCGTTGAGCGTTTTCTTCCGCAGTCAGGGCATTTACTTGTGCCTTGCTCTCGTGGTCGGCGCGATTTTCTGGGCCATCGGCCAGCCTATCAATCCTTTCACCGTCATCTTGTACTCGCTGTGCATCGGCAATTTTCTTACGCCTCCGGTGCAATGGCTGCACGCCCTGTACGAAAAGCCGTCTTCCTATGACTGGCTGATCTTCCTGGCCGTCCTATGCGTCGTGATGGTTCCCGTTTACGCCCTGAGCAGCGTAATCGTCTGGTGGTTCGCCCCGCCTAGTCCGCAATCGCTTGGGCACTACCTCGCTACCGGCTGGAAGATGCCCTTCCTGATCACCTTCGTCTACGGGGTGTTGAATTTTCTTTATGGCAAGACGAGGTCGCGCCTGGAGCGCCGCAACGTCGAGTTGCAGGGCATGGTTCAGGCCGGCGCGGTTCGCTTGGAAATCCAGGAGCAGGATTTGCAACGCGCCCGCGAAATCCAGCAGTCGCTTTTGCCCAAGGAAATCCCCCAGCTTCCGGGAATCGCCGTCGCCACCGCCTGGCGCCCGGCGCGCGCGGTCGGCGGAGATTACTTCGATGTGCTGCGGCTCGACGGCAACCGGCTGGCCATCTGCATTGCCGATGTCTCCGGCAAGGGAGTTGCCGCCGCTTTGCTTATGGCGAATGTCCAGGCCAGCCTGCGCGCATCCGTGCGCGACATGGATAGCCCGGCGCGCGTGTGCGGGATCATGAACGGCATGCTCTGCGAAAGCATCGCTGCGAACAAGTTCGTGACGTTTTTCTGCGGCGTTTTCGACGGCAATTCGCGTGCGTTTCGCTACTGCAATGCCGGCCATTCCTACCCTATTCTGGTTTCGGCCGGCGCGGCGCACACTCTGGATCAAGGCGGCGCGGTGCTCGGCGTTTTCCCCTCGTGGAATTACCAGGACTGCAGTGTCGATCTGAAATCCGGAGACCGGCTGCTTCTATTCACCGACGGCATCACCGAAGCCGAGGACACGCAAGGCGAAGAGTTTGGAGTGGAAAGGGTCGCCGCATTCGGCAAGGCGCACGCGGCCAGTTCTGCTGCGGAGTTGAACGACCAACTGCTCGCGCAAGTTTCGGATTTTTGCGGCGCGCAATTCCAGGACGACGCCACGTTGGTGGTTCTCGCCGTAAATCAGCCCTCAGACAAACAATGTTTAGACGAACCGGGAATAGCAACCGGCGAACTGCAAACGGCCAATGACCAGGTTCTAACGACTCACGACTGATAACGAATGACAAACTTTCTCCAAACCGTAAAAGACCGAGTCGTCATCTATGACGGCGCCATGGGGACGAACATCCAGAAGCGCAATCCCACCCTGGACGATTACTGGGGCAAGGAGAACTGCAGCGAAGTTCTGGTCCTGAGCCGTCCCGATATCATCCGCGAGATTCATGCGGACTTTTTCACCGTAGGCTGCGACGTCGTCGAGACAAACACCTTTGGCGGGACGAGCCTCGTTCTCGGCGAGTTCGACCTGCGCGACAAAGTCCGCGAGATCAACGTAAAGGCGGCGCAGCTGGCCAGAGAAGTAGCGCAACAATTTTCGACCAAAGACAAACCGCGCTTCGTTGCCGGATCGATGGGCCCGACGACAAAATTGCCCTCGCTCGGACACATCGGTTGGGATGCGATGGTGGCGTCCTATGAAGAGCAGGCCGCCGCGCTGATCGAGGGTGGCGTCGATGTCCTGCTGATCGAAACGTGCCAGGATCTGTTGCAGGCGAAGATTGCCACCGTCGGCGTAATGGAGGCGATGCGCAAAGCCGGTAAGCACCTGCCCGTGACCGTGCAGGTCACGCTGCAGGAATCCGGAACCATGCTGCTCGGGACCGAGATTGGCGCGGCGCTCACGGCGCTTGAGCCTTACGACGTGGACATCATCGGCCTGAACTGCGCCACCGGTCCGGCGGAGATGAATGAGGCGGTCCGCTATCTGAGCCTGAACTCCACCAAGCTGATTTCGGTTTTGCCGAATGCAGGGCTCCCGCAGAACGTAGGCGGACACGCCGTGTACAAGCTCGCGCCTAAAGATCTCGCCGACTATCACAAACATTTTGTAAAAGATTACGGCGTGCGCATCGTCGGTGGATGTTGCGGCACGGGTCCCGATCATCTGAAAGCCGTGGTGGAAGCGGTCTCCGGCGTGGAACCGGCGGCGCGCGATGTGAAGCCGATCAGCGCGGCCTCCAGCGCCTACACCTCGGTGCCGCTCGATCTGGAGCCGAAGCCCCTGATTGTCGCCGAGGAGATGAACACGACAACGCGGGTCGATCATTTCCGCAAGCTCGTCCAGGCGAAAAAATACGACGACATTCTCAGGCTGGCAAAGAAGTTGGCGAACGAAGGCTCGCACCTGCTCGACCTGTGCTGCGCCATCGTGGGCGAGGACGAGAAGGGCTATATCTCCGCCATCCTGGAAAAAATCGCAACTCGCGTGCCGGCGCCGATTTTGATCGACAGCACCGAAGCCGACGTCGTGGAAGAAGCGCTGAAGCGCATCCCCGGAAAAGCGATTATCAATTCGATCAATCTGGAAGACGGCGAGAAGCGGACGTCGAAAGTGTTGCCGATGGCAAAGCGCTACGGCGCCGGAGTCATCGCGCTGACCATCGATGAAGAGGGCATGGCGCTGACCGCGGACAAGAAAGTTGCGATCGCGCATCGCATCTTCGATCTGGCGACACAGAAATACGGGATTCGTCCCGTGGACTTGCTCTTCGACGCGCTGACGCTCCCGATTTCGACCGGCCAGGAAGAATACCGGTCGGCGGGGATGGAGACCTTGGCGGCGGTGAAGCGCATCCGCGAGGAATTGCCGGAAGTGAAGACCGTGCTTGGGGTAAGCAACATCAGCTTCGGGCTCGACGCCTATCCGCGCCGCGTCTTGAACTCGGTATTTCTGCACGAGGCGGTCGAAAACGGCCTCGACGTAGCCATCGTCAACTACACGAAGATTTATCCGCTATACAAGATTCCGGCCGAGGAAGTAGAACTGGCGCGCAAGCTGATTTACCAGGACCGCTCGAATGGCGATCCGCTGCAGGTTTACATGCAGCATTTCGCCGGCATGAAAGGCAAGGCGCAGGCGCAGACCGCGGCGCACGTCGAAACCCTCTCGATCGAGGACAAGCTCAAGTACGCGATCATCAACGGCGAAAAATCGGTAGGCGAGGGCAAGACGAAGCGCACGCTGGAAGAGTTGCTGGAAGACGCGCTCGGCGGGTACACGCCGCTCGACCTGATCAACACGGTCTTGCTGGACGGCATGAAGACGGTGGGCGATCTCTTCGGAGCGCGCAAGATGCAGTTGCCGTCGGTGCTCGATTCCGCCGGAGTAATGAAGGCAGCCGTCGCCTATCTCGAACCAAAGATGGAGAAGAAGACCGGCTCGCAACAGAAAGGCACGATCGTCCTCGCCACGGTGAAGGGCGATGTGCACGACATTGGAAAGAATCTCGTCGACATCATCTTGTCGAACAACGGCTACAAAGTCGTGAACCTGGGAATCAAGCAGCCTGGCGACGTGATCATCCGCTCGGCGCAGGAGCACAGCGCGGATGCGATCGGGCTGAGCGGTTTGCTGGTCAAATCGACGCTGGAGATGAAGTACGTGATCCAGGAACTGGAACGGCAGAAGCTGAAGTTCCCGGTGATCTGCGGAGGCGCGGCCCTAACCCGCAAGTATGTAGAAGATGACCTGCGGCGCGAGTATTCGAATTCGGTGTTCTACGGGGAAGATGCGTTCGCGGGACTCCACGTGATGCAAGATCTGGCGGGTGAGGATCCCAAGCGCGAAGCGCGGCTGAAGGACGGCCGGACGGTGAAGGATTACGCCAAAGCGGCGGCGGTAGATGCAGATGAAGCGATCGGCCCGGTGTTTTCCGAACGCAGCGTCGTGGTGACCGATGCGCCGAATATTCCCGAGCCTCCGTTCTGGGGCGTGCGGGTGGTGAAGGATTACGATTTGCGCGAGCTCTTCCAGTATGTCAACGACACGGCGTTGTTCAAGAACCAGTGGCAGTTGAAGACGGCGTCGCAGGAAGACTACGCCAGGCTGGTCGAGGAGAAGTATCGCCCGATCAAAAAGAAGCTCGAAGAAGATGTGATCGCAGCCGGATGGTTCGAGCCCAAAGTAGTCTACGGATATTTTCCAGCCCAAGGCGACGGCAACGACATAGTAGTCTACGACCCGGAAATTGGCGCGAACCATGTGGTGGCGGGGTTCCAACCCGCCCCGACGGGGCAAAGCCCCGTCTCCACGCAAGCAAAAGAGCTCATCCGCTTCACGTTCCCCCGCCAGAAAGAAGGCCGCCGCCTCTGCATCTCCGACTTCTTCGCGGCCCCGTCCTCCGGCAAGATGGATGTGCTGGGCCTCTCCCTGGTGACGATTGGCTCCAAGGCCTCCGTAGAAACGCAGCGCCTGTTCGAGGGCGGAGAATACACGCGCTATCTGTATCTTCACGGCCTAAGCGTGGAGACGGCGGAAGCCCTCGCCGAGTTCCACCATAAGAAGATGCGGGAAGAGTTGGGCATCGCTGCCGACGACTCTCCGCACATTCGCGATCTGTTTCATCAGAAGTATCGCGGCTCGCGCTATTCGTTTGGCTATCCCGCCTGTCCGCACCTGGAGGATCAGACGAAGCTGTTCGCGCTGCTCAAGCCGGAAGAGAACGTGGGCGTGCGCCTGACGTCAGCCTTCCTGCTCGAGCCGGAACAGAGTACGTCGGCGATTGTCGTGCATCATCCGGGAGCTAAGTATTTTGTGGTGTGAGGTTGGTATCAGGGCATCGCTTCAGCGATGCCGCAAGTTCTCCAAAATCAAACGCCCCTTTAGAGCGTGCGTGAGAACTCGGTCGTCCCTCCGGGACTTGAGTCATTTCTTCCACTTTTCCCAGCGCTGAAGCGCTGGGCTAAGCTAGGTCGCCCCTCCGGGGCTGCATTCTCCTGTGCTTCGTTCCACCAGACTGTCCGAAAACGAGTTCTCACGCACACACTTTAGGGGCTGGGTAGTTCCGAGCATCGACTTTTTCCGTAAGCTGTTCAGTCGTGCCGTTAAGGCGTTGAAAATGAGTCCGCGCTTCAGCGCCTGGGCTGCGCTGTCTGTGCTCCGGGCGGCCTCTTAGTCCCCGAACCGAATTTCGACAGCCTCCACCGTCTCATGGGATGCAGGCTCAAACCTCCACTTGCGGACGGCATCGGTGGCCGCATCGATCAGCACCGGGTTTCCCCCCAGCACCTTCGTGGACTTAACGCTCCCATCTTCCCGGACGACAACCTCCAGTTTCACCAGACCTCGAATGTGGTAACGCTTCGCAATTTCCGGATAAACTGCAGGAACTTTGTCGACCGCTTTTCGTTCTGCGCGCTCCCCCGCCTGAGCCCTGCCGGTCCACGCGAACAGGCCGGCACACAGCGCCATCGCAACTATCAAACTGCCTGCTCGACGCATAGGGCGACCTTACTCTTTTCAATTCATCGGCAGGCGGTACTCGTAGAATAGTGTCGAAAGTAATCGACCCCAGGTGACTCCTCACCGTCCGCGGCCCGGTGACTGGGCTACAGAGCAGAAGCATTTCCATAAGCCGAGCCTACCCGTTGACCAGGGCGGAGTGGGACTATACTGGTTCGATTTCATTCCCAAAGGAGGGAGAACATGCTGCGTAATACTTCGCTGACTTTCTGCCTGGCACTGGCCGTACTGATCGTCGGCTGCGCGAATGCCCCGGCTCCACCACCTCCGGACACGCGTGCCGCCGATGTGCAAGCGATCAAGGACCTCGAGGTGGCTTGGGTTAAGGACGCTAATTCCAAGGACGCCGACAAATGGGCCGTCTACTTTGCCGAAGACGGCTCCGGACTGTACCCTGGCGCGGGAATCCTGAACGGGAAGGCGGCCATCAAGGCGGCGATGGCGCCGTACATGGCTGACCCCAATTTTTCGATGACGTTTCAGTCCACAAGGGCGATGGCATCCAAGGGCGGTGACATGGTCTATTCGCAGGGCACTTACACCATGACCATGACCAACCCGAAGACCAAGAAGCCCATGACGGACAAGGGGAAGTATCTGACGGTTTACAGCAAGCAATCCGACGGAAGCTGGAAAGCCGTCGCCGACACATTCAATTCCGATTCGCCCATGTAGGCGATCTGGGAAATGATCTGGCGGTATTGGAGCCGCCTGCGGCAACGGAACCGCCGTGTGCGGTACGTCCCTGCGAAAGAGGGAGATGCCGCGATTCAACCGCCTTCTACAGCGTCTCGGCCGTCCTTGGCCGCCACGCCCGGCATCTCCTGCTACCATATCTTAGCGCCCGAGGGGGATGCGACTCTAATCGGCTCCAGCAGCCGTGAGTGTCTGTGGAGATCCTGCTTGTTCGAACGTGTCTTTCCGCCAATCTTCTTTCCGACAGTCTTTCTGTTCACCTCCATCGTGCTGGCGAGCGCGCAAGCGCCCAGCGTCCCCGGCAAGCCGCTTCCGCCCGGACCCATGCGGGCCAAGATCAAGGCCGCCTGCACCCAGTGTCACAACACAAGTCGCATCACTGACCAACACCTCACCCGCCAGCAATGGTCCCGCAAACTGGAAAAGATGGAAGGTTTGGGCGCTGTCATCCCCGACGCCGATCGGAACGCCTTTCTGGATTATCTGACGGCGAACTTCGGCGCCCAAAAAGGCGCAGTCAAGGACGCACCCAAGGCCACAGCCAAGAACTAGTTCGTGTGGCGCGGACACTCCTGTCCGCGAGAAGCCCGTGCGACCAGAAATGTGAGGGAGCGCGGTATCGATGGAGCGCCAGCGTCTCCGCCCGGCGCGATGCAACGGCAACAGCAAAGCGCTGCCCGACCCAACCCCCGTAACGGGCGCTACGGGCAGCGCCGCCGTGATCGAACTGGCTTCAGCATGATGGCCGCACGCTGAGACTTCAAGTGATTGTCTAGGTACTCAACCCCCCGCCCTATTTCTTCTCCGCGCTCTCCGCGTCCTCTGCGGTTGAGTTCTTTTCCGGCCGCAGCAGCGGAAACAGAATCACGTCGCGAATCGTATGAGAATCGGTGATCAACATGGCCAGCCGGTCCACGCCCACTCCCACCCCGCCCGCCGGAGGCATGCCATAACTGAGCGCGTTGATGTAGTTCTCATCCATCTGGTGGGCTTCTTCGTCGCCGCGCTCGCGCTCCTTTAACTGCGCCTCGAAGCGCGCGCGCTGATCTTCGGGATCGTTCAATTCACTGAAGCCGTTCGAGATTTCCATCTGCCCAGCGAAGATTTCGAAGCGCTCGGTCCAGTCCGGCTCGTCCGGCTTCTGCTTCGAGAGCGGCGACACCGCGGTCGGGAATTCGTAGATGACCGTCGGCTGCATCAGGTGCTCTTCCGCGACCGCCTCAAAAATGGCGGCGATCGTCTTGCCGGCCGGTTCCGCCGCATCATACGTCAGGCTAATCCCCGCGCCGCGCACTCGTGCGACCAGCGCTTCGACCGCATCCGGCGTGGCGAAGTCGCTGCGCTCCGGCTTCGGCCCAGCCTTTTCCGGCCAGAACTTTACAATCGCCTCGCGCATCGTCATCCGCCGCCAGTTCGCGTGCGACCAGTCGATCTCGTGCTCGCCCCACTTCGTCTTCATCCCGCCGGTTACGTCCTTCACCGCCTGCTCGATCGATCCCTGCGTAGTATCCAGGATGCCGAGATAATCGGTGTAAGCCTGGTACGCCTCAAGCATGGTGAACTCAGGATTCCATCTCCACCCCAGCCCCTCGTTGCGGAAGTTGCGATTGATTTCATACACGCGATCGAATCCGCCCACCGTCAGGCGTTTCAAATAAAGTTCCGGAGCGATGCGCAGAAACAGATCCATATCGAGCGTGTTGTGATGCGTCTTAAAAGGACGCGCTACCGCTCCGCCGGCAATCGGATGCATCATCGGCGTCTCGACTTCCATGAATCCCTGCGCGTCGAAATACCGCCGCAGCGACTGCGTCAGCTTGCTGCGCTTGAGAAATATTTCACGCACCTCTGGATTCACGATCAGATCGACATACCGCTGCCGGTAGCGCAACTCAACGTCACTAAGCTCATACGATTGTTTTGTTTCGCCGCCGGATTCAAACTCCTTGCCAATTGGCAAAGGCAGCAGGTCTTTAGAAAGAAAAGTCAATTCCTCGGCATGAATGCTCAGTTCGCCGGTGCGCGTGCGAAACAGATATCCGCGGACCCCGATGTGATCGCCCAGGTCAAGCAGCTTCCAAAGTTCAAACCCAGCATCGCCCACCGCGTCTTTCTTGACGTAGATCTGCAGCCGCTGGCCAGCCTGCTGCAAGTGCGCGAACCCGGCCTTGCCCATTAGCCGGATCGCCATGATGCGTCCCGCCACCCGCACCGTCACCCGCGCGGGAAATTCCAGTTCCTCGGTCGTCTGCCCGCCATACTCGGCCAGAATCTGCGCCACCGTGTGGCTGTAGTTGTACTTCCGCGGATACGCCGGATGCCCGAGAGCCTCAATCTTCTTCAGCTTCTCGCGCCGGATTTCGTAAATATTTTCGTCGAGTGCCAAGGAGTGTCCTAGCCCAGTAAAAAGTTAAAGACTGGAAGCAAGTGATTATAAATAATTCTGGGGATTCGTCGGGTCATGGATGAGAGTGTCATCCTGAGCTGAGCAGGGACTTCACGAAGTGAAGTTCCGGCGGAGTCGAAGGACCCCTGCGTTCTCTTCAGTGGCTAGGACGACGAGGGATCCACGTCAGGCGGAAGCAAACCCAAGTTCACCAGCCTAAAATGCATCGCAAGGCGCGACACTTTATACATCGACGCGAGACGCTGCACCGCATCACCATCCAACGCCTGAAACTGATCTAGATCCTTTCGGAGCATCCCCTCGGGCATGAGTAGAGCGGCTGCAAAGCGATTGGCTTCAATCTCATTCCAGTCCACACCTTGCGACGAAACGCTGTTGCGCCAACTCACCCTAAAATCGGTATCTACGTGCTCGACACGCCCAATCCCGTCTGCATAGTGCAAAAAGAAGTGAGCCAATTCGTGAGCAGTAGTAAACCTCTGACGATTGGGATGCTGGTCGGGGTTGACGGCAATCATCACGTTGCCGTTCTCGCGTACTATCGCCCCAAAGATATCGCCGCTAGCGGGGAGGCTTACCTGCGTGATGCCGTAGTGCTGAGCGATCCGCTCCAACGGGATCGGGCGGTCCGTTATCCCACACTCGTCTAGGACTTGTTCCGGCGTCTTGCTCATCGTTAACCTTCCTTTTCGCCGCGTCCGGACGCCATCTTCCGGAGCTTTTCCAAGTAGGCATTCTTTTCGGTGCCGGTCTCGGCCGTAAAAACTTTTGCCAGTTCGACTGTCGAGGGCACCAACTCACCTACAGTTACATGCAGAGCTTCTGCGAATCGCAGTACTTGGTGCAGGAGCACCCGCTGCTTTCCACTTTCAATGTTCGCTATTGAAGATCGATTTAGGCCTGAGAGAGTCGCCAGTTCCTGCTGCGGCACGCGTTTCTTCTCACGGAGATCGCGAAGCCTGCGACCGAAAATACGATAGAGAGCTTCTGGGTCGCGCGCCGAGGGCACGGTTGCATTATAGACCATACTGTCAAAGGGGTTGCCATATCTGACAATGTTGCCAATGGCAACGTATTATTTCCATAGATTGACGATGGACAACTTCTCAGCTAAGATTTCACTTCAAAGCCCCTCTTCGGAGGGTATTAGACCAAGTCGAAAGGACAGGCCAATGGACAAGAAACACAAAGTGGAGTTCAAAGCGCACCGCACAGTTCGGGAAGAAGTTCCGGTCAAGTTCAAGACTCGCGATGGAGAGCGGGTTTCATTCGAGGCCAAGAAAAGAGTGAAAGAGCCGGTTCGTGTGAAATTCATGGCGAGGGACAAGTAGATGGCAAGCTATCTTGCTCGCGTCGAATTGCACCAAGCGACCTACGACGACTACGAAACGCTGCATGAGGCGATGAAGCGGCGAGGATTTTCGCGGATCATAGTCTCAAACGACGGTAAGAGGTATCGGCTGCCCACCGGAACCTACTCTGTCGAGAACACAAATGCCACCCTTGAGCAGGCATACAATGCAGCCCAAGCAGCTGCGGCCGAAACCGGCAAGTCATTTTGGTCGATCATTGTGGATTGGACCACCGCCCGCTTTTCGCTTGAACAAATAAAGTGACTGGCCTTGCATCCGGGCGGACCCACCCCGCCGAGGAACGGTCAAGGATGCAGCCAGACTAGACGAGAGGAGAGGTACAGACAGATGTGTCAGTTCATCAGAGCCGTCTGCATCGCAGTCGTCTCGTTCTCCACCCTCACCGGTATGTGCCAACAGGATGCGCCACCGAAGCAGACCCAAGAGCCGCTACCGGCTAAGAGAGACTGGCGCGAGGTTTGGCGTAACGCAACCGTCGCGTTCGGCGAAGTCGCGCATGACCAACTCCTCAACCGCGATTACTTCCATGCTCTGGGCACAGGGGTGGTCATCACTACCGGCGTGCATACGGGTTACTTGGTTACCGCTCGGCACATGTTTTGCAATCCTGACCAGCACTTTCATCCCGCACAACTGCGCATACGGTTTGCCTGGCAGGAACATGAATCAATTTACGAGTCTCTCGGCGTTCCCTTCGACGTGAGAGATGTCTCCGGATCTGATCTTTGGGTGTCCTCGGATGACGGAAGCGATGTCGCAGCGATCCCCATGCCGAACGTATACGGCGCTTTGCCTTCTGAGGACCAATTGAAAACATATGATGCGGTATCGCTAGAGGATGTGACAGGTGATGTGTACGAAGGTGAGCAGGTTCTCATACTTGGCTACCCTGGCATCGTAGGAAACGAGAAGCTAGTCAGGGCGATAGTGAGGCAGGGCGTAGTGGCATGGACAAATCCCAATGAGCCGAGTGAAAAGACGTTTTTGGTGGATGCGAATCTGTACCCTGGCAATAGCGGTGGCCCCGTCATCAAATTCCCGTTCGGCCTGAAAAGGGATGGTTCGGTTGACTTCTTAGGAGGTGGAAGGCTCACGCTTCTTGGGATCGTTTCGCAAGGCCCAGTGCAAGACATAAAAACCATGGTTTCCAATCCTCGCCTCGGTCGAATCGAGGCACACACGCCGTTGGTCGGCATCGGGGCCATTGGCTTCATCGAACCCGCGAGCAGAATACGCAAATTGATCGAAACGATGCAACGGGGCACGGCAAAGGTACCTGTTTGTGACGTGCCGGACCCCGTCCAAGCAAAACCGACCAGCTCGCAAAAGCAGTAGGTAAAAGCCGTGAGCCTTTCCGCTACCGGAATCCAACAACCGGCTTCCGCGGATACGCCGGATGCCCGAGAGCTCAATCTTCTTCAGCTTCTCGCGCCGGATTTCATAAATGTTTTCGTCGAGTGCCAAGGAGTGTCCTTGAGTTTCACCAACTACCCCACGCGCAGTTGAGTAATCAGCGGGTTTAAACTCAAAACATGGCGGAGATCGGACGGCTACTGGTAATCCTGGGCGTGGCCCTGGTAGTGATCGGGGGCATCGTCATGCTGCTTGGGAGGACGGGCTTGCCGCTGGGACGGCTGCCTGGCGACATCCTCTATCGCGGGAAGAACACGACGTTCTACTTCCCCTTGGCGACCTCAATTGTGCTGAGCGTGGTGCTCTCGGTGATCCTGTTTCTTATCAGCCGCCTCAAGCGCTAGGGTGTGGAATCGTGCCGGCGGGTGGCCAACATCTGGCCGCAAGATAGCTCGCTGCCAGTTAACCTGGGCAGGCTAAGAGCCGGGGACCCACGTCTCGTGGTACTCAAGTGCCGAATCTCTCCGCGGCGCGAGCTCTGGCCTTGGCGGCTTCTTCTTCCCGATTCTTCGGTGGGGCGTTCGTATCGAGCGAATGGAGCAGGCGTGCCGACACACTCGCGATCTCATCGATGGCGGCCAGGAAAGCGGCTTCATTGGCCTTCGACGGCTTGTTAAAGCCTGTGATTTTTCTCACGAACTGAAGCGAAGCCGCTCGAATCTCTTCGTCCGTAACGGGCGGATCGAAGTTGAAAAGGGTTTTGATGTTCCGGCACATTCAGCATGACCTCCCGGCGTGAGCTCGGCTTCTTAGAAGCCGCAAACGGAGTGAGACAAGAGTTTCCCTTGAGGGCAGACCTCGATGTCAGGCCAACATGATGTCAGGCCAACTCTTGATATTTTCTCACGTGTAGGCGCCCCTGATCGGGCGGGAAACAACGGGAGGCAGCGGCCTGACTTCGAGTACCAGAGGACGCGAACGACTCAGTTCTTCCGGGTTCCCTGGATGGACGTGATCATGGATGTCCCCGACGCGGGTTTCCCAGAGGCGGAGGTTCCAGAGGCGGCAACCGGTGCAGTCGCGGCGCCCGCAGGTCGAGTCTTCGCCGCCTGGACATGCTGAACCTTGCCGCTAACGGACGTCGACTTGGGGACCGTCTGGATCTGCCCGGCAATGTTGTGGCTAGCCTTGTTCAAGGCATCGCCCAGAGCCGACCCTGCTTTGGTAGTGGCTGCCGCGGAGTGTGCGTTCAGCATGACGGACTCGGCCGCCGCCTGTGGAAATGCGGCACGGACGCCAAGAAGAACCGTGAACATGATCCCGAGCAGAATGCGAGCTCGCATAAGCGCCTCCCCCGACGATCCTTGGGCAAAGCTTAGCCCGGAGAGCCGGGAGAGTCAATCGACCTTTCGTGCGGTTGTCATACCACATTAGAAATGTCCCCGTCTTGTCCACAATAGAAATGTCCCCTGGTTTTGGTTTCATGCAGCCCCGGAAAAGAGGGCGCGTGCCTTGGCGGAAAAGCCTTTTCTCCAAGGATGATTCGAAGCGGGAGGAAGGCTGCGCCGTAGGATCGGGGATGGGGGCGCGGGGGAAGGGGCAGCGCCCCTTCCCTCGCCCAGCGCTTTAGAAGCCGCCTTCAGTTCGCGGAACCGCAGACGCTGATCGCGATAGTGAATCGCGACTTCTCCGGCTTCGTTCTCCCGCACCAGCACGCGACTCTTGGCCGGAGCCCAGTGCTGGCTTTGCCGTTCCAGTTGCAGCAGTCGGTTGTTGTAGCGCACCACCCAGTCCTCACTCACCACTCGTTCCTCCTCCAGCCAGAAGACTTCATCCAGTTGTCGCGCCGTGGGCCGTCGCCGGTGATAGTCGGCTTCCTCCGCCGCCGGGCGCGCGTAACGCCGGTTGTGCTCGGCGAGATAGTGCTCGTCCAGATAGGCATTGGCTTGCTCGTAGTTCCCGATCCCGGCCAGCCGCAGTTTCTTTACCAGCCGATCCTGGTGCGTGCCATGCGCCCGCTCTACGCGCCCTTTGGCTTGCGGCGAACTGGCCGCGATGATGCGAATGCCCAGCTTCGCGCACATCCGTCCAAACTGCGTCACCGCCGGTTCTCCGCGCAGCCGCTCCTCGGCATTCGGCGGCCGCACGTACACGTTCTTCCAGTCGGTGTACAACGCTCCCGGCACTCCGTAGCGCTCGATCCAGCGTCGCAACACGCCCGCCGCCGCCCACGTCGTTTCCTGCTCGGAGAACCGCCCCAGTCCCTTCGTGGTGGCGTCGTCGACCATGTGCATGAAACAGCCCTGCGGCCCCCGCTTTTCTAGCCACTCATGAAAACTTCCGTCTAACTGCACCAACTCGCCAAAGTGGGCTTTCGCTTCCCGCCGTTGCCGATACGGTTTGCGCCGCCGTTGTCTCCGCCACAGCCCGGCCTCCTTCCTCCATCGCCGCAGCGTCTCGGCGTGCACTTTCAACCCGTCATCGCTGCCCAGGTGCTCCGCCGCCAGCATCGGCCCGAAATCTTCATAGCGTGCCTTCACCCGTTCCAGCACCGCCGCTCGAAACTTCGCCGCATAGGCCCGGTTCGATCCCCGCCCGCAGTTGCCATGTTGCAGGGCCTTCGCTCCTCCGCCCCGATACCGTGCCCAGATCCGTTTGCTCTGCCGATAACTCACCCCCAGCAACTCCGCCGCTTCGCACAACCGCAAACTCCGCGCCTTCACCCGCCCCATCACTTCCACCCGGATCAGCTCTTTCCTGCTCAATTCCGTTCTCCCCAATCTGAGTCCCTCCTCGCAACAGGAACTCTAAAAGGGGACACTTCTATTGTGGTTTCAAGGGGACATTTTTAATGTGGTTCAACATCGACCTTTCGTGCGGCGGACCCTTCGTGCCTTACGAAGGGCGCATTCCGCCTACCGCGCGCGACCGTCGTGGACGATAGTGGATTTAGGACCCGGGCCCGCCGAAGATGTCCGTCGAACCCCAACCCGAAGCGAAGAAGGTTGGGGCCGTCATCTATCTCGCCACCAACCGGCCGCTCCACCTGCCCGAGTTTCTCGCCGAATTCCACCGCAACTGGCCGAGCCTGCTGCTGCAGAAGACAGGCAAGGAACCGCATCGCGCCCTGTTCCGCGTGGGCAAGTCGAACTTCGCCCTCGAACTTCATCACACGCCCGTGCCGCAGGACATTTCCGAGCCGGTCATCCACTCCACCCTGCACTGGCCCGTGGCGGGCGACGCGCTTGCCCATCACCAGGCGTACTTGTCGGTCGTGGAATCCGGCGAGAACAGCGGTGTTCTCAAGCTGGCCTGCGATCTTACCAAGGCGATTGCCGCCCTGCTCCCGGTCACCGATTCGCTCGCTGTCTGCTGGCTCAACGGTCCAGCATTGAACGCTTCGAAGAGCTTCGTCTCCACTGCGCGCGAGGCGTTTGGCACCGGCCTTTACCCGCTCGCGTTGTGGATCGGCGTTGGGTGGGACGCTCAAGCCGGCGCTCTCCACACCCGCGGCATGGCTCAGTTTGACGCACCGGAAATTTACCTCGCCCAACAATCCGAGCCCACCCCGCGCATGGTCGAGTACCTGTTCCATGTGGGGCAGTCGCTTCTTACCTCCCATCACTCCGTCGCCGACGGCGAAACCATGGACAGCCCACATGGCAAGCTGAAAATCGAGCAGAGCGGCCCCGCCGGAAAGAGGATTCTGACTCTGAAACCGGCCCGCTGACGCAAGGAAAGGGCGCTTAAATCCCGCCCCTGCCGATGGGTGCCCTACCCTTGCGCGTCTTTTGGTGGGATTTGAGCGCTCTCTACGTACCATGGTACGTTCGTACCATGACGAATGAATCGCACCTCCTCATCGAACGCGTCCAAACCGGCGTGCGTATGGAAAAGCGCATTCTTAAAGTGCTCAAGGGGCTCGCCGAGTATCACGACATGTCCCTGGGCGACCTGCTGGAAGGCATCGTGCTCCATGCCTTCGACGGCAAGACTCCCTTCAGCGCCGAATCGCTCAAACGCATTCGCGACCTGAAGAAGTTCTACGCCCTCGATCTCGACTCGAGCGCCAGCCACCGGCTCAAGGAAATCAAGCAGCGCGCGGGGAAGAAGGCCGTCGCCGAGAAGCGGTCGTGACAGCGAGGGAAACTGTGATTCCGTGCCATCGAAAACCCTGAACCACGGAGTACACGGGGGTGCACGGAGGAAACCCGGGGACTTAACCAGAACTTCCTTGCGCCTAAGATCTGAGTCCTAAGATCTGAGGCCGGCCGCATCACAACGCGCATGTTCATCTGTCCTTGAAGCCAGACCACTTCGGCGTTAGTATTTCGTTTTCGCTCTGATCGCGATTTTTCGAGGACTCATGCCGCAAAATTACGTTCCCATCTTCCTCTTCCTCGCCGTCGTCGGCATCCTGATTCCGGTCACGCTGCTGGTTGCCAAGATTATCCGCACGCAAAGTCCCAACCGCGTCAAGCTGATGCCCTATGAGTGCGGCATCGATCCTTACGACAGCGCCCGTGGGCGCTACACGGTGCGTTTCTACATCATCGCCATCCTGTTCGTGGTCTTCGACGTGGAGACGATTTTCCTGTTTCCCTGGGCGGTGAAGTTCAAGGCGCTCGGGGTCTTCGGGCTGATCGAGATGCTGGTTTTCCTCGGCATCCTGATTGTCGGATATATATGGATTTGGAAGAAGGGCGCGCTCGAATGGGTGTAACCCCGGCCAGTCCAAATCCGGCGGGCTCAAGCGCTGCAGCCCCCGAAGAGACCTTTACCGCGAGCCGCTGGACCCGCGGGAACCTGTTTTTCCCAACGCGCATCGTGGTCAGCCCGTTGCGCGTGAGCCGCGTGAAGCGGCGTCTGGTCGGTAGCAACGAGGAAAGCATTTCGATTGGCCAAGTCGCTTCGGTAAAGATTTCGACGGGAATGATTTGGTCGGACATTGTGATTGAGTCGACCGGAGGCACGGATCCAATCACCAGTCACGGCCATCGCAAAGGCGACGCGGTGCGCATCCGCGATTTGGTGGAAGGCTTTCAGGCGGCCCGGCGCTAGCGGCCGGTCCTGTAGAGACGGGGCTTGCCCCGTCTCACTCCGCAGCGGGAGACGCGGCAAGCCGCGTCCCTACAGAAGGTTCGAAATTTGACGCGTTGCATTGTGACGGCGGTCATTGACGGTAACCGCAACCAACTGTTAGAAGTGAAAGTTTGCTAATCGATGGCTGAGGAAATCAAATCGCCCGCTCCACCACCGCCGCCGGAAGGCGAGAAGAAGCCGGCGGCGGAAAAGCCCGTGGCCGCGGCTCCGGCGGCGCCTGCCAAGCCCGTGGCCGCGGCTCCGGCGGCGCCTGCCAAGCCCGTGGCCGCCGCGGCGAAGCCTGCTGCTCCGGCCGCGAAACCTGCCGCTCCGGCCAAGCCCGCCGGTCCCGTTCCGCTGCCCTGGACCTCGCCCCTGGTGGAAAAATACAAGAGCCAGTACGGCTCGGGCCTGGACGCGCAGACTTATCTTGGACAGAACTACTTCAACGTCGACCGCTCGCTGATCCCCGACATCCTGCGCCTGCTGCGCGATGAAGAGCAGTTTGACTACTGCGTCGATATCACCGCGGTGCATTATCCGAAGCGCGAAAAACAATTCGACGTGGTGTGGATCCTTTATTCGTTCCCGCGCAACCAGCGCATGCGCGTGAAGACGCAGATTGCCGACGGCGCAACGCTTCCCTCCAGCGTGTCGATCTGGCCGACCGCGAACTGGCTGGAGCGCGAAGTCTATGACATGTTCGGCATCCAGTTCGACGGACATCCCGACTTGAAGCGCATTCTTCTTCCCGACGGCTGGAAAGGCTTCCCGCTGCGCAAGGATTACGGCATCCTGCAACAAGACAAAGAGTGGGTGCAGATCAACCTCGGAATCGAGAGCGGACAATGAGCTCTCCCACGAACGACCACAAGAACGAGGTCCCGAAGCGCTCACTCGCCAACCTCGATCTCGAGACTCCCGACAAGACGTATCTGGATTCAAACGAACTCATCATCAATATGGGGCCGCAGCATCCGGCCACGCACGGCGTGCTGCGCGTCATCCTGAAGCTCGACGGCGAAAGAGTTCTCGGCACCGAATGTGTCATCGGATACCTGCATCGCGGCGTGGAAAAAATCGCCGAGAACCGCACCTACACGATGTTCAATCCCTACGTCGACCGGATGGACTATTGCGCCGCCGTGTCGAATGGGCTCGGGTACTGCGAAGCGGTCGAGAAACTGTTGAATGTGGAGGCGCCGCCGCGGGCGCAATACATTCGCGTGATCCTCACCGAATTGAACCGCATTGCCAGCCACCAGCTTTGGCTGGGCACGCACGCGCTCGATATCGGAGCCATGACGCCGCTGTTCTACACCTTCCGCGACCGGGAAGAGGTCCTCAAGATTTTCGAGCGGTACTGCGGCGCGCGCCTGACCACGCATGCTTTCCGCATCGGCGGATGCCAGTATGAGACGTACGCCGGCTTCGAAAAAGACGTAAAGAATTTCCTGACCTTTTTCGCGCCCAAGATCGACGAATACGAAGCTCTGCTCACCACCAACCGGATCTGGCTGGAGCGCACCAAGAATGTCGGCGTGATCTCGGCCGCCGACTGCATTGCGCTTGGCGTAACCGGCCCGCTGCTGCGCGCCAGCGGCGTGAAATGGGACCTGCGCAAAGCTCAGCCCTACGCGGCCTACTCCAAGTTCGATTTCGAAATTCCAACCGGCGAAAACGGCGACACCTACGACCGGTACATGGTCCGCATGATGGAAATGCGGCAGGCGATGCGCATCATCGAGCAAGCCGTCGACAGCATTCCGGAAGGTCCGATCATGGGCAAGGTCCCCAAGGTGATCAAGCCGCCGGTGGGCGAAATCTATCATTCCATCGAAGCGCCGAAAGGCGAGCTGGGATACTTCATCGTCAGCGACGGCTCGACGCAGCCCTACCGTCTGCGCGTGCGTCCCCCGTCGTTCGTCAATTTGCAGGCGCTCGACCTCATGGTGCGCGGGCTGCTGGTCGCCGACGTGATCGCCGTCATCGGCACGCTTGACATCGTGCTCGGCGAGGTGGACCGCTGATGCCGAATTTCATCATGTCGTATCTCGACCCCAACGTGAAGATTACGCCCGGCGGTGCGGGCAACCAGTTCTGGGCGCTGATGTATGTGCTCATCATTTTTGCGGGCGTGTCGACGGCCGTGATCTGCATGAACTGGCTGGAGCGCAAGGCGCTGGCGCATTTCCAGGTTCGCTTGGGACCCATGCGCGTAGGCCCGCACGGATTGCTGCAGCCCATCGCCGATGCGCTCAAGCTGATGCTGAAAGAAGACATCATTCCCGCCGAAGCCGACCAGTTCGTTTTCTGGGTGGCGCCGCTGATCGGGCTGCTTGCCGCCTTCACGGTTTATACCGTGATTCCGTTTGGCCCTTCGCAGGCAGTGAGCGACATGAACATCGGCATCCTCTTTATGCTCGGCGTCTCGTCGCTAGGCGTGCTCGGCATCGTGGTCGCGGGATGGGCTTCGAACTCGCACTATCCGCTGATCGGCGCGCTGCGATCGAGCGCGCAGATGGTGTCGTATGAAGTCGCCATGGGACTGGCTGTAGTCTCGGCGATCCTGATGACCAGTCTTAACGTAAGCGGCACGGGCACGCTGAGCATGATCGGGATCGTGCAGGCGCAACAGCAGCAGGGTGTCTGGTTCATCTTCAAGTTCTTCCCGCTCGGCTTGATCGCATTGGTTATTTTCGCCATCGCCATGGTCGCCGAGGTCAACCGCGCGCCGTTTGACTTGGCCGAAGCAGAGTCGGAACTGACTGCCGGATTTCACACCGAGTACAGCGGGCTGCGCTGGTCGCTGTTCATGCTCGCCGAATACGCGGCCATGATTGCCGTCTCCTCGATTGCCGTTACCCTCTGGCTCGGGGGATGGATGCGTCCGTTTCCGAACCTGCTGCACGCGCCGGCGTGGGACTTCATCTTCTCGCTCTTCCCCGGCCTTACGTTCGCAGGTCTGGCAGCGATTGCTTTCATCGGCGCGGCGCGCATGCCGTCGCAGTCCTTCTTCAGGATTCAGCGCATCGGGCTCGCGGTATTCGCGGCGGCACTTGGCTTCCTGGCGCTGCTGCTTCTGGTGATCGCGGTCGCCGGCCGTTCCGCGGACACGAGCGTGGCGGCCAGGTTCAACCAAGGCATCGGCTACGTATATTGGTTCGTGCTGAAAGTCGCTGTCTTCATGTATTTGTTCATCTGGTATCGCGCCACCTGGCCGCGCTACCGCTTCGACCAGTTGATGCGGGTCGGATGGAAAGTGCTGCTGCCGATTTCACTCGGCGTGCTGATTCTGACCGCGGCCGTGGGGGTGATCGTTAAATGAACCCCGCAATGGCAATGACCTCAGCTCTGAATTCGGGCATGGCCCCCGTCGCGACGCCGTGGTTCTTTTACGTGCTGGCGGGACTGGCTGTCGCCAGTGGCCTGGCGGTCATCACGCGGCGAAACGCCGTGCATTCCGCGCTGGCGCTGATCGTGACGCTGCTTTCCGTGGCCGGCCTTTACTTGATGTTGTATGCCCCGTTTGTCGCTGGCGTGCAGATCATCGTCTACGCGGGCGGAATCATGGTGCTGTTTCTGTTCGTGATCATGCTGGTGAATATCGAACGTGCCACCAAAGACCGGCAATTCAATCGCATCTGGCCGGTGGGATTGGCAGCGGCGTGCGCCTTGCTGGCGTTGTTTGTCTCCGTGATCGTGAAGGGCAAGGCGCTGTTGAACGATCCCATGACGGGCAAAGCGCTGTGGCCGGATCCGGTGAACAGGCTGGCCGAATCGACCAACACGCAGCAGGTTGCCGCGTTGCTCTACGGAGAAGGCGGCAGGATGGGTCAATATACGTTCGCCTTCGAGATCGCCTCGCTGCTGTTGCTGGTGGCGATTTTGGGGGCGGTGATTATGACGAAGAAGAAGATCTAGTCGATGGTCGTTAGTCGATAGTCGTTCGGCATGTCGGAGTAGAACATGAATCGCGAACGACCAACGACTAACGACCAGCGACTAACGACCAACGACGGTTTTTATGGCTGAAATCACCACGCTTCACTATCTCGTCGTCGCAGCGGCACTGTTCGTGCTGGGTGTGATTGGTGTACTTACGCGCCGCAACGTGGTGATTGTGCTGATGTCGATCGAGTTGATCCTGAACGCGGTGAACCTGAACCTGGTGGCGTTCTCCCGCATGTGGGGGAACCTGCACGGGCAGTTGTTCGCGATCTTCATCGTAGTGGACGCCGCCGCCGAAGCCGCAGTCGGACTCGGTATTTTGATCGCTTTCTTTAAAAATAAGGAGACGGTCAATGTGGACGAGATTGATTTGTTGAAATGGTGAACGGCTCTTAGCTGTTGGCTCTTGGCTTTTAGCTACGAGCCAAGAGCTAAAGGCTAAGAGCTAACGACTAACGACCAACGACTAACGACATGCTTTTTCTAAACCACATCTGGCTGATTCCGCTCTTCCCGGCCTTCGGGGCCGCGACGATGTTCTTTTTCGGGCGGCGACTGCAGAAAGCGACGGTCAGCGCGCTCTGCGTCGGCGTGGTCGCGCTGGCGTTCGTGTTCGGCTGCGGCGCTGTCTGGCAGTACACGCACTGGTCTGCGACACCAGAGCACTACCACCAGCCCAAAGAAGTCATTGTTTATACGTGGCTGGGCAGCGGCGATGGCCATCTGAACTTCGTGAAGCGTGATGGCACGTCTGCCTCATTCAACGCCGACGCCGGATTCCTGCTCGATCCGCTCTCTTCCATCTGGCTGCTCTTCGTAACCGGCGTGGGCATGCTGATCCACATTTACTCCGTCGGATACATGGCGCACGAAGGCGGTTACTACCGCTTCTTCGGATACATGAACCTGTTCATGTTCTCAATGCTCACACTCATCCTGGCGAATAACTACATGCTTTTATTCGTGGGATGGGAAGGCGTGGGCTTGTGCTCGTATCTGCTGATTGGTTTTTACTTCCATCGTAAGTCGGCCAGCGATGCCGCGAACAAAGCCTTCATCGTGAACCGCATCGGCGACGCGGGATTCATTCTTGGCGCGCTTACGCTGGCGTGGTATTTCGGCTCCTTCCGCTTCACCGACATCAATGCGCTGGCGCGTAATGGACAATTTGCAGTCGGCGATATTCACATTCTTACGATCGCCGCGCTGCTGCTGTTTGTTGGAGCTTGCGGCAAGTCGGCGCAGCTTCCTCTTTATGTCTGGCTGCCCGACGCGATGGAAGGTCCGACGCCGGTTTCGGCGCTGATCCACGCCGCGACCATGGTGACGGCGGGCGTGTACATGGTGGCGCGTTCGAATGCCGTGTTCGTGCTGGCGCCGACGGCGATGAAAACCGTGGCCATCATTGGCGCGCTGACGGCGGTGTTTGCCGCGTCCATTGGATTGGTGCAGAACGACATCAAGCGCGTGCTGGCCTACTCCACCGTGTCGCAACTGGGATACATGTTCCTGGCGCTCGGCGTTGGCGCCTTTGCGGCGGGCGTCTTCCATGTGTTCACGCACGCGTTCTTCAAGGCGCTGCTCTTCCTCGGCTCGGGCTCGGTAATTCATGCCCTGAGCGGCGAGCAGGACATGCGCAACATGGGCGATTTGCGCGGGCGCATTCCAACTACGTTCAAAACAATGTTCGTCGCGACGCTGGCGATCGCGGGCATTCCTCCGCTGGCAGGCTTCTTTTCGAAGGACGAAATCCTGTGGCAGGCGTGGCGTTCCGCCGATGGCGGCTTCCCGTATCTCTGGCTGATCGGATTTGGCACGGCGCTGATGACCGCGTTCTATATGGCCCGGCTCATCTTCCTGACGTTTTATGGGAAACCGCGGATGAGCCATGAAGTCGAGCACCACATTCACGAGTCGCCCAAGTCGATGACGGGCCCGCTGGTGGTGTTGGCGATCGGCTCGGTCTGCGCTGGGTGGCTGGGCGTGCCGGCAAGTTTGGGTGGGACGAACACCTTCGGAAAATTTCTGGAGCCAGTATTCGCGCGCGAGGCTGCTACTTCCGCCGCCGTCGCCCGGGCCGAGCCGCAGGAGCCCGCGGGCGAAGAACATCGCGGCCTGGAATGGGGACTGATGATCCTCTCCGTCGGGGCAGCGGTGGTCGGCGGAGGATGGGCCTATCGCCATTACGCGAACGCCGGCAAAGATTATCCCGAGCCCATCGCCGTCACGGCTCCGCCGCTCTACACCGCGCTCTATAACAAGTGGTTTGTGGACGAGGCCTACGACTACGCCTTCACCGGACGCCGCAAGATTGGCAAGATTCGCCTCGGCGCGATGGGCGCGGGCGAGGCGTCGTCGTGGTTCGATGCCAAGATTATTGACGGAACGGTGAACGGCGCAGGCTGGAGCACGCGTGCCGTCGCCACGCTTTCGACGTGGTGGGATAAGTGGATCATCGACGGCGTCGGAGTAAATGGCCCAGCGATTCTTGCGCGGATGATTTCGTATCCGACGCGCCTGTTCGAATGGGGATTGGTGCAGTGGTACGCGCTGGTCATGGTTGCTGGACTGCTCGGATTTGGCGTGTATTACGTGTGGAAATGAAATGCCGGCTCTTAGCTGTTGGCTTTTAGCTGTTAGCTAGAAGCCAAGGGCCAAGAGCTAACAGCTAAGAGCTCTTATGCAGAGTCACATACTTTCGATCATTCTCTTCACGCCGCTGGTGGGCGCGTTCGTTCTCTTGTTCGTTCCCAAAGAGAACAAGGATGCGATCCGCTGGATTGCGAACCTCTTCGCCCTTGCCGGGTTCCTGATTTCGATCCCGCTGGTGCCGATGTTCTGGGCGCAGCGTTTCGAGGTTACCCCTTCGCACTTCAAGTTCCTTGAGGGCACGGCGAATAACTGGATTCCCTCGATTGGCGCGGGGTACAACCTGGGCATTGACGGCATTTCGTTCCTGCTGATCATGCTGACCACGCTGCTGGGGTGGATCTCGATTCTCTCTTCCTGGACCGCCATCGAGATTCGGGTGAAGGAATATTACGTCTGGTTCCTGGTGCTGCAGACGGGAATGCTCGGCGTCTTCATGGCGCTTGATTTCTTCCTCTTCTTTGTTTTCTGGGAAGCGATGCTGGTGCCGATGTATCTGCTGATCGGCATCTGGGGCGGCCCGCGCAAGCTTTATGCCGCCATCAAGTTCTTTCTGTACACGCTGCTGGGCTCGGTGCTGATGCTGCTGGGCATCCTGTTCCTCTACTTCCATCACCACACAGTTAGTAGCCCGCAGGTATTCACGTTCAGCATTCCCGAGCTTTATAAGACGGCGCCGCTGATTCCGTTCGACACGGCTATCTGGCTGTTCGTCGCCTTCTTTATTGGATTCGCGATCAAGGTTCCGATGTTTCCATTCCACACCTGGCTGCCGGATGCGCACGTGGAAGCGCCGACCGCCGGCTCCGTCATCCTCGCGGGCGTTTTGCTGAAGATGGGAACGTATGGATTCGTTCGCTTTTCGCTGCCCTTCTTCCCTGGGGTAGTTTCACATCCCAAGGTGCAAGGCTGGGTCATCGGGCTGTCGCTGGTGGGCATCATCTATGGCGCGCTAGTGTCGCTCATGCAGAAGGATATGAAAAAACTGGTGGCTTACTCGTCCGTCAGCCACCTGGGTTTCTGCACGCTGGGAATTTTCGCGCTGAATTCGGCGGGCTTGACCGGCTCGGTGCTGCAGCAGGTCAATCACGGCATTTCGACCGGCGCGCTCTTCTTGATCGTCGGCATTCTGTATGAACGGCGGCACACACGCGAGATCGCGGAGTATGGCGGCATCTCGAACGTGATGCCAATCTACGCGACGATCACGATGATCATGTTCCTGTCGTCGATGGGATTGCCGCTGCTGAATGGGTTTGTCGGCGAGTTCACGATTCTGCAGGGAGCATTCACTGCGAACTGGCGATGGGCGGCCTGGGCGGCTCCGGGCGTGGTTCTGGCGGCGGCTTATTTGCTCTGGCTCTATCAGCGCGTTTTCTTCGGGACGGTGACGAATCCGAAGAACGAAAAGCTGCACGATCTGACGCCGCGCGAAATTCTTACGTTTGCGCCGCTGATCGTTATGGCGTTATGGATCGGCGTTTATCCGAAGCCGTTCTTCCAGATCCTCGAACAGCCGGTGAATCAGATTGTGCAGACAATTCATGACGCCAACGCCAATGCGCCGGCAAATGCGCAGGCCGTCCCTCAGGGGCTAAAGCCCGCAGTCTCCGATGTGCTTAATGGCACGGCTCAAGCCGTGCCCTACCCAAAACCGGTTGCTGAAGCTAGATCTAATGCCGTCGTCCCGAAAGCGAGTAACTAAGTGCCTGGCTTTTCATCAGTCGACTACCGGTTGATGTTGCCGATGGTGGAACTTACCATCTTCGCGCTCGGCATTCTGCTGATTGACCTGATGGTTCCGCGGGAATGGAAGTGGATCAATGCCGTGGGCGCCTTTGTCGGCGTGGTGTTTGCGGCGGTGTGCGTATGGCGAATCCAGTCGACGTTGCCCAGGGGCGCGGCCGGATTCTATAACTCGCTATTAGTCGATCGCTTCGCCATCTATTTCTGGTATCTGTTTCTGGCGGGAGCGGCCATTGCCATCCTGATGTCGGTGCACTATCTCGAACTGGAAGACGAGCACCACGGCGAGTACTATTCGTTGCTGCTGCTTTCCGTCGTGGGCATGATGTGCATGGCGGCGGGAATCGACATCGTGCTCCTTTTCGTCGGGCTCGAACTGATGGCGATCTCCACTTACGTGCTGGTTGGTTTCTTGCGCCGTGACCGGCGATCGAACGAAGCGGCCTTGAAGTATCTGTTGCTCGGTGCATTTTCATCGGGGATCTTCGCCTACGGCCTCTCGCTGTTCTACGGAATTTCCGGCAGCACCAACCTGGTGGTCATTGCGCGCGCCGTGTCGGGGCTAAACCCGCACAATCCGGTGGTGGTGATCGCGCTGCTGACGACCATGGTCGGCTTGCTGTTCAAGATCGCCGCCGTCCCCTTTCACCAATGGGCGCCGGATGCTTACGAAGGTGCGCCCACCTGCATTACCGGCTTCATGTCGGTGGCGGTCAAAGCGGCGGCTTGGGCGCTGCTGCTGCGCATTCTGCTGTGGGGGTTGTGGCCGCTGCGCTCCATTTACACTCCCGTGATTGTGTTCGTCTCGATCGCCACCATGACGGGCGCGAACTTCGCGGCACTCACACAGACGAACACGAAACGTCTGCTGGCCTACTCCTCGATCGCGCATGTTGGCTACATGCTGCTGGCGTTTGTGGCCATGGGAACTTCGCAGCCCGGCAGCCCGGGCTTTAACGACGGCTTCAAGGGAATTCTGATCTACCTGCTGGTCTATACATTCATGAACCTGGGCGCGTTCGCGGTGATCACCTCGTTGCGGCAGCGCAACGTGATTGGCGACGAACTCGACGATATGGCCGGACTCTACCAGCGCGCGCCGGTCGAAGCCGTGCTGATGCTGCTGTTTCTGCTATCACTCGCCGGCATTCCTCCAGCGGCAGGGTTCCTGGGCAAGTACTACATCTTCCTCAGCCTGATCGAAAGCGGACATTACTGGCTGGCCTCGCTCGGCGTGCTCTATTCGCTGTTCGGACTGTATTACTACCTGAAGATTGCAAACTCGATGCTGATGCGCGCGCCGATGGAAACTGAGCGTCTGCCTCTCAGCCTCGGAATGCGCTGCACGCTGGGCGTGACGGCGTTGGCGACGATCGTGATCGGAGTTTTTCCGGAACCCTTCATTCGCGGCGTGAACTGGTCGCTGGGGATCGTGCAGTCTCCCCACGTCGCGGCCATGGTGCGGTAGCGGCGAGTCCTTAAGAACAATTTTTTCTTGTAATTCTGGGAGCCAGGGCTGAGCCTTGCGCACTCGGAGGGGTCGATGAGTGTAATCGCCTTCTCATGGAAGGCGATTACACACTCAAGACCTCGGAAGACCGGACGCCTGCTCCAATGACCAGTACCGACGTTTGCGCGTTACCTAAGAACGGAGTATTGTTGCCTACCGAACAACCACGAGAACTGGGTTCCGTGGTTCTTGCGTTCGATCCCGTACAGGCTTTTCCAGTTCTGCAAGACGAATTGTCATTCTCCTGATAGTGTCCTAGCTTCATTGACGCTTGAAAGGAGAAGCTGCCCAGTCCATCAAGTGGCAGGCCTTGGGCGGTGCTCTGGGATTTGCCACTTCAATTGCCGATGGCACAAGGAGCCAACAAAAATGAAGAACATATTCCGGGTAGTTGCAGTCGCAGTATTCGCCACCCTGTTGTTACCAGCGTTCACGCAAGCCCAAACACCCGTCCGGCCATTCCATGACGGTCCGGTGTGGGACATCACATTCATCAAAGTGAAGCCCGGCGTCGGACTGAAGTACGCGAACTGGCTGGCTACGGAATACAAGGCCGAACAAGAGGCTTTGAAAAAAGCTGGGCTGATCCTGGATTACAAGGTCATTGAAACCGAAGCACACGGCACGAACGATTGGGACTTGATGCTGATGACGGAGTACAAGGATCTGGCCACTATGGAAGCTGAGCAGGACAAGCGGGAAGACGTGGCCAATAAAGCAACCAATAGCGACGACCAAAAGATGATCGCAGGCTATGAGGAGCGTGCGAGTTGGCGTGAGATTGTAGGCAGTCGGTTGGCTCGGGAGATCATCCTCGAACCCAAAAAGAAGTAAGCCGTTTGCAGCAGGAAGGGATCAGGATTTGTTTTCGCAAGGGGGTGCGCTCCAAACGCACCCCCTTACAGCTTCGCCTCGATTCGGATGATGTTAGCTAAGTCATTCATTTATAAATACGTTACCTGTAAGTCCTTATTCCTCAAAGACCTGGCGGTAGAAGGCCGCCAAGTCTTTGATTCCAAAAGACCGAGATCAGGGGGCTCAAGGTCCCCAACCTGCGGCTTCGCCGAACTTCCGTTCGCAACTGGGATTACAATTCCTGCATGACGAAGCCTTCCGCAAAGGACCCTCTCGTTTCCCTCGCGCGCTATTCCGAGATGGGGTTCATTATTCCAGCGGCGGTTTTGCTGGGGTTCTTCCTCGGCAAGCTGGCGGATTACTGGCTGCATACCAAGTGGCTCTATTTGGTGGGGCTATTGTTTGGCGCCGTGGTTGGATTTTGGCAGGTGATCGCCATGGCGATGGCCGCTTTCAAGAATGATGAATGAGCATGAGCATTCTAAGCGCCTGAAGGCGCATTCATAACCCAACCATTGCGGCATGCCTGAAGGCATGCCCTGGTACGAATCGGGCGCACGGCGGGCTGCTATGAGCGACGACTCCACCATCTACGATCGCATTCTTCCGCGCGTGCTGCGCAACATGCTGGTGGCGAGCGTGCTGCTGCTGGGACCGGCATTCTGGTTTTACCGCTGGGCGGGAGCGGTAGGGTTTGCCTTTGGGGCAGTGGTTTCCTACGTCAACTTCCGGTCTCTGACGCTTGGCGTCGAAGGGCTTGCCGATCGCATCGTGAACCGCAACAGCCGGGAAAAAGGCGGCAGAATTGTCCTGCGCTTCGTGGTGCGTTACGGGTTGGTGGGAGCCGCTGCGTATGCTATATTCAAGAGTTCTTCGTTGGCCTTTCGCGGCTTTCTGTGGGGCTTGTGCGTGCCGGTGGCAGCCCTGATGGCGGAAGGGGTATGGGCGGGATACATGGCCTTCCGGCGCGAGATGTAAGCCTGTACGCTGCTGCGGAATTCTTACAATTCATAAATCTGAGTATTGCGAAGTCTGAAAATGGAACAACTGGCTTTTACCGCACTCCTCAATCGTCTGTTTGGCGCGCCGGTGCTGGCGTTGCTGTTGAAGTTGAACATTCATCCGAAGTATCCAGCGACTCCGATCACGAATGCGGTTGCCATGGAAATTCTGGTGGTGTTGCTGCTGACGATATTCTTCATCGCCGTGCGTTCGCGGCTTTCGGTGGAGCGTCCGGGGGCGCTGCAGCACACGATGGAAGGCATTGACGGGTTCGTCAATGGCCTAGCCGGTGAGATCATCGGCCATCATTCGGCGAAGTATGTTCCGTACCTGACTGCGCTGGGACTGTTTATTCTGAGCTGCAACCTGATTGGGCTGGTGCCGGGACTGGAATCGCCCACGGCGGTGCCGATGGTGCCGCTGGGCTGCGCGCTGCTGACCTGGTTTTTCTACCACTATCACGGCCTGCGCGAAAACGGCGCATGGGGATATTTGCTGCACTTCGTTGGACCGCAGGAAGGCATGCCGCTTGCGGTGCGGATCATACTGCCGGTCCCGTTTTTTTTTATTGAAGTGTTCAGTCACTTGGCGCGCATTTTGTCACTAACTGTCCGTCTCTTCGCGAACATGTTTGCGGGCGAAATGGTAACCCTGGTGTTTTTTTCGCTCGTGCCGCTGGGGTTGCCGCTCATATTCGAGGGGTTGCACGTCTTCGTGGCATTTATTCAGACGTACATTTTTGTGCTGCTCGCCTGCGTGTATCTGGGAGAGGCGACGGCGCATGAGCACTAGAGAAGGTCTCAGGTGTCAGGTGTCAGGTCTTAGGAAATGCAGCGGCAAGGTTTTCCTGAGACCTAAGACCTGACACCTAGCACCTCGCCTTCAGCGTGAGGGCGCCGGCTTAGTTGCACGGCGTCAACCACCCACTGGGGGCAATTCATATAAAGGAGAAAACAAAATGCGGAAAGTCTTGATGTTGCTGTTCGTGATGATGATGTTCTCGATCCTGGCGGTTCCGGCGTTCGCGCAGACAGGCGCAGCCGCGGCTGGAGGGACCAACTGGGTAGCAATCACTTCTGGTTTCGCAATCGCCATCGCAGCAGGGCTGGCGGCGCAGGGCCAGGGCAAAGCCGCGTCGTCGGCTTGCGAAGCGCTCGGACGCAATCCGGCCGCCCGCGCCGGCATTCAGGTGGCGCTGATTCTCGGCCTGGCGTTCATCGAGTCGCTGGTGCTGTTCACGCTGGTCATTATTTTTGTCAAGGTGGCGTAAACGGGTTCGTGATTTATCGGTTTGGAAAAGGCCTCTGCGTGCGCAGGGGCTTTTTCTTTTGTTCCAAAGTCAGCGAACCCACTCATCGCAAAGTGCGCGATGAGTGGGGCACTCGTTCCCCGCTGTGCCCATTTTCTTCTGTAAGAGGATCGCTCTTCCTAAGACCTAAGACCTAACACCTGAGACCTTGATTCTAGACTTTCCGTTCGCCGTCCCATTCGGAGAAGCGATTGTCGGGGCCTTTGTGCAGGGCCTCGACCAGGATGCGGCGGAGGCGGTAGCGGCTGTCGAGGTCCATGCTGACAAACTCGAAACCAATTTCATTGACGCGGGCGCGGCGGAGGAGAACCTCGCCGCGGATTTTTTTCACGCCCACGGAGATTTCGACGTGGGCTTCGGAACCCACACGGAGATTGTCGCTGCGCGTGCCCATGCCGCCGCCGAGACTCATTTCCCGCATGATGATGTTCGACTTCCCCCAGGAACTGGAAAGCGTGGCGGAGAGCGTGCGGGGCAGGACGATGCGTTCGTAACGGCGCTGGCGGACCCAGGGACATCCCGGACCAGGATCGAGAGGCGCGATGGCGAGTTCCGCGGCCTCCAGGCCGCTCTCGGCCAGGGCCTGAGGCCCGTAGCGGGGATCGATTTTGGAAAGCGCCTGCAGGGCGGCGATTCGCAATTCGCGGTGCTGGTTGTAGCCAAACAGTTTCTTGTCTCCGACGATGGTGCGCAGAGCGGGAACGGCCTCGGCCTCGCGCAGACGGCCGAGCGACTCGATGGCTTTCAGTTGCACGAACGGGGGGCGGTTCTGAGCTTCCCCGGCGCTGGCGAGGGCGATCAGACTGGAACTGGCGCTGCGGTCCTGGCTCATGCCGATCTCGTCGATCGCCTCGGGCAAGATGAGGGAATCGAGCAGTTCGAGCAGTTCGAGCAGGGTGCGGCCGCGGTCGGACGCGGCGCCGTAGGCAATCTGGCGAACGATGATGTCCTGATAGAAGCGATTGAACTCGCCCATGCGCGAGGGCAGCAACTCGATCAGCGTGGGGACGGAGAGGCGGCTCAGCAGGCCGACGGTGGAGGCAGCCTGGCGGGCCTGGCCGATGCGCAGAATGTCGCGCAGGTCGTCGACGCCGGGTTGTCCGAGTTCGCCGACCAGTTCGACAATGCGGTCGCATTCCACGCGTTTCTGCGAGCGGAAGAAACGGTCGGCCAGGTGTTCCACGGAATGTTTGGGAAGCTGCTGCAGGACGGTGACTAAATCCTCGGGCACTTGATCGGAGTTGATGGCCTCTTCGATCATTTCGGGCAGGCGATTTTCGATGCCGACGCGGTTGCGGAGATCCTGCACCAGAGCAGGCCGTTGCTGAGCCACTTTTTCAAGCGAGTAGCAGAGTTCGGCGACAGCCCGGTAGTTTTTGCGAGCGCAGGCCTCCTGTCCGAAACGCGCGAAGGCGGCGCTCAGCAGGCTCTGGATCTCGGGATCGCGTTCATTGGCCAGATTGTGGCCGATGGTGGCCAGGGTTTCGGGCATGAGTTCATCCGGCGCCTGGGCATAGAGGTCGGCGAGTTGAGCCAGGCCAATGGCGGTCTTGCGGCGCGGCTCGGCCTCTTTGGCGTCGAGGCCCTTGCCGTAACTGGAGAGAATCTTGGAGGCCATCTCGTTGTCGCCGCGCTCGAACAGGACTTCGAGGAACTGGCGAATATTACGGGGCGGCACGCAGGCGGCTTCGCTGGAGAGCAGCACGCTTTTCTTGCCGGCATCGGGAATCTCAGCCCAGAACATGCGGTCGAGAATGTCGGCGTGGGAATCGACCAGGATGCCGGCCTTGGACATCTTGTCTTCCTGCACGCGCAGAATCTGGCGGAGCGTGTCCATCTGCCGGCTCATGTGCTCCATCATGTCGTGGACGGCGTTGACCTTGACGTCGCCGCGCTGGTAGCGGTCGAGAGCGAAGCGGATGGCCATGCCCTCGGCGGCCTTCATCAGCAGCGGAGTGTCGTTGCTGTCGGGGGCGTTGTTCACAGAGGCTTTGGCGGCCAGACTCTCGAGCAACTGGGCGAGATTGACCTTGGCGGCTTCGGGAGCCTTGGCGACCTCGGCCTGGATGTCTTCCGGGGAAGAGTTGGGATCATGCAACGACTGGCCAAAATGGGTGAGCAGGCGAATCGTCTGGATGACTTCCTCTTCCTGCAGAGGAATGATGCCGCCCGACCATGCTCCGCCGGACGATGCTCCGCCGCCCGGGCCCGTGGCGCCGGGAATGGGGATGCTGGGGACGCTGCCGAGGGGCGCGCTGCCGGGCGCTCCGGAACCGCCGGCGCTTGCTCCCTGGGCGGCGGCTATCAACTGCAGAAGCTTCTGCGGATCGCGGAGCCACTCTTTGGCTTCAGGGCCCAGAGCCTGAGCGGCGAGTTGGGCGGCCATGGAAATCTCGCCGGTGGCGGGATCGGCGGCGACGAACTTGACTTCATTGATGCGGATGGAGGAATTCTTGTTATCGCCGAGGGTGTCCTTAATCTGCTTGGCGAAGTCCTGGGCTTTGGAGCCCCCCATGGCAAAAGCGCGGACCAGCCGGGTAAAGTCGTCGAGCGTAACCTTGTTGGAGAACAGGATGCTGGAGAGCCCGGCGGCGGTGAGCAACTGTGCGAAGCTGCGCTCGGCCTGTCCGGCTTCGAGCGGGATGCCGTCGAGCAGAAGCTTGTTGTCGGAAACGCCAAGCAGAAAACCGGTGTCACCGCTCTTGGGCAGCGCTTGCTGGAGTTCGTTCCATGCGGTCTGGAACTGGTCCACGGTGCGCTTGTGTTTCACGCCATACAGCCGGGTGTATTTAATCAAAATATTGAGGCTGTGGAGAAACGATCGAGCGGACGCGCTGCGACCGGCATCGGTTTGGACGACGTTGGCGATAACAGGCACCTCTCGGTAAGACAGTGTTGCCAATAAGACTAAGCGGGAAAGTGACTCGATGCACGATTACGGAGGTAATTGACCGGCCGGGAGGGCGAGGGCGCGCAAATCCACGAAGGGACAGGCCCTTTGGGATACTGGCGCGCTACACTGGAGAGCCAGTACTCAGAACCCAGAATCCAGATGAAGATTCGCGTGCTTTTGTTTGGAGTTTTGAAAGACATGCTCGGGCGAACGGTCGACACGATCGATCTGCCGGAAGGGGCGGGGGTGCGGGAAGTCATCCTTTATTATTCGAGAGTATCTCCGCGGTTTGAAGCGATGGTGCCATCATTGGCGATTTCGGTGAATCAGGAGTACTCCAGGCTGGATCGCGCCCTGCGTGAGGGCGACGAAGTCGGGCTGTTGCCGCCCGTGAGCGGCGGGTCTTCCGAGGGCGGATCGGCGGAGGGCGGCGACGAAGTTCCGGGCGAAGTTCCGGGAGAAGTTCAGATCGTCCGCGAGTCGATTGACAGGGAGGCCGTGGTGGCGCGGTTGAAGCGGCCGGCGGATGGCGCGGCGGTGATTTTCGACGGCGTGGTGCGGGACAATACGCGGGGACGGCGCACCCTCTATCTGGATTATGAAGCCTACGAAGCGATGGCGCTGAAGCAGATGGAAACGCTGGCGGTGGAAGCGCGGGCGCGGTTTGGGGTGCGGGGAGCGTCGATCGTCCACCGGCTGGGGCGGTTACAGATTGGGGAGACGAGCGTGCTGATCGTGGTGGCTTCGGGGCACCGGGGCGCAGCGTTTGAGGCTTGCCGGTGGATCATCGACACGCTAAAGAAGACGGTTCCGATCTGGAAGAAAGAATACTTTGAAGATGGAGCGGTGTGGGCGGACGGCGAGGCGTTTCCCGAAGAAATCCGACGGCCGGAAGGCACGGCTAGGGAAAGTCCGCATCATAACGATTGAAGCATTGAATCATTGAGGCATTGAATCATTGAAACATTGGCATCTTGTGACTAAGCGCATCTCGCGGATCTTATTCATCTTCGTCTCGATCCTTTGCACCACCGTCGTGTCGCTGGCCGAGGAGCCCGAAACTACGATCAAAGTCGACGTGAAGCTGGTGAACGTGTTCGTCACGGTTACGGATGCGCACGGGGCTCCGGTGGCGAACCTGCAGAAAGAGAATTTTCTGCTGAAGGAAGACGGCAAAGAACAGAAGATCGCGATCTTCAGCCGGGAATCGGCGCTGCCGTTGTCGATTGTGCTTGCGGTGGATACGAGCCTGAGCACGCGCAAAGATCTGCCGCTGGAGCTGATCTCGGCGCGCAAGTTTGCGCACACGATCGTGCGGCCGCAGGACGGGCTGGCCGTGTACAAGTTCAGCGAAGAAGTCAGCCAAATGGTGCCCTTCACCTCCGACTTGAAAAAGATCGACGCCGGAATCGACCGGGTGCACAATGGCGCGGCGACGGCGCTCTACGACGCCATCTTTCTGGGGTCGCGGGCGCTGACCCGGCGGCAGGGAAGAAAAGTGATGGTGGTGATCACCGACGGCGGCGACACCGTGAGCCAGGTGGATTACAAAGAGGCACTGCGGGCGGCGCAGGAGGCGGAGGCGATTATCTACAGCATTATTATCGTGCCGATTGAAGCCGACGCGGGCCGGGACACGGGCGGCGAGCATGCGCTGGTGCAGATCTCGAGCGACACGGGCGGGAAGTATTTCTACGCCACCTCCCTGCCCCAACTGGACAGCGCGTTTCAGAAGATCAGCGACGAACTGCGGACGCAGTATCTGCTGGCGTACTATCCCTCCGAACGCTATTCCGATTCGGAATTCCGGCAACTGCGTGTGGACCTGAAGAACGCGCCAGCGGGAGGTCTTTATCAGTCGCACTACCGCGCGGGGTACTACACGCGGAAGGGGACGTTCTAGGGATTGTGTGTAGAGACGCGGCTTGCCGCGTCTCGCGGCCGCGGCAATCTAGACGGTGTACGCGGAGACGGGGCAAGCCCCGTCTCTACAGAACACCGTTTCCCTCCCGGCGTAAAAACCCCATACATCGCCCCAGGGAAGTGGGCGCATCTAGTAAACTGTTCTATTCGATTTCAGTCGAAAATGATGGCAGTGGAAAACTAGACCCTTAGACGCGGAATCGCTTCCCGGTTCTACTTGAGGTTCTGCCCCCAGGAGAGTGGCACTTTGTTGGATCGCTCTGGCTTGCGTTTTCGTCGTTCCCTGTTCATTCGCATTGGCCTCTTGCTCTTCGCAGTTGCCGCATTCACCGTTTCGCCTATGGTTTCGCTATGGGCGCAGGAAGAGGCCCCGGAAAATCCGACAACCGGCACCATTCAGGGCACGGTGCGGGATGACGTCGGCAGCCCCGTCGAAGGGGCGCGAATTCTGTACAGCTCGGCGGCCACCGACACCAAGGGTGTGACGCGCTCCGGCAAGGACGGGGCGTACGTTTCCGAGTCAGTGCCGCCGGGCGCTTATGTGGTGCGAGTGGAAGGCCGGGACATGCTGGCGGTCGAGACCAGCGTCACGGTGGCCCTGGGAGCGGCGGCGACAGCGGATTTCAAGCTGGAATGGATCAATCCCGGGCCAGTGCGGCTGGAGAGCAAGTTCGATGGCGAGGTCAGCGACAGGCTGCCGATCAACGGGCGGAACTATCTGAACGCGGGACAGTTTGAGCCGGGTGTACAGACGGTGGATGGAAGAATTTTCGATCCGGGCAAGAGCGGGTTCCAATCGCTCTCGATCAACAGCCAACTGGGCCGCACCACGCACTACGACGTGGATGAAGTCGAGTCGATGGATGAGACCCGGGGCGCATCCACGCTGAACTTGCCGGCGGACGCGGTGCGCGAAGTGATCGTCTCGCGGGCCACTCCGGAGCTGTTTCAATCGCTGAACGCCAGTGGCGCGGTGCGGGTAACGACGCGCTCGGGCGAAGACGAATGGCACGGCGATCTGTTCGGAAATCTGCGCGACCGGGCAGCTGGGTTGGCGGGGTTTCCGTCGGGGAGTCCGAAATACAGCCGGCAGCAGTATGGATTTGGGGCGGGCGGCGCGGTGATCAAGGACAAGGCGTTCTTGTTTCTCGGCGGGGAACGAACGAAGCAGGATGGAGTGTTGCCGATTGCGTCGCAGGATTTGATTTTGCCAACGGCGTCCGAGGCCTCTTCAGGGGTTTTCAATACCACCGCTCTGCGGAGCGCTTATTTTCGCGAGAACATGCTGACGGCGCGGCTGGATTACAACCTGAGCGAGAACATGAAGTGGTTCGCGCGGCTCAGCTATGACAACGCGAACGAGATTGGGCCTCCCGACAGCCAGTCGAACTTTCGCAATCAGTTGAACGTTCCGGCGGCGGTGTTTGGAATGGATTGGAATCGGGGACGGTTTGTGCACAGCGCGCGCTTCGGCTACCAGAAGATGGTCGACGCGATCAATCCGGCGCTGAGCGATTCGACGATTGTGCCGGGGGCGCCTCTGCTCCACATGCAGATTGGCTCGGCGGCATTCGGGCCGAGCATGGCGGGTCCACGGCAAACGATTCAGCGCGACCTTTTCGGGCGCTACGACAGCAGCACGGTTTACAAGGCGAATCACACGATACGTTTCGGAGGAGCGGTTCATCGCATCGCGCAGGGAGATTTTTATGCGCCGGCAAATTATGCGTCGGTGACGAGTTCGAACGGGATCGACGTGATCAATGCCATTAATGGCAACCCGAGCCTGAAGCCGCTTTACCCAGGCGATCCGCGCGGCGCGGCGGACGATCCGCTGAACTATCCGGTGGGCACGATCACGATTTTCAACGGCCTGGGAAACTTCAGCGAGAACTCAGCCTTCAATCGCTCGACCGGCGGGCACTTCGACACGCGCATCGAGGGCTATGTCGGCGACACGTTCAACTTGTTTCCGAACCTGAACCTCAGCTTTGGCGTGAACTATGTTCGGGACACCGGGCGCACCAACAGCGACTTGCCGGCGGTGCCATGTTCGGCCTTGACCAACAGCAACGTCGCGAACCTTCCGCCTTGCCCGAGCGGCTTGATTCTCGATCAATTCGGCCTGATTCCGAACGCTGTCCCGCCGGGCCCCACGCATCAATTTCTCGGCCAGAAGGTGAACCAACCGGACTGGAATTTTGCTCCGCAATTCGGTTTGGCGTGGGATCCGGGGCACAATGGGCGGATGGTGGTGCGGGCGAGCGCGGGGATGTTCTATGACAATTTCCTGTTGCAGAATGCGTATCAGGATCGCATCAACCGCTTGTCGAACGGACAATACAACCGCAGTTTGACGCTTTGTCCGGCGGGGGCGGTGCTGATGCCGGGCGGAACACCGGTGAGTTCGGTTGTGGTCTCCGGGCAAACGCTGGATATCGCGACACAGATTTGCGGACAACCGATCGGGACAGCGGCACCCGCGATTGAGGCACTACAGTCGCAGTTTGTGGCGGCGCAATCAGCGGTAACGGGCGGGCAGAATGTGTACTCGCTGGCAAACAGCGTGGCGAATTTTGGTGGCCTGCTGGCGCCCGGATTCAAGACTCCCCGCGTGGTGCACATGGATTTCGGAATTCAGAAACAGATTGGCGAGCGTGGCGTGTTCTCCATCGACTATGTGCGCGAGCTGGGCACGCAGTTTCCGCTGGGGATTGACACCAACCATGTGGGAGGCGCGAACTACCTCACTGACGGCGACAATCTGGACCCCACCAAGAATACCTATGCGGCGGAGCTATCGGCGATCACAGCGACGGTGCAAGCACCGAACCTACCCCAAAAGGTGGCTCAGTGCCTCACCACTAACAACGTCACATTCCCTTTGTTCGCCGGGTCCGATTCGCAGGCTGCAGTGCAATGCTATATCAATACCGTGCCGGGAGCGACCATCACGGATTTCGCGCGCCACGGTCTGGATTCGTCGAACGCGTACTGCGGACCGTTTCCGTGCTCGGTGCTGCAGACGAATAACCCGTTGCGTCAGCAGCAGGCGTCCTTTGGCGGGATCAATCCGGCGGTGGGCTCGAACATCATGTACTTTCCGAGCGGGCGGTCCAACTACCAAGGTCTGCATCTGGCGTACAAGACGAGCGTGGCGAATCCGACGAAGCGCGTGCAAAGGCTGGACATTGCGATGGCGTACGCATGGTCGCGCTATCGCAGCAACCTGGCCGAGCCCAACGGCAGCGGCGGAGATTATTCGCTGCTGAACGTCGCGGAAGATTACAACCAGCCGCACCGGGGGCATTTCGGGTCTTCGGGGCTGGACCGCACGCACCAGTTCACGTTCACTCCGACGGCGGAGTTGCCGCGCGGACTGCGGCTTTCGATGATCGCGCATCTGGCGTCGCCGCTTCCCCTGAGCCTGTATGTTCCGCAGCAGGACGGAGGCGGAGTGGCGGGGGAAATTTTCCGCAGCGATATTTCCGGTGACGGAACCGTGGGCGATCTTCTGGGGTTCATCGGAAGTACGGGAAAATACTCGACCAGCAAGTTGACCCAGTTGCTCACCTATTACCACTCAAACTTTGCCGGGAAATTGACGCCGGCGGGTCAGGCGCTGACGAATGCCCAGTTGTTCACCGGGTCGCAACTGGTGGCGCTGGGAGCGTATTCGCCGGTAATTCAAGGTCTGCCGGGGCATTTTGCCGAAGCGACCTGGCTGAAGACGATCGACTTGCGCTTGAGCTGGCCGTTCCGGATTGGGGAGCGGGTGAAGCTGGAGCCGAACGCGTCCTTGTTTAACGTTTTCAACTTTGCCAACTTTGGGGGCGCGGGGAACCAACTGAGCGGCGTGCTGAACGGCGCGCCCGGCAGTGCGCTGAACAACGCAAGTTCGGCGGGTTTCTGCGGCAACTCAACCACGTTCTGCACTTCGCGGCTGGACCGGGTTCTGGCCGGTTCGGGCACGTACGCGAACGGGGCTCCGCGGCAAATGGAGTTTGGAGTACGGATCACGTTCTAACGTTGGAGCCGGCGGCGACGATTGTGTGGGGACGGGGCTTTGCCCCGTCCAAAGCGGGGCATAGCCCCGCTTCCACATGTAATTGTTGACGGCGATGGCTGTTATATTTAGGCAATTGTGCCAGGTTGTATTCTCTGGAGGAGTAATCGGGAATATGAAAAATCTTGTCCACTTCGCTCTGTCAGTCCTCTTTCTTCTGGGCATTGCTTCCGCGCAGAACATTCCGGCCGTCGATGTATTCGGCGGCTACTCGTACCTGAATTTTGACGTGCCGTCGAGCGGGGACCTGACCTCCAAGCAGCGGCTGGCGCTCACAGCTGGCTGGGACTTTTCCGCCTCGGTATTCTCGTTTCATCACCTCGCCCTGGAGGGGGATTTCAGCGGCCACTGGCTTAACGATTGCGGTGGTGTATCGGGTTTGAAATGCGACGATAAATCCTGGGGGCTTGGACCGCGTTTCACGATTGGAGATCGCTCCAAGAAACTCACGGGCTTTGTGCACGGCCTGGTGGGTCAAGACTCGGCGCATATTCTTGCCGCCGGGAATACCGTGTCCGATACGTCGCTGGCGCTAGCTGCGGGCGGCGGCGTTGATTATTGGTTCCTCCGTCATGTCGGAGTTCAACTTGGGCCAGTCGATTATGTCTTCGCCCGCCACCTGAACAACTTCGGCGCCGCGAACCAAAGCGACCTCCGCGCCGCTGTCGGAATCGCTTTTCGCTTTGGCGGTAACTTCCCTCCGCCCGAGCCCAAGGCTCCGAAAGAGCCCAAGGCTCCGAAGGAATCCAAGACTAAGTCCGGGTCCCATCGTTCTTGGATTCGGCCTTGGCATAAAACCAAGTCTGCGCCTTCCGAAGGACAAACGTCTGAGACGCCTGCTGAGAGCCAATCTCCGACTCCGGTGACGTCCGCTCCTCAGCCGGCTCGGACACCGGCGAGTGTGCCAGGGCCGAGTCGCGGGATGCAGGTCCATCCGCTGGGCATTGTGGCTGCGCCCCAGGAATTCGACGGAGCGAAAATTCTGTCGATCGAGCCGGGAAGCGTCGCGGAGATGGCGTCGCTGAAACCTGGCGACCTGATCAAGTCTGTGGATGGCAAAGCCGTCCGGACGCCAATGGAACTGGCCGCCGAGCTGGCGGACAAGACCGGGAAAGTTCGCATCGGTATTCTGCGGGGCACCTATGCGACCGAGACGGTAATTCTGTTGGGCGGTCACTGAGGAACGCCGCGAGCCTGCAGGGATCGCCAGGGTTTGGCGAGGTAAGCTTGCCGAGGTAGGTTTGGGTGCCGGTCCTAGCAGGCGGCGGAAAAACTCGATGTTGCACTTGATTTTGGGTGGAGCAGCGCTTCAGCGCTGCATAACTGGCGTGTTTTGGTCAACGGCTTTAGCCGCTGAGGGCCGCTGCCGCATGGAACGCGACTTTTTCCGCAGCCTGCCAGAGGGCACCCTTGTGTGAAGCAGCGACGTGAAGCAGCGACTTGGAGGCTGCCCGGCTGCCCTACTCGTTCGCGACCGGCCTCGAACCTACGGGCGCGATTTCGGAAACCAGACCGTTGTCCTGCGCAGGCCCGTGCAGGCCGCACTCGGTCTTCTGGAAGCCTGCCCATCGTCCTGACCTGGGATCTTCTCCAGGCAGAACGCCGCGCGTGCAATGGGTGCATCCGACGCTCGGATAGTTCTGGTCGTGGAGAGGATTGTAGGGAACGTTGTGTTCCCGAACGTAATGCCAGACCCTTTCGGAGGTCCAGTCGGCCAGGGGATTGACCTTCACCAGGTGAAATTTGGAATCCCATTCGACTTTGCGCGCCGTCGCGCGGACCGGCGTTTGATCGCGGCGGATGCTCGTGACCCAAGCCTGCAGCCGGGACAGTTTGTTACGCAGCGGCTCGACTTTGCGGAGGTTGCAGCACGCATCCGGGGCGCGGCTCCAGAGTTTCGCGCCGTGACGCAGTTCCTGTTCTTCGGGCGTGAGCGCCGGCTTCAGCCGCTCGACGGCGATTCCGTATCGCTTCTCCACTTGCTCGATGAGGGAGTAGGTTTCGGGAAACAGGAAATCGGTATCCAGGGTGAACACGCGCAGAGCCGGCTGCAGACGCGCGGCGATATCTATCAACACCATTCCTTCGACGCCAAACCCCGAGGCAATTTCGACGTGGTTCCGAAATGCGGTAAATGCCCAACGCAACACGTCTTGAGCGCTCCACTGCTCTGCCAGCAGATGGATTCTTTCCGCTTCTGACTTCATGCTGTCCGCCCTTCATCAATCAGTGAATGAACCGGTTCCACCGGGAAGTTCTGTTGCAGGAAATTGGAATTCCTTGAAATCGACCGTTTGAATGATGCGTTGTGAGCCGCATGCCGTACTACTTCGCCGATCACGAGCAGAGTCGGAGCCGGCAACTGCGGCGCTCCCGGCAGGTTTTCCAGGTCGGTCGTAAAGACCTGTTCTTCCGCCGTGGTGGCGCGCGAAACTACGGCGCAAGGTGTATCGACTGCCAATCCCGCCGCGCGGAGCTTTGTTGAGATCTCTCCGTATTGGTAACCAGGCATGTAGATCACCAGGGTGGCTCCGCTCGAAACCAGCGCCTGCCAGTTGGTCGGATCGCTCTCCACCGCGTGATGCCCGGCGAGAAAGATGAGGGCGTGAGAGGAACGGCGGTCCGTCAATGGAATCTCTGCCGACGCACAGGCTCCCAGAGCGGCCGTAATACCGGGCACGATTTCGAATTCGATGCCGGCTTGGCGGAGAGCCGCAATTTCCTCTGCGGCACGCCCGAACACCAGAGGGTCTCCGCCCTTTAGCCGCACCACTTGAAGCCCCAGAGAGGCCAGACGCACCATGAGGAAATTGATCTCCGCTTGGCTGATGGTCGCTTTTCCGCAGCGCTTGCCGACGTTGTAGCGCTGGGCCTGGGGCGGAGCGAAGTCAAGGACCTGCGGACCCACCAGATCATCGTGCAGCACCGCGTCCGCATTTTTCAGCACGCGCGCCGCTTTCAGCGTGAGCAATTCCGGATCTCCGGGCCCGGCGCCAACCAGATAGACTTTGCCTTTCATACGACCCTGACCTCCTTCAACGAGAACTGGTTTCATAAATGCCTTTCAACCCGGAAGGTACATCCCTCAGGGGCTAAAGCCCGCGTGTTTGTTGGGTCTGGGCGGCACGGCTGAAGCCGTGCCCTTCCCAAAGACCATTTATGAAACCAGCTCGAATTCAACCTTCAATACCGTGTGGCACCAGTCCGGCGGGAACATCCCGGACGGCTGCCTCCAGCGCTTCTCCTGCCAGGAATGTGCGCAATTCGTCGTCGTTGTGGCGGGCAAAGAACTGGCGCAGATTTTCGCCCGGCAATTGCCGCTCGAGATAGCGGTGCAGCAGACGCTCAATCGCATCGGGAACCTCGGTGGCCAGGCACCGATACCCAACCGGACGCGCCAGGGACTGGTGCAGGCCAACCCCGCCACCGAGGCAGAAGTAGTACGAATCGAACATCTGCTCGCCGACCTTGATCTTCTTGCCCTCGATTCCGATGTCGGCAATCCAGTGCTGACCGCAGCTATTGGGGCAGCCCGTAACGTGCAGCCTGAGGTGCTGCGCGAATCCGGGCAGGCGCTCGTCGAGTTCGTCGACCAGCCATCGGGAGAAGCTCTTAGTTTCGGTGATGGCGAGCTTGCAGAACTCGGTCCCAGTGCAGGCGACCACGCCACGCCCAAACGGCGAACCTCCTACTTGAAGTCCGATTCCAGCCAGTTCTTTGGCCAGCGATTCCGCCTGCAGTTGGGGCACGTTCACGATGAGAAGGTTTTGCATGTTCGTGGTTCGCAGCTCGCCATTTGCAAAACGGTCGGCGAGATCCGCGGCAGCAAGCATCTGGTCGGCGGTGATGCGGCCTCTCAGTACCGACGCGCCCACGTAGCAGTACCCAGGCTGTTTTTGCGGATGGATTCCAATGTGGTCGCGGTAAACATCGTCGGGAATCTTCTCCTCGACCCCTGGTTCCAGGGTGTAGCCCAGCCGCCGCTCGAGTTCTTTCTGGAAATCCTCGGCAGTCCAGCCGTTGCGCAGAAAGAGGAATTTCAAGCGGGCCCGCTCGCGATGCTCGCGAAGCACGTCCGATTCCCGGAACAGTTCCGCAATCGCTCGGAGCACGGATTGGACTTCGTGCCAGCGCACAAAGGCATCCAAACGCGTGGCGAAGTGGGGATCGGTGGAAAGCCCGCCGCCGACCCGCAGCGAGAATCCCACCTCCGGGTTGCCGCGGACCGTCCGCTCGGTCGCAGTCAGGCTGATGTCGTTGATCTCCGGATACGCGCACCACACGCGGCATCCGGTGATGGAGATCTTGAATTTGCGCGGCAGGTTGTAGAACTCGGGGTTGCCGGTGAAGATGCGCGTGGCTCCGAGCGCGAGTGGAGAGGCGTCGCAGATCTCGTCCCTGTCAACCCCTGCGACCGGGCAGCCTGTGATGTTGCGGGTGACATCGCCGCAGGCGGCCAGAGTATTCAGGCCGCATCCCCAGAGGGCTCCCAGGATTTCGGGCAGGCTTTCGATGGTTACCCAATGCAGCTGGATGTTTTGCCGAACCGTGATGTCGGCGATTCCGCGCGCAAAACGGCGGGTAAGGCCCGCGATGGTTCGGAGTTGGTGAGAGGTGAGCAGGCCATTCGCGATCCGGATACGAACCATGAAGCGCGGCACCGCCTTGCCTTCACCGCCTTTGCCCCCGACCACGCCGGCTCCGTCGCCCTGCGTGTAAATGCCCCACCAGCGGAAGTACGTGCCCAGCCATTCCCGGCGGGATGGAATCAAACCCGTCGCGCGCGAAACGGCGAATCTCCTCGAGGCCTTCCCAGGGATTCTTCTCCCGCTTCAGGCGTTCGACTCTTTGCGTTTTCGTTTCCTGGTCAGTTTTAGCCATAAAAAGAAAAACCCATCGCCAGCTTTCTCTGGCGATGGGTTTGAAATATGCCGATGCTAAGAAATTTCTAGGTCAGCAACCTCCCAGTGCCAGAAGACACGGATGCGCACATGCGACAACACATGCAACAACAAGTCCGGTTCTTCTGGTTCTGAGTCAGTGACATTCGCGTGATCCTAACCACTTCGATTGACATTGTCGATTTTAGATTCAATCTTTCGTTTTGCGGGCGTTTTGCGGGCAGGATGCGCACGCAAAGAATTGATCGAGACAATTCAAATTTGTGATGCTGATTTTCGCGGGACGAATCCCTGAAGTGCTAAGTGATTTTCTTAACAGGACTTATCCGCTCCACTCGGCGACGGTCGAGATGGCCGCCGCGCGACGAATTGCAGAGTTCTTGATTTCTGCCACGGCGACGGCGTGGAATTCGATTGACGGAGAGAAGCGGAGTGCCCTAAGGTCGAATCGTTATGATCTCGTCGAACTCCCACCGTCACCATCATCATCACCATGCGATGAGCGTGTCGGCGGAGAACGACGGATGATAGCCTGAAGCAGTCATAGGAACTCCGATCCCGCTGATGCGAACCACGCAACAGCGGGTTTTTTTATTTCTGTTGCGGGCGTTCGGAGCACCGGGAACGAATGGAAAGAGGAGATTGCCATGGAGATCGATTTCGACAAAATGCAAGGCTTGGCGCCCGCCGTGATTCAGGACGCGGCCACCGGGGAGTTGCTGATGGTTGGCTTCATGAACCGCGAAGCGCTGACGGCAACCTTGCGGACGAGCTTCGTCACGTTCTACAGCCGCACCCGGCGGACGCTGTGGACCAAAGGAGAAACCTCCGGGAATCGCCTGGAGGTGGTGGCGGCATGGACGGACTGCGACCGCGACACAGTGCTGCTGCGGGTCCGGGTGTTAGGCGCAGGCAAGGTTTGCCATACGGGCTCCAGATCGTGCTTCACGCAGGAGTTGCCGCTGGGCGCGGCGGCCCTGGCTGTCGAAGAAGAGGCGCGGCGATGAAACTTCGTCTGGGTATTCCCAAAGGAAGTTTGCAGGAAGCGACGCTCAGCCTGTTCACGCGCGCCGGGCTGCGAGTCTACACCAACCCGCGCTCCTACTGCGCCGCAACCGACGATCCTGAAATCGAATGCCTGCTCATTCGGGCGCAGGAAATGGCGCGCTATGTCGAGCACGGCGCGCTGGACGCGGGCTTGACCGGCCTGGACTGGGTGCTGGAAAGCGGCCTCGAAGTAGTCAGCGTGACCGACCTCATCTATGCGAAACAGAGCATGGGCAAAGTGAAGTGGGTGCTGGCCGTGCCCGAGGATTCCGCTTTCCAGAAGCCCGACGACCTTGCGGGCCGCATCGTAGCCACCGAACTGGTGAGTTTCACGCAGAATTACTTTGCCAGCAGGAACGTGCCGGTGCGGGTGGAGTTCTCCTGGGGCGCGACGGAGGTGAAGCCGCCGTTGCTGGCCGATGCCATCGTCGAAGTCACGGAGACGGGCAGTTCGCTGCGCGCGAATCATCTGAGAATCATCGAAACGGTGCTGGAGTCAAACACGCAACTGGTCGCGAACAAGGCGGCGTGGGCCGATCCCGCGCGGCGGCGCAAGATCGAAAACCTGGCGGTGATGCTCTGCGGGGCGATGGCCGCTCAGGGCCGGGTTGGGCTGATGCTCAATGTGCGCAAGCCGGATTTGGCCGCGGTTCTGGGCTTGTTGCCGGCGCTGAAGAATCCTACCGTCGCGCCCTTGGCCGATGGCGAATGGGTTGCGATCAATACCGTCATCGAAGAGCAAACCGCCTGGACATTGATACCGCAGCTCAAGCTCGCGAATGCGCAAGGGATCGTCGAGTATCCGCTGAACAAGGTGGTGATGTGATGAAGATGCGCATGCTCGAAGGCCTTAAGCGAGATCGGCTTGTGCGTGCGCTGGAGCAGCGGGGCGCGCACGATCTGGCCGAGGTTGAGCCGGCGGTGCGGCGCATCGTGAGCAATGTCCGGCGGAAAGGCGATTCTGCCTTACGACGATACGCGGAGCGGTGGGACGGGTTGGGCCGCGGCGAACCTCTCTGCGTGCCCGAGGCTGACCTGCATGAAGCATGGCGGAAAACTCGCCCGGAACTGCAGGACGCGATCGCGCAGGCCGCTGGCAACATTCGCACTTACTGCGAGTGGCAGAAACCGGAGGAGTGGCGGCGCGAAATTCAGCCCGGAGTTCGCGTAGGACAGTTAGTCCGCCCCATAGAAGCGGTGGGGTGCTACGTTCCCGGCGGGCGCTATCCATTGCCTTCCACGTTGCTGATGACGGTAATTCCGGCGCAGGTTGCCGGCGTGCCGCGGATTCGTGTGGTGTCTCCACGCCCGGCCCAGGCTACTTTGGCGGCAGCCGCATATCTTGGCGTGCGCGAGTTCTACCGCGTTGGCGGGGCACAGGCAATCGCAGCGCTGGCCTATGGGACGACGAGCATTCCGCGCGTGAACAAGATCGTTGGTCCCGGCAACCGGTACGTAACTGCGGCCAAGAAACTGGTTGCGTTCGATTGCGCGATCGAGTTTCTGGCTGGCCCTACCGAAGCCGTGTTCATCAGTAAGGAAGGCGACGGCGAGGGCGACCCGGTTTTCATTGCAGCTGACCTGGTGGCGCAGGCCGAGCATGATCCCGACGCGCTCTGCATCTTGCTTACGAGCTCGCGTCGATTCGCGAAGGCTGTACAGACGGAAGTGCAGCGGCGCACGCGGGCTAATCCAATTGCTGCCGAGTCACTTTCCCGTCACGGGGCCATCCTTCTGGTTGCTTCGCTCGATCAGGCGGTCGAGACCGCGAACCGCATCGCGCCCGAGCATCTCACGCTGCCGTCGGCGCTCGAACCGGCAGTACGGAATGCGGGGTCCATTTTTGTAAACGAATTCACGCCCCAGTCCGCCGGCGACTACATCTCGGGTCCGAACCACGTTTTACCTACGGGAGCGATGGCTCGCGTGCGTGGCGGCCTGAGCGTGCTGGATTACGTCCGCATCATCTCGTGCCAGGAAGTTTCGCGCGCAGGGATTCGCCGCATCGCGGCTCCGGCGATGACGCTTGCCGAAGCCGAGGGCTTGCGCGGACACGCGGAATCGTTGCGAGTGAGGTCCTCTTATGCTTGAGGCCCGCGCCGCCGTGAAGAGTTTGCATGCCTATCGGCCTCCCCTGGCTGGCCGCCAAGGACTGCGTCTTGATTTCAACGAGAGCACGATCGGATGCTCGCCGCGTGTGTTGGTACGGCTGCGTTCGCTGGATGCCGAAGCCCTGGCACGCTATCCCGAGCGCGCGCCGGTGGAACGCGAGGCCGCTGATTTTCTCGGACTCAATACGGCTCAGGTTCTGCTCACGAACGGCGTGGATGAGGCCATTCATCTGCTTTGCTCGACCTATCTCGATCCCGGAGACGAAGCGATCATCGTCGTGCCGACGTTTGCGCTGTATGCCATCTTCGTTCAGGCTGAAGGCGCTCGCGTGGTCCAGGTTCTCTCCGGCGAGAACTTTGCCTTTCCTTTGGAAGATCTATTGTCGCAGCTCAGCCCACGTACACGGCTCATCGCGATAGCGAATCCGAACAATCCAACGGGAGCGGCGGTGGCATCCGAGGTCTTACTTCAGATTGCCCAAGCGGCACCCCAGGCAGCGGTTCTGGTGGACGAAGCTTATTTTGAGTTTCATGGAGAGACGATCCTTCACCACGCCGCTCGGCCAGAGAATCTTTTCGTGGCGCGCACCTTTTCCAAAGCCTACGGGTTGGCGGGTCTTCGCATCGGGATTCTTGCTGGAGATGCGGGACAGATGGCGATGGTGCGCCGCGTCGCTTCGCCCTACAACGTGAATGCAGTCGCGCTGGCGGCGTTGCCGGAGGCGCTGAACGATCAAGAGTATGTCGAGCAGTACGTCGCCGAAGTGCAGTGCGGCCGCGGAATCTTGGAGCAGGAACTCAGAAGTCTCGGTCTGCACTACTGGCCGAGCCGCGCCAACTTTGTGCTGGTGCGCATCGGCGACGCCCACGCGGAATTCGTGCAAGCTTTGCGTGCTCGGAGAATCCTGGTGCGTGATCGGAACTCCGACGCACAATGCGAGGGCTGCGTGCGCCTGACGGTGGGATCGAGCGAACATACGCGGACTCTGATTGGCGCGCTGCGCGATGTGGTCGCAAAACTCAGGGAACACCGTGAGGTGAGGGCGTGAGAAAAGCCAAGCTGCACCGCAAGACTGCGGAAACGGAAATTCAAATTGCGCTCACGATTGAAGGTCGCGGGAAGTATGAGGTCTCGACTGGAATCCGTTTTCTTGACCACATGCTGGAACTGTTTGCGCGGCACGGTGCGTTCGACCTGAAGCTCACGGCGGTGGGCGACCTGGATGTGGATCAGCACCACACCGTGGAGGACGTCGGCATTGCTCTGGGCGAGGTCTTCAACCGCGCATTGGGTGATCGCCGCGGCATTCTGCGCGCCGGTTACTTCGTCATGCCCATGGATGAAACTCTCGGCTTGGCATCGGTGGATTTCGGTGGACGCGCGGCCGCCGTGGTCGATACCAAGGTTCGCGCGACGCGAGTGGGGGATCTGCAGGCGGAGCTGGTCAACGATTTCTTCGAGGGCTTTGCCCGGGGCGCGCGCGCCAATGTTCACGCGCGCGTGCTTTACGGACGCTCCAGCCACCACAAGATCGAAGCGCTCTTCAAAGCGTTTGCACGAGCCTTGCGCGTGGCGTGTTCCCGCGACCGCCGCCTGGGCCGCATGCTCCCGAGCACGAAGGGACTCCTATGATCGCCATCGTCGATTACGGCGCCGGCAACCTGAATTCGGTGAAGAAGGCGTTCGACTATCTCGGCGCTGAGGTCGTCGTGACCGACCAGCCTGAGACTGTGGCAACGGCGGACAAGATCGTATTCCCTGGAGTGGGGCATTTTTCCTCTTTGCAAGCTCTGAACCGCACCGGTTTGCGCGAGGCCTTGTTGCAAGCCGCCGGCGCAGGCAAACCGTTGCTCGGAATCTGTCTGGGAATGCAGTGGCTCTTCGAAGGGAGTGAGGAGTGCGCCGAGGTTGCGGGAGCGGGAATCTTTCCTGGCAGATGCCGGCAGTTTCCGTCCTCGGTGAAGTCGCCGCACGTTGGTTGGAATTCTTTGAGAGTTCAGCAAGGCTCGCGGTTACTGCGCGGCATCGCACAGGACTCATTTGTGTACTACACCCACTCTTTTCATGCGCCGGTGGTGGCTGGAATGACGGCGGCCAGCGAATACGGGCTGCAGTTTGCCGGGGCGGTCGAGCGCGGCAACATCTTCGGGGTGCAGTTCCATCCCGAGAAATCGGGCGAAGTGGGGCTTGCGATTCTGAAGAATTTCTGTGAGGTCTGATCTGCGAGGTCCGATCTGCGAGGTCTAATGTGTTGACCAAACGTATCATCGCCTGCCTCGACATGGACGGCGGCCGCGTCGTGAAGGGCGTGCGGTTCAAGAATCTACGCGACGCGGGCGATCCGGCGGAGTGTGCCACGGCCCACGCCCGCAACGGCGCCGATGAAATCGTGCTGCTCGACATTACCGCAACCAACGGAAACCGGCGCACCATGCTGGAGGCGGTCCGCAGCACCGCGCGCTCGCTGTTTGTTCCGTTCACGGTGGGCGGGGGAATTCGCCAGCTCGAAGATGCCGCCGCGGTCTTCGATGCGGGCGCGGACAAGATCGCCATCAACTCGGCCGCCGTGCGCAACCCCGCGTTGATCGGCGGGATCGCAGGGCGTTTTGGTTCGCAGGCGGTGGTGGTGGCTATTGATGCTAGAAAAACTGACGGAGGTTTTGAAGTATTCGTCGCTGGCGGACGCACGCCCACGGGCCGGGATGCGATTCAATGGGCACGGGAAGCGGCGGCTTGCGGAGCGGGCGAGATCCTGCTGACTTCGATGGACCGGGACGGAACTCAATCCGGGTTTGACTGCCAGTTAGTACGCGAGGTGGCCGAGGCGGTTTCGATTCCCGTCATTGCCTCCGGGGGCGCAGGATCGGCGCTCGACTTCATCGAGGTGTTCCGCGACGGACGCGCTGACGCGGCGCTGGCCGCCTCCATCTTTCACTTCGGCATCGAGGACATCGCGCAACTGAAGCGCGAATTGCACGACGCCGGCGTCGCGGTGAGGTGGCCATGCTGATTCCTTCGATCGATCTGATGGCGGGCAAAATTGTGCAGTTGGTGCAGGGCGAGAAGAAAGCTCTGGAGTTCGACAACTTCGACTATTGGATCGAGCGCTTCTCCAAGTATCCGCTGGTGCAGATGATCGACCTCGACGCCGCCCGGGGCGCTGGGAATAACCGGCTCCTGGTGAATCAGATTGTGCAACGGCTCAACTGCCAGGTGGGCGGCGGGATTCGCAGCCTCGAAACAGCGCAGGAAGTTCTAGAGGCGGGTGCGCGCAAGGTCATCCTCGGCTCTGCGTTGTTGGAAGACGGCAAGATCAACACGCAGTTCGCTTCCACGCTGGCCAGTATACTTGGCACCGCGGCGCTGGTGTTTGCCGTCGATTCCCGAGGGGGCCGGGTTGCGACCGACGGCTGGCGCAAAGAGACGGCCCTTACCGCGTTCGACATGATTCGTGCGCTCGAACCGTTCTGCGAGACTTTTCTTTACACGCATATCGATACCGAGGGGTTGATGGGCGGAATCCCGATGGAGACGGTCAAAGCAATCCGGCAATCGACCTCGCGGCGGTTAGTGGCCGCTGGTGGCATTACAACTCAACGAGAGATCGACGACCTCGACGCGCTGGGGGTGGACGCCGTTGTCGGGATGGCCTTGTATTCTGGCAAGATCTCGGCGTGAAGTTTTGACGAACGACAACCGGCCGCTATCCCGATCGCTATCAGCAGACCGAGATGATTACGCCCCCAGCGACAATGAGCGCTCCGCCGATCAGAATGGCGGGCGTTGGGGTCTGGCCGAACTTTACTCGGGCCACGATCTGCGCCAGAAGGAAGAAAAGGACAACGTAGACGCCAAGCAGTTTGCCGAACTCCCAGCGGGGTGCGTTGACCAGCAGTCCGTAGACGGCGAGTGACAGTGCCCCACCGGCAAAGGCCAGGGCGCGGCTCATTCCGGAAGCGCGATAGAGCGCCGACTGAAAGCAGGAGTCGCCGTAGACTTCCAGGAACGCGGCGATGGTTAGAAGGAAGAGCGCGCCGCTGCGGTGTGCGACGAGGTGATTGAGCAGGTTTCTCATAGGTCGTGGCGTCCCGCTATGCTATCAGGAATGCCAGCTTCGCTTGGCCTTTTCCTTTCCAGGTTTCGTTTCTAGGTACAATGAAAAAAATCGATTGGACGCTGCGTCCACTGCCGCATTAGCTTTAGCGGTTGGACCAAATGCAAGCGCGTTAGAGTTCTCGGGGATAACAGAATATGAAGGTCGCGGGCCTCTTATTGCTGGTTGCGGGATGGGCGATTGTGGTGGGCGCCGTCGTGCTGCTGCCATCGGCCGGTGAGCGCGTCGGATTTGTGCTGGCCGGCATAGCGGTAGAGTTGTTCGGGCTCGCGCTGACGGTGCGTGCTCATCTGGTTCTGCAGATGGAAGGAGAGTGACGCCTTTCGTGGCTCCTTCTCTTGTTGCCCTCTCGGAAGTATCCGCGGTGTTCTGCTTGCTCCTCATCCTTCTGGTTCCATTTGCCGGCGCGGGCCTGGCGCTGATCAATTCGGGGTTGGGGAGGTCGCGGAGCGCAGCCCACGCCATGGTGGGGGCGCTTTCGGTGACGGCAGTGGCAGCGTTGGTATACGTGATCGTCGGTTTCGCGTGGCAAGGCGCCGCGGGCCGGCCGGATCATGGGTTGGTCGTTGCAGGAAAAACCTGGGGGTGGATTGCCGCCGAGCCCTTCTTTCTGCGCGGGCTGCGGCTGGATCTTTCTCCGGTGGCGCTGGTGGCCTTGCTGCAGATATTCAGCGTCGGATTGGCGGGGTTGATTCCTTTGAGTTCAGGCGCGGACCGTTGGCGGCTCGGCGCAATCTGCGCATCGACGGCGCTGCTGGCGGGGTGGACGTATCCGTTGTTTGCGCACTGGGCCTGGGGCGGAGGATGGCTCGCACAACTCGGGGTGAACTGCGGCTTGGGCCGGGGCTTCGTGGATGGCGGAGGCTCGAGCACAATTCAGGTGCTGGGCGGGGTTACGGCGTTGTCGATCACGTGGATTCTGGGACCGCGGCGCGGGAAGTTCTCGGCCGAAGGCATGCCGGTCGCGCTGCCCGGACACAACGTGGTGGTGGTACTTCTGGGATGCGTGTTCGCGTGGATCGGATGGATGGCGTTGAATTCCGCCGGGGCGATGTTGTTTCTGGGCGTGGAGCCCGGGCGCGCGGTGCTGATTGCGATCAATACCACGCTGTGCGCTGCGGCGTCTGGATTGACGGCGGCGGTGGTGACGCGAGCGAGGTTCGGGCGGCCCGACGCGTCGCTCATCGCCAACGGATGGATCGCGGGCCTGGTTGCGAGCAGCGCGGCGGCCGCATTGCTGAAGCCGGCAGCGGCCATGATTGTCGGCGGCGTGGCGGGAATCCTGGTGGTTTGGGTCGCGGACTTTTTGGAGTTCCGGCTCGCGATTGACGACCCGGGCGGCGCGGTTTCCGTTCATGCAGCGGGCGGGATCTGGGGGGTGCTGGCGGTCGCGCTGCTGGCGGATGCGGGGCCGCCTGGACAGTGGCTGGCGCAGGTCGTGGGAATCGGCACGCTGCTCGGTTTCGTGCTGCCGCTTTCCTATGGATTGAACTGGTTATTGAATCGCGTCTACCGCCAGCGGGTGGGACGAGAAGGCGAGTTGCAGGGAATGGATCTGTTCGAGTTAGGCGCTGGCGCTTATCCGGAGCTGGACATTCGCGGCGACGAATTCCTGCCGCGGTGAGTCTGCCGCTGAACGTCAAAAACCTTAACCACGGGGTGCACAGAGGAACACGGGGTAACCCACACAAGATTTCCCCCGTGTTCCTCTGTGCACCCCGTGGTTAAAGGTTTTAGCTGTGGCGCGCGACGTACAGCAACAGGCCGAAGATCACAATCGGAATCAGTGCGATCAGCACGTAAAAAAGGACCTTCTTCGCCCATGGGGTCCGGCGGTCCTTCCAGTTGCGGAATTCCGGGCGCTCGGTGACTCCCACCTGCTCGGGATGCTCCAGATCGCGGGAAAAATCGCGGGCACTGGCGTAACGATTCTTCGGATCACGCTCCAGGGCACGATAGATGATCTCCTGTAATTGCGGGGTGACGGCGGGATCGACTTCCCGCGGCGGAACGGGATTGTTCAGCAGGCGATCGTTCATGATGAGGAGGGGATTCGCGCCGGAAAAGGGCACTTTGCCCGTCAGCATCTCGTAGAAAATCACGCCGAGCGCATACAGATCACTGCGCGCATCGCCGCGCTGTCCTTTAACCTGTTCGGGAGAAATGTAGTCGGGCGTGCCCATGGTCGGAGAGAACTTGGCGAAGGTGATGCGGCGGGCGCCGGCGTTGCCCGCAATGCCGAAATCGATGAGCTTGATGTTGTCGTGCTCGTCGACCATCACGTTTTCGGGCTTCAGGTCGCGATGCACAACGCCGTGCGAGTGAATGTAGTCGAGCGCATCGAGGATGCGCAGCGTGATCCGAATGGCGCGCTCCGGCGGCAGCTTCGGCTGTTCGCCGAGGATCTTCCTTAGCAGCCGGCCCTCGACCCACTCCATCACCATGTAGACCTGGCTGCGGTCGTTGTCGGAGAAGACCTTCATCACCCCGGGATGGTCCATCAGCTTGCCGATTTCTTCCTCGCGGCGGAAACGATCGAACAGAGCGGGATCGCCCTCGACTTCGGGATGGGGAATTTTGATGGCAACGCGGCGGCCGTTGTTGAGATCGGTGGCGCGGAAGATGGAGGCCATGCCGCTGCGGGCAGCCAGGCTATCGATGCGGTAATGATCGAGTTGGTCGCCGGCGTGAAGGACAGTCATCGTGAGTAAATCTGTGAGTGAATCTGCGTCAAAGGCGCTCGGCAAGCGGCGAAGCTCCAATCTAATCCATCTGCCGCCATCATGTCAGAACTTTCGTAAAAAAGGCGTAAGGATAGAGTGCGATGCTAGATTCAGCTTCGTCTCAGCGTAGCTTATACGGGCGGCCCCGGTACATCCCCATGCGTTCGACGCTGCGGACGCGAATGAGCTGCAAACTGATGTTATCGCCGCCATCCTGTTCATTGGCGCGGTCGACGAGCTCCTGGGCGGCGAGCGCGAGATTGCGGTGGCGGCGCGCGGCCTCGGCCATTTCGGCGGCGGTGACCGCGCCGTGCAGCCCGTCGGACGAGAGCAGCAGCACATCGCCCGCTAATAGCTGGACCTCGTCGATATCGACGTTTACGAAAAGGTTCATGCCGAGTGAGCGACTAAGAACGTGGCGGGCGGAAGACTCGGCGGCCTCTTCGGCCGTAACGAGACCGAGGCGCTCCTGGTCGGCGGCGACGGTGTGATCGCGGGTGATCAGCTGAGCGTCGCCGCTCCGGATCAGATAGCAACGGGAATCGCCGACGTGAGCCACCGTGGCGCGGTCGAATCGTAACGCTACGACGACAATGGTGGAAGCCATGCCGGTGCCGGAGCGGCCGGAGAGAGCTTCGGATTCGCAGACGCGCGCGTTGGCGGCTCGCACCAGCTCGGTGACCACATCCTTATGCAAGGCTCCGTCTTTCGCGCGGCGGAATCCGGCAAGCGCTTCCTGCACCGCCGCCCGCGAAGCCACTTCGCCCTGGCGCTGGCCGCCGACGCCATCGGCCAGGGCGAAAAGCCATCCGTGCGAGCGCGTTTGCGCGGGAGAGCCGGGAGCCACGTGACCAACATAGTCCTCATTGTGCGTGCGCACGCGGCCCGTATCGGAGAGTTCGGAGAATTCAATATCCAGCATGTAAAGTACGGCGAACAGCCAACGGCCTGCCCTTCGACGCTGTTCGGCTTCGGGATGGGAATATCTTACCGAAAGACTGGGTCACACAAGTAATCCGAAATCGGGTAGTGGATGAATTTGCGAAAAAGCTTGAACCACAAAGGACACCCTTCGACTGCGCTCAGGGCAGGCTCCGGTACACGAAGGAAATTCTCGAGACGAAAAAGCCTTCGTGATCCTTCGTGTCCTTAGTGGTTCATGTCTTTCTCCGCTGCTTAGATCAATGCGGTCGTTGTCGCCCGGTCTTGAATCAGGGTTGTGCGGCCGGAGCTCTTGCTCATGCGGAAGAAATAAATTCCGCCGTAGATGCCCCAGACCAGCGCGATGCCCAACGCCAGCAGCGGCTCTAACTTGGTGCCATAGCCCATGAAGGGGCCAATCAAATAAAACGCCATGCAAGCCAGGTTGGCGAGTAGCCCGAACACGGGAACCGCCAGATGACGCACCACCTTGAACTGCGGGTGCTTGTGATAGCAGACGATGCAAGTCAGGCAACTCAGCATGTAGAGCAAGAACGTGCCGAAATTCGAAGCCAGCGTCATGGTCAGGAAAGTATTCGGCAACGCCGCCATTTTGTCATGGGTGGTGTATCCGAAACTGGACCAGAAGCCGTGCGGCAAGGCTTGGATGGCCGAATCCGTGGGAGCGGCGCCGTTGCCAAAAAACACCAGCACCGTGATGCACCCGACCACGGCGGAAATGGCCGCCAGCATCCAAATGGCCTTATGTGGCGTCAGGTTCTTGGAATGCAGCAGGCCAAAGTGTTCCGGCACCTCCCGGTCTTTGCCCATGGCGTAGGTCACGCGCGCCCCGGTGTTGATACAAGAGAGCGTGGTGCCAATCAGCGCCAGAAATACGGTGGCCGCCTCGGCCAGCATGAAGATGCGTCCGCGCCCGGCGCCGAATAGCGCATCGCCGACCATGGTCATCATGTCTCCGATGGGCGCCGCCGACGCTCCGGCAAAACTCATCGGATAGCCGCTGTTGAGAAAGTAATTGGCGGCAAAATATTCGAACAGATAACACAAACAGCCTTGCACCAGCAGCGAGACGATAACCGCGATCGGGACATCGCGTTTGGCGTTCTTGGCCTCGCCTCCCATCGAGGTCACCGATTCAAATCCGACGAGAATAAGGATGGCAATGGTGGCCTGCACAAACATCCAGCCAAAACTGTGCATGCTGACGACCGAGCGTGCCGTGGGATGAGCGACAAAAGCGCCGCTCGCATCCTTCTCCGGATAACCGATGTGATAGGGCACGGGCTTGCCAGCCGCATCCAACTTGGGCTGCGGGATACCGTTCGCGTCTCGTGTGATGACATCGGTCGCTTGGCCGTTCACCGTCTGGGACGTGGTCGCAAACTCGTACTTGTACGCGGCACTGGTTTGCGCGTCAAACTGGAAAGCCTCGCTGCCAGGGGGATGGTTCATCCGGTAGCCGAGCGCGACCACCGCGAACACAATCAGAGCACTGATCTGAATCACGTTGATCGCGATGTTGACCGAGGTCGAGCCGGTAATGCCGCGGTGCGCGATATAGGACACGCCAAACGAGAACGCGACGGCAACCGCCATCATGAACATGGGGCCGGGATTGGAGGCGCTCATGAAGTTCGGCCAAAGCGTCCCGACCAGATAGCCGGAGATCACTCCGATGACGCCAACCATCACGCCGGGGTAGATCCAGTAGTAGAGATGCGAGCCCCAGCCGACGATGAATTTCGCCAGCCGGGCGTATGGCCAAGCCTGGTCATGATTGAGAAAGGACTGCTCGGCAAAGTAATACGAACTGCCGGTTCCAGGGTAGAGCTTCGCCATTTCCGCGTAACAGACGGCGGTGGCAAGGCACAACAAGGTGGCAAACAAGATGCCGGCCCACATCGAGGGTGCGGTCGCGCCCGCCGCCGCCTGCCCGGCAAAGGTGAGCCACAGAAACGCTCCGGGCGCGATCAGGGCCATGGCGTTCATTGTGAGACCGGTCAAACCAACTGTAGGTTTCATTTCCGCAGAGTTTTCTGCCATCGCTGTTCTCCTGGGTTCGTTGCTTAGTTTGTCGTTTGTCGTTCTGGAAAATCGAAAATCGTTTCGAGCGTCCTGGCTGAGGGTCCGCACCCAAAGCCCGCGCCCGTCCAATCGTGTTACCGGCCGTGTTACTTGGCGTCCGCACTGCTAAACGCATAGACCAAGCCGAGCGTGACGGTATTCTGTCCGCTGGCTGGGGTTCCATCAGGGCCGCGCAGGAAAGTCCGTGCGTCGGTCGAATCCCGGCGAAACTCCAGGCGGCTAATGAGTTTGCTCGAAATCGTGCGCTGCAACGTGGCGGTGAACTCATTGAGTTCCTGAGCGGTCCCGGTGGTCCAGCCCTGGTTGTCGTCGAAGTATTCGCCGCGCAGAGCGACGGCCCACTTGTCGTTCGGCGCGTACTTGACGTAGCCCGCCAGGCCGCTCCACTTGGCCAAGGTGAACGGCTTTTCCTGGGCCAGACCGATGTCCTCGTGGCCATAGTCGTAGTTGGCAATGAACGAAAGTTTGGCGGTCGGGTTATAGGTGATCACCGTGTCCAGCAGGTGCCTCCAATCCTTGTTATCGTTGTTCTGCTCCGGTCCACCCATGTAGTTTTCCGTGATGCTGAGTTTGGCGTTCGGAGTCCAGGCAAAACTCACACCCACAGTTTTGCCGGTGTTGTTGTCGACCGTGTTGTTCCAGCCGTTGACCAAGTATCCGGTGACCGCAAACTTGGGACTGAAGGCATACTTGGCGCTCGTCCCGAAGTGGAAGTAAGGAATGGCCCAGGCGAAAAGCAGGCTGCGCGAATAGTTCCAGTTGTCTTTGCTCTCGATGACTTCGGCGCCGTTCGGGGTCACGAATTTTCCAACGTTGATTTGCAGGCCTTTGCCGACTGGCGCCATGTACTCGAGATAGCCTTCCTTCAGATACTGATCGAAGCCTAACTCGGTCGGACTTGCCGAGTTCACCATGTTCATCCCTTGCCCGAACCCGAGCGCGATGTGATAGCCGAGGCGGTTGGTGTTGTCGACGGATTTGTCGGCAACCAACTCGATCATGTTCAGGCCGAACTGATTGGTGTTCACATCGAAGTTGCGCAAACCGTTCTGCCGCGTGGGCGGGTGATTCGAGTTATAGCCATAGTAGGTGTCGACAAAGCCGCTCAGGGTGACCGGCCCGAGCAGTCCGGCCAATCCGCCAGGCGCCGGCGCTGCGGCCGGTGCGCCGGGAGTGGCCACCAATGCCTGTGCTGGCGGAGGCGCCGCAGGGGTTGAGGCTGATGCGGGGTCCGGGGCCGGGGCGTTCTTCAGCGCAGTGACCTCCGCGCGGAGATCCTGGACTTCCTTTTCCAACGCCTGCAGGTGCAGCAGGATCGCCTCGTTGGATGGGGGAGGGGTTGTGGCCTGGTCCTGGGCGGCGGCGGAAGATGCGAGCATAAGACTTGCGGCAATAAACGCTAATCCTCTATGAAAGCAATCCATTGTTTTCTTGTCTCCAGTTTCTTTTCGTTCTCTGGTGTGTGTAGCGAATGACAAGCACGTTTCCTCTGCCAGCAACTCGACGTTAGCGGTCGAAGGAGCGCGCGTCCAACTCATATTTCTGCTGCTACCCATACGACTTTCTGCTAATAGCGGCAATTTATGGGGAGTATAAATCGGACTTATCCAATGTGGGCTTTTGGCCGCCTCAAGCCAAGTCACCTGTTGGCCGTCTTTAGCCCAATCATGTCGAAGGGTAGGACGGATGGCGCGGCGGAGGCACAGCCTGCGAAATGCGGAGGCGCGCTAATCCAGATCAAACGGATTCATATTTTGCGTGGCTGCCGATTGTCCGCTGCTCCCGGCGATCGCGCCTACGAATCATGAAGCAATCGGCTGTTTTTCGATGTTGGCAATCTGGGGTGTGGCCAAGGGCATCGCGTTGGTTTGCAGGTAGCGGCCGACGCTCGCGGCCGTTTTCCGACCTTCGGCGATCGCCCACACCACCAGCGACTGACCGCGGCGCATGTCGCCGGCCGCGAACACTCCGGGCACCGACGTCATATGGTTCGGGTTCGTGGCCACGTTGCCGCGCGGATCGAGTTTCACTCCCAACTGATCGATCATTCCGTTGCGAACCGCTCCAACAAATCCCATCGCAATCAGTACGAGATCGGCTTCCATCACAAATTCGGTGCCGGGAATCGGCTCGAACGTCGGCGCCGGGCCGACGCGCACGGCGTGCAGTTGTTGGACCCACCCAGAACTGGGGCCGGTGAACTTGGTGGTGGCGATGCTCCAGTCGCGGACGCCGCCTTCTTCGTGTGCGCCTTCGGTGCGCAGTTGCATCGGCCAGAGTGGCCAGGGCGTTAGCGGTGAGCGTTCGTCGGGAGGCTTCGGCATGATTTCGAACTCATGCACGGATCGAGGCTTTTGCCGGTGGCAGGTGCCGAGGCAATCGGCGCCGGTGTCGCCGCCTCCGATGATGACCACGCGCTTGCCGGTCGCCAGAATTTCGTTCTCTGGCGGGATGGTGTCGCCAAGATTGCGGCGGTTTTGCTGCGGCAGGTACTCCATCGCGAAATGGATTCCTTTCAAATCGCGTCCGGGGACGTTCAGATCGCGCGGATGCTCGGCGCCTCCGGCGAGCACAATCGCGTCGAACTCGCTGCGTAAATCTTCGACCGCAATATTCTTGCCCACCTCGGCGCCGGTAACAAATTTCACGCCCTCAGCCGACATCTGTTCCAGGCGGCGATCGATGATGTGTTTCTCTAACTTGAATTGCGGGATGCCATAGCGCAGCAAGCCGCCGATGCGGTCGGCTTTTTCGTAAACCACTACGGAGTGTCCCGCGCGGCACAACTGCTGGGCGGCGGCCAATCCCGCGGGTCCCGAGCCCACGATCGCTACTTTTTTCCCGCTGCGGAGTTTCGGCGGCTCCGGCCGGATCCAGCCTTCATGAAAGGCGCGCTCTACGATGTTTTTTTCGATCTGCTTGATCGTGACTGCTGGCTGATTGATTCCCAGCACACAAGACGCTTCGCACGGCGCGGGACAAACGCGGCCAGTGAATTCCGGGAAATTGTTGGTCGCGTGCAGTTGGCGAACCGCCTCTTTCCAGCGTCCGTGATAGACGAGATCGTTCCAATCGGGAATCAGGTTGTTGACGGGACATCCCGTGTGGCAGAAGGGCACGCCGCAGTCCATGCAGCGCGCACCCTGGGTGCGAAGCTTCGGCTCGGGGAAATCAAGATAGATCTCGAACCAGTCATTGACGCGCTCGGTAACCGGACGCCGCGGGGCAAGCTCGCGCGCGTATTCTAGAAATCCCGTGTCCTTACCCATGTTGCACCTGCTCGACCGGCGCCGGAGCAGCTAGCGGCGGACTTGGAATATAGTGCTGGCGCCTGCGGCTCACTCCTAACACTCGCTTGTGTTCATGGGGAAACACTTTGATAAACCGGGAGAGCGCTTCCGGCCAGTTGTCTAAAATCCAGGCTGCGCGCGGGCTTCCGGTCAGACTGAGATGCCGCGCCACCAGATCTTTGACTAGCTTTACTTCGCCGAGTTGTTCTTCGACGAGCCGGCCTTCGACCAGCCGGACATCCTGAGCTTCGAGAACTGGCTCAAGGTCAACCGACTCCAGGTTGCAGCGCTTTTCGGTGAAGTCTCCACGCTCGTCAAAAACGTAGGCGACGCCGCCACTCATGCCGGCGGCGAAATTTCTACCGCAGGCTCCGAGGACGAGGACCAAGCCGTTGGTCATGTATTCGCAGCAGTGGTCGCCGACGCCCTCGACTACCGCGGTCGATCCTGAGTTGCGAACGGCAAAGCGCTCGCCCGCGACACCATTGAAAAACGCTTCGCCGCTGGTCGCGCCGTAGAGAGCGACGTTGCCGATGAGAATATTGTTCTCGGGGGCGAAACTCGACCGTCGCGGCGGATAGACGATCAGGCGTCCGCCGGAAAGACCCTTGCCCACGTAATCGTTGGCCTCGCCTTCGAGGGTGAGGGTGATTCCCTTGGCCAGGAACGCGCCCAGGCTTTGGCCCGCCGATCCGTCGAGGTGAATGCGAATCGTATCGTCGGGAAGGCCGGCGGATCCGTGGCGGCGGGCAATGGCTCCGCTCAGCATGGTTCCCACGGAGCGATGAATGTTGCGCACGGGCAGCTTGATCTCGACCGGCGCCAGAGTCTCGATCGCTGCTTGAGACTCGGCGAGAAGTTGATGATCGAGCGCCTGTTCCAGGCCATGGTCCTGCGCCTGAATGCAGCGGCGGGCGACGCGCGACGGTACCGGAGGGTTATAAAGAATGGCCGACAAATCCAGGCCTCGCCCTTTCCAGTGATTGACGGCCGGCTGCACGTCGAGCATGTCAACGCGGCCAATCATCTCATCCATGCGACGGAAGCCGAGTTCGGACATGTATTGCCGCACCTGTTCCGCCAGAAAGAAAAAGAAATTGATGACGTGCTCGGGCTGCCCTTGAAATTGCTTGCGCAGCACGGGATCTTGCGTGGCAATGCCCACCGAGCAGGTATTGAGATGGCACTTGCGCATCATGACACAGCCCATCGCAATCAGTGGCGTGGTGGCAAACCCGAATTCTTCGGCGCCCAGCAGCGCCGCGATCACGACATCGCGGCCCGTCTGGAGTTTGCCGTCGGTTTGCACGTGGATGCGACTGCGCAGGTCGTTCAATAGAAGAACCTGTTGCGTTTCAGCTAAGCCAAGCTCCCACGGAATGCCCGCATGCTTGATGGAACTCAGCGGTGAAGCCCCCGTGCCTCCGCTGTCTCCGCTGATCAGCACGACGTCCGCGTGCGCCTTGGCCACGCCCGCTGCAACGGTACCGACCCCAACTTCGGCCACCAGCTTCACCGCTATGCGCGCTTGCGGATTCACATTTTTCAGGTCATAGATCAGCTGTGCGAGGTCCTCGATGGAATAGATGTCGTGGTGAGGCGGCGGCGAGATCAACCCCACGCCGGGGATGGAATGCCGCAGCCGCGCAATGACCTCGTCTACCTTGTGCCCTGGAAGCTGGCCACCTTCACCGGGCTTTGCGCCTTGCGCCATCTTGATCTGTAACTCGTCCGCATTGACGAGATAGCTGGCAGTTACTCCAAAGCGCGCCGAGGCGACTTGCTTTACCGCGCTTCGCCGCAAGTCCCCGTTCGCATCCGGCTGGAAACGCTCTTCATCTTCGCCGCCTTCGCCCGTGTTGGACTTTCCTCCGATGCGGTTCATGGCGATGGCCAGAGTCTCGTGGGCTTCTTTGCTGATGGAACCGAACGACATTGCTCCCGTGGTGAAGCGCTTCACGATCTCTTGGGCGGGTTCTACTTCTTCGATCGCGACCGGCTTGGCGCTCTTCTTCAACTTCATCAAACTGCGCAGCGTTGCCATGTTGCTGCTTTGGTTGTCGATGAGGTCGGTGTATTCCTGAAAAGTCTGGAAGCTATCTTGCCGCACCGCCTGCTGCAGCTTACTGATGGTCAGCGGGTTCAGCAGGTGATACTCGCCGTTGACGCGCTGGTGATAATTTCCTCCGACTGCGAGATCGGTCTCGGACTCGTTCAGGGGGCGAAATGCGTGCTCGTGCTTCAGTTGCGCTTCGCGGGCAATCACTTCGAGGCCAACGCCTTCCAGTCGCGATGCCGTGCCCGCGAAATAGGAATCGACCAGTTCCCTGTTCAGCCCGATGGCTTCGAATACCTGCGCTCCCTGATAGCTCTGTAAGGTCGAGATGCCCATCTTGGCGAAGGTTTTCAGCAAACCTTTATTCACCGATTTGATGAAGTGCTTCACGGCCAGTTCGGGAGTTACTCCGTCCCCTAACTCGCCGCGGCGGGCCAGGCTTTCGACGCTCTCCAGTGCCAGATAAGGATTGATGGCGCTCGCCCCATATCCGCTGAGCAGCGCAAAGTGCATCACTTCGCGAGGTTCGCCCGATTCCGTAATCAGGGCGACCTGGGTTCTCGTCTCCTCCTGGACTAACAGGTTATGCACGGCGGCCAGCGCCAGCAGGCTGGGGATGGGAGCGTAATCCTTGTTCACTCCGCGGTCGGAAAGAATCAGCAGCGTGTAGCCGGCTTTTCCCGCGAGCGAGGCTCGCTGGCACAACTCGTCTAGAGCTCGCTTCAGTCCCGCTTCTCCTTCGCTGGCACGGAACAGAGCAGGCAAGGTGATGGCGAGCAGATCGCCGGTTGAGACGCGACGCAGTTTTTCCAGGTCGACGTTGGTGAGCAAGGGGTGGGCCAGCTTCAGCATGTGGCAGTTTTCCGGCTCTTCCGAGAGAATGTTGCGCTCGGCTCCGATGTAGCTGACGAGCGACATCACGATTTCTTCGCGAATCGAGTCGATGGGAGGATTGGTGACCTGCGCGAAGAGCTGCTTAAAGTAATTGAACAGCGACTGGGGCCGGTCCGAGAGACAAGCGAGGGGCGTATCGGTCCCCATCGAGCCCACCGGTTCCTCGCCCTTCGAAGCCATGGAGCCGAGAATCATGCGCAGGTCTTCATCGCTATAACCAAATGCACGCTGGCGGCGAAGCAGGGTTTCCGCATCCGGGTGGTGCATGCGCGAGGGCTTCGGCAGCTGATCGATCGTGATCTGATTGTCCTTGACCCACTGCGCGTAGGGCTGTCGCGAAGCCAGGCGTTGCTTGATTTCCTTGTCCGGGACGATGCGGCCTTCCACCGTATCCACCAGAAACATCTTTCCCGGCTGCAGGCGGCCTTTCATCTTTACGTTTTCCGGTTCGATGTCGAGGACTCCAGCTTCGGAGGCCATGATGACGTGGTCATCGTTCGTAACCACATAACGTCCAGGCCGCAAGCCGTTGCGGTCGAGGATCGCGCCGATGACTCTGCCGTCGGTAAACGCAATGGCCGCTGGCCCATCCCACGGTTCCATCAGGCACGCGTGATATTCATAGAAGGCGCGCTTCTCGGGCTTCATGTGGCGATTCCCGGCCCAAGCTTCCGGAATCAGCATGGCCATGGCGTGAGGCAGGCTGCGGCCCGCCATCAGCAAGAGTTCGACGGCGTTGTCGAAGTTCGCGGAATCGCTGCCATCCGGCGCAATGATGGGATAGAGCTTCTTTATGTCGTCGCCAAATAAGGGGGACTGAAGGAGCGACTGGCGCGCGTGCATCCAATTGACGTTGCCCTTGAGCGTGTTGATCTCGCCGTTGTGCGCGATATAGCGATACGGATGCGCTCGTTGCCAACTCGGAAAAGTGTTGGTGGAAAAGCGCTGGTGCACCAGACACAACGCGCTGGTCACTTCGGGATCGGAAAGCTCCTCGTAGAAATTGGTGATCTGCGGCGCCAGCAGCAGTCCTTTGTAAACGATGGTGCGGCAAGAGAGCGACGGAATGTGGAACACACTCGCATCCTCGATGGCGGACGCTGCCATCTCACTCTCGGCGCGCTTGCGCACCACGTAGAGCTTGCGCTCAAAGGCGTCTTCGCCGGTAAAAGCGCCACAGCCTACAAAAATCTGCTGGATATAGGGTTGCGAACCGCGCGCCACGCGGCCAATTGCCGACGCGAAGCAAGGCGTATCGCGCCAGCCTAAAACCGTCAATCCCTCCTCACGCACAATACGTTCCAGAATGCCTTCGCATTGCAGCCGCGGGTGTTTCTCCACCGGCAAGAATGTCATGCCCACGCCGTAGGCGCCGGGCGGAGGCAGCTCGAAACCCAATTGGCCGCACTCCCGTGCAAAGAACTGGTGTGGGATCTGGAGGAGAATGCCGGCACCATCGCCGGTCTCGGGATCGCATCCGCAAGCCCCGCGGTGCGCCAGATTGAGCAGTACCTGGATTCCCTTGCTTACGATTTCGTGGCTCTTGTGGCCGCGAACGTTGGCCACGAATCCGATGCCGCAAGCGTCGTGCTCCTGCGCAGGATGGTACAGGCCCTGAGCGGGCGGAGGAGCATTCGTTTTGTTCTGACGCTTCATCATTCCGTCGTTGGCATCGTGGCATCTGCGGCGTAGGCGGCTGGAACACAAACCCGCAAATTCTTACTTTCCGCCAGACGCGGGGGGAAGTACAATCCAGAATTTCGATAGGAAGGATGCAAAAATAAGAAGTTCGCGGGTCGGATCGAATTGCGGCGTGAAACCGGCTCGGGTCCGCTATAATCCGCATCAATTCAATGGATTTCGATCAGCTCATCACGTTTCTGGAAGTGGCCAAGCAAGGCAGCTTTTCGCGCGCAGGGGACAAAGTGTTCCGCTCGCAATCGGCCGTCAGCGCCCAGATCCGGCAGTTGGAGCAGGAGTATGGGGAGCGGCTGCTCGACCGTTCGGGCAAGACGGTGAAATTGACTCCGGCCGGACAGGTGTTCTACGACTATGCCGAGCGGCTGAAACAACTCCGCGAAGAATCTCTGATGGCGGTGGCGGACCACAGCCGCACGCCCCACGGCACGCTTCGCGTGGGCGCCAACGAGGCCACTTGCCTTTACGTTCTGCCGGAACTTTTCGCGGAGTACTGCCGTCTCTATCCGCCCGTGCGGATCAACATTTACCGGAACTTCAGCTACAAGATCGTGGAGAAGCTGGAGAACGGCTCCATCGAGGTGGGCATTCTCACTTTGCCGATTCAGTCTCAGAGCCTGGAAATCAAACCTATTTTCCGCGACAAGCTGATGTTGATGGTGAGCTCCAGCAATCCGCTGGCTAAGCATAAGACGGCGGCGGTCCGCGATATCGTCAAACACCCTGTGCTGCTCCCGAAGACCGGCCACACCCGAAGGCTGATGGACAAACTATTCCGCCCTTATCGCGAGGAGCTGCAAGTGCGCATGGAACTGCCCAGCATCGGCATGATCAAGAGCTTTGTGGCCGCCGATCTGGGAGTGTCTCTGGTCAGCGCGTCGTTCGCGCGAGACGAAGTGGCGTCGGGCAGAGCCAAGCTGCTTGACCTTGAAGATGCGGAACTTTTCCGGGAGCTAGGGCTAGCCTACCGCCGGGACCGGACACTCTCCTGCGCGACCACGGCATTCGTCGATCTCTTGCGCAAATTGGCCCCGTCGGGAAAAACACGCGCTAGCAACGTGTAAGGGCGAAGGTTCTCCACGCATTCCTTAGTAATTGCAAAAACAGCAGTTGCGCCGCGTCCCTGTCATCTGTGGATGTTGCTGTGGAAAAATGGAAAATAATTAATCTCCCATTCATTAAGCAACAACGATTCAACGAGTTGCGTTTCCGGTTTTTGATCCGTCGCAACCGGCCAATTGCACTGAAAAAGGGCATTGACAATCTTCAAGCAAGTCTCTAAGGTGGCTCACGTCGACGGCTGAAAGGGTTGGCTCAATTAAAACTTTTGCCGATCCGAAGTAGGCTGAGTGATCAGCTCGGCGGGGCAACCCGAAGAGCAGCCAGACCTGAAAAAACCGACGGCTCTGCGAGGGGCAGTTGGGGTTTGGGACCGCGAAAGCGGTGATCGCATCAAGGGCTGTGACGGTGCATGCCTCCACGCTATTGGCTCCCTCGCAGGAGCTGGTGGCTAGAGCATAACCAATGTCACAGCCTTTACCTTTTCTCCAGCGTTCCTGCTGTCCAAAGCTGGTCTCCCAAAAGAACATCCTCTCTCGCTTGGACTATTGAACAGGAATTGTGAAGGGACACCAGGGCTTCGAGAAAACTGGCGCGCCCGGAGAGATTCGAACTCCCGACCTACAGCTCCGGAGGCTGCCGCTCTATCCAGCTGAGCTACGGGCGCGCGGTGGATTCATCTAGTGTACATCGCTGACACAGGCCTCTCAAACGCTGTGAAGTAGAGACGCGGCTTGCCGCGTCTCCCGCTGACTGCTCTAACAACCGCCGACTTTCCAGAAACGTTCATTTTGGTAGTCGAGCGTCAGCGGGCGATTGCGTGGATCGTGGCGCTTGCCGCAGTTGGGGCAAGGAATGAAGCTGCGGAGGTGCATTCCCTTCCGATCGTAATCTTCGGAGACGGCGAAGCTGGCGCCGCAACTGCAGGGAATGAGGAACATGCGCGGGTTCTTCTTGACTTCCGCTTCTTCCTTCTTATCCTTGGGCGCGCTTCGCTTCATTTCCCGAATCCAGGTTGCTGTGACTGCCAGCAGCCGCCGAGCTTTGCTCGGCCGGACAGCCGAGGGCGGCTGTCCCTACGCGGTCAGCCTTCTACCGTTGCCAGCGACCCTCTCTTCCGCTGGTTCGATTGCAGAACCTTCTTCCGCAGGCGCAGCGATTTCGGCGTGACCTCGACAAACTCATCGTCGGCGATGAACTCAATCGCCTGTTCGAGATTCAGATTGCGATACGGCACCAGGCGTATAGCCAAGTCGGAAGTTGAGGCGCGCATGTTGGTCAGCTTCTTCTCGCGCACAATGTTAACGTCAAGATCCGTGTCCTTCGCGTTCTCACCGATAATCATGCCCTCGTAGACGTCCACGCCTGGGCCGGCGAAGAGTGTGCCCCGCTCCTGCAGATTGTAGAGCGCGTACGAGGTCGTAAGCCCGGGGCGGTCGGCGATCAGCGCGCCGGTCGGTCGATGCGGGATTTCTCCCTGCCACTCGATGTATCCGTCGAAAAGCGCATTCATCACGATGGTGCCGCGCGTGTCGGTAAGGAGCGTGCTGCGCAGTCCGATCAGGCCGCGGCTGGGCACGCGGAATTCCACGCGCACGCGGCCGTAGCCGTGATTGTGCATGTTGGCGACTTCGCCTTTGCGCGAGCCGACATGCTCCATGACTACGCCAACGAATTCCTCTGGGATATCGACCGTGAGGTGCTCGACCGGCTCCATCAACTTGCCGTCGATATGCTTGGTGACGATCTCGGGCTTGCCGACCATCAGCTCGTAACCTTCGCGGCGCATCATCTCGATCAGGATAGAAAGCTGCAACTCGCCGCGGCCCAGAACCTTGAACGAATCCATGCTCCCGGTCTCTTCCATGCGCAGCGAGACGTTGGTAAGCAGCTCTTCATCGAGGCGCTCGCGCAGGTTGCGCGAAGTGACGTAGGTGCCTTCGCGTCCGCAAAACGGAGACGTGTTGATGGTGAAGAGCATCGCAATCGTCGGCTCGTCAATGACGATGGGCGGAAGCGGCGCGGGATTCTCCGCGTCGGTGATAGTCTCGCCAATCGTGATGCCTTCGACGCCGGCGACAGCGATGATGTCGCCCAGCGAAGTTTCCGTGATGTCGGTGCGCTTGAGGCCGGAAAAGCTGAAGAGCTTGGTGATTTTTGTTTTGTGAAAGGAGCCGTCGCGCTTGGCGATCGCAACGTCTTCGCCCGTCTTCATGGTTCCATTAAAAACGCGGGCAATGGCGAGGCGGCCGAGATAGTCGCTGTAGTCGAGATTCGCGACGAGGATTTGCAGCGGGCCGTTGGCGTCTCCTTGCGGTGCGGGGATGGTGTCGATGATCGCCTCAAACAGCAGACGCAGGTCTTCGCCCGCCGCTCCCTGATGAACGGCGGCGGTACCCGTCTTGGCATTGGTGTAAAGAACGGGAAAGTCGAGTTGTTCTTCCTTGGCGTCAAGATCGATAAAGAGATCGTAAACCTCGTTAAGAACTTCCTGCGGACGCGCGTCGGGACGGTCGATCTTATTAATGACGAGAATCGGTTTCAGGTTGGCTTCGAGCGCCTTGCTGAGCACGTAGCGAGTCTGCGGCAGCGGGCCTTCGCTGGCGTCGACCAGCAGCATGACGCCGTCGACCATCTTGAGGGCGCGTTCCACTTCGCCGCCAAAATCGGAGTGGCCGGGCGTGTCCACGATATTGATTTTTACGCCGGCGTAAAACACAGCCGTGTTCTTGGCAAGAATCGTGATGCCGCGCTCGCGCTCCAGATCGTTCGAGTCCATGACGCGCTCGGCGACGGTTTCGTTGTCGCGAAAGGTGCCGCTTTGCCGGAGCATGGCGTCCACCAGCGTGGTCTTGCCGTGGTCCACGTGGGCGATGATGGCGATGTTGCGAATACTTGGGTTCAGATCGAAAACTCCTCAGGGTTTGCCTTTGGGCGTGTACTACTACTTTACTATGGCAGCGAGCTTTGGAGGTTGAACACCAGTCTAGTGTAATCTTCCGGTAGAGACGAGGCTTGCCTCGTCTCCGACGCCAGACGCGGCGAGCCGCGTCTCTACATAGGAATGATTGTTGGGAGAATTCGCATGAAGCAGAGTTTGAGCGGAAAGAAGAAAGTGGCGGTGTTGGGAGCGGGAAAGATCGGGTCGATTCTGCTGCAGTCGTTCTTGCGCGACGGATTGTTGTCGCCGGGGCAGACCTGGGCTACGGTGGCGCATCCGGAGCGGGCGCGGCTGCTGAAGGAGAAGTTGAAGGTCCACGCGGGCACTGACAATTCCGAGGCGGTGAAAAACGCGGACGTGGTTTTTCTCTGCGTCAAGCCGCAGGTGGTGGCCGACGTGGTGCGGGAGATTCGCGCGCACTTGAATGGGAAGCAGTTGGTGATTTCGGTGGCGGCGTCGGTTCCCACGGAGATGATTGAGCGGGCCATGGAGAAAGAAGTGCCGGTGGTGCGGGCCATGCCGAATACTCCTTGCGTGCTGGGCGCGGGCATGACGGCGCTGTGCAAGGGCAAGTTCGCGACCAAGCAGCATCTGGAAATGGCGACGAAGTTCTTTGACGCGGTGGGACGGACGGTCGCCGTCGACGAAAAACATATGGACGCGGTCACGGGATTGTCGGCCAGCGGGCCGGCGTATATCTACATTATTTTGGAATCGCTGGCGGAGGCGGGAGTAAAGGTGGGGCTGCCGCGCGATGTGGCTACGCTGCTGGCGGCTCAAACAACCATGGGCGCGGCGCGCGTGGTGCTGGAGACGGGGGATCATCCGGCGCTGCTGAAGGATGCGGTGACCACTCCGGCGGGGTGCACGATTGACGGGATCATGGAACTGGAAGAAGGCAAGCTGCGCGTGACGCTCATTAAAGCGGTCGTGAAGGCGGTGCAGCGGGCTAAGGAGTTGGCGTTTTCGTAGGGGAGCCCCGGAGGGGCGTCTGCCAATAGCCCGGCGCTTCTAGAGAACTGCGGCGCGAATATCGCGACGTGAACCGGGATCGCCGCGACCTGTATTGGGACCGGCGTTAGTAGGCGGTGACTTCAGTACCTCAGCAGTATGCCAGTAAGCTAAGTTTGGCCCACGCACCTCTACACGAGCGTGGGCCCCTTTACATACGCAACCAAGTTTCGACGCCGGGCTTTAGTGGTGATCGCGGTCGTCGTCGTGGTGGTCCCGGTCGTGGTGGTCGTCGCAACGACGCTTTACTTCTTCGAGTTGCTCACGGCGTTTGCGGGCTTGTTTGCTGTCCTCACCGTGGCGCTGGATCGCGTCGCGCAGCTTGTCTTCTGCCTGGTGAATCTGTCTTTCACATCTTTCGTGTCTGTCGTCTCTGTCGTCGGCCCTTGCTGAGAGGGACGAGCCCACCAATCCGACGATCGTCAGCAAGGCAACGCAGAGAATTCTAACGATGCGTGTCATAGCTTCTCCTTGTGAATCGTAATTTTGAATTGGACCACCTTAAGCTTCAGCCGATGTGGACGCCATTTTTCGCGAGAATCAGCCTGAGTGGCTCCCTTCGCGCAACTACAGCATGGAATGAATGTACAAACATCGGCGTTTGTTCCACTCTGATTTGTGAAAAAAACGAGGTTCTAGATCTAATCCTTCCGCGCCTGCTTGGGCTATCCTCGACATCGGCGAGTACCAGATTCTTTCGCTACCATTCTGGGCAAGATTGCAGACGGAGGCTCCCCCCATGCCTTGCTCTTCCGCGGTCTTTCGGGTCAGTTCAGTTCTTGTGGTTTTAAGTTGTTCTTGCTCGCTCACTGCGCAGTGCACCCTTCCTCGGGCACCGGGCTGACCGCGGTCGGATTTGACCCAATGCGGCGCTGTCGAGCGTGAAGCCCGCCGAGACCGGAATGGCAACATCGGGCTCATGAACGACCCGGTATTTGCGTTTGGATGTCTCCCACTTCTTCGAAAACATTCTTGGATCACCTTGTCAAGCCCAGCAGTTTTTGAAAGCGTCGCGATTCTCGCAAGATCGTCCGGAAGATTCTGGCGACAGCTTCCGAATGGAGCGGCCCAGGGTTGTTCGCGCACACACGCTTGAGAACGGCCCGCTCGCGTGCCGCATCGGTCACGCTCATCCGGCTGCGCCGCTTGCAATGCGCAATCTGCTTCACCACTTGCGCGCGCCGGTTCAGAAGCTCCACAATCTTCAGGTCAATCTCATCGATGCGTCTTCTCCGGTCCGCCAAATCGGGCTGCATCTCGAATCCCCCGTGCGCTCATCCTGGAAGAATTAGTGGCTGCCTGTCAACCTGATCCCGCTTCATCCCGCCACGGGCCTCCATTGCGGTGTTCGTGCCGGTGCGCGATATTAGAGCGCGGCTTGCCGTCGACGAAATACAATGCTTTGACACGGCAATCAACCCCCCGCTGAAGATGAATTGCATGTGGAGGATTCCATGAATCAAGCGGCCATCTTTTTCTCTGTCGTGATCGGTTTGTTCGCGGTCATGCTGGCCCTGATGGAGGCCGGCTGGCAGGTGGGAGTGCGGCGGAGAAGTCAGGACGAGGCGGGAGCCCACGTTGGCCTCGGCGCGATCGATGGCGCGGTCTTTGGTCTGATGGGACTGCTCGTGGCCTTCACCTTTTCGGGGGCAGGCGCCCGCTTCGATGCACGAAGGCACCTAATTGGGCAGGAAACGAATGTCATTGGTACGGCGTACTTGCGGGTTGACCTGCTGCCGGCGGCCGCACAACCCGAGTTGCGTGACGACTTTCGGAATTATGTCGATGCCAGGCTGGGTTATTACAGGAACCTGGGACAGGAAAACGCCGCGGCCGAGGCTGAGTTGGACCGGTCGGTCGCGCTGCAGCAGAAAGATCTGGGCGGAGTCTGTGGCGGGCTGCGAGAAAGTCAACTTTTCCGCCACGACCTCGCTGGTACTCTCCTCCCTCAACGAGATGATTGACATTACGACCACGCGAGCGGTCGCGCTGGAGACGCATCCGCCCACCGTGGTCTATTGGGCTCTGGCGGTGCTCGTGCTCGCGGGTGCGCTGCTGGCGGGATATGGCATGGCAGAAGCGAAGACTCGGAGCTGGATGCATATGCTCATCTATTCGACGATCCTTGCGCTTGCCGTGTACGTCATCCTCGATCTGGAGTACCCGCGTGTCGGCTGGGTTCGCATTGATACGGCCGATCACGTTTTGATGGATCTGCGCACCAGCATGAAGTGATTCGCAGGGCTCAGGACGGAAGAGTGCGGACTTGTCAGGCCGGGGAAGCGGGCAGAATCGTCCCGCGGCAACTGCCCAATCCGATGCGCCGGAACCCGTCTCGTTCGCAGAATCCCTGGAGGATGACTTCGTCCCCATCTTCCAGAAATTTCCTCTGCTCTCCAGTCGGCAGCGTAACCGGATCCTGGCCGCGCGCGGTGAGTTCCAACAGGCATCCGCGCGCGGTCTTGTCGGCGCCTGACACGGTTCCGCTGGCCAGCAAATCGCCCGCCCGCAGATTGCAGCCATTGCTCGCGTGATGGGTCAGCATCTGCGCCATGGTCCAGTACATGTCGCGAAAATTGCTTCGTCCCAAAACCACGGGAGCGATGCCGGCCTCTCGCATTCGCACCGACAACAGAGAAACTTCCAGCCACAAGTCGAGACCGCCCTTTTCCTGATCGTCCTGGTCGAAAAGGTAAGGCAATGGCGCCGGATCGCCTTCCGCGCGCGCAAAGGCGGGCGCACGAAACGGAGCGAGCGCTTCCATCGTCACCACCCACGGCGAGAGTGAAGTCGCAAAGCTTTTCGCCAGAAAAGGCCCGAGCGGCTGATACTCCCACGCCTGCATGTCGCGCGCCGACCAGTCATTCACCAGGCAGATGCCGAAAATATGTTCTTCCGCTGCGCCGATGGGAATGGTTTCTCCCAACCGATTTCCAGCACTCACAAAGAAGCCGAGTTCCAGCTCGTAATCCAGCGCCTCGGGTCGGCCCAAATTTTGGATCCGCATCGCCATCGCGCGTCTGGCCCGAGGGACGCCGGACCGGCGTTCCCGTTGCAACCAGCGACGACGCGCGCCCGTGATAGCCAATCGGAATGTATTTGTAATTCGGCAGCAGCGGATTGTCGGGACGGAACAGCCGCCCTACATTCGTAGCGTGGAAGATCGATGCGTAGAAATCCGTGTAGTCGCCGACGGCCGCGGGAAGAAGCATGTCCACATCCGCCTGCGCGACGAGATGGCGCGAAGCGGCCTGCCGATCGGAGGCGCGGCGCGTCGTGGCGCAAAATCGCATGCAGACGCTCGTCGCAAAGCCCTCCGGGGACCGGTGCCCAGGGCCATCAGCGCATTCAGCGAATTGGAGGCGCAAGCATCCGCCGCGAGCCGCAGACCAACGGCGGCGCGATCCTGGGCCAGCAAGCCCTCGCTTCGCAATCCGGTGAGGTCGAGAATGCGGTCTCCGATCGCAACCCCCACTCTCGCCTCGGCGCCAGCATCGCGTCGCCGAAAAACTCCAAAGGGCAAATTCTGAATCGGAAAATCCGAGTCGGCGGCGTTGGCGGATTCAACCCAGCTTTGCGCTTTGGAATCGTGGGTCTCGTCGAGAACGGGTTTCATAGGTGAGGTTTCATAGTAAGTGCAAAGACCGTAAGTCGTCGATGGGCTCGGTAAACGAGCACGAGCCAAAGGAAATTGAGAAGTCCCGGCGGGCTGCGGCGATTTCATCCCGCGCTAAGCCGATGCTCGCGCCAGGCGACTCCATCGAAATCAAAATGGAATGCGTGCGCTGACTGCTCTTCCAGCAACTGCACGGCAAGATTCGCGTTCATCCCCGCCCGCAAGAACGCGGCGGCCAGAAAAACGTTTACGAAACCGTGCATGATTCCCGACGGGCTCTCGGGTTGATAGGTAAACCGGTGAACCGAGCGCAGCGGATGGTGCAGTCCCGCCGTCGCCTTGAAGGGCACGTTGGCCGCCGCACACAGCCGGATAAATTCGATCACGCTCTCCGGAGCGGGAAACTTGTCGGCCGTCTCGCCGCCCGTCCGGATCTTGGCTCTGCGTCCGCAGCCAGCCACCGCCGCAATGCACTCGCCGCAGCCGGACAGCGGAATTTCGAAGTAGGTCTCGAGTTCTGCCGGGACGATTCCGGAAATCCGTGTGATCTCGTCGGCATTCGCAACCTTCACCTCAACCGACTCGACGATGGCCCTTCTGCCGCAGACGGAGTTAGTAACTCTCTGATGGAATTCGCGAATCCGAGCGACATCGGCAACCGGATCGGAACCGAGAAGGACGGATAGCCGCCAAGTTTGGAATCCCGGCGCTGGAGTTGGCAATCCGGCAAACGCCTCTTCGAACTCCCCAAGCCGCGCGACCGGAACGATAAAGCGTCCGAGAATCCAGCTCTGTTGCGATCGCGAATACGCATCGTAGTTGGCCACCGACGGCGCCATGGCGAGCGACGCAGGAGGAAATAGTCCCGCATAGTCGATCAAGTCGCACAGCAAGGCGCCGGCAGCATCGTCCGCCTCCGCGGAATTCCGCGCCGCATGGGATGTCTCCAAAATCTTTGCCCTCTATGAATTGTCATCCTGAGCGAAGCGAAGGACCTGCTGTCTCGTGCACTGACAGGGAAGCAGGTCCTTCGCTTCGCTCAGGATGACAAATCAATTTCAGAATGACAAAAGTGAACCCATGTCGCAAACTCTGTGGGATGCAACATTACCCACTCGATCCCTTAAACCTCTTCCGCAATCCCTGCCAGCACTCGAAGTACTGATGATCAAGCTGCGAAGTCTCCAGCGCAAACTTCGTCGGCTGGCAGACAAAGCGAGTCTCGAACATGAACGCCAAAGTGTCCCCCAGATAAACCGGCTTCAACTCGGCGTTGCTCGCTTTCTCAAATGTCTCCGCGTCGGGCCCGTGGCCCGCCATGCAATTGTGCAGGCTGGCGCCGCCGGGCACGAATCCTTCCGCCTTGGCGTCATATTCCCCGTGGATCAGCCCCATGAACTCGTTCATGAAGTTGCGATGAAACCACGGCGGACGAAACGTATGCTCGGCCACCATCCAGCGCGGCGGAAAGATTACGAAGTCCACATTGGCGGTTCCGGGAATTTCCGACGGCGAAGTCAGCACCGTGTAAATCGATGGATCGGGATGATCGAAGCTCACCGTGTTGATGCAGTTGAAAGTTCGCCAGATCGTACTTGTAGGGCACGTAGTTGCCGTGCCAGGCGACGACGTTCAGCGGCGAGTGATCGATCGCCGCCGCCCACAGTCTTCCCTGGAACTTGGTCACAATCCGGAAATCGCCTTCGCGATCTTCAAAGGCCGCCACCGGCGCCAGAAAGTCGCGCGGATTCGCCAGTCCGTTCGCGCCGATCGGTCCGAGATCCGGCAGACGCAGCAGCGCGCCATAGTTCTCGCAGATGTAACCGCGCGCTTCTTTCTCCAGCAGTTCGACGCGGAAACGAATGCCCCGCTGGATCACCGCAATCTCGCCGGGACCCGCTTCGAGAACGCCCATCTCGGTGCGCAGCAGCAGACGCCCCGTTTGCGGCACGATCAGCATTTCGCCGTCGGCGTTGTAGAAGAAACGGTCCGTCATCGACGCATTGGCAACGTAGATGTGAATCGCAACGCCGGCATGAGTATGCGTGTTGCCATTGCCCGCCATGGTGATCAGGCCGTCGATGAAATCCGTGCGTTGCGGAAGGAATCGGAATGGGCGTCCAGCGCAACTGGTTCGGCGGCGTGGGCACTTCGTCGAACGGCGCGCTGCGCAGCCTTCCCGCGCCGATCGGTTCGAACGGCTTGTGCGCCACCGACGGCCGCATGCGGTACAGCCATGTGCGGCGGTTGACCACGCGCGGCGCGGTGAATGCCGTGCCGCTCAGCTGTTCCGCGTACAGCCCATGCGCACTTTCTGCGGAGAATTCTGCCCGCGCGGCAGCGCACCTTCCACCGCCTCGCTGGCGAACTCGTTGCCGAATCCCGATTGGTAACGCAACGTCGGTCTTCGCTGGCGCCTTTGCATTTGCGCTCTTGTTTTCGCCCGTCATTTTTCGGTCAGACATCTTGTCGCGTCTAGAGCATTGCCTACAGATTTCCTCGCCGCGCCTGCTCCAGTTCGATCGATTCAAACAGCGCCTTGAAATTCCCTTTGCCGAATCCGCGGCTGCCCTTGCGCTGGATGATTTCGAAGAACACGGTCGGCCGATCCTCCACCGGCTTCGAGAAAATCTGCAGCAGGTAGCCTTCTTCGTCGCGGTCCACCAGTATACCCAGCGAGCGCAAATCTGCCAGCGATTCCTCCACCGGCCCGACCCGCGACGGCAGCACGTCATAATAGGCGTCGGGAACGCGCAGAAAGTCGAGCCCGTTGCGCTGCAGTTTGCCGACCGTGTACACCACGTCCTTGCACTGCAGCGCGATGTGCTGCGCCCCCGCGCCTCCGTAGGCTTCGAGGTATTCCTGAATCTGGCTCTTGTTGCGCGCCGCGGCCGGTTCGTTGATGGGAAATTTCACCGAGTGCGAATCGTCCGACATCACGATGCTCATCAGCGCGCTGTACTCGGTCGAAATGTCCTTGTCGTCGAAAGTGATGTAGCGATGGAAGCCGAAGACGCGAGTGTAGTAATCGGCCCAGTACTGCATTTTGCCGAGTTCCACATTGCCCACGATGTGGTCGATGCGCAGAATGCCGCAGTCGTCCCCGGCGACCGGCGCCGCCGTGAACCCGGGCAGAAACGGCCCTTGGTAATCCTTATAGGAGATCAGCGAGTGGATCGTGTCGCCGTAGGTGTGGACCGCGGCGCGGCGAATGGCGCCGTGCTCATCCTTGAGATCATGCGGTTCCTCGGCCGGTTGGGCGCCGCGGCGGACGGCTTCGGCAAACGCCTGATCCGCGTCCTCCACTTCCAACGCGATATCGCGCACGCCGTCGCCATGCTTGCGGATGTGTTCGGCGGCCAAGTCGTCCGGCGTCATGGGCGTGGTCAGAATGAAGTTCGCCTTGCCCTGACTCAGCGCATAAGAAGTTCGCTGGCGCTGGCCGGTTTCCAGTCCGCTGTAAGCAACCTGCGAAAAGCCGAACCCCTTGCGATAGAAGTAGGCCGCCTGCCGCGCGTTGCCCACCCAGAATTCGACGTGGTGTATGCGTTTCAGCTTGAGCGGATTCTCCATCCCAGTCCCCACCCCCACATTCTATCGCTGCGCGGACGCGCCACGACCGGCATGAAACTATCGGGAAAACGCGGTCTCCATCGGAGCGTCTTCTGCCGCCAGGCGATGCAGCCAGTGATCCCACTCGCTCGAAGCACCCGTCTTCGCGCGATCGAATGCGCCGCGAATCTGCCCGGTCACCGGCCCTGGCGCGCCTCGTCCGATCAGGCTGCCGTCCAGTTCCGCCACCGGCACAATTTCGGAAGCCGTGCCGCACAAAAACACTTCATCCGCCCGGCACAGATCCTCTACTGTAATCGTGCCCACTTCTACATTGAATCCTTCCGCCACCGCCAACTGAAGAATCGAGTCGCGCGTAATTCCCATCAGGATCGACGACTTTTCGTCATTCGTGCGCAGGGTGTGTCCGTTCACCGCGAAGACGTTCGCCACCGCGGCTTCCGCCACATTTCCCTCGATGTTGAGCAGGAGCGCCTCGTCGTAGCCGCGCCGCGAGGCCTCCATCGTGGCCAACCGCGAATTCAGGTACTGACCGCAAGCCTTGGCGGTGGTCGGCATCATGCGCGCATCGAACTTCCGGTAGGGAGACACGGTCAGCTTCGCCCCACGCTGCCGGCTCTGTTCGCTGACGTGCGCCATGTGCGGCCAGGCCATGATCGCTGTTTCCGTCGATCCCTGCGCCCGAATGCCCAGGGTTTCCCCTCCCACATACGCAAGCGGCCGGATGTAGGATTCCGTCAGCCGGTTTCGTCGAATCAACCCACAGATCGCTTCCGTCAACTGCTCAGGCGTAAAAGGAATACGCATGCCATACACGGCGGCCGATTTGTAGAAGCGCTCAAGGTGAGCATCCAGCCGAAAGATCGCCGGTTCGCCGTCCACCATATAGCTGCGAATACCTTCGAACACACCCGTCCCGTAATGCAGAGCGTGGGTGGAGAGCGGTACGGTACTCTCCGCCCAGGGCACGAATTCGCCGTTCATCCACGTCCATCGGATGTTTTCAAATGTCATGTTGATCGCCCCCTGAAGCCGGAACTGCGCTGAGACTATTGTTGGAGGAAGCGAGGAATTCGTAAATGCAATACGTTAAGCTCTGTGTGCCCTTACCTATATGTTCTAAAGTATAATGGCTATATGACTTTCGATAATGCAGAGCTGGATCGAACCGGCTGGCACATTCTCGAGGAGCTGCAACAGAACGGCCGCATGTCGTTTGCCGAACTCGGCCGCCGCGTCGGTCTGACCCTGCCTGCGGTTGCCGAGCGCGTCCGCAAGATGGAAGACGCCGGGATCATTACCGGCTTCCGCGCGGAAGTGAATCCCGCGAAAATCGGCTTGCCCATCGCCGCCTTTATCCGCATCAGCGTTGTCGGCGACGTCTTCGCGCGTGTCGCCCAAGCCGTTCTCTACATGCCCGAAGTCCTCGAATGTCATCGCGGCACCGGCGCCGATTCATTCACCCTGAAGGTGGCCGTCGAATCGGTGCAGCATCTGGAGCGTCTGATCGACAAACTGACGCCCTTTGGCACAACCTCGACGTCTATTGTTCTCTCGACTTTGGTCAAGCATCGATCCTTCATGCGCCGCGCTCCCAGCGCCCGCAAGAGCGGTCGATAGGTTTAACGATGAACGCTCACCGCACCTCAATCGAAACCAATTCGCCCTGGTTCTTCCCTGCCGCACGATAGTTCACCGACACCAGCCGGTTCTTCCACTCGCAGGAAAACTGATCCTCGCCAATCACCGGCAACGACTTGTAGTCCGAAGCGTGCATCTTGTAAGTCACCATACCGCTCAGGATAGTAACCGTAGCCTCGGGAGGCTTTGAGCAGTCGCTGCTCACGATCTTACCTTTCAGAAATTGCACCGGCCCGGTTGTACGCGGCTTGGGAGCCGCCGGTTTTCGCGCCGTATCCGCATCTTCATCATCTTCCGCTGAACTTGAGGTCACTGCGGGAGTGCTCGCCGCTCCCGCTGGTGCTGCGCTTTCGCCGGCTCGCTGCGGGCGCACTCCATATTTCTGCAGCGTTTCCAAGTCGTCCAATTGTTGTTTCGCCGCCGTTGCCGCGGCTCGATCCGGTCCCGCCTTCAGCCGCGTAAACACTTCCCGCGCCAAGTCCCACTTCTTCCCCGCAACATAAATCTGTCCCAGGTTGAACTGGTACTCCATATTCCGCGGCGCCAACGCAATCGCTTGTCGTTGCGCCTCCAGCGCCGAGTTGATTCCGCCCCCCTCCACCCGCGCCACGCCCAGCATGTTGTAAGCGTCGGCTAACTCCGGATACCAATCCGCGACCGCCCGCAAATCTTGCATCATATTCGCCAGCCCCTGCATCTCCTGCCGCGTCGCCTGCGCCTTCTGATACTTCAGCGCCGAGCGGTAATACCAGATCCATGGGTCTTGCGGATTCAGCTCCGTCGCCTTCTCCAGTTCGTCGGCGGCCGCGTCGAATTTCTTCTGGCGAATGTCGTCCCAGGCGAGTCCGCGATGCGCCGGCTCATTATCCTTAGGGTCCGCCGTGAGCTGCTGCAGATCGCGCAGCGCCTGATCGCGATGCTCCGGAATGCGCGCCATCACGTCGCCAATCACGGCTTTCGCTTCCTCCTCTTTCACCGGACTGACCGCCATTCCGATCTCGTCCGCGTCCAATGGCAGTGCGAGACGATCCGGCTGCTGCACATCCACCGGCTCCGCCACAGGTTTCTTCGCCTGATCGAGTGCAACGCCAAGCCCGCTCAGCGATTTGCAATAGGTCTTCACCGCATCTTCCATCTGTTCCGGCGTCATATCGAACGCTTGCACCATCGCCTTCTCCACTGGAACTTTTTCATTCAGCACTAAGTTAAAGTAAGAGCCGGCCTCTGGCATCTTGTTCTTATTTACCAGATAGTGGACGACCATCCATGACTGGGCATAGTACAGCGTGTTGTGCGTGCCTTCGCGCGCGCCTGACCCGTCATGCTTCATCGTGAACAGGTCCGCCATCGACAGCCATACTGGCGAACTTAGTAACTGCGTCAGCGACTGTGGCGTCTTTGGGTCGCGCCGCATTTGATCGAAGATGTCCTCGTACCATTCCGGCGCCAGTTCCGGATCGCCTCCTATCTCCACTTGCTTGCCGATGTTGATCGACCCGAAGTATTCCGCCAGGCCTTCGTCGAACCAGCCCTGCGCCGGTGGATAGTTGAAATTCAAAAGATAATGCGCCAGCGGATGCGCCACTGCCCGCCAAGAATCGGCTTCAAAAAGATTCAGCACGATATAAACTCGATCGGATCCCGGAACATAAAACCCGCCCGCCAGGCTCTGCTTCGCGGGAGCAACCGTGCCATACTGCTTGTCGCTCTTGAGCGCAATGACGGTGACCGGAATCGGCATCTTTAACTTGTTTTTCAGAAGCAGCTGTCCAAAAACCGCGCGCATCTGTTCCATCCGTAAGGCCACTTCCCGTCCGCGCTTGTCGCCCGCATCCGTAAGCACGGAAAAATGCGTCGTGTGTACCTCGATCCACTTGGACTCATCTTTGGCGGATGCAAGGGGCAAGAAATAGCCCGCGACCAGCACACTCAAAACAACCGCGTCGATACCAAGCCTGCAAGTCACAGTGGTGTCCCTTTCTCGAAATGCTAGCACGTCGCTGGGCAATGGAGAGACGAGCGTGGACGCTGGCAAATGTTCGCTTTTACCTTGGCTCTAAACCCGCTCGCACGTTACACTTTCGTCCGTGGCCACAGCTCCTTCTTCCCGCCTCGCATGGATCGACTGGATGCGCGGTCTGGCCTGCGTCCTCATGTTCCAGACCCACTGTTATGACGCTTGGCTGGGCGGCGATGCCCGCAAAACGCGTTTTCTCACCGGATCGCAACTGCTGGGCACGCTGCCTGCGCCTCTGTTTCTATTTCTAGCTGGAATTTCCTTTGCTCTGGTTACCGACAAACTCATTCGCAAAGGCCTGACTCCTGCCGCAATCACTCGCACCATGGCTCGGCGCGGCGCCGAAATCCTTGCCTTCGGACTCTTGTTTCGCTTGCAGGAGTTTCTCATCGCCTGGGGATGGGCTCCATGGTCGGACTTACTGCGGGTGGATGTCCTGAATATCATCGGACTCTCCATGATCTTGATGGCGCTGCTCTGCGGCGTCACCTTGACAGTCTGGAGAAAGACGAGCGATTCGCGTCAAGAGATGTCTCAGAGCGTTAGCCGCTGGCGCGCTGCACTGGTGATCGCCGCTATCGCCGTTGCCGCGCTGATCGCCTTACTCACGCCGCCTCTCCACACCACCTGGCGACCCAATTGGCTGCCTTGGCCGCTGGAATCCTACATCAATGGATGCCATAACCTGGGCGTTCCTCAGGGCTGGCTTTTCCCTCTGTTTCCGTGGGCTGCTTTCGCCTTCGCCGGTCTGGCGGCTGGATTCATTCTCTTCAGCGACGCAGCTCGCAGCCAGACCGCGAAAACACTGGGGATTTTCGCTGCTGCGGGAGTCGCAGCCATCGTTGCAGCGTACCGACTCGACCACTCTTCTTTCCATCTCTATTCTGTTTATAACTACTGGCACACGAGCCCGAACTTCCTGATGATGCGCGTAGGACTGTTGTTAGTGATCGCGTTACTGAGTTATGCGTGGTGTCGCTGGGGATTGGCAACTCGCGGCTTCAGCCCGCTGATTCAACTGGGGCAGACGTCGCTACTTGTCTATTGGGTCCACATCGAATTCGTTTACGGACGCTTCTCCATTCTTCCCAAACGAGTCCAAACCATTCCCGGCGCCTCGTGGGGACTGTTGGAGATTACTGTCTACATGGTGATCCTCTCACTCGTTCGCACCAAAATCGACTGGAAGAGGATCGAGTGGAAGAAGATGATCCGGAGAGTGCAGCCTGCGTAGGATTACGAGCGTGCATTTCCGCTTGCTTGCTTCGAAGATATAACCGCGTTGTTGGCCCCCTCCTTGGCCCGGTCTTTTAGAATCATGGAGTTAGGCGAAAGTTTTTGGAATGGTCTTTGATTCTAAAGGACTTAGAGGTAAGGTATTTTAGAATGTGCGGGTTAGGAGCTTGACCGTCCGGGGGAAATCTTGTCAAGAGGGTCAGCGGGCGAATTTCTCCTTAACTTACTCAATTCACGGCAGATATATTTTCCTCAAACTTGTCCGTTTACCCCTCTGAATTTGAAATAATAGATATAGAGAAGAAAAACGGCGCGGCCCGGCGGGCCGCGTTTTTATTTTGTGGTCTTTATTTTGCGGTCAGGATGGGAGTTATGGCGACTTATCCAATTGAAATCCGGCGTTGCCGGCACGTCAGAACTAATGGGACGCAGTGCGGATCACCGGCGCTCAAGGGCAAGGAACTTTGTTTCTACCACGAACAGAACCGACCTCGAGAAATGGAACTTTACCTTGACGGAGAACGATATTCCGACGGCACGATGGTGATGCCGGTGTTCGAGGACGCGCATGCGATTCAAACCGTGATCCGGCAGGTGGTGCAACTGATGCTGGCGCGGAGAATCGAGCGCAAGGATGCCGGGCTGCTGCTGTACGCGCTGCAGATCGCGTCCGGCAACCTGAAACTGATGCAGGCGGAAAGAGCCAAGCCGACGCAGGTGGTGGTGGAACCGGACAAGGCGGCAGAGACGCCGCTGGGCATGACTCCGTGGTCGGCCAGCGGCCAGGGACATGATCGCGACGAAGCGGAAGGAGGGGAGGCGGAGGGCTCAACCGTTCCGCCCCCGTCGCCGGAGGAGTTCTATTCCGCCATGAGCGTCGAAGATAGGATGGCGATGAGAAAGGACTTCGACAGGAAAGGCCTGATTCGGCGCGACGAATTCGAAGCTTATTTCTCGGACGATGGCCCTGATCCGCTGTTGCTCGCGATTGCGCGGCTTTGGGAGGAACGCGAGCGCAGGAAGGGGTCGCGAGCTGCGAGTTTGGAGAGTGCAGGGGAGGAGGGGCTGGCTCCCGGGACGATACAAGCTTGTCGAGCGAGGGGGGCGCGGATGGATTTTTCGCCAACTGACAAAGAGCGCTTGCGTTTTGCCGAGGGCTGCGGGCCCAGCCAACATCGCCGCAACCAAGGCTCTACAGGTTCTCTTGGATGAAGCGGGGACTGAGGTGAACGTCGAGTTGTACCAGTGGCGAATCCCCAACCGCCTTAAAGCTATGGATCTCGCCGGCCTTGATGACAAAGATGTCTCCAGCGCTACCCTCGAAGGTCTTGCCGCTTACTGACCACACCCCCCGGCCTTCGCGGATGAACTGGATCTCGTCATATGGATGCCGGTGCGGACCCGGACCCGAACCGGGTTTCCCATGGAATAGGAACACTGAAACACTGGTGTCGCCCTGCTCGGCTCCGACAAACTCGTACGAACTACCAACAAAAGGCAGGTTCTCTTGGCGAACGCGATACATCTCCCGTCACCCCCGTCAGGATTTGATGACCGTGGTCACGGTTTGGCTCTACGAAAACCAATGAGTGTAAACGCGCGATATTACGTCAACAATCGCCAATGTAAGCACACTGCCGGTTTCCGGACGGGGAGAAGTACTGAAACAACTCAACTTGCAACAAAAGCACGAGATCTCAGGTTTGTACATTTGGGGCAGTGACACTCATATTTCGCATCCCTTGGATGTGTCGTATGGCCGCATTTGTTGCATATATATCTGCCGTCCACATGGGCAACCATCGGTCGGAACTCACGGCCGAATATGCAATAAGGGCAACGCACTATGCCTTTCATCTCCGTGTCCTCCTTTGAGGTCTGTTTGGCGTGCAGACCGCACTCATTCTCAAGGCTCTCGAAGCGGCGCGGGGACTGTTCACACATGTCTACCTGGTGCGCCCAGTCGGGTTAATAGTGTAGAAGTCTGTATTGAGTAGCTTTTTACGCTGGTCTCTCAGTGGACGTAAATGGCCCGATTGCGTCAGCGGGGGAGCACAATTTGGGTATGACCTCCTGCTCCAGCTCGGTGGGAGACCAATTGGTGTCGAAAACAGGCGATCTCACGCACTGAGAATTGATCCCGCTGCACGCGCCGCCGTTGACTCGACTCGCAGCTGAGTCTACGATTTTAGTAAGGCGGGAAGGAGCATTCTCCCGTGGCTAGCCGACCATCGTCCGAGATTCGCTCGCCCACCCGAGACCGTGGAATGAAGCTGAAAAGCTTTCTCACAGCCGTGATGAGTCTTCTAAGCATTCTTGTACTTGGGCTTGGAGGGGCACAGAGAAATGTGTTCTGGTTGTGGATAGGATTTATCTGTTGCCTGGTCTCGGGAGTCTTTGTTCAGTTGTTTATCAACCGCATAAAGAATGATGGTGCATCCGGCCGCGGGTAACGAAGCACTCCCCATTCGGGATAGTTGCTGAAAACCAGGCGATAGCGCTCATTGAGGGGTTTTGAGTGCTAACGCGATTTTTCGCCAACTGACAGGCCGCAGGGTCAACGGTTAGAACTGGACGGCACACGAACAACGGCTACTCTGCGTACCGTACTGTCCAATCGGAACATGCCGTCAATGTAGATGAAGTAGCCAATCCACTCATTGGGTGCTCCAGTTCTTGATTTCCAGTCGGCATGATAAATATCCAGGGGCGTTCTGGAGTTGTGGATCATACCCCACTCCATATCCCTGTTGCCTCCCGGTTTGTCAACCAGCTTCCGTACTCGAATCTCCCCATCATCTTGCGCCAACTTCTCCCAAAGTGCCTTGAATGACTGCTCATTCTGGGCCAGGCTATTGCCGTACGGGATCGCCCAGCTTAGTCCGCTCCCTGGGATGTATACGCTGCAAAACCAGTTCCGGTACTCGGGAATTTCGGTCTGTTTGATCATTGAATCGACTTTCGCTTGGTCACCGCTTTTTTCCGCTTCCCACAATTCACTCAAGAAATCCCGCAAGCCATCTGAAGTATTCGGATACTGCGCTGAGTTAGCTCCCAGCGTCTGACTTGCGTTCAATGTGCCGGGAACCGATTGGTACGTTCCGGGCGCGGCGAATGGGACAATACTGTCCCAGCGAAACATGCTGTCGGCGTATACGTAGTATCCAATGGATTCACCCGGACCATCCGGTGAGTGACTGAAAACCAGAGTGACGCAATAGATATCAACAGGCCTGTGGGCATAGTGAACCATTCCCCACTCGAACCCCTTACCCCGTGCCGGATCGTCATTCGCTTTGCGAACGAGAATCTTCCCACCCTCATCCTTGGCTAACGTCTCCAGAAGTTCCCGAAGGTGGTCCTCGTTCTCACTTAACCAGCGCTGATAAGTAATAGCCCAATCTTCCGCAGCCAGAGGGTCAGGAGAGTACGTGCTCACAAAATAGTGGGCATAATCCGCAAATTCCGTTTGCTTCATCAGCGCGTCGACCCTCTCCCTGTCGCCGCGTTTTGTTGCGGACAGCATGTCATCCATAAGGTTCTGCAAGCTTTCAGTGGTGTTCGGATACTCGGCCGACGAGGCTGCTAAACCCGAAGTTGATGGGGGTACAGTTGTTGGCGCCACATGCGAATTCCGTGATGCGGACCTCGTACAGGAGGCGAAACACAAAACGACACAGGCGAGAAAAAGTAGAACAAATCCTCGATACGACATAAGAATACAGGCCTTTCCGAAGAGTTCTCTTCTGGAACGCCCGAATCTATGTGCATTGTGGGCGCATGTCAAGACTGTAGAGTGACCGCCAGGAACGGACGATTCCCTAACTGGCGAAACCAGGCGATAGCGCTCAAAACCCCCTTCGCTGGGTCAATGAGCGTTATCGAGATATTACGTCAACCGTCTCTACGGCGTATGATGACTGCGACTGCGGAGGGCGTGTACCGGCGGGAACAAAACAATCCAAACTATGCGATATTTCGTGCGCTTCGGAATTGCCGCTTGTCTGATCTGTTTGCTGTTCGCAAACACCTAGATGGACATCACTATGGGCGACAACCCGCTGCTCGAACCCGTTTACGGCCAGGGCGCCCATGCCGATCCCGTCGCCTGCGTGGAAGACATCTCCGCCACGCTCGCGGACCGGACTGTCGCTGGCTATCCCCACTCCATCTGGCAGATCGTCGAACACATGAACTACTGGATGGAGTACGAGATCTGCAAGATTGCGGATGAGAATCCTTCTTATCCCGACCACGCGATTGAAAGCTGGCCTGCCCATCCGCAAGCCGCCAGCGAAGACCAGTGGCAGGCAACGGTCGGCCGCTTCAGCGACTTGCTCTCGTCCTTAGCCTCGCTCGTGCGGTCCGACTCGGCGACGCTGGAACGTGCAATGGACGACGTCGGTCCGGGGAACTCCCGGCACCCGTCCACGATGCGAGCCCTGCTCTGGCAGATCACGGTACACAACAGCTACCACGTCGGACAGATCGCCCTGCTGCGACGACAGATGGACGTCTGGCCTCCTCGACGAGGCGGGTTCACCTGGTGAACCGCCACTTCGTTTGAAAAGCCTTCCCCACTGGAACCCCTCGAACTGCCGGAACCGCCGGAAAAGGTGGAACTGGATCCAGAGTTGTGGATTCTCTCCGAAAAGACCTCGACGGTAAAACGATAACTATCCCGTACCCTGCATCGAGTTCACAGACCGGGTAAGCATAGTGCACGTTACTCTTAAGCATTGGCCGAGAAGAAATAGGAGTGCTGCCCCTTTTCACCTCACCCCACCCGCCGACAGTTGCAAAATCGCATTTCCCACCAGCTTCAGCCCCACTCCCCAATTCTGACGCGCGCGGGCCTCGTCGTTGCCGTAACCGCCCACATACAGGGTGAAATAGAAACCGTCCCGAACGGTGCTGCCCTCGCTGAAGTAACAGCGCCGCACGCACAGCTCTGCGACTGCGGGAATCTCCGGTGCTCGCCGCAGCAACTCGACGAGCTTCTTAACAAACTGTTGCTGACGCGATAAAGATAGACGCGCATCGATTTCAGAAAACACCAGGTCTACATAACTCGCGAACTTGTGCGAGGCGTCGTAAATCTCTTCTTCCGGGCTCAACTCCGTTGTCGCCCAAGCATCGCACTTCGCCGTCTCCACCATGCTGGTTGGCGAGTTGAGGATGCGAAGACATTCCCGCATTTCGGGAAAGTTCTGGGCCCCTTCGATCTGCGCGATCAATTCGGGATGGCGCTTCAGGTCGAGATAGGTGAGCTTGCCTGCGGGGTCCGTCCAGGGAAGATCGAGTACGGGATCTTCGCGGCCGAGCTCGATTGAGAAGTCAGCATCCATCAGAACCTCATCACCGCGTGTCGGTGTCCGGTAAATGGCATGGACAGAATATAAGTTGTCATCCTGAGCGAAGTGAAGGACCTGCTTTTTGCCAGCGCCAGGGACAGCAGGTCCTTCGCTTCGCTCAGGATGACAAACGGGGTTTTATGGCGCTATGTAGATTTTTGCTCTGCGTTTTCTTCCACATCACGCTAGAACCGGCGCAGGAAGTTCACGATCTCATGCTCCGCCCAATAACCATCGTCGTAACGGCCATCGCTCAAGTTCCTTGTTCCCATAAACGCGCAGTGCCCGCCGTCCGCCGTCTCGACGAAGGTGATGTTCGGGTTCGACGAGATCTTCCGCCGCGTCTCCGGCGTGATGCGGATGAACGGATCGTTCGCCGCGTGCAAAACCAGCGCCGGCACCGCGATCTGCTCGACCACGTGCGCCGCCGAAGCGCGATCGTAGTAATCGTCAACGCCCGTGAAGCCGCAATAGTAAGCCGTCACCTTGTCGTCGAACTCGCGCAGGCTGCGGATGCCGCGCAGGCGGCTGACATCGAAATGTCCGGGAAACAGGCGCGCCTTTTGCAGCATTCGGCGGTGCAGCGCCCACAAGAAATAGGTTTCGTAAATCCGGTTCGCGGGTTCGTGCAGCGCATCCGCCGAGGCCGCCAGATCAATCGCCGGACAACACGCGGCGACGGCTCGAAACTGCGGCGGCGCTTGCGATCCCCACTCGCCCGCCAGCTTCAGCACGAGGTTGCCGCCCATCGAGAAGCCGACCAGCGCCAGGCGCGAAACGCCGTCGCGGGCGATGACCTCGCGCGCCACCGCCGCCACATCCTGCGACAATCCCGAGTGATAGAGCACGGGAGCGAGCGCGTCGGTGCCGCCGCAGTTGCGCTGGTTGTAGCGGATCACGTTCATTCCCGCGGCCAGCGCCTTCTCGGTGACGCCGAGCATGTACTGCGACTCGCTCGACCCTTCGAGCCCATGCACGATGATGATGGTCAGGGCGCGGGCGCGATCCGGCTTGCCAGTGGCAGTGGCACAACACCTGGATGCCGGGCTCGACTTCGATCAGCCGTTCTTCGGGCGCTGGGCAGATGGAAGCGTCGCGGGATCAAAAAGCTGGCAAGGGTTTGCACGTGCCCGCCGCGCAACCAACGGCGCGGCGTGAAGGGGCGTGTCACTTCGTGTGTTTGCGTAGTACCCACACTTTGATTTTAAATAGAAGACAGGAATTTTCTTCGCGGAGTTTTCTTCATGCCCATCTTTGAGTACGTCTGCAAGGAATGCCAGCACGAGTTCGAGGCGCTGGTCTTCGGCAAACAAAAAGCCGAGTGCCCGAAGTGCCAGAGCAAGAAACTGGAGCCGCAGCTCTCCGTGTTCGCGGTTTCGGCGAAGAGCGGAGGCTCGAGCCAGCCGTCTTTCTCGGCGGGGCCGGCGGGACCCTGCGGGTCGTGCGGTCACGCTGGCGGGCCGGGGGCCTGCTCGCTGAGAGACCTCGACTAATCTGGTCGTTCGTCGTTGGTCGTTAGTCGCTAGTCGTTAGTCGCCAGCCAAGCCCGCAAACGACCAACGACTATCGACCGACGAACTTATTGCCTCCGGCAAGGTCACTTTAGATACTCCCAGCGTGTAACTGACGTGACGTTTCGCTGGGAGCCATTTATGGTTATGATCCGCTTGCATGGTGGAGCGAAAATTCGGGGCAACATGAGTCTTTCGGGAGAGGCCGGCAAACAGGCTCTGGCATTTGAGCCGCCCATCTTGGGCATCGGCCTCCCCAAAGTTTATGAAATGGCGGGGACCGGATAGGCCAATGCCGAACGGCACTTATCGGCCAACTAACGTGGATTCACGTGATCGGTTCCCGCCTTTTCCTCCGTAAGAAATCTGGCAAACACTTCATTGGATAAGAGACGGCCGCGGCCGGTGAGGCGTAGGGTTGTGCCTTGCCGTTCGAGCAGGCCTTCTTGCACGCATTGCTGGATTGCGGACTCCCAAACAGCAGGTCCTTCGCTTCGCTCAGGATGACAACTCTTAAATAATTTCAACAAGCCCTTGAGGTCGATGCCGCGATTTAGACGCAGGCCGAGGAAGAAACTTTCTTCGATTGCTGCTTGCTCGGAAACCGGCGTCACTGTATGCGGGGCGCGATTCATGTAGGCGTCCAGCGAGTCGGGGGTTGCGAAGCGGATCAGGCCTCGGTGATCGCAGTTCCAGGACCGCTTTGCCAACGAGCAATCGAGTGCGCATCGACGCCGAAGCCGAGGTAAGGCTGGCGGGTCCAATATTTCAAGTTGTGGCGCGACTCGTTGTTTTGCGCCGGTGAGGCGGCGCGGGCAAAGTTGGAAATTTCATATTGCGCGATGCCGGCGGAGGCCAGCATCTCGCATGCCTGCTCGTAGAAATCCGCAGTCGCGTCTTCATCGGGAACAAAGTGGGCGTGGTAGCGGGAGCCTCCGGCGATCAGTTCTCTGCCCAGGCGAGAATCGTCGTCCACTTCGAGCATGTAAACGCTGACGTGGGGACGCCCGTGGCAATCGTCTCCGACACGGAGAAAGCCCAGCTTTCCGCCGTCTGGTGTGGCAACCCGGCAATCAGGTCGATGTTGATGTTGGCGAGTGCCAGCCTCCCGCAGGCGGGCGATCTCTTCGAGGACGGTGGAGCGCTTGTGCAACCGCCCCACGGACTGCGCTTCCTGATCGACAAACGACTGCACTCCCAGGCTCACCCGGTTCACGCCGCATTGCAGCAAAGTTTCGATGAGCGCTGGCGTCAGCGTGCCCGGAGCGCATTCGACGGTGATCTCGGCATCGGGCGTAACCGCAAATTGATCGCGCACGGCGGCGAAGATGCGCAGCAACTGCGCGGCCTCGAGGATCGGAGGGAGTTCCTCCGCCGAGATAGATGGAGTCGGCGGTTTCGTCGAACCTGCATCCCAGTTCCGACGCAAGCTGGCGCGAGCTGGCGATGTCTTCGAGCAGGCGGGCGACGTAGTTTTCGTAAGCGGACTTCGAGAACACGTCGGAGGCGAAGTTGCAGTAGCTGCACTTGGTCCGGCAGAAGGGGACCGAGATGTAGAGGCCGAGCGGCATGCTCTTAACTTATTGCTATTGTATTCTATGGGACGGGCCTGCGGGCAGGTTGCCTGAACGGCGCTTAGAATAAAATAAGGAGCCGCTACGGAAGGGCTCCACAAAGCAGAGGTGGAACTTTGACGAACACAAATTCGAGCAATGACACGATTGATGCTCTTATGCAATCACTGCGGCCAGACGTTTTCCGCCTTCCTGCACGAGATGGCCGAAAAGAATGCGAAGGTGGTATGCCCGAATTGCCGCGAGCGGTGACGGCAGACCTGGCTAAAGCCGGGCCGAGGGCGGCGCAAACGGGTAAGACGCGAACGCCGAGGAAGATTAATTTAGCTGTGGCTATGTTGATTTCGTTCTCCGTCACCTTACCCGGGTGAAGGTGCATGGTAGCCTTTGATCAGCTTTCTCCGGGGGCGCTCGAATTGATTGGCCGGGTTTTCAAAGCATTTCAATATCGCGATTTCCGTCTGATGTGGATTGGCGCCTGCACGTCCAGCATCGGCACCTGGATGCAGATCGTGGCGCAGAGCTGGCTGATTTACCGGCTCAGCCACTCGGCATTCTTGCTGGCGTTGGATCAGTTTCTCGGCGGTATTCCCATCTTTCTCTTCTCCCTGATTGGCGGCGTGGTGGCCGATCGCGTGGAGCGCCGGAAAATTCTGCTCGCATCGCAGTATGTTCAGATGGCGAGCGCTGGCCTGCTCACCATTCTGGTCGCGACCGGACTGGTCCACGTGTGGCACATCCTTTGCCTTTCCTTTGTTTCCGGTTTCGCTCAGGCGTTTGGCGGCCCGGCCTACCAGGCGTTGATTCCCACGCTGGTGGAAAAAGAAGACATGCCGAACGCCATCGCGCTGAATTCGATTCAATTCAACGTGGCGGTCATGGTCGGTCCGGCACTCGCCGGTCAAGCGCTGGCGAGGTTGGGCGAGAAGTGGTGTTTTGGACTGAACGCGCTTTCGTTTCTGGCGCCCATTGTGTCCTTGTCACTCATACGATCGCGATTCCAGCCGCTGAAGGCCACCGAATCGATGTTCACAAGCCTGAAGCAGGGCATTCATTTTGTTCGCAAACAGCATTCGATGGAAGCGTTGATCATCCTGGCGTTCTTAATGACCTTTTTAAGCATGCCCTTGCGTACCTACTTTCCGGTATTCGTGAAAGACATCTTCCATCGCGGGCCGGAAACCTACGGCAACCTGCTCGCGCTCATGGGACTCGGTTCGATTTGCGGATCGCTGACCATCGCGGGCGCCGGCAACATAAAAAGAAAGGGGCGGGTTGCTCTCTTCGCGCTCGCCTGCCTCGGCACGGGGATTGCGGGCTTTGCGCTTTCGAGGTCGTTGCCGCTGAGCTATACCTTTCTGGTGCTGGTCGGCGCATCGATGATGGCGGTTTTTGCCACGGTGAACTCCCTGGTGCAGCTGATTACGACGAACGAAATGCGCGGGCGCGTTATGAGCGTGTATAACTTCGCCTTCCGCGGCGGCATGCCCATGGGGAATCTATTATCGGGATGGCTCGTCCCGTTGTTTACGGCGCCGATCGTGCTCAGCGTAAACGGATTTCTGCTGATCCTGCTGGCTTTTTATTTCCTGTTCGTCCAACGGCAGCTTGCCGAGCGTTGAGGCAACGTCCCGGCGGCTTAATTCGATCGTTTAGCAGGCTGCGGAAAACTCAGCAAGGGCGAAGAAAGCTCACCTCGGGCGCTAAAGCGCAACAAATTCCCAACGACTTACGGCCCGACTGAAGTCGGGCCCTTCCCAAAACCTGCTCGAATTAGAGTATTTCCGCAGCTTGTCCAGAAACTTTTCCATCTTCGCGGCCCATCCGGCCATCTATTTACGTTGACGCTTTTGCGTTAAGCTTAAACTTGTCATGTCTCATAAATGGTTTTCAGAACAAGCGGCGAGGCCCTCAGGGGCTAAAGCCCTCGTTCTTATTGGCCGGTAGCGGCACGGCTGAAGCCGTGCCCTTCCCAGAACCGTTTATGAGATGAGTTCTAGCCAGGATCATCACGGATTTGATGTTGTCTTGCACCAGCCATGGCCTCTAATCAGGAAGAGGAAGTATTAGGCAAAGCGTACGACGGCCGGTTGATGCGGCGGCTGCTGACGTATCTGCGTCCGTACAAGTTGCACGTGGCGGTGGCGCTCGTGGCGATCATCCTGAAGTCTGGGCTGGACGTGCTGGGGCCGTTCCTCACCATGATCGCCATCGATAAATACCTGGCGAAGTCGCCGAATTCTCACTCATGGATTGGCGACCGGCTGAGCGACGCTCCTCTGACTGGCATCGCGCAGATTGGCGGACTCTATGTTGGGATTCTGGTTTTCACTTTCGTGCTGGAATTCGTCCAGACTTACCTGATGCAGTGGACGGGGCAGAAAGTGATGTTCGATCTGCGCCGGCAGATTTTTCGCCATTTGCAGCATATCCACGTGGGGTTTTTCGACAAGAATCCAGTGGGGCGGTTGGTGACGCGCGTAACCACCGACGTCGACGCGCTGAATGAAATGTTTACGGCGGGAGTAGTTTCGATTTTCGAGGACGTGTTCGTGCTCGCCGGCATTATCGCCATCATGATGAACACGAACTGGAAGCTGGCGCTGATCACGTTCGCGGTGCTGCCGTTGATCGTGTACGCGACCAAGATTTTCCGCGACAAGGTGCGCGATTCCTACCGGCGCATCCGCACGGCCATCGCCCGCATCAACTCGTATCTGCAGGAAGCGGTCTCGGGGATGCTGGTCTTGCAGCTTTTCAATCGCGAGAAACGCGCCTTCAATAAATTTTCCGACATCAACACTTCGCACATGGAGGCGTTCAAAGACGCCATCATGGCCTATGCCGTGTATTACCCGGTGGTCGAAGTGCTGGCGTCGATCGCGGTCGCCAGCATCGTCTGGTTCGGCGGGAATGGAATCCTCCGGCACGCGGCCGTCTCCAGTGTGGCCATTGGATTCTCAAGGAAGAGCCTTTTCACCTTTCACACCATGCAGGATGTGGTCTCGATCGGCGTGCTGGCCGCGTTCATACAGTACGCGCAGCGCTTCTTCCGGCCGATTCAGGATTTGAGCGAGAAGTACAACATTCTGCAGTCGGCGATGGCGGCGGGGGAACGCGTATTCAAGCTGCTGGATACGAAGATTGAAGTGACGTCGCCGGCGGTCACGAAAGAACCGCAGGGTTCGGGGCGGATTGAGTTTGATCATGTGTGGTTTGCGTACAACGCGTCAGGACAAGCCGTCTCTCCACAAACGACAGAGCCTGACTGGGTGCTGCGCGATGTTAGTTTTGCGCTTGAGCCGGGCGAGACTATCGCGGTCGTCGGGCACACCGGGGCAGGGAAAACTACGCTGATCTCGCTGCTGATGCGTTTCTACGATGTGCAGCGGGGAGCGATTCGCATCGATGGAGTGGATATTAAAGAAATGGGTCTCGACGACCTGCGCGGGCGTTTCGGGGTTGTGTTGCAGGATCCGTTTCTTTTCAGCGGCACGGTTGCGGGCAACATCCGGCTGGGGACGGCGCGCATTCAGGACACAGACGTGGAGCAGGCGGCGGAGGATGTTAATCTCGCCGACTTCATCCGAACCTTGCCGGGAGGATTTAAAGAAGAAGTGCGCGAACGCGGCTCGACGCTTTCGACGGGACAGAAGCAGTTGATCAGTTTCGCGCGGGCGCTGGCGCACAATCCGAAGATTCTGATTCTTGACGAAGCGACTTCGAGCGTCGATACGGAAACCGAGTTCCGGGTGCGCGACGCGCTCAACCGCATGGTTGAAGGGCGGACGGCGCTGATCATCGCGCACCGGCTCTCGACGATTCAGCGGGCCGACAAGATCATCGTGATGCACAAAGGCCAGGTCCGCGAGATGGGATCGCACCAGCAACTGCTGGCCCAGCGCGGGATTTACTACAAGCTTTACCAGTTGCAGTATAAGGATCAGGAGATGGCGGCGGGGGTGACGGGCGCTCCGCAGGCTACGGTCGGCGCGGACGACTAACCCCCGCCATCAAATCGCTTTCTGCAGCACTTGGCAGAGAAGGTAGCAAGCTGCCTCACTTAACAAGTACGCGTTTGATATATCTTCCAATCCGCCCGCTGATTTAACCTTCTTAACGAGATCAACCGGGGTTGTTTTATCTCGAACCGCCGTCCGCAAGTCCGCCCCGTGTGCGAGTTTATTACGCAGCATGTAAACGGGTATCGCCAGTTCCTCGACCTTACAAGCGGGCGGAGCACTCGGGCGATTCCAATCTGGAAAGACAAGCGTTGCTGGGCCCAGACAGTCACACAATTTCTTCTTGAAGTCATTTCTGTTTCCGCTGTCGAAGATTGCTTCCATGCCCATCACCCAAAGCAAGCCAGCGAGAAGTTCATGGTAATGGTTGGTCTCAAGGCCCAACTGAAGGAAGATAACCGCGTTCTTCCTTTCGACACTCGATCCCTCCATAACGAGCCGGACCTTCTTGATCATCGCAGGCACCTGATCTAAGAGTTCCCGGTCAAACCGCCGCATACGCGCCCACTCGCCAGCGACCATCGGAGCCCGCTTCTCCGAGAGTTCCGGACTAAAGGTTGAGGTGCCTCTATCCCAGCCGTGGAACGTGAAACCAAGCGTCTGAATGGGTTTGATGATCTGGAAAGCCACAAGCCCATTTTGAATCGTCTCCGAGTCCCGGTCGTATGGTCCCTCCGGTTGGAGAATCGATGAGACACGTTTGTAGACGAGGTATCGGCTGGCTAGGGCCGCCTCATCGTACTCCCGCTGATTCATTCCGTGGTGGTCGCGTGCAGACAAGAGGAAGTCGTTGGGCCTTGTTAGAGAAAATCCGTCACCTACCTCCACCTCGTCGTCATCGCCGATGTCAATTGAGCGCAGTCCGGTGAATACCAATCGAGTTGGACCTTTTGGCAAATTCGTTTCCTGTACGCTGTTGGTCATGGAATTGTCCACTCAAGAATAACGGGATTTAGGCCCCCCAAAGAACAGATTCGGAAGATAGCGCTCTTACCCAGAGATGCAAACCGATATCCGATAAGCATTAGCCATTACAATAACGCCGTGCGAATTCTAGTCTCTGCGGGTGAAGCCTCCAGCGAAATGTACGGCGCACAGCTGATTAAAGCGCGGCGGCGGGTGGCGGAGCTTCGCTCCGCTGGACAGCCGGGGGCGGCTGTCCCTACGCGGGACGGGCGAGGTCCAGCCTACGGTTGCCTCCGATGCCGAGCGTCGCGCGCGGCAGAAATCCCATCGCGCTCAAGGCCGTAATGTATGCAAGATAGAGAGGCTCGAAGGGCTCGTCGTAGGGAATATTGATGTAGACGCGCTGCAGTTTAGGCTTCGGCATGGCGACGGAGCGACACGACCACCAGATCCAAAATTCCGATTGGGAAACTAGCGAGCGCGTGCGGACTTATGAGCCAACTTGTGACGAGCGCTGCGGCGTTTTCCCGCGACATGCCCGCGCGGGCCGGGCACGGCGTCGGCGCCAATCAACGTGAGAATTCGCTTCGCTCGCTGGTGCGGAACGCCCAACTGCTTCGCCGTTTCTTCCAGTGAGAGCGGTTTAAACTCGATCCTGGTGCGACGTGACATCGGCTTCACTTGCCTTTCAATGCTCGATTTTATCATGGCACGCGCGGGACGCTCGGAGCCGATGTGCGAATTGATCTATGAATTATAGAGATCCATGAATTATAGAAATGCGGGCGTTTACAATTGCCCGGTGAAGATTCTCATCTCTGCCGGCGAGGCCTCCGGCGACATGTACGGGGCGCAGCTAATTGAGGCTCTGCGGCAGGGTGCGGAGCTTCGCTCCGCTGGACAGCCGGGGGCGGCTGTCCCTACGTTTTTTGGCGCGGGCGGGGAACGCATGCGCGCTGCTGGCTGCGAAATTGTTGTCGATGCTAAGGACCTTGCGGTCGTCGGCATTACTGAGGTTCTTAGCCGTTTGCCTAAGATTCTTGGGCTCTATCGAAAATTGATTCGGGCAGCCGATGAGAAACGTCCGGCGCTGGCCGTTGTCATCGACGCTCCGGCTTTTAACTGGCGTGTGGCGCGGCAGATGCGGCGGCGCGGTATTCCGGTCGTTTACTACGTCTGCCCGCAATTCTGGGCTTGGCGGCAGGGACGGGTGAAGTTGTTGCGCAAGTACGTCGATAAGGCGCTGGTGATTTTCCCCTTTGAAGAAAAGTTCTATCGCGACCGCGGGGTGGACGCTACGTTTGTTGGCCATCCGCTGGCCGATCTGCCTGCGCCTGCCGTTACTCGCGACGCTTATGCCGTCGAAAATCACCTTGACGCCACGAAGACATGGATCACGCTGATGCCGGGCAGCCGCCGGAAAGAAGTGCGCATGAATCTGCCGACGATCCTCGGCGCGGCGGGACGGCTGGGCGGCGGTTATGAATTCCTGCTGCCGGTGGCGCGCACGCTTGACTCGGCGTTTCTCGCAGCATTAATCGCGGGCGCGACGGAGACGCGGCGAGCCGCGTCTCTACAGGGGATTCATCTTGTTCCTGAGGCTTTGCCTGCGCTCTGCCACTCGCGCGCGGGAATCGTCGCCAGCGGGACGGCTACGGTCGAAGCGGCCATCATGGGCACTCCGTTTGTCATGGTGTACCGCGTATCGGCGCTCACCTATGCGCTGGGCAAGCCACGGGTCAAGGTACCTTACTTTGCCATGGTCAACCTGATTGCGGAGGAGGAGGTCGTCCCCGAACTGGTGCAGCACAAGTTTACGGTGGAAAACATCGTCGCCGAGATGAACAAGATTATCCCGGACGGCGAGCCGCGGACACGCATGATCGAGCGACTGGGGGCGGTGAAGGCAAGGCTGAAGCGGGGGAGCGGAACGGGCGCACATCCTTCGGAAACGGCGGCGGAGATCATATGGAAGGAGATCAGGCGAAAGTGAATGATGAGTCAAATGACACGTAAGTCAAAGGCCGCGGACAGGAGTGTCCGCGCCACACGGAACGTAAACAAATTCCCCTAACCCTTGTCCTCCCAGCATCTTTTGCGGGAAAATTAACATCTTAGAATTTGTAGCCCTGCCAGGAGACTCTACTTGAAGCTTTGCCACTCTCGACCGGCGCGCCAGGCGCTCGGTGTGACGGTTGTCATTTTTCTGTGTCTGCTCGCGAACCGGCCGGCGCTCGCGGCCGAGAAACCGCGCCTCCGCGTGGACGACTACCTGATCGACGTCGAACTTCTGCCGCAGACGCACAAGCTCAGCGCGCGGGCCACGGTGAAGGTCACGGCGCTCGAAGACCTCAGCGTGGCCACGTTTCAGCTGAACAACGCGCTGCGCATTACGAAGCTGACGGACGCGAACAACAAGCCACTGACTCCGGAGCGCAACACGCAGGATTCGACGGTGCGCTTCGCGCTCTCGAGCGGCATCGCGAAAAACGCGAGCACCACTTTTTACTTCGAATACGAAGGCACGCTGGAAAACGCCGACGACAGCCCGGTGCAGGGACTGAAGCTCGCCTACGTCGGCCCTGATACCAGTTATCTGCTCTACTCTGGCCTCTGGTTTCCGGTTGCGGGATACGGCGTCAATCGCTTTACTTCCACCATCAACGTGACCGTCCCGGCGCACATGGTGGCGATCGGCAGCGGGAAGGAGCCGGCCGCGGCGGAGGCAACCCCAGCTCCAAAGAAGGCCGCAGCCTCGCTGGCAAACTCCAAGACCTTCAGCTTTCGATGGGACAAGCCGAGTTTCCCGGGCACGATCATTGCGGGGACGTTCCAGGAATTCAAGAGCGACGAAGCGGGCATCGATCTGCACGTATTCTTCAAGCCCAATAAGAAGGACCTGGGCGCGGAGTATGCCTCAACGGCGGTCAAGGCGTTCACCTACTTCGTTACGCAGTATGGAAATGCGCCTTCGACGCGGTTGAAAGTCGTGGAACTCCCGGATGACACGGTGCCCTCGGCATGGGCGCCTGAAATCGCGGCGCTTTCGAGCCGCGCCATCACGGAGAAGATTAACTACCGCTTGCTGGCGAATACGATTGCCCATCAGTGGTGGGGCGTGTCGGTGAGTCCAGCATCGAAAAACGACTGGTGGATCAGCGACGGCTTCTCGCGCTACTCCGAGGCTCGCTACGTGGAGAGCGCGGCGGGCGCGGCGGGGCTCGAGGAGATGGTGAAGGACATGTCGGTGGGCGCGCTTGCCTATGACAGCGTGCCGCTCTCGAGCGCCGACAAGCTCGACGAATTTTCTCCCGAATTCCAGTCGCTGGTGACCGACAAGGGCGCCATGATCCTGCACATGCTGCGCTGGGTGGTGGGCGAGCCCAAGTATTTGAAGATTATGCGCGATTTCGCCACGAAATATGCGGGCAAGTCCGCCAGCACCGACGATTTCCGCAAGCTCACCGAAACCGTGTACGGCGAAAAACTCACCTGGTTCTACTCGCAGTGGATGGATTCCACCAGCGCGCCCGAGTTTAAAGCCAAGTACACGATCTACCGGCTGGGCAATAACAAGGGCTTCCGCATCGTCGGCGCGATCAGCCAGGATCTGGATCTGTTCCGCATGCCGGTAGACTTAAGAGTCGATACCGACGGCAAAACGGAAGAAAAACGCATTGAGGTGGTGGGTACGAATTCTCCGTTTTCGGTGGAAACCTTTGGCCGTCCGCGACGAATCTCGATCGATCCCGAAAATCGCGTGCTGACCAACTCCGCCGACATCAAGCTGCGATCGTCGATCGTGCGCGGACAGGGCCTGACCCAGCAAGGCGATCTGGCGGGTGCGCTGCTCGAATTCAACAAGGCGCTGGAAGTCAACAAGAACAGTTCGCTCGCCCACTACCGGATCGCCGAAGTGTTTTTCCTGCAGAAGAATTATCAGGCGTCGGCGAACGCCTACCGCGAGTCGCTGAATGGCGACGGCGAGCCGCGCTGGACCGAGGTTTGGAGCCACCTGCAACTGGGCAAGATTTTCGACGTAACCGGCCAGCGCGAGCGCGCCGTCAATGAATACCGCCAGGCGATCCAGACCAACGACAATACCCAGGGCGCGCTCGATGAGACCCGCCGCTATATGCAAAAGCCGTATGAGCGGGAAAAGGGGAGCTAGCTGCAACTGTCCGCGAAGCCGGCATCCTCATCTTGACCGCTAACCGAGCAGCGCGTACAGTTTTTACACAGGGGTGAGATGTTTTCATGTCGAGCGAAACCAGCAAATATTTGAAATTTGGTTCTGTGACCGTGTTGATTCTGGTCTCACTCGCCTATCTTGCCTATACCGGCGTCGAGGACAGCAAGAGCTATTACGTCACCATCAAAGAATTGAACGGCATGGGGAACGAGGCTTACTCCAAGCGTCTTCGTGTTGCGGGAAACGTGGTGCCGGGCTCGATCAAGCGCTCGGGAACGCGCGTGGATTTCCTGCTGAAGGAAAACGATCTGACGCTGCCGGTTTCGTATACCGGGACCGAAGCTCCTCCCGACACTTTTAAGGACGACTCGCAAGCCTTGGCCGATGGCAGCTTCGGACGCGACGGCGTTTTTCATGCCAAGCAACTGCAGGCCAAGTGCGCGTCGAAGTACGCGCCGCAACCGGGAGCTACGCCGGGCGCCGAGCCGGCGAAGAGCATGTCGCAGAATCAGAATTCCGGATCGAGCGGAATGACGAACTAACCCTGAGCGCCCGTGGTGCGAGTAAGATACTGCGCAGTTCGCAAATCACTAAATTTTGTCATTTTTAGTTACACCATCATAATAGGCTGTCATTCCTTTGACTGAAACCGCGCCCGCCCCCGTCATTGCTGTCTCGAACCTGATCAAGCAGTTTGGCCGTTTTGCGGCCCTGCGCGGCGTCACTGCGGAATTTTCCGGCGGGAAACTCTATGCCATTCTTGGCGATAACGGAGCCGGCAAAACTACATTGCTGCGCACGCTGGCGGGACTGAACCAACCGTCCAGCGGCGCGGTCACCATCCTCGGCGCCACCAAATTTCACGACATCTGCCAGCAGATCGGTTACATGGCGCATCCTTCTCTGCTCTATGACGAGATGAGCGGCATGGAGAACCTCGAATACTTTGGCCGGCTCTACGGAATCACCGACGGTGCGCGCTGCGCCGGGGTCATCCGCGCGGTCGGTCTTGATCCGGATCTCGTTCGCCCCGTCGGCCAGTATTCGCAAGGCATGAGGCAGCGGATGTCGCTGGCGCGGGCTCTATTAAACGACCCCAAAATCCTCTTGCTCGACGAGCCCTTCTCGAATGTCGACCTGCATTCCGCGGCGGAGATGGTCCGCCTGCTGGCGGGCACTCGCGATCAGGGCAAGACCATCTTCGTCGTCACTCACCAGGCCTCGTTGCTTGAGGGCGCGGCCGACGAGTTCGTCTGGATGGAGTCGGGCAAGATTGTCGCGCGCACGCGGGATCTGAAACGGCTGGAGGCCAAAAGATGAGCGCGCCCACCGGCATCACCCGCGCCACGCTGCTCAAGGACCTGCGCCTGGAGTGGAGGTCGAAAGACGCCATCAACTCCATGCTGTTTTTTTCGCTGCTGGTGGTGGTCGTGTTCAGTTTTTCGTTCGATCCGAGCGCGGAAGAATCGCGCCAGATTGCCGGCGGGCTGATCTGGGTGGCGTTTCTGTTTGCGGCCGTGGTGGCGCTGAACCAGACCTGGGCGCGCGAACTGCGCAATCAGGTGCTCGATGCCTACCGCGTGTCGCCCGCTCCGGCCAACTCGCTGTTCGTGGCCAAGGTGCTGGGCAATTTTATTTTCGTGAGCGTGCTGGAAGCGCTCATGACGCCGCTGTTCATCGTGTTTTACCGGCTGCGGGCGCTGGGCCCGGCGTGGCAACTGTTGCTGGTGGCGGTGCTGGGGACCTGGGCGCTGGTGGTGAACGGAACTTTTTTTGCGGCGATGTCGATCCGCACGCGCAGCCGCGAGATCATGCTGCCGCTGCTGCTGTTCCCGATCTCGATCCCGGCCCTGCTCGCCATGGTGCAGGCCACTACCGCTATACTCAACGGCGAAGGCGCGCGCTTCTGGATCGTGTTGCTTGTGACCTACGATCTGGTGTTTACTACGGTGTGCCTGCTGTTGTTTGAAACGGTGTTGAATGCGGAATGAAGAGCGTTGTTCATTGTATCATTGAGACATTGCTTCATTAACCCCAATGGTTTTCAATGAGCTCAGAGCGACTCAGATGATTAAGTGACTCAATGAAATGAAACGCGCCTTCCCCATCCTCGGAGTCCTGACCGCGCTCCTGCTGAGCTACGCGCTTTACGGGGCGCTGGTCCAGGCCCCCACCGAGCAGACCATGGGCGACGTGCAGCGGATCTTCTACTACCACGTGCCTTCGGCTTGGACGGCGTTCATCCTCTTCTTCATCAATTTCGGAGCCTCGGTTGTCTATCTGATCAAGCGCAAGCCGGCCGCCGACATCGTGGCGCTGGTCAGCGCCGAAGTCGGCGTCGTTTTCTGCACCGTGGTGCTGGTCACGGGCCCGATCTGGGCGCGTCCGGTCTGGGGCATCTGGTGGACCTGGGACATGCGGCTGACCTCGACCCTGGTGCTGTGGCTCATCTACGTGAGCTATCTTTTTCTGCGCCGCTTCTCCTCCAGCGGACAGACGCCCCTATTGGCGGCCGCGCTTGGCGGTTCTGGGCGCGCTGTGCGTGCCGTTTGTTTACTTCTCGATCTGGTTCTTCCGCACCCAGCATCCGCAGCCGGTGATGGGCGGAGGCGGATCGATTGATCCGCGCATGCTGCACGTGCTGCTCATCAACTGGCTGGCCTTTTCCTGCTTTGCTTTTCTGGTTTGCTGGTCGCGCTATCGGCTGGAAAAATTGCAGCGCGACGTCGACCAGGCCCATGCCCTGGAATCGCTGCTGGATCCCCGCGGGAGTGCGAGATGCAGAAGATGAGCGGAAACCCCTACCTGTTTGCCGCCTATGCCGTCACCTGGATCATCCACATCGTTTACCTCTCGACGATCGTTTCGCGGTATTCGCGGCTGAAGCGGGAGATTGAGGAACTGAAGAAGAAGTAGCCGTAGAAACGCGGCTTGCCGCGTCTCACGCCGTCCCAGCACTGCAGCGCGGACGGAGGAGACGCGGCAAGCCGACGTTTCTCCTACAGACGCTTAGACCCTGAGAACCTGAGACCTGTTTTCCTTGCAACCATTTGCCCCGTTTTGGCTTCTCACTATGCGGCCCATTGTGTCTGCCCCGCTTGACAGCGTATCTGTTGGATGTAAAAGTATTTGTTTGGTTTAATCCCAGTATTCTGGTGACAGGTACGCATCCGCTTCCTAAGGGCGTCGAGCCGCAGCGGTGTTTGTGTGCCATTCTTGTTCTCACCCCACGAAATTGGGAAATTGGAGGAGCTTCGTGAATCGGAATTGCCCTGTGTCGGTAGGAGGTTCGGTGAGAGGTTCAGGTTGGACAAGAGAAGAAAGACAGGAAATGGGATGAAAGCCGCGTTTCTGGCCGTGGCCATGTTCGCCACCGCGGGCGTCGCGTTTTATTTTTCAACGACAGTCAATGCCAAGGCCAGTGGCGCCAGAGCTCCGCGGACAAGACGCTGGCTCGCTCCCAAGCTGTCCCTGCGAAGTCGCTGTCGCTGCCGCTGTTCTTCGAGCCCAACCAGGGCCAGACCGCTCCTCAGGTCAAGTTCCTGGCGCGCGGCGCCGGCTACGGACTTGTTTCTGACCGCCGACGAAGCGGTTCTGCAACTTCAGCCTCGGCGGCCCAGCACTCAGCACTCAGCGCCCAGCTCTCAGCTCGTCAGCTCTCAGCTCTCAGCGTGCCTCCAGTTCGGTGATTCGCATGCGGCTTGACGGGGCCAACTCCTCGGCCCGCGTTTCCGGCGCTTCGCCGCTTCCCGGGAAAGAGCAACTATTTTATTGGCAATGATCCTGCCAAGTGGCGTCATGACATTCCGCAGTTTGCGCCGGGTGGAGTATCAGGCGGTCTATCCCGGCGTCGACCTGGTTTACTACGGCGATCAGGGACAGCTCGAATACGACTTCCGCGTCGCGCCCGCCGCTGACCCGAACCAGATTGCGCTGAGCTTCAAGGGCGCTGCGTCGACGCGCATTGAGTTCCGGCGATCTCGTGCTCTCGACCGACCAGCGGCGACGTCCGCTTTCACGCTCCGCGGATCTATCAGCAGGATGGAGGAACACTCAGAAAGCGATCGCGGGAAGTTTCCGCCAGCTTGCGGACAACAAAATCGGCTTCACCATTGGAGACTACGACCGCAGCCGCGAACTGGTCATCGACCCGATTCTGACCTATTCGACCTACCTTGGCGGAGCGGCACCGAGGGTCTGGTGAAAGTCGCGGTCGATTCCGGCGGCTTGATCTATCTTGCGGGCTCGACCGATTCAGCGGACTTTCCGCCCTTGCCGGCGAATAATGCGCACAACCCACCGTTTCAGCCGTGTCTCGGCGAACCCGGAGTTGCGGCTACCAGTTGCACCGCCAGCACAGCGACGAACATCTTCATCGCGGTGATCAATCCGGGTCTGCAACCCACTCAGCAGCTTGTTTACTGGACGTATCTTGGCGGAACGCAAATCGACAGCCTAGGTCGGGCTTGCGGTCGATCAAAACAGAGGCATCTACGTAGCCGGTTATACGACTTCTTCTACCGACCACTCTTTCCCTACCACCGCCAATGCATTCCAACCGGGCCCAGTGAGTGGGACCGGACCCCACGGATTCCTCAGTGTGCTCGCCCTTGACCTTAACAATGTTTACGCTCTTACCTATTCCACCTACCTCGCGGGCAATGGAGTCGATCATGTCACCGGACTCGCGATTGACAACAGTCGGAACGCCTACGTGACCGGCGACACCACTTCCAACAACCCCGCCACCTCCAGCGACAGCTTCCCCGCGAGCCCCAACGGCTATCAGAAGTCGTCGAACGGGAGCTCCCAGTTCTTCGCCAGCAAGATCGACACCAATCTCAGCGGCGCCTCGAGCATGCTCTACTCCACCTACTTCGGTGGCGGATATCCGTCCCCGGACACCGGAGTGGCGATCATTGCGAATGGCGGCGGCATTGCAGTGGATCCCAGCGGTTCTTCCGTCGTCAACATGTACATCACTGGCGAGACCAACATGTTGGGCGTGGTTCCGCCCGGTTCGCCTCTGGCGCCATTTCCGCTCTTCAATGCGCAGCAATCCTGCCTGAACGAAGCGGGCATCCACGGCCAATGCAATTCGAACAGCCCAACGTCGGTTACGGACGGTTTCGTCGCCAAGATCGACCCGACCCAGCTTAGCCAGCAATCCCTTATTTATTCTACGTATATAGGCGCCGAGGGAAACGACGCCGGTCTGGCTATCGACGTGGACAGCTCGAGCAACGCCTATATCGCCGGCTCGACCAGCTCGACAGGATGGATCAGTGTCGGCAGTGCCTTTCAGCCGTCTTATGCCGGAACCGGACTCCAGAGTAGCAACGGATTCGTCGTCAAGATCGGCAACCAGACCGGGTCGGTGTATCCGATAAACTACTTCACCTATTTGGGCGGAACCGGCACAGACAAAGCCATAGCCATACAGGTGGATGCGGCACAAACCGTCCACGTGGCGGGCGTGACCGACGGGAATCTCGCGTTCCTCAACACGATTCAGAAAGGGCCGGAAAGCTCTTACGATGGAAGCGTATACGGGGGTGGAGGAGACGCCTTCGTGGCCCTGATTTCAACCACTTTGGCGGGACGGGGCGTCGGCGACTACCTGACCTATCTGGGCGGCAGCAACTTCGATCAAGGGACTGGAATCACCTTCGATAGCTTCGGCGCCACTTACGTAGCCGGTACCACCGAATCCTCGCAGACCGCAAGCGTTCCTTTCCCCATTACGCCAAATGCATACCAGTCTACGGTGAACGACGTGCAGAATGCCTTCGTGAGCCAGATCGGCGCCAGCAGTCTGCTCACCGTGACGGCTTCTACCACCAGTCCATCGCCCAAACCGGTCGCTGCCGGAACTCAGGCTGCGTTTACTTTCAACATCGGCAACAGCGGCCCTGACACGGCATCCCAGGTGGTCTTCACCGCCCAGGTGCCGAACAGCACCGGCCTCGCGGTAGCAGCCACCGCCAAAGTCACCGTCGGCACCGGAAGCTGCGGCTCGGTCGAAGAAACGACGATCACTTGCTTTATTCCTACACTGGCTGTGAATGCCGTCGCAGCCGTGGAGGTCGACGTGACGCCAATCATTGCGACCACCGAACCGCAAATCGTGGTTTCGGGCCAAGCGACTGCAAACAACAGCGGCTTGCAACCCGTATCCCTCACGCAGTATGACCCCATCGTCGACTTCACGGTCACTGCCGCGCCACCGACCGGCATCAGGGCTGGAGACACGGGCACGATTCAGGTCGCTTTTTGTCCGACGCCGACTTCGCCTAGCTATAACTTCCCTATCACGCCCAGCCAAACCACCTCGCCTTCGATAGTGACCTCAAGCACACCCACTTTCACTCCCACGACCGTCACGCCCGGGGGCTCCTGCGTAACCACGACGCTGCGCATTCCTACCGTGGCTCGACCCGTGACCACCAGCAGCGTCTTCCGCCGCGGTTCGTTCTACGCGGGCTGGCTCCCCATCGCAGGACTGAGCCTGGTCTCGCTCGGTATCGGCGCAGGTCGCAAGCGTCGGCGCTGGTTGGCCGCGGTTGTTCTCGGCCTGATCGCGGGCGCGATCCTGCTGCAGTCGGGCTGCGGATCCTCCAGCAGCAGCGTGAACCCGGGCGGCGGCACGATCGCCGGAGCCTACACCATCACCATCACCGGCTCGGCCGGAACGGGAGCGTCGCACAACACCTCGGTAACATTGAACGTGAGCTAAACGTAGTCAGCTTCCGCAAGAGCTATTGGATTCCAGCCTCCGCCCCGGCGGAGGCTTTTTCTTTGGGCGCTCGGGGAGCGGTCTGCCGTAGAGACGGGGCTTGCCCGGTCTCTTTTGGCAGCAAGACAGCGGCGGCGAGGGAGACGCGGCAAGCCGCGTCTCTACCCTAAACCAGGTGAGAGCCTATTCGTAAGCTCTTGGAAACAGGGCGAATCCAGTCCTTGACAGTATTCCATATTGCGATATTATTATTGCTATCTGGGATATATGACGCTGGGAGAAAAAATTCGCTATCTCCGCGAGGTGGAAGGATCCCTCCGCGGCTTGGATCGTCCGCTCACGCAGCAAGAGTTAGCCAAGGGCATTGAAGCCGTGTCGGGCAAGACCCTCAGCCAGTCGTACCTCTCGCAGATCGAGTGCGGCAAGCGTCCGCACATGACGCAATCCTCGCGCGCTCTGCTGGCGGGCTTCTTCAAAGTGCACCCCGGCTTCCTGGTCGACGACCCCGAGGGCTATCACACGGAACTGGTCTCCGATCTGCGCACTACCGAAGGCCAGCTTGATGTCTGGCTGCTGCAAGGCTCGGAACGTTTCGCCAGCGACCCCGAGGTGAGCGAGGTTCTGATCAAGGTGGCGCGCGACCATGACACGCGGCGCTGCCTGCTGCTGCTCGGCGAAATCCTGAACACGCCGGGACTCGCCGACCGCCTGTTCGAAGCTCTCGGTCCGGAACGAGCGTGCGCCGGCAGCGCCGCGCCCGGGAGGCGAAACTTATGACTGGGAATATGACTGGGATTTGGAATATGACATGGTCCGATTTCTACCTGACCTGTTTTGCCATCGGTTTTCTGCTGAGCGCGGTTTCGTTCATCGCGGGCGGATTGCGCTGGCACTTGCATCTGCCGCACGTTGCGCATGGCGGCGGCCATGTTGGCGCCGGGCACGCACCGCTTCCGCATGCCGGCGGCGGCAACGGCGCGGCCGCGCATGCGGGTCGCCCGGCGGCGGTGTCGCCATTCAACTTTATTACCTTGACGGCGTTTCTCGCCTGGTTCGGAGGAACCGGCTATCTGATTACGCGCTTCTCCAGCCTGTGGTTCGCGCTTGGCCTGCTGATCGCCATGGCCGCCGGACTGTTCGGCGCGGCCATTGTTTTCCTCTTCCTCACTCGCGTGCTGATCTCGCACGAGGAAAACATGGATTCCGCCGACTACGAAATGGTCGGCGTGCTGGGACGAGTCTCCATGCCGGTCCGTGAAAACGGCACCGGCGAAATCATTTATTCGCAGGCGGGAACCCGGCGCACCTGCGGCGCGCGCAGCGAAAACGGAAGCGCGATTGAAAAAGGCGCGGAGGTGATGGTGGCGCGCTATGAGAAAGGCATCGCCTATGTCAAGCGCTGGGAGGAAATCAGCGGTGAGTAACTGACCGCAGCGGCTAGAGCCGCAAGTAACACAATCGCGGTATCGCAGCGCTGAAGCGCTCTACCCCATCACGCCAAAACCGGGCGTGCTGGGGACCCCGGCGCTGCGCCACCCGAAATCGGGATTATAGATTATGAACCGTCGAATCTTTCATCTTGCGATCATCTTCCTCTGGCTGGCGTTGCCGCTCGTCGCGCTCCAGTACCGGCAGGGTTGGGAGCAACTCCCGGCTCACGTGGCCACGCATTTCAACGCCGCGGGTCAAGCCAACGGCTGGATGTCGCGCGACCAGGCCATCAAGTTCGGCGTGGGGTTCATCGCATTTCTGCTGGCGATCTTCACTCCGCTCTTGCTTTATGTAGCTCGCAACAGGGTGGATGCGTTTTCGTGGGCCCAGTTCGGCTTTTGCGCGCTGGTTCTCGGATTTATGGTCGAAGTGAATCGGAGCATCGTGCACTACAACCTGTACGGCGCGCCCTTGCTGCCGCCAGCGATGCTGATCGCGATCCCCATCGCGGCCGTTTTGCTGATCGCGATTTACCTCGCATCCAGGCGCGAACCGGCGCTTCCCTCCAGCGAGTCTTCTTCCAGCGGGTGCGCGGAAAACGATCTACTGGCGGAAGAAACGCATTCCGGACGAGCTTTCATTCTGCTGATTCTGCCGGCCGTAATCGTCCCCGCCATTATTGCCGCCTTGGTGCGCGTCCCGGCCCTGCGCCTTTCGATGGCCCTGGTCGGCCTGATCGGATTCGCCGCCGTCGCCCTTGCCTGGAGCGGGTTCCAGTACCGTTTTCTCCGCCACGGCGTCGAGATTCGCGCCCTGGGTTTCCGCTTGCGCTCGATCCCACGGCAGCAGATCCAGGGCTATGGCGCCGAATCCTGGAACGCGTTTCGCGGCTATGGCATTCGCGGCGTCGGCAACATGCGGGCTTATGTCTGGTGCAACAAAGTCGTCCATATCAAGACTTCGAACGGCGAGGTTTTCCTCGGTCACGGCGATCCCGAACGCATCGTGCGCGATCTGGATATGGTGATGGGAGTTCTAACACGTGGCTAGGCAAGTCACAAGAACGTTGCAGGTTGATAACTGAGAACTGATAACTCACTTTCGCAGGAGGCGATATGTTCGGCATAGCAATGGAAATCTGGGTCATCGCGGGACTGATGGTTCTGGCCATTCTGTTCCTGATGAGCATGTTGGCCCGTTTATACCGCAAAGCGGGACCCAACGAAGCGCTGATTGTTTACGGCTTTCGCGGAACCCGCGTGGTCCAGGGACACGGCACCGTCATCTTTCCGATGATCGAAAACTGCAAGGACCTTTCGCTCGAACTGATGTCGTTCGACGTGGCTCCGCAGCAGGATCTCTACACCAAGCAGGGCGTCGCCGTCACGGTCGAGGCCGTCGCTCAAATCAAGGTGAAGTCCGACAAGGAATCGATCCTTACCGCGGCCGAGCAGTTCCTTACTAAGACCGATCAGGAGCGCGAAGGCCTGATTCGGCTGGTGATGGAGGGGCATCTGCGCGGCATCATTGGACAGCTCACCGTCGAGGAAATCGTCAAGCAGCCCGAGATGGTCGGCGACCGCATGAGGGCCACCTGCGCCGACGACATGAACAAGATGGGGCTCGAAGTTATTTCTTTCACCATTAAAGAGGTCCGCGACAAGAACGAATACATCACCAACATGGGCAAGCCCGACGTCGCCCGCATCAAGCGCGACGCCGACGTGGCCACTGCCGAAGCCGAGCGCGATACGGCTATCAAGCGCGCCATCGCAACTCGCGAAGCGGCGGTTGCGAGAGCGCAAGCCGATCAGGAGCGCGTGCTGGCGGAGACGCTCTCGCAAGCCAAGCAAGCCGAATCGCAGCGCGACCTCGAGGTCAAAAAAGCCCAGTATCTCGAAGTTACGAAGAAGCAGCAGGCGCAAGCTGACAAGGCGTACGACATTCAAACCAACATCATGCAGCAGCAGGTCACCACCGAAAGCGTGCGCGTGCAGCAAGTCGAAAAAGAAGGACAGGTGAAAGTTCAGGACGCCGAAATCAGCCGCCGCGAGAAAGAACTGATCGCGACCGTCTTGAAAGGGGCGGAGATCGAGCGTCAGCGCATCGAAACGCTGGCCGCCGCCGAAAAGCAGCGCCTGATTGCGGAAGCCGAAGGCCATGCGTCGGCGATTCGCGCCCAGGGAGAAGCCGAGGCCGAGATCATCTTCAAGAAAGGTGAAGCCGAAGCCAAAGCCATGAACGTAAAAGCGGCAGCTTTTCAGGAGTACAACCAGGCCGCGGTCCTCGACAAGCTGCTTACGGGCTTGCCGGAAGTGGTGAAAGCCCTGGCCGCGCCGCTCGCGAACGTGGACAAGATCACCATCGTATCCACGGGCAACGGCGACACCGCCGGACTGAACAAGATCACCGGCGACATAACCAAGATGGCGGCGCAGGTGCCGGCCCTGTTCGAAACGCTTTCCGGCATGCCGCTGGGAGAGTTATTGGGCAAGGTCCGCCAAATCGGCGACAGAGCACCGAAGCCGGAAGAAAAGTAGGAAGGCAGGTCGTTGGTCGTTAGTCGTTGGTCGTTAGGAATGCAGAGACGATCCGCGAATCGCGAACGACCATCGACCATCGACTAACGACTGATTCTAGGAGCAAACGACCGAACGACCAACGACTGAATTACACGAGGTGTTTTATGGCATTACTGGAGCGCGTTTCCACACTGGTCCGGGCTAACCTCAACGACCTGATCGACAAAGCCGAGGAGCCCGAAAAGATGATCAAGCAAGTCATCCTCGACATGAACAACCAGCTTTTGCAGGTCAAGACGCAGGTCGCCATCGCTATTGCCGACCAGCACCTGCTGGAAAGGAAGAAACTGGAAAACGACGACAAGATCCTGGAATGGATGCGCAAGGCCGAGCTCGCCGTCGACAAGAAGCAAGACGACCTGGCCCGCGCCGCTCTGTTGCGCGTTGAAAGCTATCGCGACCTGAGCGCGAACTTCGCGCAACAGTCCGAAGACCAGAAAGCGCAGGTCGAGAATCTGAAGTCGGCGCTGCGCAATCTCGATCAGAAGCTGGCCGAGGCCAACGCCAAAGCCGATATGCTGATCGCGCAGCACCGCCGAGCCCGCGCTGCCAGTCGAGCGACCGACGCGCAGTCCGGCATGAGCGCCGACACCAAGTCGGCCACCTTCGACCGCATGAAGAAGAAGGTCGCCCGCGAAGAAGCGATCGGCGGAGCCAAAGCCCAACTCCTGGCCGAGGACGTGGAAGACCGCCTCGCCGCCCTGGAAAAAGAAGACCGCATCGAGCAATTGTTGACCGAGCTAAAGACAAAGCGAGGAGCCTAGCCAGAACCACGTAGGAGCGCAGTAGGACTGGTTGCTGGACCGGCAACAGAGGACGAGGTGCCCACACCGGACTTGCGCTTGTCGGTTCTTGCCGACGATTGCAGACCGGCGCCTTGAGGAACAGGACTTACTTGCGGGGACGGTTGGGTGGCCTTAGATTTGAGGAAGGTTGACTTATTAGACCTTCCGGCTTATGAGCGTCTAAAATTAGATTTCGAGGTGGTATCTGACTATTCTGATGACCCAAGAAGAACGCAATCATAGGGCGGCCGCGATTAGCGAGTTGCATGTCCAAATAATCTCGGAGCTCGGATTCACCGTTGACCGGGAGCGCGACACTAACGGATGCTTCGGCAAGGTTGCGTTCGACGCTCCTAGCCGCGAGTACACGCTAGCTGACGGCACCAAGATCCCCGGCCCGATCCCTGGAGATCTTCCAGAGCTGGAGCTCAGAGAGCACTTCGCGGCCGAACTGAAGCATGCGAGTCGAGTCGTGGAGCACGGTGTTGTGGCGAAGAAAGCTCTCGCCACGGTACTCACTAGCGCGCTCACGGTTGGCCTCGTGATGTCTCCCAGAGGCCAACACGACCCGCTCTACGTCACGGTGGCAACTGTCCCGGTCGGGACACCGGATCAACCGCATGGCCACAGCGAGAACAGTTCGGACGCACCGATTCTGATGGGTCGAATTGCGGACGGAATGTTCGCCAATGTGACTGCTACGGCAACGACGACGACCTACACGTTGCCGAAGCTGTAGGTTGGAGAGTCTAAGGGTCCTTCATCAAATAGGGCGCCTGACACAGGTTAGAATCGAAGTGAGGTCCAAATGCGTAAGGTCTTCCATTTCGACTCGCCCGCCGACCCTTACGTCGCCGCCGCCGCCGTGCTCTGCTGTTTCGATCACCGCATCAGCACGGCCGTGCGAAAGTTCTTGAAGAAGCAGGGCATCGAGCGTGCCGACATGATCACCGTCGCCGGAGGGGCCAAAACCCTCGCCTCCCCGCGCAACGACTTCGAACAGGACTTCATCCTCGAACAGGTCCGCATGTCCGTCCAACTGCACCACACCAAACGCGTCCTGATTATCAGCCACTCCGACTGCGCCACCTACGGCGGCCTAGCCCATTTCAAGGGCGACAAATCAGCCGAAGCCGACCATCACCGCAGCGAACTCCTCCGCGCCGGAGAGCTGCTCACCGCTAACTTTCCCGGCATTTCGGTCGAGCCCTATTTCGTGAAATTCGATGGAATCTGGGAAGTGAAAGGCGCGGACCACCTCAAGTCCGTCGGCTTGGGTTCGTATCAGGGCTCGCTTTAGCGATGCCATAAATTCTTCGAAGTCAGATGCCCCTTTAGGGGCTGGGCATCGAAGGCGCTTCAGGCCTTGGCCCAATCTTCCCATTCGAGCCCCTTGACCCTGGAGAACTCCCTCCCATTGGCGGTGATCAGAGTCAATTGGTGGCGCAACGCCTGCCCGGCAATCAACAGGTCGTAGGCCCCGATCGGTTTTCCCACGGCCTCTAACCCTGCTCGTACCCGGCCCGCAACTTTTGCGTCGTCGGGCTCGAACGCCAGCAGGCGCACTGGGCCAGCGAAGAACGTCTCCACCAGGCGCGCGTTGGCTTCCGGACGGGCACTCTTAGCAACCCCATACCAAAGCTCAAAGGCCACGACCGAAGAAACCAACACCTCTGCGTCCGCGGCCAGCGCCTTCTGCAGGCGGGTCCGGACTGACGGGGCCCTGTCGTTGATTAGCGCAATGCAAGCGTTGGTATCGAGCAGATACTTCACTTGAAGATCTCGCGGCGTGGTGTTACCGGTTGATTCCGGTCTTTGCTCTTGCCGAGAAAGTATGCTTCCCGCAGCCGGTCCATTTCCGCAAACCACTTGGCGGTATCAGCAATGAGCGGCTCCAGGAGCACTCCCTCGGCCAACCTGCGCACGCGAACCTGACTGCCCTCAAAACGAAACTCGCGCGGCAGTCGCACGGCTTGGCTGCGTCCGTTGCGAAATAGCTTGGCAATTCCCGTCTCCGGCATCGGGCAATTCCTCCCCCAGTAGTATATACCAGAAATAGACACCATGAACTCTATTACTGGTATATATCGGTTCCATGCCGGCCCGGCCCCGCCGGCCAAGCCCAGACTCATCGCCTTGAATCTTCCTCGGAATGCTCTTCTGTCGGGTGAACTTCTTCTTCAGCCCATACCAGCGCGAGGGTGCGGGAAGTGGTCTCGATCTGTGCCGGTTCCGGCATTTCCACGACACTCGCCGCTCCCAACTCATGGAACCGCCGCGCCGACACCAGAACCCGGCTCTCCAGCGACCCGACCGCCCTGTTGTAAGAATCTACGGCCCGGTCCAGGTCTTTCCCTACGGCACCGATATGGGTCGCAAAGATGCGCAAGCGCTCGTACAACTCTTTGCCGAGTTCACTGATCTTCTGTGCATTTTCAGCGATTTTCTCTTGGTTCCATCCATAGGCAACTGCCTTGAGGAGCGCAATGAGGGTAGTCGGGGAGGCAGGGATTACGCCCTGATTCACTCCATACTCAATTAGGCCTGGATCCTGTTCGAGCGCGGCGCTGAAGAATGATTCTCCGGGTAGAAACATGAATACGAATTCGGGAGCAGGTTGAAACTGGTCGAAATAGGCTTTCGAACCGAGCTTGGCCATGTGCCCCCGAACCTGCTGAGCGTGTTCAAGCAATTTCGCTTTCCGGACCTCATCATCGGTTGCTTCCACCGCATCCAGGTAGGCCTGCAGTGGTGTTTTTGCGTCAACGACGATACTCTTTCCACCAGGCAGTTTCACCACTAGGTCCGGACGTAACCTGCCTTCGATTGTGTTAACGGACACTTGCTCCTCAAAATCACAGTAGCTCAGCATCCCTGCCATCTCGACAACCCGCTTCAACTGGATCTCTCCCCAGCGGCCACGGACCGCGGGTGCACGAAGAGCTTTTACTAGATTTCCGGTCTCGCCGCGCAGTTGCTCCTGCGTAGAAATCAACGAGCGGACTTGCTGGGTAAGAGTTCCATAGGCTTCGCTGCGCTCATTCTCGATCGTCCGAATTTGAGCATCAACCTTGTTCAGAGATTCCTTAATCGGCGTCACCAACGCCTCGACGGCCTTCTGACGGGCTTCCAAATCTCCCTTCGCCTCAGTTTGATACTTATCCAGGCGCGTCCTTGCTAGCTGCAAGAAGGATTCGTTGTTGCTGCTTAGGGCGTCGGCAGCCAAGGCTTGGAAAGCTTGGCGCAGTTCCGCCGACGCTGTATTTAGGAGTTGGAGCTTTTCTACACTCGTCTTCCGTTCTTCTTGCAGTGTGGAATTCAGTCCTGCAACTTCTGCCTTTAGGTCTGAGTTATTGGAGTTTACGGTTCTGAGTTCTTCTTGCACAACAGCTAGCGACCGGTCCAGAGTCGATACTCGCTCCCGTAGCACGGCGGACCTAGCCCGCAAAGCCAGCCACGCAAGAACACCCCCCAGCAGGACGCAAACAATTGCCAGGGCTGGTATCGAAAGGCTACTCACACCTCACCTCCAACTGCTCCAGCCTACTGGCCATGTCGGCAGTCGCGGCACTGAACTTCTGGCCAAGGCTCGAGCCAAGCCTTTCGATCTGACCCGCAACTTCCGCCTTTGCATCGACTTGCGCGGCAGCCGAAACGCGGCGCAGCAAAACGGCCGAGAACCCAAGCAGGACAAGGGTTCCGGCGAGCACGGTAACCAGCAGTATGGTCTCCATAGTAAGTAGCTGAGCTGAATTCTAGAAGCTAGCGTGAGAGATGGAAAGCGGAACTTTACCGGCAACCCCCAGGCCGGAACTCTCAACTAACGCTCATGCTCAGGGCCCTGGCGGTTTCATTCGCGATGTTGGCGGTCATGTTGGCGGTCAATCCCGGCCCCTGCGCGGCGGAAACCAGGGCGCCTGCAGTCGATGTCTGCATCGCGGTCCCTAACGGCGTTCGCACCGGTGCTAGCAGCAAGTTGCCCATCCCCCAATCGGACTCGGCGGCCGCGTCTTCCCCTGGAGAGGACTCGGCCGCCGAGAACGAACTTTTCGCAGCAGTAAACAAGAGCCGCGAACTGGCCGGCGTGGCGCCGTTGCGCAGGAATGAAAGTCTGCGCGCAGCGGCGCTGGCGCACGCCCGGCGGATGGTGGAGAGCGAGCGTCTGGAGCATCAGTTCTCTGGTGAGCCCTCCCTGCTGGAAAGAATTGCACAAGTCGGCCCGATGGTGATTCCAAAGAACGGCGCGCTGAAGGACGCGCTTAAAATCGATCGCGCCGGAGAGAACATCGCCAACGCAACCTGTGCTCCGGGCGCGAATGAAGTCCTGATGCGCTCGGCTCCTCACCGGCGGAACCTGCTCGATAGCGGGTTCAATGTCGCGGGTGTGGCGGCTCTCTGGAGCCATGGCCGGCTGTATGTGGTTCAGGATTTCGCGCACGAGGTTCCGTCGTATTCCGCCAAACAGAGCGGACAATTAGTGGGCCGGGCCGTCGCTGCGGTACGTCAAGAAGCAGGGCTGCCTGAACTCGCGCAACTCACACCGCCGAATCTTGACGAGGCCGCGTGCTCGCTGGCCAGAGAGAACCGGCCGAACGCACGCCTGCTCGCGACCTCTTACGACAATCGAAAAATTATCGCTTACACGCAGAGCCGCCCCGAAGTTCTGCCCGAAGGCGCGCTGCGTCTGCTGCGCGATCCGGGCGTTCAACAGTTCGCGGTAGGCGCTTGCTACGCCCGCAATACCGCGTATCCGACCGGGATGTACTGGGTCGCGATTCTTCTCTACTGATGATTCCAACTCGGCCGCGGCATTCGCGGGCGGGGGCGCCCGCGCCACACAAATTCAGGCCTCTTTTCATACGTCGATGAAGCGTTTCTTAAATTCCGCGCTCGGCATGATGCGGTCTCGGATTGCCCGAAGACGCGATAGCGATTTCGCGCGATCAGGTCGTAGCCGAGTTTCAACAGGCCGTCTGGAAGCACGCGGAACGCCCATGACAGCGGCCCACGAATGCCCAAAGTCTCTAAAACGAACGACGCAGCACCTGACTTCGACAGCAGCACGGGTGATTCCGAGCGATAGTTCACAACGACATAGACCGTATCCAAACTCTCCGCATTCCCGCCAAGCCGCGGCAAAACAGATCGCGCTGTGGGGCTCTGGAGAGATGCAAAGGCAAAGACGGCGCGGGTATCGCACAACAACACAAACTGGTTCAGCCGATTGCACAGCCCGCATACTCCGTCGTAAAGGATGAGGTGTTCGCCTCGCGCCGAAACCAACGCTTGCGGTGCCAGTTCGGTCATGGGTCGCAATTCTTCTCTGCCAAAATCATCGACTTGGCGTTTGGTCACATCGGAAAAGTCAATCCGAGTCTAACGTATCGCCCCCTCGGCAGCCTCGCGGACAGGAGTGTCCGCGCTACATATGAGGCAAGGCGGCTCGCTTTCGGGCCGCCTTTCAAGTCCAGTGCGATATTCTCTTAAGGAGTCTCCCTGAAGATGATGGAAGGCGCCGAGACAACGAGCACAAGTCGATGGAAGAGCTGGCTGTCAGATCGCGTGGCCGAACTGCGGCAACGCGAGGATCAGGTCTTTCTGGTTTTGGCGCTGGTGATCGGCGCATTGACTGGCGCGGCGGTCGTTGCTTTCATCCTGCTGACGGAACGATTGGGAATGCGGCTCTACCCGGTCGGTGGTGCTCCGTGGCGTCGGGTGTTCTTCCCGGTTGCAGGCTCGCTCGGTATCGGCTACTTGCTGTATCGCTATTTTCCTAATGCGCGCGGCAGCGGCGTGCCACAGACGAAGGCTGCTTTGTTCGCACGCGAAGGGCGCATCACGTTGCGCACCGTGCTGGGCAAGTTTTTCTGCACTTCCGCGACGCTCGCCAGCGGAATTCCGCTGGGACGCGAAGGGCCTTCGGTGCAAGTGGGTGGCGGCATCGCGTCCGTGCTTGGACGGCTAGTCGGCCTGCGCACCGAGCAAGTCAAGAACCTGATCCCGGTGGGAGCGGCGGCGGCCATCGCGGCCGCATTTAATACGCCTCTGGCCGCCGTGCTGTTTGCGCTCGAGGAGATCATGGGCGATCTCCACGCGCCGGTGATTGGCGCGGTCGTGCTGGCTTCGGCGACTTCGTGGATGGTTCTGCGCGTCCTTCTCGGCAATCACCCCCTCTTCAAGGTTCCGCAATATCAATTGGTCCATCCGGCGGAGTTTGCGGTGTATGCGGTGCTGGGTGTGGCCGGTGGTTTAGTTTCGGTGGCCTTTACCAAGCTCTTGCTGGGGATGCGGGCGCGCTTCCTGCGGTTTCCGCAGAAGACCCTCTGGTTTCAACCAGTAGTCGGAGGGCTGCTGGTCGGGCTGATCGGCTGGTTTGTGCCGCAGGTTCTGGGCGTGGGTTATGGCTATGTCGGCGATGCGTTGAACGGAAATATGGCGTTCAAAATGATGCTCCTGCTGGTGGTTCTGAAACTCATCGCGGTTACCACCAGTTACGCCTCGGGCAATGCGGGCGGTATTTTTGGTCCCGCCTTGTTCATCGGCGCCATGTTGGGCGGCACGGTAGGAACGGTGGCGCATCATTGGTTTCCCGCCTATACGGCGACGCCGGGCGCTTATGCGCTGGTTGGGATGGGCGCGGCCTTCGCGGGGATCGTGCGCGCTCCCATGACCTCGGTGCTGATGATCTTCGAGATGACGCAGGACTATGCCGTAATCGTCCCGCTCATGATTGCGAATCTGGTGAGCCTGTTCATTGCGTCGCGATTGCAGCACGAGCCCATATACGAGGCCCTGGCCGTGCAGGATGGCATCCACCTGCCGAAGGTGGAAACGCGCCGGCGACACGGCCGGCGTCAGGTGGCGAAGATTATGAAGACCGCGAGCCAGTTGCTGCCGGCCGAGATTACGGTGCTAGAGGCGGTGGAACGAGCGCGGGCAAGCGAATTCCGAACCTGGCTGGTGACGGATCGACGAGGCGTGGTTGGCGTTATCAATCTTGCCCGGCTGGAACAAGAGCTGGCGGAAGGCGCGGAGAAGAAGCTCGGCGGGTTGGTGGATGCGCTGGTTTTTCCGCACGTCCATCCCGACCAGGGGCTGGATTTGGCGCTCGAGCGCATGGGGGCAAACCAGATTGACATCTTGCCGGTGGTGAACCGCGCCGATGTACACAAGTTGGAAGGGATCGTTACACTGCGGGATGTCTTGAATGCATACGGCGTTAGCCGCGCCTGATCGGACGACTCGCGCGGACCCGAACACCCTTCGTCTTTACAAGACAATCGCCGCCACCTCGATCGCACCCAGTGCCACCCAGCAGATCGCTCTCCCACGCTCCTCGGCCACCCAATATCCAGTAGCAGCGCTAAAACAAAGGACTGCGCTTGTCCATCCACTAGCCCACGCGGCGGGCTTGCTAAGTATTTTCAGGAATTTCATTGCCATCTCGAAGTCCCCTTGACAGCTTTTATTCATTTAAACACAGGGCAAGAACACCTGTGCCGACCCGAGCCAATGGACCGCGGTTGCTTCTCCACAGAATCCAACTTGCATCGACGCTCATCTATGCAGCATGAACCTGGATAGTCTTGTAGAACCCCTCTCGTCGCATCCACCGCTGGGTGGAAATTTGCCGGAGGCGCCGGCGAACTCCACGGCTGCCGAATCTCGTGACGCCGGGTTGCTCGACTCGTACTCGCGGGCAGTGACGGCCGCCGTGGAAAGAGTCAGTCCGTCGGTGGTAAACGTCGAGGTGCATCAAACGCTGCGTCCACCGAGCGGGAGAACGCGTTCCGGCGAACCTCGCTCCGGCGAACCTCGTTCCGGCGAACCACGCGAGCGCCGTGGCGGCGGATCGGGTTTTGTATTCACGCCCGACGGACTGATTCTCACCAACAGCCACGTGGTGCACGACGCGACCCGGATCGAAGTGACGCTGGCGGACGGACGGCGCGCTCCGGCTCACACTATCGGCGACGACCCGGCTACCGATCTCGCCGTCATTCGTGTGGATGTTTCTGGATTGCAGGCAGTCCCGCTGGGCGATTCGCAGCAACTGCGGCCGGGGCAGATGGCGATTGCTATTGGGAATCCCTACGGATTTCAGTCCACCGTGACGGCGGGCGTGATCAGCGCGCTGGGGCGGTCGTTGCGTTCGTATTCGGGACGATTGATCGAGGACGTCATACAGACTGACGCAGCCTTGAACCCGGGAAATTCTGGCGGGCCGCTGGTCGACTCGCGAGGCCAGGTCATCGGAGTCAACACGGCGACGATTCTGCCGGCGCAAGGAATCTGTTTTGCGATTGGGATCAATACCGCTAAATTCGTGGCCAGTCGCTTGCTGCGCGATGGGCGCATCCGGCGGAGCTACATCGGCGTCTCGGCGCAAACGGTTCCCATCCATCGCCGGGTGGTGCGCTTCTATGGTTTAGCGCGGGAAACGGGCGTGGTCGTGGTTGGCATTGAAGATCGCAGCCCGGCGCGGACGGCGGGCTTGCGCGAAGGCGACGTGATCGTGGCGCTTGAGGAGAAGCCGGTGGCCGGAGTGGACGACCTGCATCGTCTGTTGACCGATGCTCAAGTCGGCGCGCGCTGCGCGTTGACGGTAATTCGCCACACCGAGAGGCTGATCCTGCCCATCTTTCCGGAAGAGGCACGCTAGCAGGCTGCGGAAAAAGTCGCGTCCCATGCGGCAGCGGCCCTCAGCGGCTGAAGCCGTTGATGAAAACACGCCAGTTATGCAGCGCTGAAGCGCTGCTCCACCCAAAATCAAGGGCAATATCGATTTTTTCCGCAGCCTGCTAGCTAGGAACCTACTACTGCCGGTGGCGTCTCCTGTCGCATTGCACGCACGGGATTTCGTGTGTTAGTTTCGACTCGGAGAGTTCCGCTTGCGACACACGGTTCCGGCGGGGATGGAGCGCAAGGAAACGGACGTTTACCTGCGGCTCGATTCGGCGCGTCTTCCCCAGCATATCGCCATCATCATGGACGGAAACGGGCGTTGGGCCCGGCGACGGCACATGCCGCGCGTCGCCGGACATCGCGCCGGTGTGGCCGCTGTGCGTTCCACGGTCGAAACCGCCGCGCGCATCGGCATTCCGGCGTTGACGCTCTATGCCTTCTCCGAGGAGAACTGGAAGAAGCGTCCGAAGACGGAAGTCGATTTCCTCATGCGCCTGCTGTGCCGCTATCTCAAAGCGGAAATCAAGACGCTCAACGAAAACAATATCCGGTTGAAATACATCGGACGCCGGCATGAGCTGCCGGAATCGGTGCAGCGCGAAATGGCGGAAGCGAGCGACGCCACTTCGAAAAATACCGGAATGCTGCTGACGCTGGCGCTGAATTACAGCGCACGCAGCGAGATTGTCGACGCCTTTCGCTCGCTGGCGGAGGCTGCGGCCCGCAACGGCGGCCTCGACCACATGCAAGTCGATGAGCAGTCAATTAGCGACCATCTCTACACGCGCGGCCTGCCCGATCCCGACTTAGTAATTCGCACCAGCGGCGAGATGCGGCTGAGTAACTTCCTGCTCTGGCAGCTGGCTTACGCGGAGATCTATGTGACGCCGACGTTGTGGCCCGATTTCCGCGGCGTGCAACTGCTCGAGGGCATTGAGGAATATCAGAAGCGCGACCGCCGCTATGGCGGGCTGGGGCCGGACGGGCATGCTCCGCAGCCTGCGCCCCTGCGGGCGCACGCCGAGGCGAAACGTTGATTCGCACGGGTGCTGCTCTACGACTTTCACCAAAGGCTTTTGGCCGAACCGTACCTCCCTTCAAATGATCAAGCGCGTCGCGACCGCCGTAGTTCTAATTCCCCTGGTGTTGCTGCTGGTGCTGAAGGCGCCGCTTTATGTGCTGGCCCTGGTGGCCGGAGCGATCGCGCTGTTGGCTATCGTCGAATTCTTGAAGCTGGTGACGCATTACGGAGTTCAGCCCCTGGGGCCGGCGACGTATGCCTTCGTCGCGCTCTTCTTTGTGTTTGTGATTGTTGCGTCCACCTATCGCACGCCTCTGGTTGAGACTACGGCCATACTCTATGGGCTGGCGCTGGCAGCGGCGCTCGCACCGTTTGTGTTTCTGACCGTCGCCATGCGGCGCACAGACTTGACCAGCGGCTATTCGGCGGCGGCGGCTTCGACGTTTGCCTTCGCTTACATTGCGATCCCGATGGCGCTGCTGGTTGCGATCCGCCAGCAACCCGCCGGAGCGATCTGGACGATCTACACGCTGCTCGCCGTCTGGGCGGGAGACATCTTCGCCTATTTCGTTGGTAAGTCGCTGGGGCGGCATCGCATGTCGCCGCACATCAGCCCGAAGAAAACCTGGGAAGGCGCGGTGGCGTCGATCCTGGCCAGCGTAATCGTCGGCACGCTGTGGTTTCAGCACGCGCCCGGAATCAGCGCCGCTCTGCTGCGGACTGGATTGATTGACCGCCGCGATGGGATGTTCGGGTTGGAGCAGCCGCACCTGTGGCCTATCATTCTGCTGTCGGCGGTCGTCAACCTCGCGGCGCAGTTGGGCGATCTGGTCGAGTCACTCGTCAAGCGGGGCGCCGGAGTGAAAGATTCCGGCACCATCCTCCCCGGCCATGGAGGCATGCTCGATCGCATCGACGCCATGCTGTTCGCGGTGCCGGTGGTGTGGGCGTATGGCGCGTGGCGGCTGATGCAGTAGGCAGAGGCCATGCCTATGCTGCCTAGCGGGCCGGTTTCCGATGCGATGCAAGATCCAGCTCTGAGCTTGTCGCATTGGAGTAAAGCGGCTTCGAGGCGGATGCAGCTAAACCGGATTTATAAGGGGATGGAAATGCACAAGCAATTACAGCAGCCGGCAAGCAACAAGGCCCGCCGGATTTCTCTTTCGGGATTTAACCTACTTAATTCTCCGCGTCTCAATAAGGGAACAGCCTTCTCGGATCGCGAACGCGATGTATTTGGCCTGCACGGTTTATTGCCACCGCATGTGGGGAGTCTTGAAGAACAGATGGAGCGCCGGATGAAAGCATTCCGGGAGCAGCCGAACGCCTTCCATAAATACGCCTTTCTCCGCGATCTGCAGAATTCAAACGAGACGCTGTTCTATGCGCTTTTAGTGCGCAATATCGAAGAGATGCTCCCCGTGGTGTATACGCCAACCGTGGGTGAGGGTTGCCAGCGCTTCAGTGAGATATGGAGAAAGCCACGAGGTTTGTTCCTCAGCTATCCGAATCGAGATCGTATCGATCAGATCCTGAGTCATTCGCGTTACGACGGTGTGAAATGCATCGTGGTCAGCGATGGGGAACGAATCCTGGGACTCGGCGATCAAGGTGCGGGAGGCATGGGCATCCCCATCGGGAAGATGGCCCTTTACACCGCGCTCAGCGGCATCCATCCGGAGCATTGCCTTCCGATTCTGCTCGATGTGGGAACGGACAACGAAGACAGGTTAAAGAGTCCAATTTACATCGGATGGACGCATCATCGGGTTCGCGGCGAAGAGTACGACGCTTTCGTCGATGTTTTTGTAAACAGCGTGAAGAAGCGCTGGCCGCACGTTCTATTGCAGTGGGAGGACTTTGCCGGTTCCAATGCCGCACGGCTTCTGGCTCGCTACAAAGACCAACTCTGCACTTTTAACGACGATATTCAAGGCACTGCGGCGGTTGCGTCCGCGACGCTGCTCTCTGCGATCAACGTTACGGGCGTGCCGCTGGAACGACAGAAGATCGTTGTGTTTGGCTTCGGAACCGCGGGCATAGGCATTACCAACCTGTTAGAACAGTTCATGCATGACAAGGGCATTCCGAAGGCGGAAGCTCGCAATCGCTTCTACGCTATCGACCGCTGCGGCCTGATCACGGAAAAGGGCAAAGAGGTGCGGCCCGAGCAACTGCCCTACGCGCGCAAAGAAGCGGAAGTGCGGGGATGGAGACAACCGAATGGAGAGATCGCCTTGCAGGATGTGATTCGCCATGCCAAGCCTTCTGTGCTCATCGGAGTGTCGGGTCAAGCGGGAGCCTTCACGGAAGATGCGGTGCGCGAAATGGCCAGGAACACCGATCGACCCGTCATCTTCCCGCTTTCGAACCCCACCGCGAGCTGCGAAGCAACTCCTCAGGACCTGTTGAATTGGACCGAAGGACGGGCGCTGATCGGTACCGGAAGTCCGTTCGAACCGGTGACGATTTGGGGGAAGAAGGTTCGCATCGACCAGACCAATAACTCGTACATATTCCCCGGGCTTGCTCTGGGGATTGTTGCCTCCCGAGCCAAACGCGTCACCGATGCGATGGTCATGGCCGCGGCTAAGGAATTGGTACGACTGGTCCCGACACAAAGAGATAAGAAGGCAAGCCTGCTGCCGTCACTTTCGGATTCGCGTCAGCTCAGCCGCTCGATCGCGCTGGCCGTAGGTCGCCAGGCCATTCAAGATGGCCAGGCGCAGGTTGACGGCGAAGATAGCCTGGAACGAGAACTGCAAGCGAATATTTGGGAACCAGTGTACGTGCCGTACGAACGCAAGGCCGCGAAGCCTTGAGATGGAGATCCGCGAGACGAAGGCGGGCAACAATGCCGAACTGGCTTTGAGCAGGCGGTGCGTTGGATTCTACGATTGCGCCCTATGGACCGAGGGTAATCTTGTGGGGTCGATCGTACAACTTGCCACCAGCGAGCCTGTTCCCAACATCGCGGCGCAGTTGGGCGATGTGGTCGAGTCCCTCATCAAGCGCGGCGCCGGAGTAAAAGATTCCGGCACCATCCTCCCCGGCCACGGAGGCATGCTCGACCGCATCGACGCCATGCTGTTCGCGGTGCCGGCGGTGTGGGCGTACGGGGCTTGGCGGCTGATGCAGTAGTAGGCTTGCGGGTAAGCGTTAGGCTGCCAAGTGGATCACTTCCGGATTGCCCGTTACTCGCCAGATGGGACTCGTTTTGCCCTAGACCGACCAACCTATGCTCAGTCGTGTGGCTGTGTGATAGAAATCATAGACAATAAGGGTCTTGTCAATGAAGATCTTATGCGCATCACTCCAAGCGGGAGTCGCGCCATGACCAATGACCGCCCTTGGCTTCGCTTTTACGGGAAGGTTCCCCGCAGCATAGATTACCCGGAGATCACGCTGTACGAAGCTATCGCTTCGACCGCCAGACGTGTGCCGGATGCCATCGCATGGGATTTTCTTGACACGGCATCCTCTTATCGCAATTTCCTTGCGGAGATCGACCGCTTTGCCAACGCCCTCGCCGCTCTGGGTCTGGAGCGGGGCGAGCGGTTTCTCATTTCCATGCCGACGTCGCCGCAGGGAATCATCGCTTTCTATGCAGCCAATAAACTTGGTGCGGTGCCAGCGATGATCCACCCCCTCTCCACCGGACCGGAGATCGAGCAGTTCCTCAATGCAAGCAGCGCGCGAATGGCGCTCACACTGGATGCCTTTTACCCCACCTTTGCAGCCGTTGCACCGAGCCTGCCCCTCGAGCATTTGATTTTGGCCCGCATCCCCGATTACTTATCGGTGCCAAAGAGGTTGGGGTTCTGGCTCACCAAGGGACGCACGATCAGGAAAGTGCCCTCTGACCGGCGCGTGCACTGGTGGGCGAACCTTATGCGCTCCCGCCATGAAGGTGTGCAACGTGCACTGGCCTCCACGGACGATCCTGCGGCAATCCTGTTCTCAGGCGGCACTACCGGAACCCCAAAAGCCATAGTGCTCTCAAACCGTAACTTCATCACAGAAAGTCTGCAGCTCGCCGCGTGGGCGGACATCCAAGAGGGTGATTCGATCATCGCCATTCTCCCGATCTTCCATGGCTTTGGCCTCGGCGGGTGCGTGAACGCCTTCTTGATGGCGGGCGCGAAATCGATCCTCGTGCCGGTGTTCAAGGCAAAGAATGTGGCGAAGCTGGTCCGAACGAAGCGCCCGAGTGTGCTGGCTGGCCCGCCGACGCTCTTTGACGCACTCTCAAGGGACCGAACGTTTAGGGAATCGGATCTTTCCTGCTTACGCTCGACGGTCTGCGGTGCCGATACGCTTCCACGTCCGCTGAGGGCAAGTTTCAACACCCTGTTGAGAGACTGTGGGAGCAATGCCGCAATGAATGAAGGCTACGGGCTGACGGAATCGGTTACCGGGATCATGGCATCGCCAATCAAGGAGATCAGAGAAGGGTCGATCGGAATTCCCTTTCCCGACATGCTGGCGAAGATCTGCAAACCGGATACAACTGAGGAAGTGGCGGCACATGAGGAAGGGGAGATATGCATCTCAGGGCCGGCAGTAATGGTCGGCTACCTCAACGATCCCGCCGCTACGGCAGAGACCTTGAAGGTGCACCCCGACGGCCGCACATGGCTTCACACCGGTGACCTCGGAACGATGGATGAGGACGGTTTCTTCTATTTCCGCATGCGGCTGAAACGGATGATCAAATGCTCTGGCTTCAATGTTTATCCCACCCAAGTCGAGGCCGTCCTCTACCAGCATCCGTCAGTAGCTCAAGCTTGCGTGGTCGGCGTACCTGACCCTGTCAGCGGTGAACTCGTGAAAGCCTATATTGTGCTGAAGGACGTCTCGGGTGAGAATGCCGATATGGAGAAGGCACTCATAGAGCACTGCCGTAAACAGTTGATTAAATGGTCGTGCCCGCGCGAAATCGAGTTCAGGCGCGATCTTCCGAAAACGCGCATTGGGAAAATTGACTACAAAGCGCTGATCCGCGAGCACATTGCCAGCCCCGGCTAGAAAGAGGGCTTTTTCATGGAAAACGACGAGAGCTACTCCCATGGAGGCGACCGCATCGCCGCGGCGCTCAAGGCGCACGGCGTCTCATTCGTCTTTACTTTGTGCGGCGGGCACATCTCTCCAATTCTTACCGGGTGCAAGGCCCGTGGCCTGCGCGTCGTGGATTGCCGGCATGAAGCCACCGCGGTATTCGCGGCCGATGCTGTGTCGCGGCTGACCGGGATTCCCGGTGTTGCCGTGGTGACCGCCGGGCCGGGCCTGACCAACACCATCACAGCAGTCAAGAATGCGCAGCTCGCCCAATCTCCGGTCGTAATATTTGCGGGTGCGGTGCCCACAGTGCTTCGAGGACGAGGCGCGCTGCAGGATATCGACCAGCGACGGCTGGTCGCGCCGCACGTAAAGTTGTTCAGGAGAGTAAGGCGCGTTTATGAACTCGGACGTGCAGTAGAAGAGGGGTTCGCAGTCGCATGTGAAGGTCTGCGCGGCCCGGTGGTCATCGAGTGCCCGGTTGACCTCCTCTACCCTGAAGAGAACGTCAGGCAATGGTATGACGATGCGGTCGGGAAGGGCACATCCTTTCAAGATCGACTTCTGCGCCGGTATCTCAACCGACATTTCGTGAGGATGTTCACGGGCAGCGACGATGCCCCCGCATCGCGCAAAGGGGAGGTTTCGGTACCCACACCTTCACACTCCAGTGTGGCATCAGCCGCCGCGGCAATTGCAAAAGCCGAGCGGCCGGTGATAGTAATCGGCAGCCAGGCGCTTTCGATCGCCGGCGAGGCCGATCATATCGCCGAGGCGGTCTCGCAGCTCGGAATTCCCGTGTATCTGTCAGGCATGGCGCGGGGGTTGCTCGGCCGCGAACACCCGCTGCAAATGCACCATGCCCGCCGCAAAGCACTTCGTGAATCGGATTGCGTCATCCTTGCAGGAGTCCCATGCGATTTCCGACTCGATTATGGCCGCCTGATACGCCGATCAGCCAAGCTTGTCGCCGCAAATCGCAGCGCGGCGGAAGCGCGCATGAATCGGCGGCCGACGATCGCGGCTGTCGGCGACCCAGGACGCTTTCTTCAGCGCCTGGCTGCGGACTCGCAGGTCTCACGGACAAATTGGCACGATTGGATCGCGAAGCTTCGGGACCGTGACCTGGCGCGGGAAGCTGAGATCAATAACCGGGCTTGCGCTCAGGGTAGTCTCGTGAATCCGATTAGGTTCCTACAAGAACTCGACAAGGCCGCCGACGGCAACGCGATCTTGATAGCTGATGGCGGAGACTTCGTCGCAAGCGCGTCCTATATAGTCCGGCCGCGCCGCCCGCTAGCCTGGCTCGATCCAGGGGCCTTCGGCACGCTAGGCGTCGGAGCCGGTTTCGCGCTGGGCGCAGCCCTTACACACCCCGGAAGCGAAGTCTGGATCCTTTTTGGTGACGGCGCATTCGGATACGGGCTTGCCGAGTTGGACACCTTCGTGCGCCACCGCATTCCCGTGGTCGGCGTCGTGGGAAACGATGCCAGTTGGTCCCAGATTGCACGCGAGCAAGTAAAACTCCTTAAAGACGATGTCGGTACGGTGCTTGGCCGCACCGATTACCACGCGGTGGCGGAAGGGTTCGGCGCCGCCGGTCTTCTCGTGAAGCAGGACAATGAGGTGTCCGACGCTCTTGCGGCGGCTCGGGAGATCGCCAGATCGGGCAGGCCGGTGCTCATGAACATCTGGCTGGACAAGTCTGACTTTCGAGAGGGATCGGTCTCAATGTAAACCATCCCACCTTAAATGGAGGTGCCACTTGCGGGACGGCTACGCTGCCCACGGACCGCATAGTAGTTGGATGGTCGGCCAAGCGGAAGCTAACAGTTTATTACTACTCGGTCGACAGCCCGCCTTGGGGCCCCGATGCCGTCCCTGGTGGTTGAAGCCGAACCGCGCCTCCATCCCGTACAATGGATTCCTACCTGACTTCCGCATGAAACGCATCGCCATCCTGGGTTCAACGGGCTCGATCGGCCGCAGCACTTTGAGTGTGGTCGAGAGCTATCCCGACCGCTTTCAAGTCGCCACGCTGGCGGCCGGCAACAATGCTGAACTTGCCTTTGAGCAAGCGGTTCGCTGGAAACCGCGTGTCTTCTCGATGGCTAAGGAGCAGGACGCCGACGCGCTCCGGGTCAAACTTCGCGGCGCCGGCCTCTCCGGCATTGAAGTCATGCATGGCGCCGCGGGCACGGTTCGCGTGGCGACCTATCCCGACGTGGATTTCGTGGTCAGTGCGATTGTGGGCGTCTCCGGCCTGGAGGCCACCTACGAAGCGGTGCGGGCAGGGAAGACCGTCGGACTGGCCAACAAGGAATGCCTGGTAGTGGCGGGCGAGTTGATCACCGCCGAGGCGCGGAAACAGGGCAAGGCGCTGCTGCCGATCGACAGCGAACATAATGCCGTCCACCAGTGCTTGCGCGGCGGCCGCATGGACGGGAATACCAACGAGGTCGAGCGCATCTGGCTAACGGCATCCGGGGGGCCATTTCTCAAAACGCCGAAGTCGGAATTTGCCTCCATTACGGTGCAACAGGCGCTCAATCATCCTACTTGGAAAATGGGGAAAAGGATCACCATCGACTCTGCAACCTTGATGAACAAGGGGTTCGAGGTGATCGAGGCTTGCCGGCTGTTTAACGTCCCTCCTGAGCGCGTGCAAGTCGTTGTGCATCCGCAGTCTACGATCCATTCCCTGGTTGAATTCGTGGATGGCAGCATACTTGCTCAAATTTCGGTGACCGACATGCGTCTGCCCATTTTGTATGCGCTGACGTATCCGGAGCGGATCCCGTCGGAGTTGCGCTTCTCGATCGGTGACTTAAGGCATCTGGATTTCTGCCCCCCGGATATGGCTAAATTCCCTTGTCTGCGTTTAGCTTACGAGGCAACCGGCGCTGGAGGCGCAAAAACCATCGCCCTGAACGCCGCCGACGAGGTCGCGGTGGCCGCGTTTCTGGACGAGCAGATTGGATTCGAGGACATTCCTCGCATCATCGAAGAAACAATGGCTGCAACGCCCGCCGGACATTTGGAATCTATACAGAAGGTGCTTGCACTGGATACCGAGGCCCGCCTTTTGGCAAGGGAAGTTGCGCAACGCCGCCGCCGCAAGGGATCGCCCATCGGGGCCATTTCGCAATAGGAATTTTGGAGTAGTGTAAAGAATGATGCCGCAGCTTCTGTCTATCCTTCACACCATCTTCGTCATGGGAATCGTGCTCGGATTCATGATCCTGATTCATGAGTTCGGCCACTTCGCCGTCGCCAAGTATTTCGGCGTCCGGGTGGAAGTGTTTTCCATCGGCTTCGGCAAGCGGCTGCTGGGCTTCACGAAAGGCGAGACCGACTATCGCATCAGCGCCATTCCGCTGGGCGGGTACGTGAAGATGTCGGGCGAGAACCCGATGGACGACCGCACCGGCGATCCGGGGGAGTTTCTCTCACATCCGCGCTGGCAGCGGTTTCTCGTCGCCCTGGCCGGACCTGCGATGAACGTCATGCTGGCCGTCGCCCTGCTCACCGGCGTCTACATGCTGCATTACGAATACCCCGCCGACCTCGACGAACCGGCCGTGGTGGGATGGGTGAATCCAAATACTCCCGCTGAAAAGGCAGGAATCCAGAGGGGCGACAAGATTGTCCGGGTCGAGGACATCCAGAATCCGAATTGGGAGCAACTGGAAGCCAAGGCCATGCTGAGCCCGAATCAGCCCCTGAAATTCGGTATTGAGCGCGACGGCAAAGTCGCGGAGAAGGTGCTGGTTCCGGAGCCGCTCGGGTCCTATCAATACGGTGCCATCGGTTGGGTGCCGCAGGAGTCCACTGGCGCTTTGACGCTCGTCGAACCCGGGATGCCCGCCGCCAAGGCCGGGATCAAGGTCGGGGACCAGATCCTCTCCGCGAACGGGCAGGACATCCCCCACCTGGGAGCGCTCATCCAGCTTTTGAACCGCACCAAAGATCAGCCTCTGCAACTGGTGATTCTCCGCAACGGCCAGAAACTACCCATCACCGTGAAACCGGCCCTCTCGCCCGGAGGAGGCGCGCAAGGACCGGCATACCGGATCGGCGTCGCCAGCCTTCCTACCAAAGTTATCAAGCTCAATTTTTCGGACGCGCTGCAGCGCTCTCTATCGGACAACAAGCGAAGCTCTTTCCTCATCCTTGAGTTACTCCAAAAGATGGTGCAGCACAAAGTCTCCATGCGTCAGGTCGATGGCCCGATTGGCATCGGCAGAGACATTGGCGAAGCCGCCCGGGAGAAGGGCTGGACTCCGCTGCTCGGCATCACCGCCGCCATCAGCTTGAACCTGGGCATCATGAACCTGCTGCCCATTCCCATCCTGGACGGCGGCGTCATCCTGCTCCTCTTCATCGAGAGCCTCATGCAGAAGGAAATCAGCCTGGCCATCAAAGAACGCATCTATCAGGCCGCGTTCGTCTTCCTGGTGCTCTTTGCCGTGATGGTGATCTATAACGACCTGGTCAAAACCCTGCCAGGGCTCACGCGGATGCCGTAGGGCAGCCATCGGCGATCAGCCATCAGCTCTCAGCCTTACGCCGCTAAATCCCATCCCCCGTTTGACCGTCCATTGTAACTGAGATACAATGTATCTCAAGAGGTTGAAATGGCAACAACCGAGATGGTTCATGTTCGCATTGACAAGCGAACCAAGGCACGGGCGGCAAAAGCACTCGCAGCCATGGGCCTTTCCGTGTCCGATGCGGTCCGCGTGCTGCTGACGCGCGTAGCTGTGGAGAAATCTCTGCCCTTCGAAGTGAAAGCCCCCAACGCCGCGACCGTTGCCGCAATGGCGGAAGCGCGCCGCGGCGGCCTGCGCTCGTTTCACACGGTCTCCGATTTGATGGCCGACTTGAATGCGGAGGATTGAGCAAACCAACGCGTTCCGCAGTGACTTTAAGCGCGAAAAGCGCGGGCAACATCGCCGCGAACTGGATGCCGTGTTGATGTTCGCCGTTTCCCTGCTAGCGGATGACAAATCTCTGCCAGAGAAAAATCACGATCACACTCTGGGAGGGGACTGGCACGACCATCGGGAGTGCCACCTCAAGCCCGACCTGCTCCTGATCTACCGCAAGCCGGATGCTGAGGTACTGCAACTGGTTCGTATGGGTTCGCACAGTGAGCTCTTCGGGTAGAGGCCAGTAGGCCCGCATCTCGCGCTTTTCCCGGCGCTGGTTTAAAATTGTCTAAACATGGCTGAAATTCACCGTCGAAAAACCTTTACCGTCGCCATCGGGGGCGTCCGCGTGGGCAGCAATGCACCGGTTATGGTGCAGTCCATGACCAACACCGATACCGCGGACATCCCCGGCACCATAAAACAGGTCGCCGCCCTCGCTCGCGCCGGCAGTGAAGTCGTCCGCGTCACCGTCAATAATGACGACGCCGCCAAGGCTATCCCCCACATCGTCGAAGGGCTTGAGAAGCAGGGCTTGCTCGTGCCGATCATCGGCGACTTCCATTACAACGGACACCTCCTGCTAACCAAGTATCCCGGCTGTGCCGAAGGTTTGGCCAAGTACCGTATCAATCCCGGCAATGCCAGCATCGGACGCAAGAACGACGACAACTTCCGCACCATGATCGAGGTTGCCGTGAAGCACCAGAAGCCGGTGCGCATCGGCGTGAACTGGGGATCGCTCGACCAGTCGCTGCTGACCAAGATGATGGACGAGAACTCGCGCCTGCCGGAGCCCAAAGAAGCGCGCGAAGTGACCATGGAAGCGATTGTGGTCAGCGCGCTCAGTTCGGCGAAACTGGCCGAGCGGCACGGACTGCGCCCCGACCAGATCATCCTCAGCGCGAAAGTCAGCGGCGTGCAGGATCTGATTGATGTGTATCGCATGTTGGCCTCGCGTTGCGAGTATCCGCTGCATCTGGGACTCACCGAAGCCGGCATGGGCGCGAAAGGCATCGTGGCTTCGAGCGCGGCGATGGCGGTGCTGCTGCAGGAAGGCATTGGCGACACGATCCGCGTTTCGCTCACGCCCGCTCCCGGCGGCGATCGCACCGAAGAAGTCCGGGTGGCACAGCAGATCCTGCAGTCGCTGGGCATTTGCAGCTTCACCCCGCAAGTCACCGCCTGCCCCGGTTGCGGCCGCACCACCAGCACTTTCTTTCAGGAGATGGCCCAGCAGATCCAAACCTACCTGCGCGACCAGATGCCAGTCTGGAAGGAACGCTACGCGGGCGTGGAGGAAATGAAAGTCGCCGTGATGGGCTGCGTGGTCAATGGCCCCGGCGAATCGAAACACGCCAGCCTGGGAATTTCTCTGCCCGGAACATTCGAAGAACCGAAGGCGCCTGTCTACGTGGATGGGCGCCTGTTCACTACCCTGAAAGGCGACAAAATCGTCGCCGAGTTCGTCAAGATTCTTGACGACTATGTCGAGTCCCACTACGCGGTGAAAGAAAAAGAAGCGGTCGTCTAGCAGGCTGCGGAAGAACTCGCTGAGCGCACAACAAGAAGCTCACCTCGGACGCTGAAGCGCGACACATTGTCAACGACTTACGGCACGACTGAACAGGCTGCGGGAAAAGTCGCGTTCCATGCGGCAGCGGCCCTCAGCGGCTAAAGCCGTTGATGAAAACACGCCAGTTATGCAGCGCTGAAGCGCTGCTCCACCCAAAATCAAGTGCAACATCGAGTTCTTCCGCAGCCTGTGAAGTCGTGCCCTTCCCAAAACCTGTCTTGGTGTCCATTTGCTAACTTCCCGCGTCCGCTTTATGTTTTCCCGAGGAGAGAAAAGCACATGTCCAGGCGTTCGTCGCTCCAATCGTTGATCTTGCCGCTGCTGCTGGTGTGGTTCTATTCCCTGTTCGCCGCGGCTCAGGCCAAACCCGTCGACGCTGAAGGCCATCCGTGGTGGCAGCACGCCGTGTTCTACGAAATCTATCCCCGCAGTTTTGCCGACAGCAACAACGACGGCATCGGCGACCTCAACGGCATCAACTCCAAAATGAGTTACCTGCATGACCTGGGCGTCGACGCCATTTGGATCACACCCTGTTATCCCTCGCCCCAGGTCGATTTCGGCTATGACGTTGCCGATTACGAGAACATCGATCCCATGTATGGAACCCTCGCCGACTTCGATCGCATGGTTGCCAATGGCAAGAAACATCATGTCCGCATCATTATGGATTTTGTGCTGAACCACACCTCCGACCAGCATCCGTGGTTTTTGGATTCGAAGTCTTCCCACACCGCGCCGCATCGCGACTGGTACATTTGGCGCGACGGCAAAGCGCCCGGACATCCGCCCAACAACTGGATCTCTCTTTTTGGCGGCCCGGCGTGGAAGCTCGACCCCACCACCAATCAGTACTATTACCACTTCTTCTACGCCCAACAACCGGATCTCAACTGGCGCAATCCCGCAGTCGAAAGAGTGATGCTCGACACCACCCACTGGTGGTACCAGCGCGGCGTTTCCGGATTCCGCCTCGACGCGGTTGACACGCTGTTCGAAGATCGCGACCTGCACGACAATCCTGTCCTTCCGGGCACGAACAAGCAGGGCGATCCCAACATGCAGAACCAATTCAACACGAACCTGCCCGAGCTTCACGACGTGCTCCAGAAGTTGCGCAAGGTCGCCGACGAATCCCAAGCCGTGCTCATTGGCGAGACCTGGACTTCGAACGTCGCCGAACTCGACCGCTATTACGGCCAGGGCGGCAATGAACTCCAGATGCCCATGGACTTCATGTTCACCACCGTCAACAAGCTTTCCCCACCTGAATTCCGGCGCCAGATCGCGGCCGTCGATGGCGCTCACGGTTGGCCCGTGTTCGTGATCAGCAATCACGATATCGTCCGCTCCTACAACCGCTACGGAGATGGCAAGAACAACGACGCCATCGCCAAGCTGATGGGCGCTTTCTACCTGACGCTGCGCGGCACGCCCATCATGTATTACGGCGAAGAAATTGGCATGGAGAACAACGATCCCACGCGTAGGGAAGACGTGAAAGATCCGATCGGCCGCACCGGATGGCCGGCGGAAAAAGGCCGCGACGGCGAGCGCACGCCCATGCAATGGAACGCCGCGCCCAACGCCGGATTCAGCAAGAAGGACCCGTGGCTGCCCGTGCCGCCAAGCTACCAGAGTCACAACGTGGCGACGGAGTCGAAAGATCCTAACTCGATTTTGAATCTCTACAAGAAGGTACTGGCGCTGCGCCACACCAACCAAGCGTTACTCGAAGGCAGTTACACCGCTCTCAACGAAGACGACCCCAACGTGATGTCTTACCTGCGCAGCTACAAGGGAAAAGCCGTGCTGGTGGCGCTGAACATGTCGGCCGCTCCGCAAAAGGCAACCTTCAACCTATCTCCTCAAGGATTCGGCCAGGCTTCGCTGAAAACCCTGATCGCATCGCCCGAGGCGTCGGCAAAAGGAAATGAAGTTGCCCTCGAACCCTTTGGGCTGCTGATTGCGGAGGTGAGTCAATGAGGGAGCGGAATTCTAGAAGGGGTCAACTGGTTTCATAAATGCCTTTCAACCCGGAAGGCACATCCCTCAGGGGCTAAAGCCCGCGCGTTTATTGGCTCTGGGCGGCAGGGCTGAAGCCGTGCTCTGCCCAAGACCAAGACAACCCAGAGTTACTCAGCAGTCTGAGACGGGGCAAGCCCCGTCTCTACACGAATTTTTACGCAACCTGTGAAAGCCGGCCCCTCCCAAAACCATTTATGAGACGAGCCTAGCGTCTTGCCCTAACGCCCCCAACCTGCGTATGGTTACGAAGTGAAGTTCCCGCGCTGCAGTGGAATCCTGCTTCACCTCACGTCTCTGCCCGCCCGCTTCGGCATCGGAGATCTCGGCCCCTGCGCCTATGAATTCGCCGACTTCCTCTCTGGCGCCGGGCAGAAATTGTGGCAGGTGCTGCCGCTGAATCCCACCGGATACGGCGATTCTCCCTACCAGTGCTTCTCCGCCTTTGCCGGCAACCCCATGCTGCTCAGCATGGAACGCCTGCGCGAACGGGGCCTGCTTCAGGCTTCGAACCTCGCCGAGGCCCCGTCATTTCCCGAAGACTTCGTCGACTATGGGGCGGTGATCGATTTCAAGATGGCAGCTTTGCGCCGGGCGGCGCAGGTTTTCTTTGCCGACGCTTCCCGCGCCGACCGTGGCGCCTTCGACCGCTTTTGCGAGAGAGCCAGTTCATGGCTCGAAGACTACGCGCTCTTCATGGCCTGCAAAGATGCGCACCACGGAACCATCTGGACCTCATGGGATGCGCAGATTCGCCAGCGCGACGCGCGGGCGGTGAGCGAGTGGTCCAGAAAGCTGGCGCCGGAACTGATGGCTTACAAGTATTGGCAATTCGAATTCTTCCGGCAGTGGGAGCCACTCAAGACCTATTGCCAGCAGCGCGGCATCCGCTTCATGGGTGACATCCCGATCTATGTGGCGCACGACAGCGCCGACGTATGGGCTCATCCCGATCTCTACTACCTCGACGATCAGGGCCGCCCGACCGTCGTCTCCGGCGTGCCCCCCGATTATTTCAGCGCCACCGGACAGCTTTGGGGGAATCCTATCTATCGCTGGGAACTCCTCGCGGCCGGAGGATACCAGTGGTGGGTCGAGCGATTCCGCGCCTCGCTCGCGCTGTTCGATATGGTGCGGCTCGATCATTTCCGCGGCTTTGAATCGTACTGGGAGGTTCCCGCCAGCGAAACGACCGCCATTCACGGGCGCTGGGTGAAGGGGCCGGGAGAAGATTTCCTGCTGGCACTGCAGAACGCATTCGGCGGCCTGCCCATCGTCGCGGAAAACCTGGGCGTCATCACGCCGCCGGTCGAGAAGTTGCGTCACCAGTTCGGTTTGCCGGGCATGAGTCTTTTGCAATTCGCGTTCGGCACCGATCCCCAGGGTCCATCGTTTCGTCCGCATAACTACAGTCGCGACCTGGTCGCCTACACCGGCGGCCACGACAATGACACGACGGTGGGTTGGTGGTCGAGTTCCGGCGCCGGCGACAGCACGCGCACTCCGGACGATGTGCGCAAGGAACACGACTTCGCGCGCGCCTATCTCAACTTCAAATCCAATGACGATTCCGAAATCAACTGGGTCATGATCCGGGCGGTAATGGCGTCGGTCGCGGACGTTGCCATCATCCCGCTGCAGGATGTGCTCGGCCTGGGCAGCGAAGCGCGCATGAATCTTCCCGGCAAAGTCAGCGGAAATTGGAAATGGCGCTATCGTCCGGGCGCATTGCATGCCGGGTTGAGCGCGAGACTTCGAAGCTTGGTCGCGATCTACGATCGCTAACTGTTCTTCTTTTGAAATGCCAGCCTGAAACAGGCTACAGAGAATTCTAAGGGGCCGAGTTCTCAGAGATCGTCAGGCGCCAGGCCGGTGTGTTTCGACGATCTTCGCCAACATGTGAGGACCAATTTCTTCGTTATCGTGGAACCCGAACATGTAATTGCCGTGGTCGGGATGGTGCAACTTGACGTGCGATCCCCTTTGAGAGATTAGGGTCCAGCCTTTTCGAAGAAGTGCGCGCTTCACTGTTTTTGCCTTGGCACTCGGCCATTACTCAAGCGGAGACGGTGAGGATACTGATCGATTCCGGGATGTCTTTGGATTTTTCAACGTCGTCGGCAATTGCATACAGTGCCAGTGCGTATGCCTTTGCTTTGGCTTCCTCCTCAGACGATCCATATGCCATGGCCCCCGGAACCTCTGGAATTTCAGCAATCCATCGACCGTCAGTCTCGCGTTCGATTTCAAAATTGAATCGCACGTGCCGGCTCCTATCGCTCTCGGGTGGCTTGCGGTTTGTCATGACATCCACAGATTGCTCTTATCCGTCATTAGGTGCACATTACGCGAGTAATGTGGAGAGACATAAGGATACTCCTTTGTTGGTTCTCAATCCACGAGGGTATACGGTAGGTATACGGCGACTCGGATAACGTTTCTGGCCGCTGCGGGTCTCTGGTATTCGAGGTTCTCGGAATGATTGAATTTAAGCATTGTCCCGCTGCCCTGATTACGTGCGTGCTGCTTGCCCTGGCCGCAAACTCATCGGCCACAACCGCCGGCCATTGGAGTGTCGTCAATCAGCCCGCCCGCCTGGTCAACGGAAGCCCGGTGCTCTTTCGTGTCACAGCGCCGAAGCCGGTACACACACTTTCGGGCAACTGGTTGGGTCACGAGATTGCATTTAGTTTCGACGCGAGTCGGAAGTCATGGTTCGCGCTTGCCGGGGTCAGTCTGGAAACCAAGCCGGGAGCTTATCCTCTCCAGTTGCACGCCGAAACTTTGGCGGGACAATCCGCCGGGCAGACAATCTCGTTCGAAAAGAAGTTTCGAGTGCAACGCCAACGCTATCCCCGCGTGCCGCTGAAGGTTCCCGATCGCTATACCGCCCCCAGCCCCGAAGACCTGCGGCAGATCGAACTGGACAAGGAAGCAAAAACCGAGATTCTTAAGACTGTCAGTGCCGAGCGCGAATGGAAAGGCTCGTTCGCACCTCCGGTGAATGCCGAGATCTCCGGCGTGTTTGGAGTCGAGCGTGTCTTCAACGGTTCGGTCCAAAGCACGCATCAGGGGCTTGATTTCCGCGTGCCCAGTGGAACCCCGATCGCAGCCGTGAATAGCGGGCGCGTCATTCTGGCACGGCGGATGTTCTTTGAAGGGAATTGGGTGGTGATCGACCATGGCCAGGGGCTGCTGACGCTCTATCTGCACTTGTCGGAATTTTCCGTCAAAGAAGGCGACGAGGTGAGTAAAGGGCAGCCGATCGGACTGAGCGGGGGCACGGGCCGCGCCACCGGGCCGCACCTGCATCTGGCCGTGCGCTGGCAGGGCGTGTACGTGAATCCGCAAGTGCTGCTGCAGCTCAAGTTGCCGTGAGGGACAGCGGGGGGCGCGGGACGAGTGGGTTGCGGCCGCGGGAGAGACTGTCGTGGTGTAGGGGTCCTTCGACTACGCAGAACGATCCGCTTCGCGAATCGTTCTGCTTCGCTCAGGATGACAGCTTTTGGGGTGGGGCCAAAAAGCCGAAAGCTAAAGCCAACAGCGAAAAGCCAACAGCTAGTACCCGGACGCCATCAGCGCCTCTTCCGCGTCCCAAAGGCCGTCACGAAACGTAACGCTCCGCCCTGAGATCGCGGGAATGCGCTCGCCGGGAACAATGATGCCCACCAGGTTCAGCGGATCCGCGGCCGCGATGACGACGCGTTCACCCTGCGTGTTCTGCGGCAGCTTGCGGTGGGCGCGCAAACTTTCGACTGCGACCGGAAGCGCGAACTGCTCTCCTAGAAATCCATCGACGAATCGCCCGCCGCGCACTTCGCCGCGGTCTTCCAAGCGGCGGTAACCGATCTGCAATTCACGCCAGCGAGGTAGATTTGTTTCCCGTGCCAACAGGTCGCGGAAGACTACGCCATAGCGCCGCAGCAACATCCAGCAGCAGGATTCGACGCTGCGGTCGCGCTCGGCGCCTTCGGTGTGCAACAGCGACCAGCGCCCCGGCGCATGACGCGGGCGGCGTGCTTTGCCCATCACTCTCCCCAGGCCGCTGCCCACCGCGCCTTTCGGTGTCACCAGCGCGCGCAGGTTCTCGAATCCGTCGGCGGTCACCAGGCCGGCGGCGACCAGCTCCCATAGCCCGGTTTCGATTTCCGCTTTGAGCCGGCCCGTCGCTCGCACCATGTCCGGGAAAAACAGCGCCCCCCGCTGCTTTAAAAGTTCGAGCACCGCCTGCGCCACCGGACTCAGGAACGAAGTCGCAGAATCTTCCGCCCCAGGATGATGGGCTCGCATCCAATCCGCATCCTCGCGCACGAAGAATGCAATGGGCGCGACTCGCGTCGGGATTACTCGCCGCCGGCTCTCGCCGTCTTGGGTGGCTTCCAGGGTCGCGGGATGCGGCGACAGGCGGCCCCATCCCACCGCGCCCGCCAGGCAAAGCTGATCGAGGTGTGCGGGATCGTAGTCCGTGATTCTGCGCGCGAGCACAAACCGTTCCCACGCGCTCGCCGGAATTTCAAACCCCTGCAACTGCCGGATCACTTCGAGCGTGCCATGCTCGCCTCGCACCTGCGTGCCCGGAGCCAGGTGCTGCCAGCGCAAAAGCCAATTCATGAACTCGGTTGGTGTGACCGGCTCAATCTGCTTGCGCAACGTTGCCACCGTCAGGCGATGGATGCGAGCCAGCAAACGGCGCTCGCACCACTCGGTTCGCGCGCGGGAGATAGGCGAGCTCCGCTCGCCCGGACAGCCGAGGGCGGCTGTCCCCACGTTGAAACCGTCCGGGCGGAACTGGCCGCGCAGAATCGCGCCGCTCGCTTCAATGCGGAGTAGAGCTTTCTCAATCTCAGAAGCCGGCAGTCCGAGCAGTGCGCCAATTTCCGATGCGGTGGTAGGACCGAGGTGGGCCATCCATCCCTGCACCGCCGTCAGCACCGCATCAGCAAAATTCACTGTAGAGACGCGGCTTGCCGCGTCTCCGCCCGCACCGCCAGGTCTTTGGTTAGCAGCGGGAGACGGGGCGAGCCCCGTCTCTACAGAATGGATTGCGCGGAACCATTCGAGCCGCTCGGCGGCTACCCAATATTGCTTGCCCGCGGCGTCCGCGGCGAAGGCGCGACCGTCGCGCTGCAAGCGATCGAAGAATTCACTCCAATGAGCGGTCGTCAGTGGTTGTTCAGAACTGACAACTGACAACTGAGAACAGCTCTCCGCCGGTACCAGCACCAGCGTATGTAGCACATCGTGCAATTCATCCGCGTCGCGCACATCCGGCCATGCTTCTTGCTGCACCTGCGCGATGGCGGCGGGGTCGAGCGCGCCGACTTCTTCGAGTACGGACGCCGGCAACACGCGCCGCATTTCGACCGCCCGCGCCCGGCGCTCTTCGAGCGGCGCGTCATCGAGGTAGGCGTATGGGTTCGCATTGAGAATCTCGTGCGAAAATTGCGACGGCACCGGCGTGTCCACCGCCAGGCAGCGAATCCGTCCCTGCTCGATTCCGCGCAACACTTCGCGGAGGCCGTCGATATCCAGTGCCTCGGTGAGCACGTCTTTCATGACCTCGGCGACCAGTGGATGGTCGGGAATCTTGATGTCGCCTTCGATGTTCTCGAAGCACGCCGCAACATCGGGGAACACCGAAGCCAGCAGATCGTCGGAGCGCATGCGCTGAATCTGCGGCGGAACTTTCTTGCCGCCCTGAAAACGCAGCAGGGCCAGGGCGCGCGTCGCATCCCACCGCCAGCGCGTTTGAAATATCGGAGAGGCCAGCGCCGCCTGTTCCAGGATCGGCGGCATGCTTTCTGAAGCCAGGAATTGAAAAACATCCGCCAGCGGAAAGCTGTGCTGCTCGGCGAGCGCGATGTTCAACCCGTTGTCGGTGGCCGCCGCCTGCAATTCGAAATTGAAGCCGCGGCAGAAGCGCTTGCGCAGGGCCAGTCCCCAGGCCTTGTTGATGCGTCCGCCAAAAGGCGCGTGGATGATGAGCTGCATCCCGCCGCCCTCGTCGAAGAATCTCTCGGCGATAATTGTCGCCTGCGTGGGCACATCGCCCAGCACCGCGCGGCCTTCGAGGATGTACTGAATCAGTTGCTCGGCGCCCGATAGATCGAGCCCACATTCCTCTCGCAGCCAAGTCACGGCGGCAGCCACTACAGTAAGATTGCGCCATCCTTCTACCGGAACCACGCCTGGCAGTCGGTCGCTGATTTGCTTGCGCAATTCGCCGAGCTGGGCTGAAAGCTCCGAAGTCCGCGCCAGCCCCTCGCCCAGCCAGAAGGGAATGCCGGGCGCTGCGCCATGCGCATTTTCCACCAGCAAACGCCCCGTCCGGTACTCGATTCGCCGGATGCGCCACGACGTGTTCCCCAGCAGCATGACTTCCCCGGCCATGCTTTCGGTGGCGAAGTCTTCATCCACCGTCCCCACGACAACGCCGTCAGGTTCCGCAACCACCGTGAACAGCGCGTTATCGGGAATCGTACCGCCGCTGGTGATTGCCGCCAGGCGCGCTCCACGCCGCGCCCGTAACTTGCGATTGATGCGGTCGTGATGCAGGTATGCGCCGTAGCGGCCTCGCTGGGAAGCGATTCCTTCGGAAAGCATCACGAGCACGGCGTCGAACGTCTCACGCGTGAGATTGCGATAGGGATAGGCCCGCTTTACGAGCGCGAATAACTCGTCCTCATCCCATCCATCATTCGACTGATCGCCCGACTTGTTAGCCGTTGCAGCGCTGCCCGAGGCGGCACAGCACGCGACAATCTGCTGCGCCAGCACATCGAGTGAAGCTTCGGGGAAAATCAGGCGATCGAGTTCGCCGCGGTGAATTGCGCGCACCAGCACGGCACATTCCGCAAGGTCGTCGCGCGTGGTGACAAAAAATCGTCCTTTGGGGACCGCGCCGCGCCAGTGGCCCGACCGCCCCACGCGTTGCAAAGCAACCGCAATCGAACGCGGCGAACTGATGTGGCACACCAGGTCCACCGTTCCTATGTCAATGCCGAGTTCGAGCGATGCGGTCGCGACCAGCACCTTGATCTGGCCTTCTTTCAGCCTGCGCTCCGCCTCCAGGCGCAGCTTTCGCGACAAGCTTCCGTGGTGCGCGGCCACGTTGTCTTCACCCAGGCGCTCGCCGAGTTGATGGGAGATGCGCTCCGCCAGCCGCCGCGTGTTTACGAAGACCAGCGTCGAGCGATGCGCATTCACCAATTGCACGATGCGGTCGTAAATCTCGTCCCACATCTCGTTCGAAGCAACTGGGCCAAGTTCGGAAGACGGAACCTCGACCCCAAGATCGAGCGTGCGCTTGTGCCCGACGTTGACGATGACGGGATCGGGCCTGCCGCTGCCCGCAAGGAAGTGCGCGACCTCTTCAATCGGCTTCTGCGTCGCGGAAAGCCCGATGCGCACCGGCGGACGCTCGGTGAGCGCTTCCAGCCGTTCCAGCGAGAGCGCGAGATGCACGCCGCGCTTGTCATCGGCCACCGCGTGAATTTCGTCCACAATCACCGTCTCGACATCGCGCAAAATGGCGCGACTCTTCTCCGCCGTCAGCAGAATGTAGAACGACTCGGGCGTGGTCACGAGAATATGCGGCGGGCGCTTCAGCATCAGCCGCCGGTCTTTCATCAGCGTGTCGCCCGTGCGTACCGCTGTTCGAATCTCCGGCATGAGCAGGCCGCGATCGCCGGCCATCTGCAGAATTTCTCCGAGCGGGATTTCGAGGTTCTTCTGGATGTCGTTGCCCAGCGCCTTGAGCGGAGACACATAGAGAACTTCAGTGCGGTCGCGCAGTTCGCCCGCCAGAGCTTTGCACACGAGGCGATCAATGCAAGCGAGGAAAGCCGCCAGCGTTTTGCCCGATCCGGTCGGAGCCGAGATCAGCGTGGTATGCCCGGCCAGAATATGCGGCCAGCCCTGCTCCTGCGGCTCGGTCGGCGTCGAGAAGCGCGCGGTGAACCACTCCTGCACCAGCGGATGAGCCCAGGCGAGGGAGGGGGAGACTGCGGACGGCATGGGAGTGATTGTAGCGGGAATTTATGGTTTCGTAAATTCTTCGCCCCACAACTCCACACGCGCTCCTATCTTGACTATGAGTGTGAATGTGAATATGATGAATATGAATAATTCACCAGATTAGACCTGAGAACCGCCAATGCCCAGCATAAGAGTCGCCGCACTAACGAGAGAGGACATAACGGCCGCCGCCAGGAGATTGCGCGCCTCCCGTCCCGCGAAGTGGACCGTGATCGTAGAGGGGCGGGAGTTGCCTGCCAGACCGCTCATTCTGGAGGCCGCAGGAGTGCCACCGAACGATCCCACGAATTCTCACCAGGCCGTCAAAATGCTGGAGGATTGGGGATTCGATGTTCGATACGAGGGCAAGCCGACTCCAGGCAAAGGAAAACAGGAGTCGCAAGCTGCCATGGAAGAGTTAATCCGTAGCCTGCGCGGATCCTGCAAGGGCGACGATTCCATCGCTGAAGCCCGCGAGGGCGAACACCGGTTGGAGAAATGACCGAAAGTTACGTTCTGGATGCGAGTGCGCTGATCGACTTTGTCGAGTCCGGACCCGGCATGCGCAAAGTCGATCAGTTACTCCATGCAGCGGCGCTGGAGCAAAATGAAATCTTCGTGTCAGTCATGAATCTGGGCGAGGTCTTCTACTGGTTGTGGATCATGCGCAGCGAAGGGCGAGCCCGTCAGACGCTCGATGGTTTCTCCCGCCTGCCGATCGAGATCGTCCCGGTTGACCTTCCCCAGGCCATCAAAGCTGGCGAACTCAAGGCGCTTCACAAAATCCCCTACGTAGACTGCATCGCCGCCGCTCTTGCCCTGCAGCATCGCGCTACCCTCGTCACCGCCGACCGCGACTTCGAGAAACTCGGACGCCATTTCCCCGTCCTGTGGATCACCCGCTCGTAAAAGATCGCGCTGGAACTCTCGCGATACCGACCCCGAGTGCGGCCGCGGCGGCGGTTTTTCACGGGGACGAGTTCTGCGTAGTCCGCCACTTCGAGCGGGTACTCCTGGAAGGCCGGGAAGTAGTCACGCAGCTTTCGAAACTGGGCCTCGTCGCAAATGCCGCATAAAAATCGCCGGCAGCGGTTGCCGCCGGCGACACAGTTCGGAATCGTTACTCTGCGCTCAGCCTAGGCAACTTTGCGTGGCTCGTCCGGCTTGTCTTGGTCGGAGCTCGCTTCACGGGTGAAGGAAAGATTCGGGGTCCCGCTCTGCGCCAGACTTTTCTGCTTTCTCCACCTGCTGAGGAAGGGGACGAATATCCCAAGAAGGATTACCAGCACGGCAAACGCAATCAAGAGCCATAAGGCGCCGTGCCGGGCGGGCGCAGGAGGGGGCGTAGTGGGGGCTGCATCCGGTGTGGTGACCGCCTCCGAGGACGATTTAACGGGCGCGGCCGGTGTAGTGACGGCTGCATCAGGTGTACTGGCAGGCTCCGAGGACTTGCTGGCAGTCGCAACCGATGCAGCGGCGGCTGCAGCAGGTGCTGCTGAGAGGCTCCGAAAACGGTCTGGCCGTCCCGTTGGGGGAGCAGCGTCCGCCGCAGGTTTGTCCGAAACGGTGCTGGCAGTCGCACTGGGGGCAGCAGAAGCAACGGGCGGTGTGACGACAGTCTCCGCCGGTGGAGTGGCGGGTGCAGCGGGTGTAACAACAGTCTCCGGAGGCATGGTGACCATTGCAGCGGGTGCAGTGGCCGGTGCAGTGGGTGTGATGGCAGTCTCTGGAAGTGTGCTGGTGGTAGTGGCAACGGGTGCAGCGGCGGCAGCGCAGTGTTCGGAGATCATGGCCAGTTCGGCGACGGCAAAGCTGTTATCAGTAGCGGCGGCCGAAGTCGTCCCACTGGCTCTGTGCCCGATTAGGGATACGTCATGGCCCAGATGCGGCTTGAGATCGACACTGCTGGTAGTGATCTTGAAAGTGTGGCCAGTGTTGTCTTGTACCACTGTGTAATTACCATCCGCGCCGCCCAGGCAACCCTTAATGGTGGTCTGGTCAGTATTGATGCTCGCCGCGGGAGTCTGTGCAAACCCTAGCGCGACCAGCAGGGCCGGTACAACGATCAGCAGGAATGCTCTTTTCATGGAATCCTCCGAAGATTCTCGCCTTGCGGCGGTCTGGAATTTCGCTTGGGATTTGATTCTGCTTCCGATTCCGATGTCGAGCCCTCGAGGCGTTCGGGCTCCGGCTTAAGAACTTGGAGCATCCAGGTGAAACCACACCATCGTATTGCGGTAAGAATGTGGGCGTCTGTTCCAAACCGCTCACTTTTGAGGTCAGAGAGAGGTGAACTGGAGATCGATCGGAACTTCCCCGATCTCGCGATATCCTGAAGCGCAGCCCGAGTCTTTCACCAGTCTTTTAGCCCGTAGGCGTGGCGGGGTGCAGGCGCAGGGGCAGCACCGAAGCGTAGTTAAAAATTGCGACCGTTTCTTGCTTGGCGGCAAACAAGTCTTTAACGCAAAGTACGCTAAGGATTCGCGAAGGGCGCAAAGAAAAGCACCGGACGAGCACAAACTGCACCACTACCGAAACTGTGGCCCAGACAGCGGCGGAGCTTCGCTCCGCTGGACAGCCGAGGGCGGCTGTCCCTACGCGAGTTCGGCCTGCTAGAATTTCGGCGATGCCCAAAACGTCTGCCACTGCTCGCGCCCGCAAAATTAAGCTTATTCTCTTCGATGTCGACGGTGTTTTGACCGACGGCAAAATCTGGATTTTCCCCGCGCCCGAAGGCCAGCAACCCGGAGTTCAGCAAAGTATTCTCGAAAAGTCCGCGGAGCATGGTGGACAGGGAGGCTTCGGCCTCCACAGTGCCAGCCTGATCGAAGCCAAGGGGTTCCACGCGCACGACGGCACCGCCATTTCGCTGGCCCGCCTGGCGGGACTGAAGACCGGGATCATCACCAAGCGCATCTCCGAGACGGTTGCCCTTCGCGCGCGTGATTTGAAAATGGATTACGTGCACCAGGGCGTTCAGGACAAGGCGTCGGTGTTGGCGCAGATTCTGGAAAAAGATGGGATCACTGCCGCCGAAGCCGCTTTCGTGGGCGACGATGTGATCGATCTGCCGGCCATGCGCCAATGCGGGCTGGCGATCGCGGTGAAGAACGCGCGTCCCGAGGTCAAAGCCGAAGCCCACTTGGTTACGTCCCACGCTGGGGGAGACGGGGCTGCCCGCGACGCAGTCGAATACATCTTGAAAGCGCAGGGGAAATGGAAGCGGGTGGTAGAAGCCTACATCTCAGAAAGAACCTAGAAGCCACTAGCTAAGTGCCTGACAAACCACCCACCGGTTGCTTGCTTGGGGCGTGCTCGGGTTAGCAACCGGTGGGTGTTGTTCTCCCTACTCACCCTGTTGTTTTCAGGAGCTATGATTCTGCAAACCCGGCTTTGCCAGGAAAGTTTCGGAGGCTTTCCAGTTTCCAGATGTTTCCTAACTCATTCCCAGGCCGCAAAATGTCGCCGATCTAGTCGGGAATGGCCGCGGTCTTCGCCGCCATCAGTTCCGCGAAGCGCGGATCTTTGCGCAGGGTGCTGAACTCGTTGTCTTTGTAGACGTCCTTGATGTTCTTGTAGCCCTCTTCCATCGCCTTCTTCAGATAGTGCAACGAACGGTCGGGCTCGCCCGTGCTGGCGTACAGTTTGGCGAGAACATAATCGTAGTGGGCGCGGTCTTCGGGAGAAGGAAGCTGGGCCAGAACTCCGCCGCGCGAGGTGCGCTCGAAAATGTCGGGATCGAGCTCCATCGCCTTGGAATAGCTTTGCATGGCTTTGTCGAACTGCTTCTTGCTGAAGTAAGCCGCGCCCATGTTGCTGTAGTAGGAGGCGGCATCGTCCTGCAACGAGATCGCTTTCTGATAGTTCCGGATCGCCGCGTTGTAGCTGCGCGCCTGGTACTCGATGACGCCGAGATTGTTATAGGCGTCGGCATGTTTGCGATCGGCCTTGATGGCGCGTTCGAAACTCTTCTTGCCTTCCTTATAGCGTTGCATCATGAGTTGGCAGATGCCGATTTTGTTGTACACAGAGGCGCTGTCCGGCACGCCTTTCAGGGCGGCCCGGTAGAAGTCTATCGCGTCGAGATAGTCCTTATCCGTGCGCAGTTCGTCGCCTCGTTTTTCGAGGTCGTCGGGCGATGCCCCGGGAGCGGGCGGATCGGCGCGGTGCATGGGCGGAGGGCCGACTTGCAACTGTTCGGTGCTCTGAGCCTGCAAGGGAAGCGATGCGATAACGAGAAGCGCACAGAAGAGAAGCGACGCCCAGCTGAAGCGGATCCAGGAAAGCATATTCCACCCCCGCCCGAACCTACAATACTTCAGAGTTTCAGGCCATTTCAGCGTACTTTGTCAAATCCCCAGCAAGTTTAAGGCCGCGAAAACGGTCGTTCTTGCTCCCCACTCGTTACGCAATCCGCTATCACTGCGGCTTAGACGGCGCTGGGGTGTTTTTGTCACTGCTCTTTTGGGCGCCGCTGTCTCCCTTGAACACGCCAGCAATCCTGCCGAACAAGCCTTTCTTCTTACTTGCCCCTTCCCCTGATGAGGATTGGACACCAGAGGCAGGCTGCGGGTTCCCACTGCTGGTGGGCGGTGGCAGCGGTTTCACGGAATTTCCGCCGAAAATGCGGGAGAAAAAACCCTGCACACCGCCGCCACTCTGATCGCAGGTGTCGTGAGGCTCGGTACCGGCTACGAAGGCAATCGTGTAATCGTCGGGACACGATGGGGTTGCCAGCCGGTTAGTGATTTTGTCGAGTTGCACATCGACCACGCCTTCGGGCTGGGTGAAGGGCTTCACGTTCGGATACTGGGGCAGAGTAACCGCCTTTTTCATGAACTCGGCCCAGATGGGAGCAGCAGTTTGCGCCCCGCTTAGCCGAATGTCGCTGTAGTCGTCGTATCCCACCCAGACGATGCACAGCAGATTGCTGGTGTATCCGGCGAACCAGCCGTCGTGCGAAGTGCCGGTCTTGCCGGCCGCCGGGGCGCTGAATCCGCGCGAGCGCACGCCATAGGCCGTGCCGAAGTTCATGACGCCTTCCAACATGTTCGTCATGACAAACGCGATGCGCGGGTCGAGAACCTGTTTCTTCTCGGTCTCGAAGTTGACGATGACGTCGCCCTTGGCGTTGCGCACCGAATTCACGAAAACCGGAGAAAGCCGCAGGCCGCCGTTGGCAAAACTCGTGTAAGCGGCCGTCATATCGACGGGCGTGGCGTCGTACGCGCCCAGTGCCATCGCCGGCGTCGCTTTCACCGATGCGATGCCGGCGGCCTTGGCCAGATCCGCCACTTTGTCATAGCCGACTTCTTCCGCTACTTTGACGGTCGCGTTGTTGAGCGAAAGCGCCAGCGCGTAGCGGAGCGTCACGTCGCCGTGGTACTCCTCTTTATAGTTGCGCGGCTCGTAAATCTGGTCGCCATACGTGAATGTCGAAGGCTGATCGGCAACCGTCGAGGCCGGAGTAATCACGGTCGCCGAGCCGTCCAGCGCCGTATTCATGGCCGCTGCATACACAAAAGGTTTGAAAATCGAGCCCGTGGGGCGCTTGGCGAGCGCGTGATTCAACTGGCTGGTTCCGTAATTTCGTCCGCCTACCAGCGCCTTGATCTCCCCGGTATGCGGGTCCATGGCGACCAGCGCCACTTGCGCCTGCGGGCCGGGCGCGACCGTGGTTTCAAACTTGTTCTTGCCGACCTTCGTCTTCTTGGTGCGCATCTTCGTGACCTGGTCGTCCACCAGCTTGATGCCGGTTTCGACCGCCTGCGCGGCTGCCCGTTGCAGATCGGGATCAAGCGTGGTGTAGATGCGGTACTCCTGATCGTTGACCTCGTGCTCGTTCAGTTTGCCGATAACGGTGTCGCGCACCATGTCCACGAAATAGGGCGCGTCGCTGGCCTCAACGTTCGGCGGCGCCAGTTTCAGCGGCATGGCCTTGGCTTTGTCGGCTTCCGCGCGCGTGATGGCGCCAGTCTCGACCATCGCCTCGATGCACCGTATTGCGCCGTTCGAGCGCGCGCTCGGGATGGCGGTAGGGCGAAAGATAGCTGGGCGCCTGGATCAATCCGGCCAGCAGCGCGGCTTCGGGCAGCGTGATGTCTTTCAGGTCCTTATTGAAATAGGAGCGCGAACCTTCCGCGAGGCCCGAGATCGTGAACGACCCGCGCTGTCCCAGATCGACGCGGTTGGCGTAGAACTCGAAAATCTGTTGCTTGGAAAATTTCTGCTCCAGTTCGACCGCGATCAGCATTTCGATCAGCTTGCGCTTGAAGGTCTTCTCCGGGGTGAGAAAAAATGCCCGCGAGAGCTGCATGGTGATCGTCGATCCGCCCTGCTGATGGCGCTGATGAGTGAAGTCGATCCATGCCGCTTCCACCAGCCGCATGAAATTGACGCCGCCATGCTGGAAGAAGCGGCGGTCTTCGATGGCGGTCACCGCTTCCACCATGACCTTGGGAATGTCGTCGTACTTCACCAGTTGGCGCTTGGAGCGCTGCTCGGCGTCAAACAGCGAAGCCAGCATCTGGGGCTCCAGTTCGTAGGCTTCCAGGTCTCCAGCAGATGCGGCTGTTGATGGCTGAAACCGCTCCGTCGGCGACCGTGATGGTGGCCGGTTCCGGGCTGTGATACGACTCGGGACCGGGCAGAACTTCAATCGAGCCGCCGTGCAGCGCGGTAGCTGCCCAAGTTGCGATTCGCCGTCTTTTTCGGCATAGCCGGCATGGCGCAACTGTGCCGCAATTGCCGAGACGGTCAACTTTGTTCCGACCCTTACCACTTGCGGGGAAGCGAAAATCTTGGCCGAACTGGCGAACACCGGACCGCGGAAACGCTGCTCGATGATCCGGTCATACTTTACATACCAGTAGGCAAAAACGCCGACCACCACCAGCGACACCGAAAGAAATGCGAGCAGGGCCATCCGCACGATGGGATCGTGGGCCACCCTGGCGCTTTTTCCGCGGCTTCTCCCGCTTTCGCCGCCGTTTCGAGCCTTCGGGATTTTCAGCCTAATGGCCATGAAGAGAGCTGTTTACCAGTGCACAGTTTATCCGTGCACAGAGCAATTCGCGGTCCGAACCCTGATTTTGGAGCCAGTGTGGGTTGCTGGTTGATTCTAAATCACAAGGCCGTCCCTACAACCATTTGGATGCGTGTCAAAGAATGGACGGGTGTGGTAGGAGCACAGGTTTCGAGTAGCCCGCAACGCGGGCGGAATCCGAGAGCTGTCTGAGTCTAGCCCGCCTGTGGCAGGCCCACGGCCTCAAAGTCCTCTTGGCTGTGGATCCAGCCCTCCACGCCATCAATGCGGATCTTGATCCATACATCCCCGTTTACGCTGAAGGATATCGCTTTGGCGTCCTCATTCCAGGTGACAGGGGTCCGGGCTTCGAGGTACTCGACCTTGCTCTGCGGCTGCACGATTACGTGTGTGGGCGTGAAGCCGTCATCGGCTTCGGGAAAGAGGCGCACAAACGTGGGTTGATTATCGCGGTGTGCCTCAACCGTGATCGGATACGAGCAGCGTTCCACCTGTCCCTTCGAGGTCGACTCAAGGCAGCGCCACGCCGGTTGCAGACCGCCGGTGATCCAATTGATCAGGACCGGATAAACAATGTTGAAGTTTCCCGTCCACACTCGGAACTTCAGGACATCACGAACTACCGTGGACGTCACTCCTCCAAAAGAAGTTGGAGTGGGGCGAAACGAATCGGTGTCGATACCGAGAAAGTCTCCCTCGATGAATATCGGCGGGCCAAAAGGGCCGAAGAGGCTTTCATCCGCGCCATACTTGTCGCGACCGTACTTGTACCCGAAAACCTGCACCCAGCCTCCGCTGTCGGGCGCCGAGGGTTCCTCTCCTCCTTCAATCAATATGCCGCCGCCTTGCGGCGTGGTGAATGACTTGGCGCTGATTGAAACCATCCAGTCGAACGAGCCATTCGTGAAAGTCACGGGATAGGACTGGCGATAAACCACATGGTCCTTCGCATTGCGCAACTCCCACCATTCCACCGTTTCGTCGCTTGTCCCTGCAATGCTTTGCACGTGAGTCAGCAAGCGGAACGTATGCTGCGCGACGATTAGCGTCTGGCTGCGGTCTGAAACGGACACTTTCGGAGGAGGCGCGTCGGACTTCGGCGGGGCAACTGGCGGGGAGGGCGAAGCGGATACTGCCAAGGGAGAACTTGGTGTCGCGAGCGCCATTTGAGCGGTCGCGGATGGCTGCGACTTCTGCGGCGCAGGTTGCGCCACAGCACCTGTTACCGCTTGGGCAGACTTCGTTCCCGGACTGCGATTGCATGCGGCGAAAGACACCGCAACTGCCACCAGGGTGACTACCGCCACACTGCTGCCTGGCGCTTTCATGGCTAACGTATACCGCGTTTCTGCGCGCAGGTTAAGGGAACGAAAGGATGCGAACTTCCGGCGCGCGGGTGTGGGCTGTAACTGGTGCGGACTTTGGAGTTTGAGGATAGCACCCTCCGAAGACACGAAGAAAATGCTCGCCGTGTCTTCGCTGGCGGCAGGCAAGCGGATGGCCAAAAAGAGGGTCGAAACTGCACCACTCGCGTGACACAGGTAACTTGTCGTAGGTACCCGCCTCTCTTACCATCGACAATTATGGATCTACGCGCCCTTGTGGTGTGCCCGGATCAGGACTCGGCCGGCCTGCTCGCACTCATGCAGTCCGAGCTGGGGCTGGCGGCCGAGCACACGACCTCGATCTCGTGCGGGCTGGAACTGCTCGACAGCCGGCACTTCGACGCCATCGTCGTCGACTATCGCGCCGACCGGAGTTCCGAAGAATTCCTGGCGCGCTTGCGGCAGTCCTCGAAAAACCGCTCCAGCATGTTGATTGCGATTGTCGATGGCACGTTCAATGCCCGCCCCGTGTTCGGGCTCGGCGCCAACTTTGTTCTCTATCGCCCGCTCTCGTCCGAGCGCACCCGCATGAGCCTGCGCGCAGCCCGCGGCCTGATGCGCCGTGAACGCCGCCGCTCTCCTCGCAAGCCTGTCAGTTCAACCGCCAACGTCGCCTATCCTGGAGCGCCCGAACTGAACGCCGCTCTGACCGACCTTAGCGACGGCGGAACCTCTCTCGTCACCGCCAGCCGCATTCCACCTGCATGCAAGGTTTATTTCGAGTTCGCTCTTCCGGGCCAGAAGCAACTTGTCCGCTTGTCGGGGGAGGTTGCCTGGCAGGACGCGAGTGGGCGCACCGGCATTCGTTTTCTCGACGTGCCGCAGTCTTCGCGCCGCCTCATCCAGACCTGGCTCCAGCACGGTGATGGCCTTCCGGCTAGCGGATTGCCCGCCCAGCCACCGGCAAACTCTCGCTCCCAGAACGAGAGAACGAACGAAAAAACGTCCGCGGTCAAAGATGCGTCCCTCGTCTCCAACGCCGGCAACCGCCGCGGAGAGCTGCGCTTCGCGTGCAAACTCGGAGCGGAAGTCTATCGTCTCGGCGACCGCGTCCCCAATCGCTGCACCCTGTCCGATATCAGCGAGGGCGGCTGCTACGTCGAAATGCCCTCCCCGTTCCCCGGGCAGTCGGGCGTGGAGATTCTGGTTCGGACCGCCGACGTGAAATTGAGAATCCGAGGTCAAGTGCTGGCCACCCATCCCGGTTTCGGCATGGGCGTGCGCTTCATGTTCCGGGATTCCGTCGAGCGCGAAGAAGTCATGCGCCTGCTCGCGGTTCTCGCCGCCGGTCCGTCGCTCGACGAACAACACCGCTAAGCCAACTGCGCCTTCTCCGCCACGGCCCGGCGAAAATATTCCAGCGAAAGTCGCAGGCCGCTCTCCAACTCGACTTTCGGTTCCCATCCCAAGAGCCGCTTCGCTTTCGAAATATCCGGACGCCGCTGCTTCGGATCGTCCTGCGGTAGCGCTTCGAACTTGATCTGGCTCTTCGACCCTGTCGTCGCAATCACTTGCCGCGCGCACTCCAGAATTGTGAATTCGGTGGGATTGCCAACATTCACCGGCTCGTGTTCCGCGGATCGCGCCAGGCGCAGAATGCCATCCACTTCATCGCTCACATAGCAGAAGCTGCGCGTCTGGCTGCCGTCGCCATACACCGTAAGATTTTCCCCTCGCAGCGCCTGCCACATGAAATTCGGAATCACCCGCCCATCGTTGATCTGCATTCGCGGCCCATACGTATTGAAGATGCGCAGAATGCGGGTATCGACCTGGTGATAACGGTGATAAGCCATGGTGACCGCTTCCGAAAAGCGCTTGGCCTCGTCGTACACCGACCGCGGCCCGACCGGATTCACATTCCCCCAATACGTCTCGGGCTGCGGATGCACCAGCGGATCCCCGTAGCACTCCGACGTCGAGGCCATCATGAACTTCGCGTGGCACCGCCGCGCCGTCTCCAGCGCTTCAAACGTCCCATACGATCCCACACGCAGCGTTTCGATCCCGTGCGCGGCATAGTCCACCGGGCTCGCCGGACTGGCGAAGTGAAACACATAATCCAGCGCGCCCCACTCGCCGGGCTCACAAACATCTTTCTCCACAAACTCAAACCGCGAATCGTTTCGCAGATGCTCGATGTTGGCGAGGCGCCCGGTCAACAGATTGTCCGCCGCCACCACCCGATAGCCCTCGCCGAGCAGCGCATCGCACAGATGCGATCCCAGAAAGCCCGCTCCTCCCGTCACCAGCGCGCGTGGTTGGTTCGCGGCTCGCGAGGTCGTGGGCCGGGTGTTCATGGGTTGCGCATTCACGATTGTCAGGCACTCTCCTTCTTCTTTGGGAGCGTCCTCGCCGGCAACTCCTCGGCCAACGCCGCCGGACGTCCCACGCTATAGTAAGAGAATCCGTGCTCCAGCATCACCGCTGGATCATACAGATTTCGCCCATCCAGCACGATCGGATACTTCACCAGCGTGCGCAGGCGCTCCAGATCCAGCGCCGCGAATTCTTCCCACTCCGTCAGGATCAGCAGCGCATCCGCGCCCTTCGCGGCCTCATACGCATCCGCTGCCCACTCGACCCCCGATTTCAGGACTTCTTTCGCCCGCTCCATCGCCGCCGGATCGTACGCGCAAACCCGGCAGCCCTCGCGCAGCAGTTCCTGCACCAGCAACATCGCCGGAGACTCCCGTATATCGTCGGTCCCGCCCTTGAACGCGAGGCCGAGCACGCCCAGCCGCTTGCCGCGGAAAGTCCACAGCACGCTCCGCACCTTGCGCAAGAACCGGTGCCGCTGCTCTTCATTGATACGGATGACTTCTTCCAGCAGCCGGAAGTCGTATCCGCTTTCCTTGGCGACCGCACGGAACGCCATCAGGTCTTTTGGAAAGCACGAGCCTCCGTACCCGATCCCCGGATTCATGAATCGCGGCCCGATCCGCGAATCCGTCCCGATCCCGTCGCACACCTGCTGCACATTCGCCCCCACCGATTCGCAGATCGATGCCACGGCGTTGATAAAGGAAATCTTCATCGCCAGAAATGCGTTGGAAGCGTGCTTGATCAGTTCCGCGCTTTTCGTGCTGGTGACGATCAGCCGCGGCGGGGCTTTGCCCGCGGCCGCGTCCGGACGCGGAATCGCCTCCCCTCGCCCGTAATACCATCCGCTGGTCAGCGGCCCGTAGAGCTGGCGCATGACCTCCGCCGCCCGCTCGCTCTCCACTCCCACCACGATGCGGTCGGGATAGAGAAAATCCGTAACCGCCGTCCCCTCGCGCAGAAATTCCGGATTCGACGCCACATCGAAATGCGCCGGATCGGCCCCGTTCCTTGTAATGATGGTCCGGATCCACTGGCTCGTGTACACGGGAACCGTGCTCTTCTCCACCACTACCTTATATCCGTCCACCCCGCCGGCGATTTCCCGCGCCACCGATTCCACATACGAGAGATCCGCGTCGCCGCTTTCGGTCGGCGGCGTCCCGACCGCGATGAACACCACCTCGCTCTCCCGCGTGGCGGCCTGCAGGTCACAGGAAAACTTGATGCGCTCTCCCCGGTGCCGCGCCAGCAGCTCGGGCAGAAATCGTTCGTGAATCGGCACCTCGCCGTTCCTGAGCGCCGCGATTTTCTTTTCGTCGTTATCGACCACCACAACCACGTGCCCTAGATCCGCAAAGCACGCTCCCGTCACCAACCCTACATACCCGGACCCAACTACCGCGATGCGCATAGCGAGCCTTCTCCTTGAGAACTTCCATTTGCACTCCGGCTCGTCGGGGTGCCGATTCTTACTTTACCAGTCTTGTCGGCGCTGAAAGCCTCTCCATCGGCTTCGCGGCGTCCTCCGGGGCCAGGAATGGGAATTCGAATCTCACAAATAACCGTGAGCGCCATCACCGCCGCGGGCGACGACCTCGTTCGCCCGGCCTTTCAACATTTTCATTACGCCGTCGTTTGTGGGTTCTTGGAAAAGAGGAGTAACGTCCTCAGTCCATATGCATCGGAAGTGCTGGCGTCAGGACCATACTCTCTCTGGGAAGGCAAAACGTGAGTGCCTGCTGGAAGGCTTCCCGCGTCTTGTTCACGAACCCATCCAGCACCGCATGAAATAGCAGCCCGAAGAAAAAGGCGCAAAATGTGCAATAGTTTGCACCTAGCTAAATAGTGGGATTGCGATCCCACCGCTTTCCGTTGTATAAACCCTCACACTGGCTGCGGTTCCATTAAGCTCTTGCTTTTCGCATAAATCCATTCCCGGTGTTCCAAGTGCTATTTAACAGGGGGAAACCCCTGGCCGCAACATTTTGGAGGTGAGAAGGCGATGCGCCATTTTTTGTCGGAAAATGGTGGGAACATCCATTCCGGTGGGCCTTCCCGGTCCACGGATCATTCGATGTTCGGTGCGACGGCTGCCCGCCAGCTTTGCCTCACCCTGCTCGTCGTCTGCGCCGTTTTTCCGTCGTCTTCGTTCGCGCAGCAGACCTGCGATGCGACTAGCCCGACCTCATTTTGTTTTCCAACCAGCCGCGGTGATAGCGCCCGCGACGGCGCGAATACCAATGAGACTCTGCTCACCCCAGCCAATGTCAACATGAGCCACTTCGGCCGCCTTTTCAGTTTTCCTGTCGACTATGTCGTGATGGCCCAGCCCCTCTACATGCCCAACGTGAACATTCCCGGTCAGGGCACTCACAACGTCGTTTACGTCGCCACCGAGGCGGATTCGGTTTACGCAATTGACGCCGAGACCGGCGCCCAGCTCTGGCACGCCAGCATGCTCAACGGCGGCACCACTGCCAGCGGCACTTATCTTCCCTGCGGCAATGGTCCCGGTTTCCTCCAGGAGGGCATTACCGGAACCCCCGTCATCGATCCCACGCCCACCCCCACCGCCCCCGCCGGCACCATGTATCTGGTAGCCAAGACTCTTCTTGGCACCACCGTCCGTCACCATCTCCACGCCCTCGACATCACCACCGGCGATGAACAACCGGGCAGCCCCGTGCTGATCACCGCCACCAGCACCAGCAAAAAGGGGCACGTCACCCACTTCAACAGCCTCCATCAGAAAAACCGCCCCGGCCTCTTGCTGCTCAACGGTGTTCTTTACCTGGGCTTCGGTTCCAACTACTGCAACGACAGCAACACGGGCTGGGTACTTTCTTATGACCCTGCCAGCCTGTCGCAGCTCGGGGTCTTCAACACCTCACCCGACTACGGATTAACTTCCATCTGGCAGAGCGGCAACGGTCTCGCCGCGGATGAGGCCGGCAACATCTTCGCCTCCACTGCGGAAGCCGGAGGCAACGGCTTCGATGTGCCTTCGGGTGGCCAGACTTACTGCATGACCGCCTTAAAGCTTGCTCCCGATCTCCCGGTCGATCCTGCCGACTATTTCACCCCGTGGAACGTGGCCTTCCTCAACTCCCACGATATGGACTTGAGTTCCTCTGGACCCATGGTTCTCCCCGATCAAAACGGCCCCTGGCCCCATGAACTCGTCGTCACCGGCAAATACGGCGTCGCCTTCGTTCTCAATCGCGACAACCTGGGTATGTACTCCGCGGGAGATAGCAATGCCCTTCAGGAGGTCGTTCTTCGCCCACAGAGCCCCACCAATCTCATCGACGCCATGATGAGTTCTCCTGCCTACTGGAACAACACCGTGTTCTTTACCCCCAATGGCTCTCCACTCATGGCTTTTCCGCTGTCGGGCGGACTGCTCGGTACTCCGCTCAAAACTTCCGCAGGTTATCCCGGCGCTCACTCCCCGTCCATTTCCGCCAACGGCAACACCAACGGAATTCTGTGGGCCATTTCCGGTCAACTCCTCGCCTTTGACGCGGTTTCTCTCAAAATGCTTTACGGCACGGGTCAGGCCCCCAACGGACGGGACACTTTGCCCGCCGTCGGCCACTTTGCCACTCAGACCGTCGCCAATGGCAGGGTCTATGTCGGCACCCGAACCACTCTTGAAGCTTACGGTTTGATTCTCGCCGCCAACGTTACCGGGGGCAAGGGGCAGACCGCTACCGTGGCCACCGCGCTTCCCATTCCCATTCAGGTCCAGATCGTCAACCCCTACACCGGACAGCCCGACATCGGCGCTACAGTCAATTTCAGCGACGGCGGCAAAGGCGGTTCGTTCAATCCTGCCTCCGCCATCACCGATTCCAAGGGCAACGTATCCACCATCTATACCCTTCCGACGAAATCGGGCACCTACACCCTGACCAGCTCTGGGACCGGCCTCGGCAATGCCACCACGACTGCGACCGCTACCCCCGGCCCCGCGATAAAGATCATGGAATTGGGCGGAAGTCAGCAGACCGGCGCCGCCGGTTCCACGCTCGCCAAACCCCTCGTCGGCAAAGCCGCGGACGCCTACAATAACGGAGTCGCCGGTGTGACCGTCAACTTCACCGCCAACTACGGCGCCGTCCCCCATCCGCCTTCTGCGGTTACCGGCGCCACGGGCTTGGCTAGTACGACTCTGCAGTTGCCCACGACCGTCTCCAAGATTACGGTCACCGGCAGTTCGACCGGTTTCAAGAACATTTTCTTCGTCGAATACTCGGTTGCCGGACCCGCCTCGAGCATCGCCGTCACCGGCGGCAATAATCAGTCCGCCCCCGCCGGGACGCAATTGCCCCTGGCTCTCACTGTGCTCGTGACCGACCAGTACGGCAATCCCGTTCCCAGCGTCGGTGTTACCTTTAACGACGGCGGCGCCGGAGGCACGTTCTCCAACGCCAATCCCGTCCTCACCAGCACCTCGGGAACCGCAAGCCAGTTCTATACGCTACCTTCGTCTCCCAAAACCGTCACCATCAACGCCACCGTCAGCGGAGTCGGCAGCCCCGCCGTCTTCACCGAAACCGGCCACTAGTGAATGTTGAACCACATTAAAAATGTCCCCTTGAAACCACAATAGAAGTGTCCCCTTTTAGAGTTCCTGTTGCGAGGAGGGACTCAGATTGGGGAGAACGGAATTGAGCAGGAAAGAGCTGATCCGGGTGGAAGTGATGGGGCGGGTGAAGGCGCGGAGTTTGCGGTTGTGCGAAGCGGCGGAGTTGCTGGGGGTGAGTTATCGGCAGAGCAAACGGATCTGGGCACGGTATCGGGGCGGAGGAGCGAAGGCCCTGCAACATGGCAACTGCGGGCGGGGATCGAACCGGGCCTATGCGGCGAAGTTTCGAGCGGCGGTGCTGGAACGGGTGAAGGCACGCTATGAAGATTTCGGGCCGACGCTGGCGGCGGAGCACCTGGGCAGCGATGACGGGTTGAAAGTGCACGCCGAGACGCTGCGGCGATGGAGGAAGGAGGCCGGGCTGTGGCGGAGACAACGGCGGCGCAAACCGTATCGGCAACGGCGGGAAGCGAAAGCCCACTTTGGCGAGTTGGTGCAGTTAGACGGAAGTTTTCATGAGTGGCTAGAAAAGCGGGGGCCGCAGGGCTGTTTCATGCACATGGTCGACGACGCCACCACGAAGGGACTGGGGCGGTTCTCCGAGCAGGAAACGACGTGGGCGGCGGCGGGCGTGTTGCGACGCTGGATCGAGCGCTACGGAGTGCCGGGAGCGTTGTACACCGACTGGAAGAACGTGTACGTGCGGCCGCCGAATGCCGAGGAGCGGCTGCGCGGAGAACCGGCGGTGACGCAGTTTGGACGGATGTGCGCGAAGCTGGGCATTCGCATCATCGCGGCCAGTTCGCCGCAAGCCAAAGGGCGCGTAGAGCGGGCGCATGGCACGCACCAGGATCGGCTGGTAAAGAAACTGCGGCTGGCCGGGATCGGGAACTACGAGCAAGCCAATGCCTATCTGGACGAGCACTATCTCGCCGAGCACAACCGGCGTTACGCGCGCCCGGCGGCGGAGGAAGCCGACTATCACCGGCGACGGCCCACGGCGCGACAACTGGATGAAGTCTTCTGGCTGGAGGAGGAACGAGTGGTGAGTGAGGACTGGGTGGTGCGCTACAACAACCGACTGCTGCAACTGGAACGGCAAAGCCAGCACTGGGCTCCGGCCAAGAGTCGCGTGCTGGTGCGGGAGAACGAAGCCGGAGAAGTCGCGATTCACTATCGCGATCAGCGTCTGCGGTTCCGCGAACTGAAGGCGGCTTCTAAAGCGCTGGGCGAGGGAAGGGGCGCTGCCCCTTCCCCCGCGCCCCCATCCCCGATCCTACGGCGCAGCCTTCCTCCCGCTTCGAATCATCCTTGGAGAAAAGGCTTTTCCGCCAAGGCACGCGCCCTCTTTTCCGGGGCTGCATGAAACCAAAACCAGGGGACATTTCTATTGTGGACAAGACGGGGACATTTCTAATGTGGTATGACACCCGGCCACTAGTGAATTGACTTCCCCATGGTTTCGCGGCACACTCGCCTTTGAGCCTGCAGTCCCCAGCATCTTCGCAGGCGGCCGGAACAAGTTATGTTCCCGCAACCCATGTCGAGGTCCGAGTTCCGCCCTGACGATTCGCATCCCGACCTGACTTGCGTTCTTGAGCAGAACCTCCTCGCCGGTTTTCCGCCCGACCTCGCTCTCGATTTAGTCCTTAACGAACTGGTAGTCCGCGCCGCCAAAGCCACTCGCGCCGGCAGCGCCGCTCTCGCCCTTGCCCGCGGCGATGAGTTGGTCTGCAGGGCCGCCACCGGACCCCTCGCCCCCGATCTCGGAGTTCCCCTCAGCACCCGCGACGGCCTCTCCGGCGCATGTCTTCAAACCCATCGTCCCCAGCTCTCTGTCGATACCGAGTTCGACCCGCGAGTCGACCCCGCCGTCTCCCGTCACCTCGGCATCCGCTCGATCCTCATCGTTCCCGTCTTTGATCTTACCGGCAAGGATCATAACGACAAGGATCGTACCGGCAAGGATTATAACGACAACGACAGTAACGGCCAGCGCGCTCAGGTCAGCGGACTCCTCGAAACCTTTTCGACCTCTCCCGCCGCCTTCTCGGACTCCGACCAGAAACTGCTGGAAAGTTTCGCCGAGGAGTGCGCCCGCATTCGCCGCGCCGCAATCGAACTAAGTCAGCGCCCGCTCGCCGCCCACGCCGTTCCGCGGGAGATCGTTCTGCCGGAGAGCGTCCAGCCGGAGAGCGTCCCGTCTGAGTTCAACCCATCGGCGCTCGTTCCGCCCACGTTCCCACCGCCCGATGCGTTCGCCGAAAGCTCGCTGCCCACTCGCCGTCCTCCCTCCCGACCCCGGACCCTCGAAGTCTGGACCCTGGTCGTCGGAACTCTAGCCATTGTCGCCGCCCTCGCCGTCAGTTTCCTCATTGGCTCCCGGATCGGATGGCTGCGCACCAGCGCGTCCTCTGCCCAGAACTCCCCGCCCCCAACCATGTCCAAGCCGGGTGAATCGGCAAGATCCGCCGCCGCGCCCAAACCCGCGAGGACAAAGACCAAGCCCGCCGCGCCCGCCTCCGACGAACTGGTGGTCTACGAAAAAGGCAAAGTCATCTTCCGCATGAAACCGACTCCCGCTAAGCCCGGCCGGCCGCAGCGCCAACCCGCCAACCCCATTGCCGCCAGGCAATCGAGCAATGCGGTCATAGAAGCATCGTCGACCACTAAGGTCGCCCCGACGCACAGCGTCTGGCTAGCTCCCGCGCAAGCCGAGGCGCGACTCCTCATCCGCACCGAGCCCCACTATCCCCCCGAAGCCATCGCCGCCCACCGCGCCGGCAGCGTGGTCCTCGAAGTCCAAGTCGCCGAAGATGGCTCTGTCTCCAACGTCCGCACCCTAAGCGGGGATGCCGCGCTAGCCGCCGCCGCCACCGAGGCCGTCCGCCACTGGCGCTACCAACCCTATCGCCGCCACGACCATCCCGCCCAGTTCCAGACCGATGTAACTCTGAGCTTCGCGCTCCCGGACTGAGCGGGCCTCCCACGCTCGAATCGCACGCGCTCGAATCGCACACGCTCGAACCGCACATTGACGTGTTGCATGTAATATGTTATGCATTAAATGCAGCATTGCGAAAACGTTCAAGAGTCCTGAATGGTCCTGGCAACCGGGGGTACTAGTGAGGGGAAAATATTCGGGAGTCCCTCAACTACTGAATGCAGGGGTGACAGAGAATGTCTCGGAAACGGCGGTCAGCAATCATCGGCAAGCAGTCTGCGAAACCCGCGGAATCGGAAAGAATCGAGCCGGGTGAGGCGGGCAGTGGGGACGGGATAAGCAACCTCACGGATATGGCCTATCGCAAGATCAAGGCCATGATGATGAATTACGACATCGTTCCGGGACAGAGGCTGATTTTCGTCGACTTGGCGAAGCGACTGGGGGTGAGCCGCACCCCCGTCAATAGCGCGCTCGGCATCCTGGCCGCCGAGGGTTTCCTGGATTTTGTTCCCAATCAGGGCTACACGGTTCACGAAATCACCCATGAGGAAGCCAGAAACCTGTACGAGCTACGAAAGATCCTGGAGATGGGCGCGATCGAAAAGGTCATCGAACGGTTAACTCCCGAAAAGCTCGAGGTGCTGAAGAAACGGCAGAATCTCTATGAGAAAGCCGTCCTCGATAACATTAGCCGGGGAAGGTTCGCCCTCGATCAGGAATTTCACGCCGCCTACATTCAGATGGCGGATAACCCCTATCTGACCGGCTATTTTCGCGAAATCTACCAGCGCATTTTCCTCCGCCATCGCATTGAGGGATTGCGGCCCCGCCGCGCCAAAGAGGTGGTTTCCGAGCACAAAGCGCTGTTTGAAGCGATCCGCCAGCGCAATGTCAAGCGCGCTCGCCATTTGATCGAGCAACATATCGAGGCGGGCGAGAAATATATCTTCACCGCCGTCCCCGACTAACATCCCGACTTACCTTGGGTTATACGCGAACTGGCGATCGGGGCCTACGCAGCTCGCGGCAGCGACCCGACGCAACCGCCGCAGCGCAATCACTTTCTGAAGATGAACCCGGCGGCTTCCTTTACAAAGTGTTCTCGAGAGCCAGCGCCATGCCCATTCCGCCGCTGATGCAAAGGGTGGCCAGGCCCCGGCGCGCTTTGCGCTTGAGCATTTCGTGGAGCAGCGTCACCGTGATGCGCGTGCCGGTGCAGCCGATAGGATGGCCGAGTGCGATCGCGCCTCCGTTGACGTTGAGCTTCTCGCGATCGAAATGCAATTCGCGATCGCAGGCCAACACCTGGGCGGCGAAGGCTTCATTCAGTTCAACCAGATCGAAATCACTGAGTTTGACGCCGTGCTTCTCTTCCATTTTGCGCACGGCCGGCACCGGCCCGATGCCCATGAGGCGCGGATCCACACCCGCGGATGTCGCGGCCAGAATTCGCGCCAGCGGCTTCAGGTTGTTCTGCTGCACGAATTTCTCGCTCCCCAGCACCATCGCCGCTGCGGCATCGGTGATGCCGGAAGAATTGGCCGCGGTAATGGTGCCGGTCTTGGAAAACACGGGCGGGAGCTTCGCCATCTTTTCCATGGTCGCCCCCAGGAACAAGTGTTCATCGCGTGAGAAGACGGTGGTGCCCTTTTTGCCTTCGATGGTCACCGGAGCAATTTCGGCGTCGAAGCGTCCACTGGATTGCGCGGCCGCGGCGCGCTCTTGCGATACGAGCGCGAATTCATCCTGCTCCTCGCGCGTGATCTTGTATTGCTCGGCGAGAATCTCGGCGGTCTCGCCCATCAGCATCTTCGCCATGGGGCACATGAATCCGTCGCGATACATGCCATCGACCAGCTCTTGATTCCCGAGGCGGTATCCCCAGCGCGCGCCGTCGAGATAGTAAGGAAGCCGCGACATCGACTCGGTGCCGCCGGCCAGTACGCAATCAAGGTTGCCGACCGCAATTTCCTGGTAGCCCAGCGATATCGACTTCATGCCCGAGGCGCATGCTTTGTTGATGGTGTAGGCCGGAACCTCCTGGGGAACGCCGCTGCGAATCGAAACTTGCCGCGCGGGATTTGGACCGCCTCCCGCTTGCCGGCCGTTGCCGAAAATCGTCTCTTCCACCTGCTGCGGCTGCACTCCGGCGCGTTCGAGCGCCGCCTTCGCCGCGACCACGCCCATATCCGCGGCAGTGAGCGAGGCCAGCGAGCCTCCAAACTTGCCGATGGGCGTGCGTACCGCGGAGAGAATGTACACGTTGTTCACTGGAACCTCCCTAACAATTGAATCCAGCAGCCCGTGGTGCTAGTACGATTTGTACCAGGGTATGCCTTTAGCTGGTCGTGCTGTAAGTGCGTTTTGGCCCAGGGCACGCCTTCGGGCGCTGCAAGGGCGCTAAACATCCTTCAGTTGCTCCTCATCCATGCCGAAGTAGTGACCCAGTTCATGGATAACCGTCAGGCGGATTTGTTTGCGGACTTCGGCTTCGCTGGAGCAGACCGCTTCGATATTCTTCTGATAAAGCACGATATGATCGGGCCCGGTCGACAGGTCAAAGATGCTCTTCTTGGTCGTGGGCACGCCATGGAAGACACCCAGAAGCAGCCGCCTTTGCTGACCCGGCCGCGGTGATCGCTGGTGCGGCGGCTTATCCTCGACCAGAACAGCCACGTTACGAATCCGACTGCGAAATTCTTGCGGGAGCGAGTCGAGCGCCTCCTCGACTACCTCGACGAAATGTTCACGCTTCATCCTTCACCCACTGAATCAGGGCGCGCTCGCTCAGAAGGGCCTGAGCCGTGGCAATCTGGATGTATTCTGCGCATACTTAATGGTACGCCACCTGCCGCTCGGGCCAAGGTTGCGACCATAGGCGGCACACTGCGAGAAAGCAGAACGTTTTGCAGACTCTGAAGGCTGGCACGCTCTAGGAGATGAAATCAGGTGTCCACCATTTCCACTTTGGAGCGCCTGCGTTCTTACAGCGGCTTCAATCCTGCTCACATTTCGTTTAAAGTGGCAGCGCGATGAAGTTCACCATTTGCGCCGCTCTCTTGCTTCTCACCTTGAACGCCATGGCTACCGAGAAAACTGCCGACTTCGACATCAACGCCGCTGAACGGTTCGCCAAGCTTGCGCTCGGGTGCGTCCAAAAAGAATATCCGAACAAGATCAGTCACAGCCTGAACAGCGATGCGGATGTGGCTCCGCCACGAAAACTCACGCCCGCGTATTACGGGTGCTACGACTGGCATTCTTCGGTGCACGGGCATTGGCTGCTGGCAAGGCTGGTCAGGACTTTCCCCAATGCGGCTTTCGCGGCGTCGGCACGCGAAGCCCTGCGGCAAAGCTTGACCGCTGACAACCTCGCACAAGAAGCGGCGTACCTGCAGGCTGAGGGACGCGCCAGCTTTGAACGTCCGTACGGATTGGCGTGGCTGCTGCAACTCGCGGCGGAACTGCGCGAGTGGGACGATCCGGAAGCCCGCGCGATGGCGGCGAACCTGCATCCGCTGGAGCAGGCGGCCGTGGAACGGCTGAACGATTGGCTGCCCAAACTTTCGCATCCCGTGCGAATCGGCGAGCATGACCAAACCGCATTTGCCCTCGGGCTGATCCTGGATTATGCACGCGCCACTGGCGACACTGGATTTACCGACCTGATCGTATCGAAAGCTCGGCAGTTCTATCTCAGCGACAAGAATTGTCCGCTGGCGTATGAGCCTTCGGGAGAGGATTTTCTTTCGCCCTGTCTCGGCGAAGCAGACCTGATGCGGCGTGTGCTGCCGAGCCGTGAGTTTGCTCGCAGGCTCCGAACTTTTCTGCCTCAAATTTCCCCGGCCCGAAAAGGGGAGTGGTTGCAGCCTGTGGTGTCGCCCGATCCCGGCGACCCCAAGTTGGCACATTTGGACGGGCTCAACCTGAGTCGTGCATGGATGCTGGAGGGCATCGGTGCGAACCTGCCGAAAGGCGATAAACGGTTGCCCGCGATCACGGCCGCTGCCGAAGAGCATAGGCGAGCAGGTTTAGCGGCGGTGACTGGCAAGTATTACGAAGGCGGTCATTGGCTGGGAAGCTTTGCCGTTTATCTCGTCACGAGGAGAGGCATTCCGCAGAAGTGAGGCGTAGAAAACATCTGGGGTGGGAGACGGGAATTGAATCCCGCGCAAAACGTTATCTAAACGACTTACAGCGCGGCAGATGGCACTCTAATGCGGCTATATCGGTGGTTGGCACGGAAACGGCAAGGGGACGGGCTCGCAATTCTCAGTGAGTGTAATCGCCTGCGGGTGTTGAAAAACTCTTTTCAGGGAATTTCACCAGTAAAATTCGTTCGTAAGTTATTGAATATTCGTTCGCCGCAAGCGTGGGAATTCGCTGAAATTACTGGTTTGGTTCCTTTTTCAACAGCCACGCCTGATTTCGTCAATTACCGCTTCTGTTCTTTGCCAAAAGGCCCGGCACCGACACCGGGCCTTTTCCCGATTCAGGACAGCCTACTGTTTCTGCGAGACGAACTTGGTAGTTGTTCCTCGCAGTTTGTCTTCGGAGATCACCTTTAGGGTCTTGCCATCGGCCGAAACTGTCACTTTGTGAATTTCGATGACCTTGCCATCGCGCTTGAAAGTCTCCTCCAGCGTATCCTTGCCAAGCATCTTCACTGAGACGCTGGTGATTCCCGGATCCCCCTTGTAGGGAGCGTCCGTTCCATCCAGCTTGGCAGTGTAGGATGTGCCAGTCGAGTCGGTGCTGGTCAGCTCGTTGCCATTCGTCTTGAAGGTCCAAGTGGGGACGTTGGCCGACATATCCACTTTTTCCGTGTGCCACGAACCGGAGATCAGGTTCGCGCCTGCCGGTGCTTTGGCAACGCGCTTGGCTGTTTCTGTGCCGGTTTGCGGTCCTCCACTCGGATTGCCGCTGTAGGTCCAATGGTTCGTCAGCGTGTTTCCGTCGGAGGAGACCGACCATTTCTCCGTAAAGACTACCTTGCCATCTTTTTTGAATGTATTCTCGACGTTGTGGTCGTCGATAACCTTTACACTCAGAGCGTTGCTGTAGGGGTCCCCTGTCACTTTCTGGTCCGTACCATCGGCTTTAACCTTGATCGGCGGCACGCAGGTCTTGCATTCATACATTCCATCCTGCAGCAAAAGCACATCGGGTTTCGCGGGCGACTGAAAGCTGCTCATATCGTCTTTCCACGTACCGTCGAAAGGGCTCTGCGCCATCGCCACCACCGGTACCAACAACAACACCAACAATCCAGCAAAGAATAGATTCTTCATAAATCATCCTCCATGGGTCTGGGTTGTACTCAGGGAACTGCGTAACCGCGACGATGCGGATTTTGAACGTGCTCGGTCAACTTAACTGGAAGCCCAAAACTCGCCTCAAGGGGTGTTGCATCTCAACTGATGGGACTACTCTTCGGAGAGGCGGAACGCGTTGATGTAAACACAAATGAACGCGCCCTGTCGGTGAAATTGGTCACATCTTGATGTGAGGTGATGGCCAAGGGCCGCCGCACAAGGCAAGGCTGTCAATTGTCGTTAAATCTCATTTACACTCACGACGAGTTGTCGCAAATCGATCCCCTCATCTATTCGCCTGATGCGGCAACGATCCAGAAGGTGAGCATCGCAAAACCAGATGCGGGGGCGTGCCATCGCAGTGAACTCGGTCGCCAGACACCAGCCAAGCCAAACGCTAGTCCGCCAGCCGACAGCAAGGCTCCCCAACGAAATATGCGAAGTAGCAGTGGATCGTAAAAAGGGAACCGATGAATCTGTGCATAGGCGACAGTTGAAGCAGCAAGCAACCCAGAAACGGTGGCGAGCACAAATCCAATGAGCGACAGAAGTGAGGGTGCGGTGCGCAGGATTGGCAGTTTAACCCATCGGAGCCAACCCCAGATTAGCAACACCGGGGCTGCTAGATACGCGACAGCGAACAGAATCGCAAATGTCACTTGGTTGAGTATGCTCACGATCTTGAGAGCGATCAAGCCTCACCCAAAGATCATAGCCGTGCCGTCAAGTGGCGTAACATCCCGATTGCACTCATTGACCCTAGTCGGCCATTTTTCAGTTACACCAACAACCGAGAACTGTGGCTGCAATCCCTGGACATTGCGCCCAAGAGCAGGGCACACGTCCGTGGGATGCTTCGCATTCTCTCGGAGTACAGCATGTGGGCGGGACGCTACGGCGAGCGCATGAAGAAGTGGTGCGACGGGCGTTACAGCACGGGAACGGTACGGAAGGCGCTACAACTCACTGAAACATTGGGGTGGGAGACGGGAATTGAACCCGCAACCGTCGGAGCCACAGTCCGATGCTCTACCAAATTGAGCTACTCCCACCGCAGAGTACGATTATAGCAATTGCGGCGGGAGTCCGGCTTGCTAAGAGGCATCCAGCGTTTTTGTAACCACCGGCGGAACTGCCGAGCTGCGCTCGGCTTGGACGGGCGAGGGCGGCCGTCCCTACGCGATCAGGGCCCGTGCCGCTACGGCCTTCCCACGCCCATGTACTGGAATCCCATGGCGCGGAGGCGGGACGAGTCGAGCAGATTCTTGGTGTCGATGATGATGGGCCGTTTCACCAGGTGGCGGATCTTGGCGAAATCGAGCGTCCGGAACTCAGGCCAGCCGGTGGCGATGACCAAGGCATCCACACCTTCGGCGACTCCGTAGGCGGATTCGCAATACTTCACCGTGCCGTTGAGTTGCAGCCGAGCATCGGGAATCGCCACGGGATCGTAGGCCCGGACGCGCGCTCCGCCGGCCAGCAGATTCTGTGCCAGGTGCAGGGAGGCCGATCCCGCAACCGAATTGGTGTGCGGCTTGAACGCCAGCCCCAGAATGCCGACGTCTTTGTTTTGCACAGTATCGATGGCATCGGATACTTTCTGCATGAGCCGGTTCGCCAGGTCCAGATTGACCGCACGGGCGGCATTCAGCACTTTCAGGTCGACGCGGTTGTCTCGCGCCAGCCCACTGATCGATTCCATGTCCGACTCGGCGAAAATTCCCCCCATGCCGGCGCCGGGTTGCAGACAACGCGGCGCAATTTTCTTGTCGAGCCCGAGAGCGAGCGCCAGGCTGACGGCATCGGCGTTCACGTGTTCGCACAGGCTCGCGATTTCGTTGATGAACGAAATCTTGGTTGCCACAAACGCAGTCGTGGCTTCGCGCGCCAACTCGGCCGTTTCGTAATTCGTGACCAGCACCGGAACCCCGCGCATCACCAGCGGATGGAAAATCTGCTTCAGGGAACAGACGGCTTCGCTGGAAGGCGTCCCGAGAATGATCCGGTCCGGCCAGTTGAAGTCTTCGACCGCGCATCCGTTGGTGAAGAACATGGGTTGGCACACCAGCAGGCTCTTCAGCCCTTTCTCCTTCAGCGTTTCTTCGAACTTTCGGGTCGAACCCACCCGAACTGGAGTGACGATCGATAGCACCTGGAAGCGGCCGGCCGCACTGGCCAGGCGGACGACGAGTTCTCCCAGCCCGTCGGGGGAATCTTCGGCGAGAAAAATTACCTGGGCCCGGCGCGCCAATTCTTCCGGGTCCGCCGAATACACCAAGCGTCCCGAGCGCACGTTGCGGCGAATCACTTCTTGAAGATTCTTTTCAAAAAAAGGTATGTTGCCCTGGGCGATTTCCATGATGCGCGTGCCGTCGGCGTGGCAGCAGCAAACGGGTGAGCCGAAGTCGGCGAGGCAGGCAGAGATAACTGTAGCGAGGTAGCCGGATCCATAAACCCCAATTTGCATATGCTCTCTTCCGAATAAACCCGCAGCCTGGGATCCGGCGCTTGGTGTCGAGCCCGTTGAATCCATGGTAATCCGTCCAATGGACTTGGCAACGGGCAGAAAGTACATGTACGTCCGGGCCGCGAAAATGGCTGCTGGTTACGGGTTTCCGGGGGGTATTGCGGACCGGGCTACGGACCAGTTCGGAGATTCGACGATAACGACGGGCTATAACCTGGAGGACAATTGGCCGCGTCCCAACGGCACCGGCGCCACGTCCTGCCAGTCGCCGCCAGTTTCGCGGACGAACATCAACTCCTCCACCGGAACCTGGCGCGAGCCGAAGAACTGCGCCCAGCGCCCGCGCGCGATCAGGAACGCGGCGCGCGCCTGTTCATCTCGTTCCGTCTTCACGATCGTGAGGTGTGGAATATAGGGCCAATTCTCGTCGCAGCACAGCCTGTCGCTGAGTTGATCGTGGAGTTCCCGCATGCGATAGGCAGCCCGCTTCACCTGGAGGAACACCGTTGGTGTCGTGGGCAGAAAGGTCTCCACATCTCCCATTTCGACGTGGAAGGGAATGACGCGGCTGCAAGCCTCTTCGAGAAACTCCAGCGCGGCCGCTTCGGTTCCCGCCAGCTCGCGCGGGGGAAGAATCGTGAGATGGGCCGCGGGATGAACCATGGTCGGGTGGAGTTCGCGGCGCAGTTCTTCGACGAACTCGCCTACCGGATTGCGGACGTACGTCACCAACGCGTAGCGTGAAATGGGCATGACTTCCGAGCGAAATTATAGCCTGAGAGCGGTACGCAACGGCAGTCCACCTTTTGGGAGGGTTACGAATGTCACCCGCAGGTCATCATTTATAATTCGAATCAGTCGGGGCGTAGCGCAGCCTGGTAGCGCACCTGCCTTGGGCGCAGGGGGTCCGCGGTTCAAATCCGCGCGCCCCGACCAAATTTTCCGCTCTCGATTCCGCTATCTGCCGCCTGCAGTGGGTTTCAGAACCGCGGTGTTCCGTTCGTCAGTGGCGATCATGCGATAGAACTTCTTGAGTTCGTCCATTTTGCTGACGGGGACGCTCAGTTCCTTGATCTCCATGCTGCGGGTGTAATGCAAGGTCTGCCCGCTGGATTCGGTCTTGCTGTGATAGCTGGCAAAGCTGTAGTCCACATCCAATGGAGGGGGTAGTTCGTCCACTTCATAGCCGGGCGGCAGCGTGATCTCGAAGCTGTCGGTGTCGCGGGACGGGCCATCGAATTCGAGCGGAAACTTCCTTGGCTCCTTGGTCTCGAGCACGGCCCACGACTTGCTTCCCAGCACCCGCGGGCGCACCAGCAGCAGATTGCCGGCATTCTTTGCGTAGTTAGCGGACTGAAAAGTGTAATTGAAACCGAAAGGCTGGTCGGTCTGATCGAGGTTGACCAGGCTTGCTTTCACAATTTGAAAGCTGGGAAGCGATCCAGCCAAAAGGCTCTCGATCGGTTTGATGCGATCGCTATTTTTCGTCGCCGTACGCAGTCGCCACCGTTCTGACGCAGCGCGATCTCCGAGACGCAGCTCTTCGACATCGCCCTTCAACATCCCGTTGGCATCGAGCGTCAGCTTGGCCATGCGCTGGATGCTATTCATGGCCGGCGGCTGTTGCGGCAACTCCACGAGTTCGCCGCCTTCCGGCGTCACCAGCAAGCCGTAATTCGCCTGCAGGTATCCTCCAATCTGGCCGAATGGTATCAGCACGTCGTAGGTCGGATCGAAGAACAGAATTCTTCCCAGCCTGGGATGCTGTATCACGGCGACCAGCGACGGATCCTGTACGTCATCCGGCAATTTGATCGCAAGAATCACATGGTCAAACCCGTTGTGAGCTGGCGTGTCGCGGGTGACCGACCCTCGTTCATGGTTGATCACAACGTGGTAAGAGTCCACGCCAATCTGGCGCAGCATGGTGCGCATGAGGGTCGCTTTGTCTTTGCAATCACCATACCGGTGCAAGAAAACATCCGGAGCGGCGTGGGGTTGCAAGCCACCTATGCCCAATGAGATCGCAACATAGCGGATGTCGTGCTGCACGAACAGGGCAATGGCCTGCATCTTTGCTAGCAGCGAGGTCTTTCCCGCCGTTAAGACGTTTACCTCTTGCTTGATCGCTTCCGACGCGTCCATCCGCGTGCTAATCAGATTTTCGTACCAACTCCCCATACCTTGCCAGCTCGCCAATTCATTCTTCCGCAACGTTCCGCCCGAGGGGAAAAACGACACGATCATCTGCCCCGCCAATCCCTCCCAGGGCGGCATGTCAGTCTCCGGCCGAATCCCTTTCACGTCGCTGACCGTCCATTGCAGCACATTGCCACTTCCCTCGGCTGGCTTCACTTCCTCATGCGAGAGCCAGGAGGCCTTAGAGACCCAGCCCGGAGGAAGCTGCAGCGAATAATGGCTCTCCCGAACTGGATTCGTTCGCTGAAAGTCCCAAATGTCCTGCAAGAAGAAAGGCTGTTCTTCCGCTTCATATTCGTAGCCAACGATGTTTCCCGGATCAGGCGCGGGAATACGCAGCAATCTGTATTTCGTGTCGTCGATCAAGTAACCGCCTTCGGCCGGTGCAGCCACATCGATGGCGTCTTTCTCCTTAACCTCGTAGTCTTTGCCCTGCGCTGGGATGCACCAACCATGCAAACTGGTAATTTTGCGGGTCGGATTGAAATAGACACCGACCGTGCCGTGCTCCCGTCCTTCGGGCCGCAAAATCTTGTAAGCCTCACGTACATGCTTCCTGATCTTGTCCGCCGACACTACGGTGACGTTAGTTTCAGAATAGAGCAACACTGCATTTGTCTTGTCGTCGTAGGAGGGCAACGTGGCCCCGACCAGAACGTGCATCCACTGCGGAGCGTCTCCGCTGGCCGCGGCCCGCGGCACGATGGCCAAAAGACATGCGCCAATCCAGAAAACAACCAGCAGCGCTAGCCGGCCACAGGCCATATCACATTGAACCGAAGAAATAAACTGCCGGGGCCCTCTGGGGCTAAAGCCCGTGTCTTTATTGGCTCTTGGCGGCACGGCTAAAGCCGTGCCCTTCCCAAAACCACCTCGGCAATCGACCCTAGTTACTGGCATGAATTTCGCCTGGCTGCAGGACGATCTGTTCCCCATCGCCAGTCCTCACTACCTGAAAGAATTTCCGAAGGGACGCGTAGTACTTCTGCTCGATCATCAAAATGTCGATGGTTAACTTCCTCGTCAGCCGCAGTGATCCTTGGCCGGGGTCGACCTTCAAGGTATAGCGAATGATATGTCCATCCTGATTCTGCGCCGGCGGCACACTGCTTACTTGCCATCCCAGCGGAAGCTCGACAGTCACGTCGTCGGCTTTCTCGTGCGGGTACTCAAAATAGATCGGGTGTACCCGGTTGGCGTGTTCAAAGGTGCCCTTCTCCGCGGCGGTAAAGATCGCGGCGGGAACCACTACCCGCCTGCCGGCATTCGAGGCCCAACCCGGAATCTTTAAGTTGAACTCCGCGACCAACGGGGTCTCCGAACTGCTCCAGTCGGGTTGGTTGGTCAGTTCCACCTCGGACGCGGCTTCGATTTGCGATGTCAGGCGCTCCTCCAGGAACTTCTTGCGTGCCACTTCGTCGGCGTGGCGTTCTTCCAACCGCTGATACATGGCTTCCAGTCCGGTGTAAGTGACAGTTACCTTTCCTTCCAGATCGCCGGTGTCGGAGAGCTTCAGCTTTCCCACGCGTTCGATCCGCGACTCGGAGGGCTCGGGGAGCGTGGTCCGAATCCAGGTCCCGCCGTCCTTATCCAGCCGTAAGCCTGTAACACCTGTTTCCGACCAGGTCAGCAGGCCGAACGGCGTAAAGGCTCCCCCTGGATCAAAATAAACGTCTTTCCCATTCAGCTTGACGAGCGCAACGTTGGAATCCAATTTCGCGCTTTGCATCGTAACCGGCGTGAAGAAATATTCTCCGCGGCCCGAAACCCAGCACCCGTAGGCTTCAAAGCCCGCCGCTCGCGCCAGGCCAAGGAACAACCATGTCAGTTGGACGCCGTCGCCATAGCCTCGCTTCCAAATCTCCTCCACGTTTTCCGCCGGCTTTTCTTTTTCGCGCTTTGCCTCCTGCTCGGTCTTTTGCACCTCGTAGGACTTATTCCGGATCTGCTGCACCCGGTCATAGATCTTTCGCAGTTTCACGTCCTGCGAGTCGTTGGGCGACACGATTTGCGCCACCGCCTCCTCCATGGCCTTGCGCTTTCCGATGAAGCCTTCCAATTGCCCGTTGCGCTGCTTCCCGAAGTGCTTCCAGAAACTGGCCTGGTCTTTTTCGCCGAAGCCTTCCTCATAGATGAAATCCACCCGCGATTTCAACTCGTTCGCAGGTGGCATGAATTCTTCCGTCTGGAACGCCGGTATGTTGTTCGCTTCCATGCGAACGATGTGATCGGGCCCCTCTTTGGGAACGGCGCCCGAAGGCAGTCCCTGCCAACTCCAGCGCAGAGAATACTTCCCGTAGTAGTCATCATTGAACGGTTTCAGTGAAAATTGCGCCTTCTTGGTGAACAGCTCATCGCTCAGAATCCAATGGGAATCGAAGAGCGTATATTCATGCGAATCAATGGTGTAGTAATACTCGATGATGCCCCCGACCTCCACGTCGGGGAGAGTAAAAGTCTTCGCCAGATACCTCAATTGCCTCCCCTCGAACTTTCCCTTGACCAGATACTTTTCAAAAACTTTTACGTCGGAGTTTACGATCGAGCCGTCGGGCCTGATGGTGCGAGCCCGCACGTTCACAACGTTCTGGCTCTCTTTGAAGAACGGAATCTCGACATCGGCATGCTTCCGCCCCTCTTCGGTCAGGATCTTGATGCGAAAGTAATTGTCTTCATGCGGAGTGTGGATATTGTCGTCACGGTCCACCTGCCGGTACAAAATGACCGCGGGCGCGCCTGGCGCGAGCGGTTCGCTGGTCATCTTGAGTTCCTCGGGCGAAACCGGCTGGAAGCCGATGCCCGCCTTTGCCTGCTGCGCTGCCAACATGCAGAGCGCAAGACCCACCACGACCCACATGATTGAGCGGAACATAGACATCGTCATTTCTCTCCAGGTAAATGCAGGTTTAACAGAGGTATCGAGAAACTGGATTCGCTGCAGGCGGGAACCACTTAAGAACAGGGGGACGCTTGGCGACGTGCGCGGCGACAGCAAATCCGCCTCCTCCGGCTTCCGGGCCCCCTCGAGCCGGAATCCCGTAACTGAATTAACGGTTGAGTATATCGGGAAGAGAACGTCCGTCAAGGACGGGGATCACAAATGCCCGAGGAAGATTCAAGGACCCGAGCCCGAATCCAGAGCTGCTGTGACCACGGACAGCTGCCGAGTTGCGCTCGGCATGGGCAGCCGAGGGCGGCTGTCCCTACACTTTACAGCTCGTACTTCTTCATCAGGTGGCGGAACGAACGGTAGGAGATGCCTAAGACGTCGGCGGCTCGGACCTGCACGCCGTGGGTTTGCGAGAGGGCGGACTGCAGCAACGAGCGCTCGATCTGCGCCACGTAGTTTTCCATGTTCACGCCGTCGGGTAGAACCGAGCCCGCGGCACCGGCCATACTGGCGGCGGTCTCGGCGCCGGCGGCTACGGCTCGAGCTTTGGGACGCTCGGCCGGTAACTCGACTCGCAGTTCGTTTGTGGTTTCCAGTGCTACCGCGCGTTCGATCGTGTTCTCGAGTTGGCGGACGTTGCCCGGCCAGTCGTAACCGGTGAGAGCTTCGAGCGACTCGGCGGCTACTGCGTGAATGCTCTTCCCCGCTCCGGGCGCATATTTTTTCAGGAAGTGATTGGCCAGGAGCGGTACGTCTTCGCGGCGCTCGCGCAAGTCCGGGACGCGAATGGGGATGACGTTCAGGCGATAGTAGAGGTCCTCGCGGAAGGTGCCGTCGCTGACCTGGCGGTCGAGATCGCGGTTGGTGGCGGCGATGACGCGCACGTCCACCGGAATTTCGCTGGTGCCGCCTACCGGACGCACGGTACGCTCCTGCAATACGCGCAGCAGTTTGACCTGCATGGGCATGGTCATCTCGCCGATCTCGTCGAGAAAGATCGTGCCCTGGTCGGCCACTTCGAATAGGCCGCGGCGGTTCTGATTGGCTCCGGTGAAGGCGCCCTTGACGTAGCCAAAGAGTTCGCTTTCGAGCAGCGTCTCGGGAAAGGCGCCGCAGTTGACCGAGACAAAGGCTTCGGCGGCTCGCGGCGAACAGGTGTGCACGGCGCGGGCTACGAGTTCTTTACCGGTTCCGCTTTCGCCGTAGACGAGAATCGTGCTGCCGGTGGTGGCTACGGTGCGGATGGTCTGCTTCAGCTTCTCCAGCGCGGGACTTACTCCGACGATGTTGTCGAGCGAGTTGCGCGTGGCCGCGTCGCGGCGCAGGGCAAAATTCTGACGGGTGAGCGAAACCCTGGTCAGCGAACGGGCGATGGCGAGTTTGACCTCGTCCACGAGGCCGGGACTTTTGCGGATGTAATCGGTGGCGCCGCCGGCCTTGACGGCCTCGACGGCGGCTTCGTAGTCGTCGACCGCCGTCATCAAAATGACGGCGGAATCGGGCGAGACCTGGTGGGCGTGGCGCAGGACTTCGACGCCGTCGACGGCGGGCATCTTGATGTCGGTCACGATCACGTCGAACAGGGCGCTGTCGATTTTGCGCTTGGCTAGTTCGCCGCCGGTGACGGTTTCGACTTTATGGCCATCGCGGCGCAGGGCAATGTCGAGCAGTTCGCAGATGGAGCGCTCGTCGTCGCAGACCAGGATGTTACCCACGGCGTGCTCCTCCCGCCGCGGCCAGCGCGACTCCGGTGGGTTCCGCTGCGGAGGAAGTCCCGCCGGCGGCAGCCTGCTCCAGTCGGCGCAGCCGCAACACAAAGCTGGTGCCCTTGCCGACTTCGGAACGCGCCCACACCTTGCCTTCATGGGCCTGGACGATCTGGTACACGATGGCGAGGCCGAGTCCGGTTCCGTCCGCAAAGCAGGACTGGAAGGGCTCGAAGATTTTATCCGTCTGCTGCGGATTGATGCCGGGGCCGGTATCGGCGAAGCTCATTTCCCAGTCGGAACCGCGCTCGGCCAGGGATACGGTGAGCGTTCCACCTTTGTTCGTCGTCTTGATTGCGCGCACGGCGTTTTCCGCGAAGTTCCAGAACACCTGTTTGAGCTTGTCGCCATCGGCCAGGACCCAGGCCTCGGACTTGGCAAAGTTGCGCTTGAGTTCGATACCCGCGCTCTCGGCGGTGAGGCGGTGTTCGAGCAGGGTGAGAGTGTCCTGAAGCAAGGGAATCAGATCGACGCGCTCGAAGCGATATTGTTTGCCGCGCGAGTAGGCCAGAAAATCGGTGATGATGTTGTTCAGGCGATCGGACTCGCGGATGACAATCTGCAGCAGGTGGCGCTCATCGGGGCTCAGAGTGGGCGCATCCGACAACATGGCGACCGAGCCGGCGATCGAAGTCAGGGGATTGCGGATTTCGTGAGCGATGGCGGCGGCGAGGCGGCCCACTGCGGCCAGGCGGTCATGCATGCGCACTTCGCGTTCCAGGCGGCGAATCTCGGTGAGATCGTCGAAGGTATAGACAAAGCCCAGGTCGCCGGGCGCGGTGACGTTGAGGGCGGAAACAAGCACGCGAAACGTCTTGCGGAAGCCGTTCACGGCCTGGTAGCGGACTTCGGCATCGCTTCGGGCCACGCCGAAATGGGGCAAGGGATCCTGAAAAAGGCTGGCCACGGAGCGTCCGCACAACTCGGCTTCGGAGATCCCGAGCAGTTGCTGGGCGGCTCGATTGACCAGAGTAATGCGTCCGTCGAGGCCGGTGGCGATGACACCGCCGCTCATGGACTGCACGATATTTTCGTGGAGCGCCTGCAGGTTTTCGAGGGCGCCGCTGGCGTCTTTCAGTTGCACATCCACCTGGCGGAGCTTGCTCATCAGCAGGCCTGCCAGATAGGCGATGGCGAAATAGGCGAACAGGTTGACGAAGATAACTACCTGCAGCGCCTGCAGTTTGGGGTGCGAACTGGCGTACGAGGGAATGACCGAATAATAATCGAGCTCGAGGATGGTTCCGAACAGGATGAAAGCCAGGGCGGCGCTGAGATATCCCCAGGATCGAGGCAGGAGCATGCACGCGACCACGATGACCAGGGGGTAGAGAAAATTCAGAGAACTGTCAATGCCGCCGGTGACATGGACGACCAAGGTGACCATGGCCAGATCGGCGAGGACTTGCAGGATGGCCTGGAGGCGGTGTTCGTTCCAGACCGAAACCAGAAAAAGGAAGAACAGCGAGAGCACGAACCACAGCACCATTCCGGTGAGGAAGGGCAGGATGGGCAGGGGGTTGGGAGTAAGGCGGATAACGGCGAGTTCGATGGCGAGCAGGACGAGGAGGATCAGGATGCGAACCTTGACCAGCCAGGTCAGCCAGTTGCGCTCATCGGAGATGAAGGGCATGAAATTCGCCGTTGGTCGTTGGTCGTTCGTCGTTCGCAGTCCCTCGTTGCTACGTTCTTCTTTATGAGCCGCGAGCCGGAGGGTTAGTCGCCGGCGCGAGATGTTGTGCCCCAGCGACTAACGACCAACGACCAACGACCGTTTTTCTATCCTGCCAGTTTCGAGATCATGGAGAACAAGGGCAGGTAGAGAGAAACGACGATGCCTCCGATGCTGATGCCGAGCATGCCGATAATGATCGGTTCGAGCATGGCCAGCATGTCCTTGGTGGCGGCATCGACTTCGTCTTCGTAGAAGTCCGCGATCTTCTGCAGCATGGAGTCCATGGCGCCGGTGGCTTCGCCGACGCCGATCATCTGGGTCACCATGTTGGGGAAGACGCCGCATTCGCGCAGGGGATCGACGATGGTGCGGCCTTCTTCGATGGCCTTGCGCACTTTCATCAGCGCTTCTTCGAGCACGGCGTTGCCCGAAGTGCGGGCGGTAATGGCCAAACCTTCGAGAATAGGAACGCCGGAGGTGATGAGCGTGCCCAGGGTTCGAGTGAAGCGGGCGACGGCGATCTTGCGCAGCAGCATTCCGATGACCGGCATCTTGAGCAGGAAGGCATCGAAAAGATAACGCCCTCGCGGGTGCTTGCGAATCTGCCTGACGACGAAGACGGAGGCGACGCCACTCCCGATCATGACCCACCAGAAGGAACCGACAAAGCCACTGAGGCCAATGACCATGCGGGTCGGCAGTGGAAGCGGCACTCCCAAGCCGACAAAAAGGTTGGCGAAGATCGGCACCACCCACTTGAGCAGCGCGCCCACGATGAGGGCGGCGAGGGAGACGACGGAGACCGGGTAGATCAATGCCGACTTGATCGCCGCACGCAGCTTCACCGCCTTTTCCACATAGATCGCCAGGCGCTGCAGGATGATGTCGAGAATACCGCCAGTCTCGCCGGCCTCGATCATGTTGGTGGTCAGGTCGTCGAAGATGACCGGATACTGGCGCATGGCGTTGGCCAGCGTGGAGCCACCTTCGACGGTGGTCCGGACCCCGAGCAGGGTTTTCTGAAAGGTGGGGTTCTCCTGGTTGGCGCCGAGAATCTCCAGGCACTGCACCAGCGGCAGGCCGGCGTCAATCATGACCGAGAACTGGCGGAAGAACACGGCCACCTCCTTGACCTTGACCTTGCCGCTGCCAAACGTGGGCAGGGAAAATTCCTTGCCCTTCTCCCGGATGGAGCCGGGCGTGATGCGTTCCCTGCGAAGTTGAGAGGCGAGTCCGTCCTTGGTGGCGGCTGTGCGCTCGCCCTGAACTTTCTCGCCCGAAGCAGTCTTTCCCGAAAACGTAAAAACCGGCATATTTTCTCCTTATCCGTATCCGTGTTCCGCCGGGGTGGTCTGCCGATCCTGCTAGCGGCCCGCTCCCGTTTGTCTCTTGGTTCGTCTTTCGGTTCGTCTCTCCGTCCGGTGTGTTACCGGACGTCTTTCGATGTCATTGTTTTCCGGCCGCTCCCTTGGCCATTGGAGCCGTACCGCCCCGGTTCACAAAGGTGGCGCCGCGGGCGATCATTTCCTGCAGTTCGTCCTGATTGCTGGAGCGCGTCATCGCCATCTCCATGGTGATCTGCTTCTGGAAATAGGCGTTGGCGAGCGACTGGTTGAAGGTCTGCATGCCGAACTTCTCCTGGCCGGACTGCATGGAGGAGTAAATCTGGTGAATCTTGTCTTCGCGGATCAGGTTGCGCACGGCCGCATTGGGCACCAGGATTTCCATGCACATGGCGCGTCCCTTGCCGTCGATTTTTGGCAACAGGCTTTGACACATAATGCCTTCCAGCACCAGCGAAAGCTGGGCGCGGATCTGCGACTGCTGATGCGAAGGAAACACGTCAATTACGCGGTTAATGGTGGAAGACGCGGAATTGGTGTGCAACGTGCCGAAGGTGAGGTGGCCGGTTTCCGCGATGCGCAGCGCGGATTCGATGGTTTCGAGGTCGCGCATTTCGCCGATCAGCACCACGTCCGGGTCTTCACGAAGGGCGGCGCGCAGGGCATCGGTGAAGCTCTTGGTGTCGGAGTGCAATTCGCGCTGGTTGACCACGCAATTCTTGTTCATGTGCACGAACTCGATCGGGTCCTCGATGGTGAGGATGTGTTCGTGGCGCTCGGTATTGATCTTGTCGATCATGGCGGCCAGGGTGGTGGACTTGCCGGAACCGGTTGGCCCGGTCACCAGCACCAGCCCGCGCGGCTTGTCGCACATCTTGCTGACCACCGGAGGCAGGCCCAACTGGTGAAACGATTTGATCTCAAACGGAATCAGACGGAAGACGCAAGCCGAAGCGCCGCGCTGGTTGAATACGTTGGCGCGGAAGCGAGCCAGGCCTTTCAGGCCGAAGGAGAAATCGAGTTCGAGGTTTTCCTCGAAACGGTGCTTCTGCGAATCGGTCATGATGCTGTAGGCCAATTGCTTGGTCTCCGCCGGCGTCAACTGGGGCAGGTCGAGGGGCACCAGGTGCCCGTGCACGCGAATTTGGGGCGGCGAGTTGGTGGTGATGTGGAGGTCGCTGCCATTCATCTCCAACATGCGGCGGAGCAGATCGCTTAACGAGAGTGCCATAGTATTTTTCTTCCTTCAGCCGTTTTTAGTGGATCGTCTCGCGAGCCACTTCTTCGAGCGTGGTCCAGCCTTGCGCGACCTTGATCAGCCCGCTGCGGCGCAGGGTGATCATGCCGCGTTCAATCGCTTTCTTCTTGAGTTCGAGCGCGGAAGCGCCCACCAAAACCAGTTCCTTGATTTCATCGTCGACTTCCATCACTTCGTACAATCCGGTCCGGCCCTTGTAGCCGGTTTTGTTGCAGGTGGCGCAGCCTTTGCCTTTCATGATCTGCACCGTCTTGGCCTCTTCGGGCGAATAGCCTTCGTCGATCAGGGCCTGCACCGGCATCTCGACGGGCTCGGCGCAGTCCTTGCAAATGCGCCGGATCAGGCGCTGGGCGCAGATCAGATGAACCGAGGTCGCCACCAGGAAGGGCTCAATGCCCATGTTCATGAGACGGGTAATGGTCTCGGGCGCTCCGTTGGTGTGCAGCGTGGATAAAACGAGGTGGCCGGTGAGGGCGGCCTTGATGGCGATTTCGGCGGTTTCAAAGTCGCGGATTTCGCCGACCAGGATGATGTTGGGGTCCTGCCGCAAGAAGGCGCGGAGGGCGGCCGCAAAGTTCAAGCCGATCTGCTCCTTCATCTGCACCTGGTTCACGCCTCCCAGTTGGAACTCAACCGGGTCTTCGGCGGTCATGATGTTGGTATCGGGCTGGTTCAGGCGCGAGATGGAAGAGTAGAGGGTGTTGGTCTTGCCGGACCCGGTCGGCCCCGTGACCAGCACCATGCCGTAGGGCTTGAGGATGGCCTTTTCGAACTTGACCAGCGACTCCTGCTCGAAGCCGAGCTTGGTCATATCGAGACGTAGATTTTCCTTGTCGAGGAGGCGGAGCACGATCTTCTCGCCCCAAAGCGTGGGCAGAGTGGAGACGCGGAAATCGAGCTGCTTCTTCTTGCCGCCGATGTTCATTTTCAGCATGATGCGGCCGTCTTGCGGCAGCCGCTTTTCGCTGATGTCGAGCTTGGCCATGATCTTGAGGCGGGAAGTGATGGCATCCTTCAATTTCAGCGGCGGATTCATGATCAACTGCAGGACGCCGTCAATGCGGAAGCGGACGCGAAATTCTTTTTCGTAGGGCTCCATGTGAATGTCACTGGCGCCGCGCTTCACGGCATCGGTGAGCACCAGGTTCACGAGTTTGACGATGGGAGCTTCGTCGGCCGCCTTCTCCAGTTCCTTGAGTTCGAGCTCCTGCGCTTCGGACTGGACCTCGATATCGGCACCCTCGCCGAGGTCGTTCATGGACTGCATGACCTGTTCGAGTTCGGCTTCCTTGGAAACGCCGTAGGCCTTTTCGATGCCTTCGAGGATCGAGCTTTCCGAAGCCACCACCGGCTCGATATTGAAGCCGGTCATGAACTTGATGTCGTCCATGGCGAAGACATTGGTGGGATCGACCATGGCGATGGTGAGCGAAGCGCCGACGCGGCTGAGGGGCAAAATCTGATAGCGTTTCGCGGTTTCGTAGGGAATCAGCTTGACGACGGCGGGATCGATTTCAAAGTACGAAAGATTAATGGCGGGCACGCCGTACTGGCGCGAGAGGAAGTTGGTGACGTCCTCGTCCGAGAGGAAGCCCAACTTCACCAGGGCGGAGGCGAGGCGGGAGTGCGACTCCTTCTGGAGCTTGACCGCCTGTTCCAACTGCTCTGGGGTGATGACCTTTTCCTTGACGAGCAGGTCACCCAGCCGCTGAGACATATCTCTCCTGTATTCCCACGAACAGCGAGGTCCATGCGAAACCGCTGATATGCCGGGGGAATCAGCGGAGAAGCATTCGCACTGACACAAATTGTCAACCCAATGGGCATTCCGCAAAAGTAACTTCGGTACCTGTACTGGGCGGGGAGCGCGGGTTATACGCGCTTTTGTTGGCATTCTTGCGAGAAAAGCGCGGTGTGATGAAGATCACAATCGGCGGGCCATGATCTTCGGTGCGGGGGATCGTCGTTGGTCGTCGGTCGTTAGTCGTTGGCGGGCGCGTGCATCTGCTTTTGGAGAATACGACGAATCGCGAACGACCAACGACTAACGACCAACGACCGGCTGCGCCCTACAATGGTGACTCTGGCATTCCCAACTGCGCACCATGAGCGAAAGCCAACACGACGCGATCCGCGCTTACTACAACACATTGTTTTCCGCTTGGGGCCGCCAGCACTGGTGGCCGGCGCAATCGCGCTTTGAGGTGATCGTTGGGGCATATTTAACGCAGAACACTTCCTGGACGAACGTGGAGAAGGCGCTCGGCAACCTGCGGAAGGCGGGGCGGCTGACGATCGGCGGAGTCCGGCGTACTCCTCAAAGTCAGCTTGAACAATGGATCCGGCCG
>CAVYEP010000008.1:0-131774 GCA_963767605.1 uncultured Acidobacteriaceae bacterium | reverse complement strand
TATGGGTTGTGTAGAGCGGACACTCTTGTCCGCTGCCTTTGACCTCGATTCTGCTGGGCCGTTTTGCAAGTGGCAAATCCTGCTATTTACTCTTGAGGTATTACCCTAATGCTTAAGTACCCCCCCCCCCCGCCCCCCCCCCCAATTCGCGCTAAAGTATTAAGGAATAAGGACTTAACTCCAAAATATTCAAAACTAAGGACTTAGCCCGCTTTTGGCTGGCTCCGGGTTGGGGCGGCGGGATGACGCCCGCTCATTTTTCCCTAACGGTTTTCAAAGAGCGCCGACGGATGGGGCCGGGGCGGCTTTGAGGGTCGTCTTGGTTGACGCACACACCTCAGCCCTGACACACAGGTCGATTACCATGGTCGCCGACGGGCGGTTCGAAGTCTGTGACGGTGCACACAGGATGTTCGTGATGAAAAAGGCCAGATTGCGCAATCGCGCAGGTGTATCGGTAGATTGCCGATCAGGGGTGTTCGCACATGGCGAGAGGATAGCGGGGCGTCGGCCACTGCGTTGAAAAGAGTTTGAAAACGCCAGCTTGGGCATTCGCGGCGAGAGGCCGACTTCTCGAAAGGCGCGAGAAGTCGGGCACCCCCGTTTTGGTTTCGGTCAACGCTCCGACACAAACCCAGTGATACCTCCCACTGGTAATGTGGCCCACCCGCCTCTATGAAATGAACCGCTGCCACCTGTTGTCGCCCATTACGTTGTCTAGCTGAAAATTGTCCTGCACCAACTGCCGATTTCGCACGCCCCATTCATCAAAAACGTATTCCTCGGTCCCGCAGATGTAATCGTTGTCGGCCTCGCGATTGTCCCAAAGCTCGTAGGTTCCGTCTCTGTTGTCTTTGTAAGCCAGCAGCGTAACGATTTCGCCGGTACGTACGCGATGATGGTAAACCGTACGCGCGACGAAAGACTTGTTCTTCGTAAGAACGGGCATGAGCAAATTTTACCACCGGGGAAATAGGGGGACAGACGGGACGTACCCCAAGTTCTAATTCGCAAAAACCGGTGAACGTCCCGTCTGTATCCAGGTTTCAATCGCTAGCGAATGGCCTACGCCTAGTCGCGGAGTCTCGGAGTGCGGGGAGGGATCGAAGGCGCCCACTCAATCGCAAAAGGCGCGATTGAATGGGGCACCCGCCGGTCCGTCAAGAGCGACGTTTCTTCTTTGTGTGCCTCGATGCGGATTCCTTCTTTCGGGCGTCAACGACAACAATCTCAGGCACTTTTCTGCCTTGCGCAAGTTTCTTGGCGCGCAACGCGATTACATTGTTGATTGACGAGTCCGATTCGGTAACCCGCACGATAAGGTAGATCGATTCGAATGTCGCTTCGCTCTTCTCATATTCCGGTAGCTGTTTTTCAAAACCATTCAACAAGTCGGAGTTAGACGACTTCTTTACTTCGACTAAAATTCGAGCAACGTATCCCTTGCTCAGCTTGAAGTCTACAGGACCGTTCCCAGCATTCGGCTCCCTGCTTAGATCAACATTATTCGCTTCACAATAGGAGTCTGCCACAGCATAAAAAAGCCGCTGCGCGAACACTTCGCGCTTCGGTTTTCCATTATCTTTGTACAGAAACTCATACAATCTGTTTTCTTCAACGTTCTTCTTGAATTGCTTGAGGATCAGATCGAGAACGCCCCTAAGCTCAGCTATTGTCGTTGGATGTTTCAGAGCTATCTGCAATGGGTTCGCTTTAGCGGAGGAGCGCCCAATGGTGTCCCAACTCAACAAACCATCCGCGTCTTTATCGAAGTCGTAACCTTGGATGAGGGCTTCTCGGTAGACCCGAATGAGGTCAGTGAGGTTTTTTGCGTTAGAGAACAACATTTCTCTAATCTGAGTCTTGCTCGGCTCAGATTTTTCTTCGTGAGCAGCCGCTACCAGCGCATCCCATTGTCGCCGCACCGCAGCATTGAACTGTGCTACTTCATAAATCTCGCTCCTATCAAGCGCGATTGGCAGCTTGCTCAACAGGGCTCTGGGTACCAAAATCAGCGCTCTTTTACCATCAGGCGACAGCGGAAGAGTCCATTCTTGGTTTTCTATCAAGAATGATTGTGACGGTCGGAGCTTTAGCTCCTTGGTGACACGTTGCGTATAACCTAGGAAGCGCGGTTTCAGAATAGCTACAGCCATGTCGCTCAACAAATCCGAACCGACTTCCTCTTGAAACAGTCCGATCAGTTCAAACATCTCTGGGTCTTCAACACCCAGCGAAAGAATCTCTGCTGCTCGCTTTACAAGAGTGTGCGCTAGCTCTGGCCCAACGGCACGCCCGTAGCTTCCGGCCTTGCCGTAGCCAAGAGCCGCACCATTTTCTTCCTTAAATCGCATCCGCTTTTCTGCGGCAACCCACGCGACATCGCCTTCCTTCCTCGATGCCTTAAGCAGCTTTAAAACTTGGGAGAAATACCGGGTTATGTCTTTGCGGGCACGAGAGAACTCAGGGATTCTCAGTCTTTTTTTCAGGAGTTTGGGATCAACGAACAACTTGTTGTCTATACCCAAGTGCGCATCAAACACTCCCAGCTTTTTCAACTGCGAAGGTTCGACGTCAAAGTAGCGGCTTAGTCTAATAGGCATGGATTGCCCTTACCTGCACGTGTCATCCTACTGAGTTAGAGATTCGCTGTCACTAATAGAAATTCGAGGACAGCGGAACGTCCCAGTCACTAGTTCGAGTCACACCCCAAAGAGAACCGCAGGGCAGCACACACTTCCTTCATCCGTGCGGCACTCAGCTGGGCCACGCGTCTTCCTAATCGCTGTTGAGATACAGCGACCGCGTTGTGCAGGTTTACTGCGCACGGGGACTTCATGCCGTCCTCCTCATTCAGCACGACTTCCGAGGGCACACCGCGAATGGTGGAAGTGACAGGCGCAACCGTGACCGTGGATAGATAGGCGAGGGCGCTGTTGCGGGTGAGCACGAGGGCCGGTCGTTTTTTGGCGGGCGTCTTGTCGGCGGAAAGCAAGCCGTTACATGCCCGCCTCCAACCTCCCCACTCTAAATTTCGCAAACAACGCGAAATTTAGAATGGGCCACCCCGGCGTTCTTTTCCTAATGGCTCTCAGGCGGAGATTATTCTCTGCCCCGTAAAATCGCGGCCATCACACGCGGGTTGCGTCGTCCGTGCATTACCGCAACCACCCATAGTGGCTTTTCGTCCGGCGCATAGGCAATCAGGTACTCACGTGCCAAGGTGAAGCGCAAGGGCCGCGAGGTGAGGTCCGGGCGTTTATGGCCCTGGTTTGGGAAAGGCACCAGCGTTTCGAGGGCGGCCAGAATATCTGCAATCACCCGGTCGGCGGCGTCTAGGTTGTCCCCGGCAATGAATTCCCAAATCTCGTCAAGATCGAGGGCGGCTTCCGGGTGGAAATCGTAGCCGGTCATTTATCACGGTTGGAACCCCGCTGGGAACGGCGGGCCGCGCTCTTTTCACGCAAGCGGGCAACGACTTCGTCGCCGGGGATGGGCTTCACCCTGCCGCTCTTTAAGTCGTCATAGCGGTTGTTGAGCATCTCCCGCGTCTGCGCCAGCTCTTCGAAGTACCCGGCCATGGCGTCCTCAACCAGTTCGTCGGGGCCGCGTCCGGTTTCCGCTACCCAACGGTCTATCTTCGCCTGAATGTCTGGATTATTGAGGCGCACGTCCATGCCCCCAAGATACGGGAAAACCGACTGGGGGGCAACGCCAAAGACAGCGGAGGCTAGGTGCGAGCGGAGACGCGGCAAGCCGCGTCTCTACGGGGGATGCAGGGCACCTTTTCAAGTTGAGCTTACTGTCTTGCCGTGGGAATCTCCGGGGCGGGCGGGGTGGCGATGGGCGCCATGGTCTCGGCCTCTGAGGGCATCTGCGGCAGCGGGCCTTCGAGGGCAACGGCCAGCACCTGGTCCATGTTGTCCACGAAGTGCAGTTTCATTTCTCGGCGCAGGTTCTCCGGAACCTCGGCAACATCTTTTTCGTTTTCCAGCGGCAGAATCACTTCGAACAAGCCGGCACGATGTGCGGCTAGCAGTTTCTCTTTCAATCCGCCGATGGGAAGGACCTTGCCGCGCAGCGTGATCTCTCCCGTCATGGCAAGATCGCGGCGCACCGGAATCTTGCTGAGCGCGCTGGCCAGAGCGGTCGCGATGGTGATGCCGGCGGAGGGGCCATCTTTGGGGATCGCGCCTTCGGGGACGTGCACATGAATGTCCAGATTGCGGTAGAAGTCACGGGGCAGTCCTAGCCGCGCCGCTCGCGAGCGAATGTAAGACATGGCAGCCTGCGCCGATTCCTGCATCACGTCGCCCAGTTGGCCGGTCAAGGTGAGCTTGCCCTTGCCGTCCACTGCCGAGGCCTCGGTGCTTAGAATTGAGCCGCCCACCTCGGTCCAGGCCAGGCCGGTCACCAGGCCGACTTCGCTCTTCTCGTGGGCCAGGGTGTCGCGGAACTTCAGCACGCCGAGCCAGTCGCCAAGCTTCTCCGGTTGGATTGCGGCCGTGAAGTCCGCGCCTTCCCTTACCACCTTGCGCGCAATTTTGCGGCAGATGTTGCCGATTTCCCGCTCCAGGTTGCGCACTCCAGCTTCGCGGGTAAAGCCGCGAATGATTTGCCGGATGGCATCGTCGGAAAACTGCACGTTCTTTTCCGTCAAGCCCGCCTGCAACATCTGCTTCTTTACCAGGAACTGATTTGCGATTTCGACTTTTTCCGGTTCCGTGTAGCCGTGCAGGCGCAGCACTTCCATGCGGTCTTGCAAGGCGGGTGGCACGGTATGAATCACGTTCGCGGTGGCGATGAAGAAGACTTGGGACAAGTCATACTCGACGTCGAGATAATGATCGACGAACATGAAGTTCTGTTCGGGATCGAGCACTTCGAGCAGCGCCGCCGAGGGGTCGCCGCGGAAGTCCATCGACATTTTGTCGACTTCGTCGAGCATGAAGACCGGGTTCTTGGTGCCGGCCTTTTTCATCATCTGGATGATCTGGCCGGGGAGGGCGCCGATGTAGGTGCGGCGATGGCCGCGGATTTCCGCTTCATCGCGCACTCCGCCTAACGACATGCGCACGAACTTGCGGCCGGTGGCTTTGGCGATCGACATTCCCAGCGAAGTCTTGCCCACGCCGGGAGGTCCAACGAAGCAGAGGATCGAGCCCTTGGGATTTTTCACCAACTGGCGGACAGCGAGAAATTCGAGGATGCGCTCCTTGATCTTCTCCAGGCCGTAATGATCTTCGTTCAGAGTCTTTTCCGCACGCGTGATGTTGCGGATTTCCTTCGACCGCTTCTTCCACGGCACCGCCAGCAGCCAATCCAGATAGTTGCGGGAAACGGTGGACTCGGCCGACATGGGCGGCATGGCTTCCAGTTTTTTCAGTTCCTGGATCGCCTTCTCGCGAACTTCCGCCGGCATGCCCGCCGATTCGACCTTCTTCTTCAGTTCGTCGAATTCGCTTTTTTCGCCGCGTCCCAGTTCTTTCTGGATGGCCTTGATCTTCTCGTTGAGGTAATACTCTTTCTGCGCTTTTTCCATCTGCCGCTTGACGCGCGACTGGATGGTGCGGTCCATGTTGAGCTTTTCGATTTCCACGTCGAGCACGTCGCCGATGCGGTTCAATCTTTCCGCGGGATCGAAAATCTCGAGCAGTCCCTGCTTTTCTTCGATGGCAAGCTGCAGGTTGGCGGCGATGGTGTCGGTCAGCTTGGCCGGATCTTCCATGCGCACGGCCGCGATCATGGTCTCGTAGTTCAGCGACTGGCACAGCTTCACATATTGCTCGAACAAACCGGTGACGCGCTGCATGCCCGCTTCAATCGGCGCGGTCGTCTCGGTGGCATAGCGGGCGACTCGCACCGTGGCCTGCAAGTAGCCTTCGGTCTCGACCACCTGCAGGATCTTGCCGCGCTCGATGCCTTCAACCAGAACTTTAATATTTCCGTCGGGAAGCTTCAGGCTCTGCACGATGTTGACGATAGTGCCGACCTGGAAGATGTCTCCAGCCTTGGGCTCGTCGATCGAGGCATCGTGCTGGGTGGCAAGAAAAATCTTTTTATCGCTGGCCAGAGCTTCTTCGAGCGCGCGCACGCTCGACTCCCGGCCCACCACGAACGGCGTCATCATGTAGGGGAAGATGACCACGTCCCGAATGGGCATCATGGGTAGTTTCTTGCTCTCGAACTTTTCCTTGGGGTTCGACAACTCGGTCTCCCGTCTCTGGTCGGTGTTCGGTCGTTGGTCGTTAGTCGTTGGTCGCTAGCCGTTCCAGTTGGCGAACGACCAACGACTAACGACCTGTCAGCTTGCCGCTTTCTCGATCATGGCCAGCGAGACGTTCCGCTTCTCCACCATCTCGCGGGTCACTTCAAACTCTTTGACTTTCTTCTGGCTGGGCAGACTATACATCAGTTCCAGCATGAGCTCTTCGAGGATCATGCGCAAGCCGCGGGCACCCACTTTGCGCGCCATGGCCTGGCGGGCAATGGCGCGGTTGGCATCGTCGCTGAACTTCAGCCGCACGTTCTCAAATTCGAAGAGGCGCTGGTACTGTTTCACGATCGCGTTCTTGGGGCGCGTCAAGATTTCCACCAGCGCGTTTTCGTCCAGTTGCTGCAGAACGCCCATTACTGGGAGACGTCCGACAAACTCGGGGATCAGCCCAAACTTGATCAGATCTTCCGGCTGCGCTTCCGACACGAGCTCAAAGCTGCGCAGCGCGGCCAGGCCCGCTTCGGTTTCCGTATCTTCACCCAGGCGGAAACCCAAAGCCTTCTTGCCGATGCGGCGGCCGATGATTTTCTCCAGGCCGACGAAGGCGCCGCCGCAGATGAAGAGGATGTTCGTGGTATCGACGGGGGTGAATTCCTGGTGCGGATGCTTGCGCCCACCCTGGGGCGGAACGTTCGCGATCGTGCCCTCCAGAATCTTGAGCAACGCCTGCTGTACGCCTTCGCCCGACACGTCGCGCGTGATCGATGGATTTTCGTCCTTGCGTCCGATCTTGTCGATTTCGTCGATGTAGATGATGCCGGTCTGGGTGCGGCTCACGTCGCCTTCGGCCGACTGCAGAAGCTTCAGGATGATGTTCTCGACATCCTCGCCCACGTAACCGGCCTCGGTCAGCGTGGTCGCGTCGACGATCGCGAAGGGCACATCGAGCATGCGGGCTAGGGTTTGTGCCAGCAGCGTCTTGCCCGTACCCGTGGGCCCGATCAGCAGAATGTTCGACTTGGTCAGTTCCACGCCATCGCCCGTGCGCTGGCGGTTCATGTAAATGCGCTTGTAATGGTTATAGACGGCGACGGCCAGCTTTTTCTTGGTCTGCTCCTGTCCGATCACATACTCGTCGAGGAACGTCTTCACTTCCTGCGGCTTCGGCAGTTGGTTGGGAACCGCCGCCGCCGGCGTCGCCGTGCGGTCGTCTTCGAGAATCGAGTTGCACACCGCGACGCACTCGTCACAGATGTAGGCGCGGGGATAGTCGCTCGGCGACGAGATCAGTTTTGCCACCGCGTCCTGCGCCTTGTGGCAGAACGAACAGCGCAACATCTCATCCGATCCCGATTTGGTCTTCACCGGCCTGACTCCTTTTCTGGTGGCCTCGCCGCCCTCGTTTCCGGTTCCGGGCGGAGACGCGGCAAGCCGCGTCTCTACATGGCTGCCGATCATACCCTCTATCTGGTCTTATAGATGATATCGTCGATGATTCCGTACTCCTTGGCCTGCTGCGAATTCATGATGAAGTCGCGCTCCACGTCTTTCTCCACTTTATCCAGCTTTTGGCCGGTGTGCTTGGCCAGTAACTGATTAGTAATCTCGCGCATGCGCAGAATTTCGCGGGCATGAATGTCAATATCGGTCGCCTGCCCGGAGAGCCCGCCCATCGAAGGCTGGTGAATCAGGATGCGCGAATTGGGCAGCGCCAGCCGTTTTTTGGCTTCGCCCGCGGAAAGCAGCAGCGCCGCCATCGAGGCGGCCTGACCGATGCAAATCGTGGTCACATCGTTCTTTACATATTGCATGGTGTCGTAGATTGCCATGCCCGCCGTAATCGACCCGCCCGGCGAGTTGATGTAGAGCTGGATGTCTTTCTCCGGGTCTTCCTGGGCCAGGAACAGCATCTGGGCGATGACCAGGTTGGCGATGTTGTCGTCAATCGGCGTTCCAATAAAGATGATGTTGTCGCGGAGCAGCCGGGAATAAATGTCATAGGCCCGTTCGCCGCGGCCCGTCGACTCGATTACCATCGGTACCAGCATCATTCACCCTTTCCACACTCCTGCCCCGGGGTCGCTTTCGCCGGCTTTGGGGAGGATCGAAATGGTCCGCATCCTAGTCATCATTATGCGGACTGGTGATACAGAAATTCGAGGGTCTTCTCGTTGCGGATTCTTGTTCGTATCCTATCGAGGCCCCCATCCCGTGTCAAACGAGCGCGTACGGCTTCGGACGTCTGTTTGGATTGTCGTGCCAGCGATTCCAGTTCCCGATCGAACTCTTCCTCGCCGACCTGGATTTTCTCTTCCTCCGCCACCCTTTCGAGCAGCAGCGCAGCTTTTACATCGTGAATTGCCTGCTCGCGTTGCGCCCCTCGCAGACGGCTCAAATCCAGTTTCTTCATCTGCTCGGCGGTCAGACCCTGGGCCGCCAGCGCCCGCAGTCCCCGCTCGATGCGGATATCAATTTGCTGTTCGATCAAGGAATCGGGAACCTCAAAATCATTGCGCTGGATCAGTTCCGCAACCAGCTTGTCCTTGGCGGCATGTTCCGCTTCGTGCTTGCGCTCGGATTCCATCTGCTCGCGAACTGCCTTCCGCAGGTCGTCCACCGTCTGGAACTCGCGCAGTTGCTTGGCGAACTCGTCGTTCAACTCGGGCAGACTCTTCTGTTTGATCGACTGCACCTTGACCGTGTAACTGAACGTCTTTCCCGCCAAGCGCTTGTCCTGCGTGTCTGCCGGATAATTCACGTCGAACGTCCGCTCATCTCCGGCGCTCGTCCCGCGCAGGTGTTCGGTGAATTCCGGCATGGTGTTCTTGCCCGCGATTTCGACCAGCACTTCATCCATGTGCACGGGCTGGCCTTCGCCGGACTTGGTTTCGCCCTTGGGATTGCCATCGAGCGAGACCTGGGCGAAATCGCCATCCGCGAGGGTGCGGCCCTCCACCGGATTGAAACTGGCATGACGCTCGCGTAGATCCGCTAGCGCCTGCTCGACATCCGCCTCGGAAACGGCGATCTCCGGTCTATCGGCGCGCAGCTCTTTGTAGCCTTCCAGTTTGATTTCCGGCAGCACTTCAAAAGCGGCCTTGAAGCGCAACGGCTCGCCATCGTGGAGGTGCAGGTCGGTCACCCGCGGCTGCGATACGGGATGCAGGCTCAGCCTCTCCGCCTCCTGCCGGAAGAAGCGCGGAACCAGGGCCTCGACCATGTCGGTCTTGATTTCTTCCGAAAAACGCTGGCGAATAATCGACGCCGGAACGTGGCCGCGCCGGAAGCCGGGAATGCGCGCCACCTTCTGATATTTCTGGATCAGGGTATCGGTCTGCCGGTTGACATCGGCGACCGGAACCTCAACCTGTATCTCGCGTTTGGTGGTGCTTTCCTTGGAGGCGCTTTCTTTGGTTTCAGTGGGGCTCACAAATGCCTTTCCAATGCAGCAGCGGCAGCCGAGTCGGCAGGAAATCGCCCGGCTGCGACGGCTAGTGACGCTGTTTGAGTGTAAAGACTTCTGAAGAGCAACGTCAAACGGCGGAAGGGGCTGTCCCACCCACCAAGGCAACGGGCAGGGCTTTTGTGTGGCGCGGACACTCTTGTCCGCGAAAGCGTGCAGCGAATAGAACGTCCGGGGGTGCGCGTCGAGGAAACACGAGATCAAGAACAACAGCAACAGCAGCGGACAAGAGTGTCCGCTCCACACAAGCAAATCCACATGACCAAATACAATCAAGTGCGATGCCCGTTCCCAATTGGCTCAGGGTTCTGAACGCCGAAGTCGTTGCCTGCACCCGCTGTCCGCGGCTGGTCGCGTACCGGGAGCAGATCGCCCGTGAGAAGCGCCGCGCTTACCGCGACTGCGAGTACTGGGGCAAACCCGTTCCCGGCTTTGGCGATCCCCATGCCGGCGTGCTCGTGCTCGGGCTTGCTCCCGGCGCCCACGGCTCCAATCGCACCGGCCGCATGTTTACCGGAGACTCTTCCGGCAACTTCATGTATCCGGTGCTGTACGAAACCGGGTTCACCCTGCTCCCGACCGCGACTTCCCCCGACGATGGCCAGGCGCTCACGGGCCTCTACATCACCGCCGCGGCCCGTTGCGCGCCGCCTGATAACAAACCTCTGCCCGAGGAACTGGCCCAGTGCGCTCCGTTTCTCGAACGCGAACTGGAAGGGCTCAAGGATCTGCGGGTCATCGTCGCCTTGGGAAGAATCGGATTCGACGCCTATCTCAACTTCTTGATGCGCCGAAAGCTGATTGCCAGGAAGCGGGAGTATGAATTCCGCCACGGCGCCGAATACGTTCTGCCGGATGGGCGGGTCCTCTTGGCCTCGTACCATCCCTCCAACCAGAACACGCAGACGGGCAAGCTGACGAAAGAGATGTTCCGAAAGATTTTCAAGCGAGCGCGCGAACTGGCCGATGAATCCAGCGGGCGTATCCTGCGGTAACGGGCACCACTGGGCCGGCCTGGGGGAGCCGTCGCTCCGGGATGCGCCGCCACTTTCTGCGTAGGGACAGCCGCCCTCGGCTGTCCGGGCGAGCGAAGCTCGCCAGAGTTTTCGTCGGTTGATTCTTGCCCTCACAGCGTGGCGGGGCTTCGCCCCGCTGGACAGCCGAGGGCGGCTGTCCCTACGTGAGTCCTCGGCTCAAAATCCTACGAATACCGGTTCCGGATCGAGCAGAATTCCCCACGCTTCCCGCACGGCGCGCTGGATTGCGTCCTTGAGCCCAATCACATCGCTTGCTTTCGCGTCTCCGCGGTTGATCAGCGCCAGCGCATGTTTGTGCGAGATGCCGGCCGCTCCGAGCGCGTATCCCTTGGAGAACCCCGAATGCTCCACCAGCCAAGCCGCGGAGACTTTGTGCTGTGCATCGAGTGCGGGGTAGCTGGGAATCTCGAGTCCTTTAGATGCGGCGCGCGCGGCCAGGTCTTTGAACTGCTCCTCGCCGAGCACGGGATTCTTGAAGAACGATCCGGCGCTGCGGCAATCGTCGTCGCCGGGGACAATCAGCATGCCTTTGGTTCGCCGTATTTCAAGCACCGCGTCGCGGACTTCGGCGAGCGATGGCATCGGCTTTGTTTCGGCGGGACTTTTGGCCAGGCGTTCAGCAAAGTGCTTCTGCAAATCGGCATACTTCAGGCTCGGAGCGGCGCCGCGCTTCAAACGGTAGTTCACGCGCAAGATGATGTACCGCCCAGGTTGCGCGCTGTTGAAGATGCTGGCGCGATAACGGAATCCGCACGCCGGTTTGGGCAATATCACAACGCGGTCTTGTTTCAAATCGAACGCGCGCACGGATTCGATCGTATCGGAGACCTCCTGCCCATAGGCGCCGACGTTTTGCACGGGCGTGCCCCCGACGCTGCCCGGAATCCCGCTGAGGCACTCGACGCCCGCGCAATTCTGCACGACTGCTTGCGCGACAAAATCGTCCCAGTTGACGCCGGCACCCACGCTGAAGAGCACGGCGTTGCCCGGCGCGTCGTTCGCGCGTGGGCTAGTGATACCGCCGATTGCGATCTTCAGCACCAGCCCCGGCCAGCCCGAATCGGCGATGACGAGGTTGCTTCCTCCGCCCAACACGAACAGCGGCAGATCGCGGGCCTTCGCGAACTGCGCGGCCTCGCGAACCTCGTCTTCTCTTCGCAGTTCCGCAAAGTAGCGTGCCGCCCCGCCCACCTGCAGGGTGGTTAGCGGCGCCAGCGGAACGTTGTCCTGAATGGTCATCGCTATATCAATTGAGCATCTCATGTCTGCTTGCGCAGGCATATTGAGAACCGAGTTACCGTTGCGAATCGCTGCGAGTCACCCATCATAAGTTGTCATGCTGAGCGAAGCGAAGGACTGTTCTTCGCAGCGCACAAGACAGCAGGTCCTTCGCTTCGCTCAGGATGACAAATCTTGTACCAATCTTTGGAGGTGTTGAATCAACCACAAAGGACGCGAACGTACACGAAGCGCTGCACCTGATTTCCTTCGTGTACCTTTTCCTCCTTTGTGTTTTAATTCGTTCACCGAAAAATATGAAACGTCTCTTGCTTCTTCTGCTCTCGCTTTCCGTTGCGTCGTGGGCCGCCGAGCCCTGGCGCGTCGCTTCCACGCAGATCGACGCGGTTTATCCTCAGGTTGAAGGGCTCTATCTCGACCTGCACCGCAATCCCGAGCTTTCCTATCACGAGGAGAAGACCGCGGCCAAGATCGCCGGCCAGCTTCGCAAACTTGGATATGACGTTACCACCGGAGTGGGCGGCAACGGCGTGGTGGGCGTGTTGAAGAACGGCGCCGGCCCGGTGGTCATGTTGCGCGCCGAACTCGATGCCTTGCCGGTGCCGGAAAAAACGGGCCTCGCGTACGCCAGCCACGTCACCACGCACGACGACCGCGGCGTTGAAGTGCCGGTTATGCACGCCTGCGGCCACGATCTGCACATGGCGATCGGCGTCGGAACCGCGGCCCTGCTGGTACAGAATAAGGACCGCTGGCATGGAACCTTTATCTATGTTGGACAGCCCGCCGAGGAGCGCATCGGCGGCGCCAAGGCCATGATGAAGGATGGCTTGTTCACGCGCTTTCCCAAGCCCGACTTCGTTTTCGGCGTGCACGACAGCAGTGGACTTCCCGCCGGGAAAGTCGGCTACACGCCTGGCTTCAGCGCGGCGAATGCCGATTCTGTGAACGTTACGGTGTACGGTGTTGGCGGACACGGCTCCGCCCCGCAGCAGACGGTCGATCCGATCGTGATCGCGGCTCGGACCATCGTAAGCTGGCAGACGATTGTGTCGCGCGAGATTGATCCGCGAGATCCAGCCGTGATTACCGTGGGTACGATCCACGGCGGCACCAAGAACAACATCATTCCCGACGAAGTGCTGATGCAGTTGACGGTGCGGTCTTATAAGGATGAGGTGCGCAAGCACCTGCTGGCGTCGATTGAGCGGATCGCGGACGCGGAAGCGGCGGCGGCGGGGGCTCCGAAAAAGCCGGTCGTTGAAATCATGGAGGGCGTCGGCGCCGTGTACAACGATCCTCAAACCACCAATCGCCTCGCCGATCGGCTGAAGCAGGTCATGGGAGATGCGAACGTTGTCCTTGGGCGTCCGATTATGGCGAGCGATGATTTTGCCGAATATCGCTATGCGGGAATTCCGAGCGTGATGCTCGAATTGGGCGCAGTCAACCCGGAAAAATATGCGGCGGCAATGAAAACTGGAGAGAAACTTCCCGGGCCGCATTCTCCTTACTTTGCGCCCGACCGCGAACCCAGCCTCAAGACTGGGATCGAAGTCGAGATGGCGGCGATTCTGGAATTGATGGGCAAGCCGTAGCCAACCCTGTAAACAAAAGGGTTCGTATCGGGTTATCGTTTTAGCGATGGCCAACGCATTCCGGTTCAGCGTCGCAGCCTGTAAAGGCGCGTCTAGAATTGTGCAGACATCGGCATCGCTAAAGCGATGCCCTGATACGAGTCGCCGTCTGTCATGATGGGAGAAACGGCTTGCGGACGTGTTCCTTCCATCACAATTATGCGTAAGCTTCATCACAGCGCGGACCGGCTGGATGGTGGATCATAGGCGCAAGTCGGTGCGGGAAGTGCCAGATTCTGGTTTTGGGAACCATGAGCAGCCGGGGACCCAGGCCCGCAACTGCGCAAGACGTGGAGTTCTCGAATGGCGACTGAACAGCATTCGCTCGGAGGCATAAGCCAGGGCCGGGTCGAACCGCTCACCACTGCCCAGGAAGAAACGCTGCGGCGCGCGGTCGCCAAAGTGGTGGAGTTGGGGGCGCAAACCGGGGTTACCACCGATGAGATGATTTACCTGCTCGACTCGGGCCTGAACGTCGGCGAGCTGCTGGAGTACCTGGCGGCACGTTCCGGAGAAGGTGCCTAACTTACTTCTCTCCGTTTGCCGCCGGGCACTGCGATTGAGTAATCTCTAGCGATGGGGTTGGGGCCGAAATTGAGCAGCGCTGGAACCGCACCCCGGCCCAATCTGACGATCTGCCTGCGAGCGCCGCTGTGCGCGTTGCTTTGTTTCGGAGCGATGGCCATCGGTTTGACCGCGGTTTCACTGGCCCAGGAAACGCCCAAACCCCAAGAGGGCAATCCACCGGCTCAGAGCGTGCCTTCGAAGATCCGGCCTGTGGCCTTGTACAATCTGCTGGAGAAGAAATCCATCGTTTTCCCCGACATCGCTTTGAGCACGGAGCCGCTTTCAACGGGGCGCAAGTTTGAGCTGTTCGTGGACAACAGCCTCTCCGTGCACACGTTGACCTGGGCGGCCGTGGGTTCATCGTTCGGTCAACTGGAAAACTCTCCCACCGGGCGCGGGCAGGGATGGGACGGATACACGAAACGATTCGGGTCGTCGATGGCGCGCCAGGCGTCCAGCAATTTTTTCGGGACGTTTGTGCTGGCGTCCGCACTTCACGAGGATCCACGTTTCTATCCGGAGATCAAACCGGGTTTGGGCCACGCCATGAAGTATTCGGGCGAGCGCGTTTTCGTGACGCGCAACGACGATGGACGCGACGTCGTAAACTGGTCTGGGCTGGCCGGGCCGCTGCTGGCCGAGGGACTGGCGAACGTCTATTGGCCGGAGCAGAACCGCAGCGTTGGAGACACGTTCCTGCGCTATGGGTTGGATTTGGCAACGCGAGTGGGTGGAAACATGCTGCGCGAGTATTGGCCGGTGTTTTACGGGAAGATTCACCACGCGCGCCGGACCGGCACCGGACAATAACACGGTCCGGACACTAACGCTGTAGAGACGGGGCTTGCCCCGTCTCCGGTCGCGAGTCAGAGACATGGGCGGTGCTAGTGGAGACGCGGCAAGCCGCGTCTCTACCGAAAAGCGCATCCAAGTTAAAGCGGCGGCGGGGATATTGGCTGTAGCAGGGTGGTTCCAGGAAATAGGAGATCGAGATTGAGGAATCGGATACTGTTCTTACTTACCTTTTGCGGGCTCATCGTTTCGGCTTCGGCACAATCGGATTTCAATCGTTTTAACTATACCGCCGGGGGCGGATTGGGCATTGGCCGCCACGATGTCGCCAATTTTGTCGGGAACTCTACCTTTGCCGTGGCTGGAGGCGGCATGAACTTCAGCCGCATGTTTGGCGTGGATGCCGAATACATGTACTACGACCTCGGCTTCAAGTCCAGCGTGACCCGGCCCGCGAACCTGAACCACCAAAGCGGAAATATGCAGTCGATAAGCCTGGACGGCATCGTCACCGTGCCGCGTCATTATGGCAAATTGGGCGCATACGGAATTTTCGGCATCGGTTTCTATCGGCGCAGCGTTTCGGCCGATCGCCAATTCATCCAACCGCCCTCCGAGCCCGGGTGGAAATGGTGGGATCCTAAGCGCGATGCTTACGGCAACCTTCTTCCGCAATATATCTCCTCAAATTCCAAGGATGCTGGCGGCTTCAACTATGGCGGAGGAGTTACCTACCGTCTGAACCATCTTCATAATTCCAAGCTCTACCTTGAATACCGCTACCACCGCGCTTATCACAGCGACAGCCAGGCCATCGTTGTGCCGATCACGGTGGGGCTGCGTTGGTGAGGGCGGCTGTCCCTACGTGAAGTCATTTGGCATGGCGCTGGACCCAGCGTTCGCGCACTTCCGCCATGAATTTCTCCTTGTCTTTGCGCATTTGGCGGACCAGAGGTTGATTGCCGGTCGGTTCGTGGGCGGCTGCCCATAGCACCATCTCGGTGAGCACCGGGGCAAGGTCGATTCCTTTTGCGGTCAGCGAGTAGATCAGTCTTCTTCCGTCCGATGGGTCTCGTTCCGTGGTGAGGATTCCATTCGCGACCAATTTCCGCAGGCGATCGGCCAGAATGTTGGTCGCAATGCCTTCGTAGCCCTCCAGAAACTCTTTGAACGTTTGCCAGCCCCGCAGCATCATGTCGCGGATGATCAACAGTGACCAGCGGTCGCCCAGCATCTCGACCGACGCGTTCAGCGGACACTCCGACCGGCGTTTACTTTTGCCTTTTTTCACTATTTTTTCAGAACTTGAGATTTCCACTTGCATATTGCAAGTGATCTATGGATAATCTCACACACAGTGGGGTTGTTCAATAACGAAATAACAAAGGAGTGTCTTGTGCAAATGCAGATGAATCCCTATCTCTTCTTCGATGGCCAATGTGAAGAGGCGTTCAAGTTATATGCGAAGCTTCTCGGCGGCAAGATCGAAGCCATGATGACCCACGAAGGCACGCCGGCAGCGGATCATGTGCCGGCGGAATGGCGCAGCAAAATCATCCACGCTCGCCTCAACCTTGGCGGCCAGCTGCTGATGGGTAGCGACGCCCCGCCGGATCAACAGCAGAAACCACAGGGCTTCTCCATAAATATCAGCGTCAACGACCCGGCCGAGGCGGAGCGCATATTCCATGCTTTGGTGGAAAAGGGGGTGGCGACGATGCCGATCGGGGAGACCTTCTGGGCCGTGCGGTTCGGGATGCTTACGGACCGATTCGGCATCCCGTGGATGATTAACTGCGAAAAGGCGGCCCAAAAGGCGGCCTAGTACCTGACCGCTTAATCGGCGCGGCGGGCGAGACGCCCGCCGGACAACCGCCGAGACGGCGTCGCTACCGTCGGCAAGCACGCGATTCCAACTAGGGTGGAATAGTGTGCGACTTTGCGGTGGCCTGATCGTCTATATACGAAGCAAAAAGGGGCAGAGACGAAGCGCGACACTTCGAAATCACAATCAGCGAATTGGAGAAAAGGAGAAATGGAAATGGAAAAACCTACGCACGAACAAGCTCAACTTCACCTGCAAATCTATGAGATGCGTCGTGAAAACCGGCTGCGCCAGGGACGGGATTGGTTCTTCAAAAACTACGTTGTGGAGAACCTCGATGACGCCATGCGCATTGCGGCCCCCGGCACCGAAGGCGGCGCCCTTGCCGGGATGGTGCTCAGTTATTGGGAGCAAGCCTGCGCGTTTCTCAACTACGGACTGCTCCACGAAGATCTCTTCTTCGAGACGAGTGGGGAGTTTTTCGGAGTCTGGGAACTTGCCAAGGCCACGGTCCCGCAGGCTCGGGAGCGGTTTGCCATGAAGGGGTACCTGGCCCACCTGGAGAAAGCTGCCCAGCGTTACGAAGCCTGGAGCGAAAAGCGCTCGCCAGGTCACATTGCTGCGATGCGCGAATTCATGAAACAGATGCGCTCGCAGCTTCAGCCTGCCAAGGCAGCCTGAGAACTCGACTGGGAGTACAGGGTGAGCCTGGTCTGGGGTGCACGAGCGCGGCCTTGTGATGCAGGCTCACTTTTCAGCTCGGCGAATTCAACTTCTTTTCACAAAAGGAGATGTGGAATGAGCAAGGTCAGGGTTCTTGTCGGTACACGAAAGGGAGCATTCATTCTGGAGTCGGACGGCAAGCGCGAAAAGTGGGATGTCAGCGGGCCGCACTTCGCGGGCTGGGAGATGTATCACCTGAAAGGATCGCCGGTGGATCCCAATCGCATCTACGCCTCGCAGACCAGCGGATGGTTCGGGCAGATCATTCAACGCTCCGACGACGGCGGCAAAACCTGGCACCAGCCGGGTACGCCTCCTGGCGAGCCGACCACCACTCCGGACGGCCAGCCCAAAGCCGAGAGCAACAAGTTCGTCTATGACGTGTCGGCCGAAACCGGCAAGCCGCTCACCACTCACCAGTTTTACGACGGCACGCAGCATCCGTGGGAGTTCAAGCGGGTGTGGCATCTGGAGCCGTCGCTCACCGATCCCGACACGGTTTACGCGGGCGTGGAAGACGCCGCCATATTCCGCTCGAGCGATGGCGGAAAGAACTGGAAGGAGCTCTCGGGATTGCGGGGCCATGGCACCGGCCCCAAGTGGCAGCCGGGCGCGGGCGGCATGTGCCTGCATACGATCATTCTCGACCCGAGCTCTCGTACTCCGGAAACCCAGCGGATGTGGATTGCCATCTCAGCGGCGGGCGCGTTTCGCACCGACGATGGCGGCAAGACCTGGAAGCCGATCAACCGCGGACTGTACTCGCAATACATTCCCAACCCGACCGCCGAGGTCGGGCACTGCGTTCACCATATCGCGATGAACCCGTAGCGCCCGGGCGTGCTGTTCATGCAGAAGCACTGGGACGTGATGCGCTCGGACGACGCCGGCGATAACTGGACCGAAAGTCAGCGGGAACCTGCCGACTGACTTCGGCTTCGTCGATCGACGTGCACGCGCACGAGCCGGAGACGATTTACGTTGTTCCGATCAAGAGCGACTGGGAGCACTATGTGCATGAGGGCAAGCTGCGCGTGTATCGCAGCCGCACCGGCGGCAACGAATGGGAAGCGCTGACCAAAGGCCTGCCGCAGAGCAACTGCTACGTCAACGTGCTGCGCGACGCGATGGCGGTCGACTCGTTGGACAAGTGCGGGATTTATTTTGGAACGACGGGCGGGCAGGTGTACGCGTCGGCCGATGCGGGGGACAGCTGGAATCCGATCGTGCGGGATCTGCCGGCCGTGCTGTCGGTCGAGGTGCAGACGCTGGGGTGATCGCACAGACATGATCCGAGTCATGCTTCCGCATCATCTGCGAACCCTGGCGCATGTTGGCGGCGAGGTGACGCTCGACGTCGAGGGTCCGGTTACGCAGCGCTCGGTGCTCGACGCGCTCGAGGCGCGCTATCCGATGCTGCGCGGGACGATTCGCGACCACGTCACGCTGCAGCGCCGGCCGTTTCTGCGGTTCTTCGCCTGCGAGGAGGATCTGTCCCATGAACCTCCGGACGCGCCGCTGCCTGAGGCGGTCGCGTCGGGGGCGGAACCGTTGGTCATCCTGGGCGCCATTGCCGGCGGTTAGATTCGGTCCCCGTGATTGGGTAGAGTGCACGCCCTCAGCGGCTAAAGCCGGTGCTGAAACGAGCTGTGAATGCAGCACTGAAGCGCTGCTCCACCCAAAATGCTGCGTTCAGGGGAGGGTCGGGGTCGACCCGAAGATCATGGACACGAGGGTATGAATCGTCTCGACCGCTTCATCCAGTTCAAAGGTAAAGCGCACCAGATCCACGCCTTCGAGATCGCGGTATTCCTTTTGGAGGATGGCCCAGGCTGGATCGGCGATCAAGTCCACCTTGTGCCGCTCATAGTATCCGTAACCCATGCCCCGCATGCGGCAGAGAAGATCGCTCAAGTGCACCAGGGCCACCAGCGGCTGCGCTTTCTGGCTGTCGTCGACGGCATGATGATGGGCGATCACCTCGATGATGTCGTCGGCCAGGTCCCATTTTTCGGCCAGGGCGCGCCCGGTCTCGCAATGCGTGAATCCCAGCGTGGCCTGTTCCGCCTCGTCGAGTGGAATCCCCTCCTGGCAGGCGCGTTCCATCGCCGGGGCGAATTCCTTGGAAAAGACCAGGCAGTTCACCATGAACCCGATATCGTGCAGCAGGCCCGCCATGTAGGCCTTCTCCCGATCGGCGCCGGCCAGCTTCTCGCTGATTTTCCGGCACACCATGGCGCACCCCAGCGAATGTCTCCAGAACACAATCGGATCCAGCACCCACTTCTTGGCCGGAAAAGCCTGCCCCAGGCAACAGGTGAGAAGAATGGTTTCCACCCGGCGCAGGCCCAGGCTCATCACCGCTCCCTTGATGGACTTGGGGGGCTGGGCCATGCCGAATAACGGGGAGCTGGCCACGCGCAGGCATTGCGCGGCAATGGCGCTGTCGTAGGACACCAGGCGCACCACTTCGTCCACCTCCACTTCCTCCTTTGCCAACAACTTGAGCAAGGGCAGAAAGACCGCCGGGATGGCGGGCATGGTTTCGATCCGCTGCACGCGCTCACGAATCGTTGCCGTCGTCGTTGCCGTCATGGTTACCGTGGGGATGGTTCATAGTTTTCCACTGCTGAGGGATGGTTTCCAGTACGCGATCGTTCCGGGAAAATGGACCAGGTGAAACTGGTCATTCAATTTCATCAGCGATTCCGAGGTTCCGAGAAAAAAATAGCCGCCAAAATTAAGGTTGCTGAAAAAATGGTTGATCACCTTCGACTTCGAAACGCCGTCAAAATAGATCAACACGTTGCAACAGAAAATCAGATCCATGCCCTTCATGAAAAGCATCTTGGAGTCGTCCTGCAGGTTCAGGCGGCTGAAGGTGATCAGCTTTTTCACCTCCGGCCGCACCTGCAGTTTCTTCTCATCGACCACGGTGAAATATTTCCGCTTGTAATAGTCGGTGGTGTTGCGCAGCGCGTAGTCGCCATAAATGCCGGCCTTGGCGGTTTCGACGGAACGGTCGTTCAGGTCGGTGGCGAGAATCTCGACCGTCCAGCCTTTGAGCAAACGCTCGCTTTCCTCAAGCATGTTCATGGCCAGGGTGTAGGACTCTTCACCGGTGGAGCAGCCCGCGCTCCAGATGCGCAACCTCTTGGTGATCTGCTTGGTTTTTTCCGCCACGAGTTCCGGGAGGATGACTTTCCGCAGCGCGTCGAGCTGCGGCTGGCTGCGGAACAGGCAAGTCTCGCCGATGGTGATTTCGTTCAGCAGTTGCCGGAGTTCCCCATCGCGGCTGGGCGACGCCGTGAGACGGTCCCAATACTCGCGCGGCGTCCGCACGCCCAGCCGTTTCATCCGCCGCCCGCAGCCGTCGGCCAGCAGGTAGAGTTTTTCGTCGGCTTTATAGATGCCCGAAACCTTGTACACCAGGTCGCGGATTTGCCGGTACACCGGGTCGACAGCTTCACAGCTCCTGTTTCGGGACAGCTGCGGCCGGGCAGGTTGGAGGGTGATGGTCATTTTGCGGGACGCTCCAAGGTGGCACAACTCTTCGACGCTCAACCGGGACGCCAGGGCCGCGGCTCTGCAGCACCCGGCGCGTGATCTCCGCCGCCAAGTGATCGAGAGGATAGGCGCGCATCGGCCAGTCCCGAGGCGTGCACCAGCCCCGGCATTCCCCAGACCACGGACGAAGCCTCGTCCTGGATGATGACATCTCCGCCCGCGTCGCGAATCTCTTGCGCTCCCAGCACGCCGTCCGCGCCCATGCCGGTCATCACCACTCCGAGAACGTTTGCGCCATAGGCCGGCGCCACCGAGCGAAACAGCACATCGACCGCCGGGCGGCAGGAGTTCTCCTGCGGGCCCTGATTCAAGTTCAGCCGCCGGTTCACGCCCGCTGCGCATCACCTTCATATGGAAGTTTCCCGGCGCGATCCAGGCATGCCCGGGGGAGAGAATTGCGTCCGCACTGCCCTCTTCCACGGGAATGGCCGAGCGGCTGGCAAGCCGCTCCGCCAGCAGGCGGGTAAAAATGGGCGGCATGTGCTGCACCACCACAATCGGGACGGGAAAGTCGTTCGGAATCCGCGGCAAGACTTCCGCCAAGGCGTTCGGACCGCCGGTCGAAGTGCCGATCGCCACAATTTCGATGCGCGGAGTTGGCGCGCTCTCGAACCTTCAATGCCGGACGGAGGCCGGGGCAAGCGCGGAACTTCCAGCGGAGCAACCCCGCACAGCGCCTTGATCTTGGGGATCAGTTCGATGCGAATGCGCTCGACGGCAACCGGCGGGACTGCCGGTATTGCTGGGTTTGGTGGCATAGTCCGACGCTCCCAGCGCGAGCGCATCGAGGGTCGCCGCCGCCCCGCGCTCGGTGAGCGTGCTGAACATGATGACCGGCAGTTTGGGATACAACTTGCGGATCGCGGCCAGCGTCTCCAGGCCGTCCATCACCGGCATTTCGACGTCCAGAGTGATCAGGTCGGGTTTGAGCAGCGGAATCTTGGCCAGGGCAATTCGCCCGTCGCTGGCCGTACCAACCACCTCCAGCGCACGGTCTCCCGACAAAGTGTCCGAGAGCAGCTTGCGAATCACCACCGAATCATCCACCACCAGAATGCGAATGGGAGTCATAACAAATCGCTTCTGAACCGTTTGACGATTCCCGACAGGCGGACCAACCGGCCAGCCCAAAGGTGCACAGCGCCTGAAGCCTCATTCGTCCCTCCGGACAAATTACTCGCTTCACCCCATTTCGAACCCTGCCTTAGCTGCCGGCATGGGCTGCCTGGCTTCGGGTTGGAGCCATTGCCGGGCCTTTCCCGCGACCGTTGCCGCTGGCGCTGATCTTGAATTGCTCGACCAAACGGCGCAGTTGTGTGGAGGTCTCCACCAATTGCTGCGACGCCTTCTGGGTATCGGCGGCGCCGCGCGTCGTACTCTGCGCCGCCTCCGCCACACCCGCAATGTTGCTGGTGATCTCGCCGCTGCCGTGCGCCGCTTCGCTCACGTTGCGCGACATCTCGTTGGTGGTCGCGTTCTGCTCTTCGACGGCGGTGGCGATGGTGCTCGAGATATCGTTGATCTGGTTGATCACTCCGGAGATCGATGCAATGGCGTCCACCGCCGCCTTGGTGTCCGTCTGGATGGCTTCGATTTTGCGGCTGATGTCTTCGGTGGCTTTGGCAGTTTCCTTGGCCAGTTCTTTGACTTCGTTGGCGACCACGGCGAAGCCTTTGCCGGCTTCGCCGGCGCGCGCCGCTTCAATGGTGGCATTCAGCGCCAGCAGGTTGGTCTGCTGGGCGATCGAAGTGATGACCTTGATGACCTGGCCAATCTCGGTCGAAGAATCGCCCAGCTTGGACACGGTGGCGGTAGTGGTTTCGGCGACTCTGACGGCGGCAGTTGCGACCTTGGCAGCTTCGGTAGCGTTCTTGGCGATTTCCTTGATGCTGGCACCCATCTCCTCGGCACCCGTGGCGACGGTCTGAAGGTTCTGGCTGACCTGTTGCGCGGCCTTCGAAACCACGTCGGCCTGGGCCGAGGTTTCCTCGGCGTTGGCGGTGATCTGCTGGCTGGTGTAATTAAGTTCTTCGCTGGCGCTGGCTACCCCCACCGCGTTTTCTGCAATCAATCCAATCGCCTTGGCCACGCCATCGATAGCCCGGTTCAGCGCACGTCCCATGGCCCCGACCTCATCCGCCGAATCTACTGTGACTTGGTGACGGAGATCGCCATCGGCCAGCCCTTGCAGCACAATCAAGGTCTCATGGAGGGGGCCTAGAATGCTGCGCGCGATCGTGTAGGCGAAGCCGACCACCACGGTGAGGACAACCACTCCAACCAGCAGGAGAATCCGAGTTCGAGTGCGCGCGACCGACACCGCCTCGGCTTGGTCGTTCGCAACCAGATCATTGGTGATTTTCACGATCTCATCGACAGTTCCTTCCTGTGCCCTGAACGATTTCGCCATCTTGGTGGTCCGAATCTCATGAGCCTTCCTTCGGTCTCCGCTGAGCACGCTCGGGATAAATTCTTGCTCCATAGTTCCAAACCATTCCTTCGCGGTGCTGTAGGCAGGGCCGCCTACCAGTTCCTTGAGTTTGCCGTCCGGGAGCCGGCGCATCCAGTTCGCATGGCCGTCCTCGAAGTTCTTTTGATCCTCCCGCAGGAGTTCCAAGAAATGGCGGGCAGTGGCCTGGTCAGGGGCCTCTTCCATTTTCACGGCATGCACCACGGCCACAGCAAGACTCTGCGAGGGGGGAACGTAGTCTGCATTTACGTCCTTGTTCATCACGATCCGCTCGTAAACCGGACTGCCGACTTCGACCTTACTAAGCGTCGCAAATGACACTATGCCAAAAGCGAAGAAACCCAGTACGGCGGAACTGACCAGCAGGACCAACTTGGTTTTGAACGACCAGTTCTTCACTTTAGGTCTCCTCGTCTAGCTTGGACGGGATCGTGTTGTCCACAGAAATTCCATCGGCATCAAGGCGATTACCCATTAGGCACCGATTCGCACGCAAGGAGGGATGAGGCCGACCGGCTCGCTGGACCGGCCCCAGCACTTAGATTTGGGTTCCATGCCCGCCCACGGAACATCGTGAGCCTGCTATCGGCCAGCGGCTGTCTTCGCCGCCACATCCGTCATCTCGCACGCTTTTTCGATGTCCAGCACATGCAACAGCCGGTCCTTCAGTTTGTGGACTCCGAGGATCATGGTGCGGACCGAGCCGCGCAGGGTTTCCGGCGGCGGCTCGAAGCTGTCTTCCTCGACTTCGACCACATCGCCGATTTCGTCCACCAGCAGACTGACGGCGCCATCTTCGGAGCGCACCACCACATTCATCGCCAGCATGCCCGGCGGCCGCGGCTGCAGTTCCAGGCGCCGCCGCAGATCGACCGCGGTGACGATCTGGCCGCGCAGGTTGATCAGGCCGCTGACCACCGCCGGCGCCAGCGGAACCTTGGTCATGTCCAGCGAGCGGATGACTTCCTGAACGCCTTTCAATTCCACGCCGAACAGCAGCTTGTCCAGATAGAAAGTGCAAAACTGCGAAGTGTGCGCCATGGCTTAGTTCGCAACCCCCGCTGCTCTCGCGGCCAGGCCGGCGGCGCGCAGCGCTCACATCCGCGCTGCGCAGAATCGGCCGGGATATCGAGCAATTCCGTTACCCGGTCGCCGATCACCACGGAATAGAGCACGGACGCCCGGGTGGCTGCCGACCTCACGTCGGCCCGGTCTTCGACAATGTCCAGAATCCGTTCCACCACCAGGCCGAAGGTGCGTCCCTCGTGATTCAGCACCAGCACCTGAATCGGTGCCGAACCCGGCGCGGGCGGAGCTTGCAAGGCGCGCAGCTTGTTGCACGGCGCTCTTCCAGCACCACGATTGAGACGAATCAAGGGCAGGATCTGCCCGCGATACTGCGTCACCCACTGGCTGCCCGACATTTCCACCTGCGCCACCGGGAACTCCTCGAGGCGCGCCAGCGTGCTGAGCGGTATGGCCATGCGGGAATCGCCCGGACCCGCGAACAGCAGGAAGGTTTGTTTCTCCTGGCCGTCGCCGCCGCTTCCGTGGTTTTTTCGGTCAGGGCGCGGTCCCGGGTTTCGGTGACCACGCTGGCCCGCTGCGCCAGGCCGAGCACGTCCAGGATCAGCGCCACTTTGCCGTCGCCCATGATGCTCGATCCGGCAAAGGTTTTCACCGTCTTGAGCTGTTTGCGCAGTGGCTTCACCACGATTTCTTCGGTGTCGTTGATCTGGTCCACCACCAAGCCGAATTGCCGGTCATCGGCCTGCAGCACCACAATGTTGACGCTCGGCTGTAGAGAACCTTCCTTTCCAGTTCCGTCAGCAGGGCGATGATCTTGCTGGACAGCGGAGCCAACTGCTGGAATGCTTGCTCCGCTTCGGCTGGATGGCCCTGCTCTTTGAGACCCAAGATCTTGGCCACCTGGTCATGAAACTCGGCGTGGGTTCTTTCGACCAAGTGAATCTCGGCGAGGTTTGAGTAGCTCTTGAGGCCGACGGAATAGAGCCACTTCCCCAAAGCGCATTCGGTGTGAGAGCCAGCCTGTTGTGCAGTCAAGACGGTTTTGTTGTCCAGTACTTCTCGTAACCGCCCCAACCAATGCTGGTGCTTGACTCGGGCCTGGGAGAAGTCCAGCATCTCCCATTTGGAACCGGATTCTGTGGAGGTGTGCCCTACGGCCTGCCCTGGGACACCTCCGGTGTTCAACTCCCGGTTCAGGTACACCAGAGGCAGGAGCCGTCCGCGCAGCCGGTAGACCGGCGCGCCGTGGACCAATTCGATGCTCTTCCCGACCTCGTCCGCCTCGATCCGCACCAGTTCGAGCAAGGCTTACCTGGGGAATGGCATAGCGATCGCCGCCGCTGGTCACCACCAACGCCGGGATAATGGCCAAGGTCAACGGAATCTTCACTCGAACCGTGGTGCCCCGGCCCGCGAGTGGATTGAACGTCCACCGTGCCGCCAATTCTTTCCACATTCGTCTTCACCACATCCATGCCGACGCCGCGGCCGGAGACCTTGGTCACCTTTTCCGCAGTGGAGAATCCGGGAAGAAAAATCAATTTGAAGATCTCCCGCTCCGTCATGCGTGCCGCCTGTTCGGCGGTGACCATTCCGCGCTCCACCGCCTTTTGCGGATGCGCTCCACGTTCAATCCGGCGCCATCGTCGGTGATTTCGATATTGACCTGCCCGCCTTCATGAAAGGCGCGCAGAATCAGGCGTCCGGCTCGGATCCTTGCCTGCCTTCACGCGGTCGGCGGGAAGTTCGATGCCATGGTCCACGGAGTTGCGCACCAGGTGGGTGAGCGGGTCCTTGATCGCCTCGATGATGGTCTTGTCGAGTTCCGTCTCCTTGCCCTCCATTTCGATGTCCACTTCCTTGCCGCACCCGAGCGCCACGTCGCGCACCGTGCGGGGAAACTGGCTCCAGATGTTTCCGATGGGCTGCATCCGGGTCTTCATGACCTCTTCCTGCAGTTCGGTGGCGATCAGGTTCATGCGCTGCGAGACGGCCTGCAGGCTGGCGTCTTCCAATGTATTTGCGATTTGCAGCAACTGGTTGCGCGCCAGCACCAGTTCGCCGACCAGGGTCATCAGTTTGTCCAGCACGTTGACCCCGACACGGATGGTCTCGGCCGCGCTGTCGTGGGGCCGGGTTTCGGAGGTTTCCGGGGCTGCGAAAACGCCGTCCTGCTTGGCCACCAGCTTGTCTTTGTCTTTCTCTTTCTCACGGGCCCGCACCGGGCCGGGTTCCGCCGGTGGGGCGGCGATCGTTGCTGCGGCGAGTGTCGCATCGGCCGGCGCGACCTGGGCAGCTTCGGCCGCTTTCTTTCGCGCCGGCTTCTTCGATGCCGTAGCGGATACAAGAGCTGGAGACACAACGATGTTTTCCGAACTTGCCGGGGCGATCTCGATTCCCGGTGCCGATGCTGGTGACGGTGACTGACCTGCCGGGCCGACTGCCGCGTCGGACGTTCCTTCCGGTTTGCTTGCGCCACGGTCGGACAGCAGCCGCGTCAGGGTTTCCAGCAGCTCCGGATATTCGGCCGTCGCCATCCTTCCCCGTCGATTGGATTTCCTTTAGCATCTGGCGGACCGCATCCACCATGTCGAGCAACGCCGTGGTATGTTCCGGACTGAGCGTCAGTTGCCCGTCTCGAAGCCGAGCCAGCAGGCTTTCGCCCACGTGGGTAACCTTTTCCAACTTGTTAAAACCCAGGAATCCGCAGGTGCCCTTGATGGTGTGAATGGTACGAAACACGCTTGCCAGCGCGTCGCGATCGTGGGGATTTTTTTCCAGACCGACCAGTTCCCGGTCCAGCCTGTCCAGGTTTTCGTGGCTTTCGGCGAGAAAATCTTGCACGATGTCGCTGTCGCTCATCGCTGCCGTTCCTTTCCAGATTGGGGATTTCCCAAGGGCCGTGTGTGTGATTCCATGGCGCGCGGGGAGGTTCCGTTCGATCTCCCTACTGAGACCCTATCGTCCCGTGCCGCTACTTTCATTAGGTTGCGCGGGTCGCCTTCGTCCGAGGGCAGGCAAAGGGAGGGGCGTGGTTTACGGGCAGGCCGTGGTGCGAGTGTGATAGGTACCGGGACATGAACACAGGCTGCGGAGAAAGCCGGTATCCTGGTGCCCAGCCCCTAAAGGGGTGTCTGATTCTGAAGAAACTTATGGTATCGCTGAAGCGATACCCTGATACGAAACCAGCGCCTAGTGAGCGTGGCCATCGAGTTCTGCGACGCGCTTCACATAGCGCGCCATGGAGGTTGCGACTTTGTCGAGCACGGTCGCCCACTCCCGCAGATGGGCTTCGCCCTTGGGGGTCAGCGCGTAGACACGGCGGGCCGGTCCGTTGGCGGCGATCTTCCATCCCGACTTGACGTAGGCGAAGCGTTCCAACCGGCGAAGCACTCGGTAGAGCGCCGCCCGTTCGATCTCGGAGTCGGTGAAGGCGTAGTTGACGAGGTTGGCGGACAAGTCATAGCCATGGGCGTGTCCCTTTTCGCGGAGGATGAGCAAGACGACAGGTTCCACGAAGCGGGAGAGATGACCCATGGCGCACGAGCATGGATAAGCATGGCGGCGGCAGCGGTTACGATCGTCACGAACCAATCTTCTTTTGGTTGGGATACTCATTTTCATCCTCGCACGGTCCGGAAGAGTGACTGTCTCCTCCTTGACGATCTAATCTACGGCGATCCATCTACAACTCTCCAGAAAATCCAAGGCAGAGACTAACATACATCGGCCACGATGGGCCCACGATGGCGGCTCAGGCGTAACCGACTGATCTCCTGGCACGTTCTGCCCCCGGGTTCTTGCGGGAGTCCCGCTCAGGATGGCGCCCACGTTTCGCCATATGGGTTGCACTCACACTCATTAGATGATAGCATATAGATGCAATCTACACCTAGCTACCCTTTACACCGCATCAAAACGCTGCGACGGGTAGCGGAACACGCCATGCAAACCTGCATCGCAGTATCGACAAACGCTCCGACAAGACAGAAGGCGCATAGCCCGAACGCCATGTACAAGCGTTCCGGGCTTGGTCGTTTTCACCAGGAATTCCTGTGCAACCTATAAGCGCTGAGCAGCGGAAGAAGGCGTTCGCCGGTTCGAAAAAGGCCGAGGTCATTGAGCGGCAGCGTCTTCCGGTTCGGTATCACGTTGAAGATTTCCAGGGGGAAGATCGCCCCCGGCGTTTTCTGGAGGCCTTTGCCGCCATCCTGAAGCACACCAACTACCGGGTGGCGCTCGATCACTACATCCGCATCAGCGCCAAATGCGCCCGCTGCAGTGTGGCGTGCCAGGTGTATGAGGCGACCGGCGACGCGCACGACGTGCCCTGCTACCGGTCGGAGTTGCTGCTTTCCGTTTACCGGCGGCACTTCACCATTTCGGGCGTGCTGCGGGGACGACTGCTGGGCGATCCCGGGTTGACGGATGAGAAAGTCCAGGAGATGGCGGCGTCATTTTACGATTGCACCGCCTGCCGCCGCTGTCATTTCGAATGCCCCATGGGCGTCGATCATGCCCTGATCACGCATCTTGCGCGTTACATTCTTTCCGAGATCGGCATCGCGCCGCGCGCACTGGTCGTCAGCACGCGCGAGCAATTGATCGGGAAGAGCGGCAACACTTCCGCCGTCCCCGTGCCCGCGCTGCTCGACAGTCTGGAGTTCCTGAGCGAGGAAATGAAAGAGCAGCTCGGCATCGACATTCCTTTTCCCGTGGACCAGGAAGGCGCCGAGTACCTGTTTCTGCCGGCCGTATCCGATTACATCATGGAGGCCGACACGCTGATGGGGAACGCCGCCGTGTTTCGCGCCACCGGCGACAGTTGGACGATCGGGACAGGCTACTTCGACGGCATCAACTACGGGCTTTTCTATTCCGATCATGTGCTGGAGCACGTCCTCGAGAAGATTCGCGCCGAAGCCGGACGCCTGAAGGTGAAGAAGATGCTCATGGGCGAGTGCGGTCATGCTTCGCGGGTGGCCAAGTATTTCTATCCTGCGTTCTGCGGCGGACGATCGGCCATCCCGGTGCTGAACATCATGGAGTACACGCACCAGGCCTGGAAGCAGGGACGGCTGAAACTCAAGGCCGACACCATTACCGAGACGGTTACGTACCACGATCCGTGCAACATCGCTCGGCCGGGATGGATCGTGCAGCAGCCGCGCGAACTGCTCAAGGCGTTCTGCAGCAATTTCGTCGAAATGACTCCGAATGGGCGCAATAACATCTGCTGCGGCGGAGGCAGTGGCACGGTATCGATCGACGAGATTCGTCCTTACCGCACGACGGTGGGCGGCCGCGCCAAGGCGGAACAAATCAAAGCGACGGGCGCGAAGTACTGCGTCGCACCTTGCGCCAACTGCAAGAAGCAGCTGCGCGAACTCATGGAAGACAACCAGATCGACTGCCAGATCGTGGGACTGCACGATTTGCTGTACAAAGCGATCATCTTCGATTGAGAGTTCGATTGAGAGTTCGATTGAAAGATGGATTGAGGGAGATGTCGTGGACTCTTGGATTCAATTCGGACGTGGACCGCTGTTCGCCGTGGCGTTCTCACTGATGGTGCTGGGGCTGGCGCGCATCGTGCTGCTGACCCTGGTCGGCATCGTCGAAGCCTACCGGAAAAGCTGGGACCGCATCGTCAACTGGAAAGAAGTTCGGCGACAGACCTTCCACTGGCTGTTTCCAGTGGGACGGCTGTGGCGGAGCCGTCCCGTGTACAGCACGCTGTCGATGCTGTTCCATGTGGGACTGCTGCTGGTTCCCCTGTTCGCCGCCGCTCACGTGCTGCTGTGGCGGCGCTCGGTCGGATTCGCCTGGAGGGCGATGCCGCAGACTCGCCACGGATGTGCTGACCATCATTGTCTTGGTGGCGGGCGCGGGCCTTTTGCTGGGACGAGCGACATCGGCCGCTGCACGCAGCATCAGCCGTCCGCAGGAATATTTCTGGCCGGTGCTGTTGCTCATTCCTTTCGCCACTGGTTTTGCTTGCTCCCATGCGGCGCTTTCCGCAAAAACCTACCAGGCCCTCATGCTGCTGCATGTGTACGCGGCCGCCCTGATCATGCTGCTGATTCCGTTCACCAAGATCGCGCACTGCGTGCTTACTCCGCTGTCGCAAATCGTCACTGCCGTTGCCTGGAAGTTTCCGCCGGGAGCCGGAGACCGGGTCGCAGCCACGCTCGGTTACGCCGATTGTCCGAGTTGGCTTCCGAAGGCGCGGCTGACGAAGGCTGGCCACGTTCCCGCTCCGGTAGCGGCTAGCACGACAACGGCGCGACAGGCAATCCAGATCGCCAAACAGGAGGTGACTGCCCAATGAGAGCTGCAATCCTCACTGACGTCACCAAATGCATCGGCTGTGAAGAGTGCGTGATGGCCTGCAAGAAGACCAATCATCAGACGGCCGATGTGCCTCGCCGCTGGGATGCGGGCGACGGACTGACCTCGCGCAACTGGACCTCGATCGTCAACGGCCCGATCGTAAGCGGCCCGGCGCAGGCGCATGTCCGCAAGCAATGCCGGCATTGTCTGGAGCCGGCGTGCGTTTCCGCGTGTCCGGTGGGCGCGATGCACAAAACCGAAATCGGCGCAGTCGTCTATGACGCGGCTAAGTGCATGGGCTGCCGTTACTGCATGATGGCGTGCCCCTACGGCATTCCCCGTTACGAGTGGGACGCGGCGGTGCCTTATGTGCGCAAGTGCATCCTTTGCTACGACCGGATTAGCAACGGTCAACAGCCCGCGTGCACCGAGATTTGCCCGACTAAGGCGACGATCTTCGGCGACCGCGACGCACTGCTCGCCGAGGCGCACCGGCGCATCGCGGAGAAGCCGGATCTCTACCTGAATAAAGTTTGGGGCGAGACCGAAGCTCACGGCTCTTCGGTGCTCTATATCTCGAACGTCGACCTATCGTTCTTGACCGATGGCCACGCCATCCCTTCGGACCCGTTGCCGGAAAAGACTGCCGCGGCGATGGGCGCGGTGCCCTACACCTTCTGCGGTGTGCTGGCCATCATGGGCAGCGTGAACTGGATCATTGGGCGGCGAATCAAGCTCCAGAAAGAGAACTCGGATGGACAGAGTCCGGAAATTTAAGCTCGTACTATGGCTCGGCGTCGGTCTGGCGCTCTCGGTGGCGGCGGCGCGCTTCCTGTTTGGCTTGGGCGCGACGACGAACCTCGGCGACGCTAACGCCTGGGGACTGTGGGTCGGCTTCGACGTGATGGGCGGTGTGGCACTGGCGGCCGGCGGATTCATCGTCACGGCTGTGGTCTACATCTTCAGGCTGGAACGGTTCCACTCCATCGTGCGGCCGGCTGTGTTGACCGCGTTCCTCGGCTACGCGGCGGTTGCGTTCAGCCTGCTGTTCGACCTGGGCCTGCCCTGGAACATCTGGCACATGATGGTGTACTGGAATCCGCACTCGGCGCTGTTTGAAGTGGGCTGGTGCGTGATGCTGTACCTGACCGTGCTGACGCTGGAGTTCTTTCCCGTCCCGGCGGAAGAGTTTCCGCGGTTGTCGAAAGTGCGGGCGGTGCTGGTGCGGTTCAGACTGCCGCTGGTTCTTGCCGGCATCGGCCTTTCGACGCTGCACCAATCCTCGCTCGGCTCGCTGTTCTTGATCATGCCTTACCGGCTGCATCCGCTGTGGTACTCGCCGATTCTGCCGATCATGTTCCTGGTGTCGGCGATCGTGCTGGGCATGATGATGGTGACTTTCGAGAGCCACCTCACCGCATTCCTCTATCGCCGTAAGCCAGAGACCGAGGAACTGGCGTCATTCGTGGGCGCGGCACGCTGGGTTTTGCTGCTGTATCTGGCCGTACGCTTCGGAGACTTGGCCGTGCGGCACCAGGCGCACCGTCTGATCGAAGCGGGGTTTCATACCTATCTTTTCTGGTTCGAGATTTGCGTCATGGCACTGGTACCGCTGGTGCTGCTCTCGATTCCACGCGTCCGTCGCAGCACCGGGGGTCAGTGGACGGTGGCTGCGATGGGAGTGTTCGGAGTCGTGTTCAACCGCATCGATACCGGCGGGTTGGCACACGTGCGGGCCGGGGGCGGGTTCTACGTGCCGTCGTGGACAGAGGTCAGCATCAGCCTTGGGATTGTTTCTGCTGCGGCGCTGCTGTTCCTGTTTGCGATGGAGCGTTTCCACGTATGGGAAGAGCGGCCAGCCGATCCCGCCGCGGATCCTCTTCATGCGCCTGAGTTCGACAAGGTGGGCACGACTTGGTTAGGGGTTCCCGCGGTCGCCTCGCGGACCGTGTATTCGCTGGCAGTGATTCTTGCGGCCGCGCTCGGCTTCGGTTTCCTGACCGCGCAGCGGGCGCAGAGCCGCGGTTTGGAGCCAGTCGCCGTGCATCGGGCGCGGGGCGGCGAGGTGCTCTGGATTGACGGGAACCTCGACGGCTTTGGCGTGGCGTTTAAGCACGCGGAGCACGTGAAGCGCGAAGGGGACAAGGCATCGTGCGTGCTGTGCCACCACATGAACCTGCCGCACGATGAAAATTCGGCCTGCGCGAGTTGCCACCGTGACATGTATCAAGCGGTGGACGGTTTCCGCCACGACTGGCACGCATCGCCCGCCGGCGGAAATATTGGCTGCTATCAGTGTCACACGCGTGGCCAGGTGCGCACGGCCAGCAACGCGGTTCGCTGCGACCACTGCCACAAGGACCTGGTACCCGCCAAGGCCGTGATCCAAGTGAAGACGTATCACGCCGTCAGCTATGTGGACGCGATGCACCGCACCTGCATTGGTTGTCATACCAAGAAGGCGGCGGAAAAGAAGAAGCCGGAGATGGTGCAGTGCGCGTGGTGCCACAAAGAAAGCCGGGAGATCCTGGACGCGCGCGACATTGATCTGCGGCGGCGGGGAGCAAGCGCCGGCAGTCCGGTGCTGCCTCCAGTCGGACAATGAAGATCGGGCAATAAATATGCCAAAGGTAACCAAACTCGCCGTCGAAGCAATGGCTCAGCAGACGCTTTTCGAGCAGCTGCCGTTTGCCATTGCGATCATGGACATGGACTCGAACGTGGTGGCGGCGAATCGCAATTTCGGCGAGTATTTTGGCGACTGGCGCGGCCGCAAGTGCTACGAGGTCTTCAAGCGTGAAACCAAACCGTGCCGCCGGTGCAAAGCGCGGGCGGCCCAGCGCGACGGCCTGGTGCATGTGGTTGATGAAGCTGGAGTCGACCGGCATGAACGGCCTTGCAAGTACGCCGTCCACCTGACCCCGATTAAGGATGCCGAGGGCAAGGTTCGCTACGTCATGGCGATGGCGTCCGATCTGACGGAAACGCGCCGCTGGCAGCAGGAGTACGATCAGCTTTTTGAGCGCGTTCCCTGTTTCGTTTTCGTCGTGGATCGAGACTTCCACATCATCCGCGCCAACGAGAAGTTCCGGCGGTCGTTCGGGGAACCGGGCGGCGAATTTTGCTACTCGGTTTGCAAGCGCCGCGATGCCCGCTGCGAAGAGTGTCCGGCGGCTTTGACGTTCGAAGACGGCGAACAACATACTGCGCAAGAAGTCGGCATGCATAAAGACGGCTCGCCTTCTCACTATGTTGTCACCAGCACCTGCCTGGCACGCGGAGAACATGGGGTGGAGAGGGTCGTGGGGATGGCGGTCGACATCACCCATACCCATATGCTGGAGTCGGAACTGCGCGAAACTCGCGACTTCTATCACCGGCTGATCCGCAATGCTCCGAACGCGATCATCGCCATCGACCCGCGCGGCAATACGAAGATGATGAATCAGGCGGCGCGAACCCTACTGGAATGGGTGCCTCGCCAACTCCCTACCGGCGATTGGTTGAAGCGAATGCTGCCGGCGGAATTCTTTACTCCTGAAGCACAGCAGAGTGAAGTGCTCGAATTGGACGATGCCTCCCTCCAAACCGCGCAGCAACACCAGGTCCCGGTGCGGTTGTCGGCTGTCCCGCTGCGCAGCGGTCACAAGGAACTCGGGCGGGCCGCATTCATTGTCGACCTGAGCGCCCTGAAGCGACTGGAGCAGGACAAGCTCGATGCCGAACGCATGGCGGCTGTCGGCCAAACCGTTGCCGGACTCGCGCACACCATCAAGAACCTGCTGATGGGTCTGGAAGGCGGCATGTACATGGTCGACACCGGATTGCGGCGCGCCGAGGCAACTCGCATCCAGAACGGCTGGGAGATGCTGCAGCGCAATTTCGAGAAGACGACCGACCCTGGTCAAGGATTTTCTGAGCTTTGCAAAAGGACGCGCGCCCGATCTTCAGCCGCTCGATCCCAACACGCTGGCGAAAGATATCGTCGCCCTTTACAAGGACGCGGCTCGTCTGCAGGGAGTGGATCTGTCAGCGGAACTCGGGGTCGACGTGGCCATTGCACCGCTGGACGCCAAAGGGATGGAGAGCTGCCTGACCAACCTGCTCTCGAACGCCATTGACGCCGCGACCATGCGCGCGGACGGGCAAGGAAAAGTAGTCTTGCGCACTTTCCAGCAGGAGGACGAACTGGTGTTCGAGGTCACCGACAACGGCAGTGGCATGGACTGGGAAGTGAAGGGCAAAGTCTTCACGACATTTTTTACGACCAAGGGCAACAAGGGAACAGGCCTGGGCTTGTTGACGACGCGCAAGATTGTCCAGGAACACGGCGGCCGCGTTGAAGTCGAATCGAATCCGGGCGAAGGCGCGACCTTCCGCATTCGGCTGCCACGGCGGCGGCTGCAGATGATCGCCGAAGACTGCGCTCGCGCCGCGGCCCAGATACAGGAGCAAGTATGAGCGAAGAACATCGCAAGCGAATCCTGGTAGTGGATGACGAGGCCGACGTGCGCGCGTATCTGAGCATGGCGCTGGAAGACGCCGGCTTCGAGGTGGCGACGGCGGCGGATGGACTGGACGCGCTCGAAATCGCGCGGCGCAATCCGCCCGATCTGATCTCGCTCGATCTGATCATGCCCCGCCATTCTGGGGCGCGCTGCTATCACGACCTGCAGAAAGACAAACACCTGGCCAAGATCCCGGTGCTGATCGTGACCGGTCACGCCCGCGACCAGTTAGGCCGCGCCGATTTTGAGGAAATGACGATGTCGGGTCCGGGCATCTACCTGGAAAAGCCTGTGAGTCCGGACTCCTATGTCTCGGCGGTGCGCAAGTTGCTGGGGGTGGAAACTCCGGCTTCCAAACCGCCGAGCGCCGGCCAACTTCGCAGCCAGTTGTCCGAAGCGCTGGCGGGCGCCGACGAGGAAACTCTAAAACGTGCACTGGATGCTATTCGAGGGAAATGAGGACAATATGACCGCAGAGTCTGTAAGAAAGTCTGGAAAGAAGATACTGGTTGTGGACGATGAGCCCGACGTAGTTGGGTACGTAACGAACTTCCTGCAGGATCACGGCTTTGGCGTGATCAGCGCGAACGACGGCAAGCAGGGATTCACCAAGGCGAAGGCGGAACTGCCCGACCTGATCGTGCTCGACATCGTCATGCCCAAGGACACCGGAGTGCGCATGTATCGCGATCTCTACGAAGACGTCGAGACCCGGCACATTCCCGTGATCATGCTGACCGGCATCGCGCATGAGTTCAAGCACTTCATCGGAACCCGGCGGCAGGTGCCCGCTCCGGCCGGCTATTTCGAGAAGCCCGCCGACCTCAACAAAATGCTGGAGAAGATTGAGGAGATTCTCAGCTCGCGGCCAGTGCAGTAGGGACCTGGCGGATACTGCCATCCCATTCAGGCGGTCTACCTGCTCCTCGGCGCTGCGCCTCTCGTGGCAGGAGTGGCGCCGATTGCTTTCGACCGAGGTACGTGAGCGAATGCCAGCCGGACTAGATGTCGAATACTCTTCTTTCCGCTGGCCAAACTTATCTCATCCTCAGATCGAAGACGGCTGCGGTGTTCAGCGGTCTTGAGTTAAGCAGCGACCGCGACTGGAAGCGTATCGCACGTCTTGATAGCGGTGTTTTCGATCGATCGAATCGAAAATTCAGATAAAGCCCAGGGGCCTGTTCGCGTATATTTGGACCATATGTTCGGTACCTCCCAGAAGACGAGTTCGTCGCTCAAGCGGCCCATGACAACATCGGGCACACGAATTACGTTCTTCTGGCATGGGTACATTTGAGCTAGATCAGATTTCAAGGCAAGCTCAAGCCCACCGCCAGGAATGAACCGGCGAGTGGGCTTTTGGTTTGATGGGGCAGACTTTTGACCGTCAAAACGAAGGCGACGATTGTCATTATCTAATTAAGAAAGGTGAGTCTCATGGTAATCATGAAGTTTGGCGGGACCTCAGTGGAAAATGCCAGCGCGATCCAGCGCGTGGCGGAAATTGTACGCAGCCGGCAAAAACTGGGCCCTGTGGTCGTGGTCAGCGCGTTCGCGAAGGTCACCGATCAGCTCGTACTGATGGGTCAGAGAGCGTCGTCAGGGGATTGCGATTCCAGTCTGCAAGTATTGCGAGCGCTTCGGGAACGCCACTTGGCAACCGCGGACGAATTGCTCGGCCAGGAACTCTCGGCCAAAATCGCCCCTGAGCTCGAGAGCATTTTTGTTCAGATGGAGCAGTTCTTGCGCGGCGTTGCGGCGGTCAAGGAACTCTCTCCGCGGAGCAGCGATTACCTGCTTTCTTTCGGTGAACTACTCTCCAGCCGAATCGTAGCGGCCGCATTGCCGGTGCTGGGGTTGGAAGCGGTCTGGGTGGACTCCCGCGATTGTGTCGTGACGAACGGCACTCACACTCACGCTTTACCGCTCATGGCAGAAACCCGCGAGCGATCGTTGGCGAAGATTGCTCCCATCGTAAAGAAAGGGCTGATTCCAGTGATGGCTGGATTCATCGCGGCGACCAAAGATGGCGTACCGACCACGCTGGGACGCGGTGGATCCGATTACTCAGCGGCCATCGTTGGAGCGGCGCTAGACGCCGAGTCGATTGAGATCTGGACGGATGTCGAAGGCATGATGACCACCGATCCAAGGCTTTGCCCGGATGCGCAAACCATCCGGCGAATCAGTTTCAACGAGGCGGCCGAGTTGGCTTATTTTGGCGCCAAGGTGCTGCATCCCGCCACTCTGTTGCCGGCTATTCACAAGAATATCCCCGTATTCGTTTTGAATTCCCGCAATCTGAAGAGCAAGGGCACTCGAATTACCGAGCACGCGCCCCACGACCGCGGCACTTTTCGTGCGATCACAGCGAAGACCGGCATCAGCATCGTAAATGTTGTAGCTTCCCGCGGCGTGATGGTCCACGGCTTCCTGCGGGCGGTATTCGAACAACTCGATCAGCATGGGGCTTCGGTCGATATTGTTGCGATCTCCGAGGTGAGCCTGTCGTTCACGATGGAAACCAAACGGCTGCCCGAGGCCCTGCTCTCCGAACTGGAACGAATTGCGGATGTGACTTGCGACGACCAGCAGGCCATTGTTTGTCTGGTCGGGGAAGACATCCATGGCAGGCCGGGGATCGCGGCGAGTGTGTTCACCGTCGTGGCTGAGGCGGGAGTGAACGTGCGCATGATTTCCCAGGGAGCTTCTGAGATCAACATCAGCTTTGTCATCAAGGAGAGCGATGTTCCGCGCGCGGTGCGCCACTTGCACAACCGTTTCTTCCCGAGTCGTTCCGGAACGGCCGAGCCTGCGTTCACGGTGGCTCGCAAACCGAGCGCGGGCAAGGCCAACGGAGCCGCGCACGCACGCAATGGAAACGGCTCGAATCCCCGATTCCAAGCTGCGCTGCGTATTGGAAAAATGCGCTCGTCGCCAATTGCGGTTACAAGCCGTGCGAAGAGGGGCTAGGGAGCAGGGTGCCTCGCGATTCTCATCCGGGGAAGTTCAGTTTCCGTTGGAGAGCAACAAAACGTGGATTGGAACGCAGAGCGTCGAGCTCGGGTTCCACCTTCAGAAACACCAGACCATTGGAGCGGTCGGTGAAAGCCTTCTCCAGCCAATTCATCGCCTCTTCCGGTTTCCCCAGACCCACATACACCACCGCGAAGTAGTATGGAGAGACGTACTGCCTTTTGGACTCCGAGATCAGACCGGCCAGTAGTTTTTCGGCCTCTGCCTTGTTGCCCGAACGTGCATAAACATTGGCCAAAGCCGAGGTCATCAGCGGGGTTCCATGCGACAACTCAACCGCCTTGCGTAATTCTGGAATGGCGAGACCAAAATCCCTCTTCTCGGCGTACGACAGACCGAGGACCAGATGCGGCAGTTCGTAGGATGGGTCCATTTCCAGAGTATTGCGAAGTTGTTGGATGGCCCGGTCGTACTGTCGCGCCATATAGAACCGCCAGCCCAGGCTGAAATTGATGCTGATGGAGAGCGGATCAAGCTCTCGGGCTTTGTTCATCTGCGCGAAACTATCCTCCGGACGACCCATCGCCACCAGGTAAAGGGAATATCTCTGGTAGGCGGTTGCATAGCTGGGATTATCCTGAATCGCTTTCGCGAAGCCCGCCGCGGCGCCGCCCCAATCCCAATCGTAGTTAAACTTGACCGTGGCCAGTGAGGTTTCCGCTTCCGAGAGTTTAGGGTCGATTTCGAGGGCTCTCAGTGCGGCCGCTTTCGCCTTGGGAGCGGCTTCCGCCGCCGGCATGGTTCCAAAGATCTCGGCGCTGATGATGGCGTAGCAATCGGACAGGCCAGCGTAGGCAAGAGCGTACTGCGGGTCTTGATGCGTTGCCTGTTCAAAGTATCCGATGGCTCTGGTCAGGTTCTCATCCGATCTCTTGTTCCAGTAGTAGCGTCCTTTCAGATAATTTTCGTACCCCTCCGGCGCAACCGCTGGATTGCTGGCGAGCCGTTCTTGATCCTCCGGCGTCAGGTTAATGCGGATTTCGTTCACAATGGCGGAAGAAACACGATTTTGCAGGGCGAGGATGTCCCCCATCGGGCTCTCATAGGTCTCGGCCCACAAGTGACGGTCGGTGGAAACCTGAACCAGTTCGGCAGTGATTCTTACGCGGTCGCCCACGCGTAGAACCGTGCCCTCGAACACGGCATCCACGTTCAGTTCGCTGGCGATCTGCGACATGGGCTTGCGCGTACCTTTATAAGCCATAGCCGTCGAACGGGAAATCACGCGCAGCGAGCGGATCTTCGCCAGGTTGGCAATCAAGTCGTCGGTCATGCCATCGGCAAAGTATTCCTGATCTTTGTCACCCGAGAGGTTTTCGATCGGCAGCACGATCAAGGACTTATTTCGCGCCCGGCCGGCTTTGTTCGCATCGGCCCGGTTGCGGTAAAACAAGCCAGCGCCGACTAGAACCGCCGCGACCAAAATAGCGGCAGCCAGGATCGCGAAACGGGTTGCTGAGGACCGTCGTTCGGAACCTGCCGGCGCGGGCCCGGAAGGAGCCTCCAAGGCGGCCGCGTCGGTCGTTTTCGGCGCAGCCCCTTGGCCGGGAACATCCCCGGACTCCACCTCAGAGTCGGTAGTTGTCGGTTCTGGAAAGGCGGAACCTACGACCGGCGCAATGAAACGGTACCCGCGTCGAGGAATCGTCTCCACGAAGCGCGGGTTCTCGGATGCATCGCCCAGCACTTCGCGCAGCCGCATGACGGCATTGTTCAGTCCGTGGTCAAAATCGACAAAGGTATCGCCGGGCCAGAGCCGATTGCGCAGTTCTTCGCGTGTGACAATTTCGCCCGGCTTCTCCAGTAGCACGACCAGAACCTGGAAAGGCTGCTCTGGAAGTTTGATTCGGAGTCCATGTTTCCGGAGCTCGCAAGCCTTCAGATCCACTTCGAAAACACCGAAATGCAAAATTCTCGCAACCGCCGCAGGGCTACCCATGGGTCAGGGTCGGAGTATAGCTCCGCTCGCGCGCAAGGTCAAAGTTGGAGAGCGAGAGCTCTATCCTTCCTATTTTCAATGACAAGCATAAGGATGTAGAAATGTTTCCGATTGGATACATCGAGTATTGCGTTAAGACGCTAATGCGGTGCAGATTGTCGCCGCCAAGAAAGTCCCTTTTCCGCGACGGCGGAAATCCTTTTGCAGGATGCGGCACACAGTCACTTCCAAACCACGAAACGAGGGCAACGACAATGACCGAAAAGAGATTTGAGACGGCGGTTGGTTTGATGACATGCCTGGCGCTTGCGCTTTGCTTGACCTTGTTCTGGTCGGCGCCAGCCGAAGCCCAGGTATCCGGCGCCACCATGTCGGGCCTGATCACCGACCCGTCGGGTGCGGGGATCCCGAACGCCAGCGTTTCCATCAAGAATACGGGCACTGGGGAAGTGCGCGAAGTGCCGACGAATGGCGACGGCTTCTATTCCGCGCCCAACCTGTTGCCGGGGAGCTACGAGGTCACTATAACGGCCCAAGGTTTCAACAAAGTCGTGCAGAAGGGGATCACCCTGACCGTTGGTGCGCAACAGGCGCTCAATCTCACCCTGGCGGTCGGACAAGTCACCCAGACCGTCGAGGTGACGGCCGCGCCACCGGAAGTCCAGACCGCTACTTCATCGATCAGTTCGACTGTGGATTCCAGAACCGTCCGGGAGTTGCCCCTGAATGGTCGCGATTGGGCATCGCTCGCAACTCTCGAGGCGGGGGTCACCGAGGTCCCCAATCAAGTGACGGCCTCGTTCAACGCCAACAAAGGAAACCGTGGCTTCGGCGACCAGTTGACCGATTCCGGCCATCGCCCGAATGAGAATGCCTATCGGCTCAACGGACTTTCGATCAACGATTATTCCAACGCCGCCCCCGGTGGACCTACGGGACTGAATTTGGGCGTCGATGCTGTCCAGGAGTTTTCCGTGATCACCACCGGCTACACCGCAGAGTATGGGCGGACCTCGGGCGCGATCATCAACGCGATTACCAAGTCGGGAACGAATCAGTTTCACGGTACGGGATTCTTCTTCGACCGCGATAGCATTTTCGATGCTCGAAATTATTTTGACGGACCGACGATCGCCCCCTTCCGCCGCATTCAGTTTGGAGGAAACGGCGGTGGTCCTATCATTAAAGACAAGACATTTTTCTTTGCCACCTACGAGGGGCTGCGCCAAAGCGAGCCCTCTTCGGTGGCCATCAATGTGCCAACTACGGACCAGCGGAATTCGGCGGCGCTGGCGATTCAAAAGTATCTTACGTTGTGGCCAGTAGCACCCGCGGGCACGCCACTGAATATCTTCGGCACACAAACCATCGACACGAACGTGAACGCCACCGCCAACGAAAACAACGTCCTGGGGCGTGTCGACCACAAGATATCCAACAGCGACAGCCTGTGGGGCAGCTACTTCTTCGACTCCGGACCGTTGAAGCAAGGGGATCCGCTGGGGAATACCGTGCACGAGGTGTTCTCGCGCCGGCAAGCGTTCACCATCGAGGAAACACACGTCTTCAGTCCCGCACTGGTGAACACGTTTCGCGCAGGTGTAAGCCGGGCGCTGGGGAAGATCAACGACCCCGTTTCCGGAGATGCTATCGCTACTGATGCTACGTTGGCGATCGCTCCGGGCGCCAAAGCCACTCCTCAAATTCCGGTGAGCGGCCTGACCACGGCCTACGGCTTGGGAGGATTTAACCGCTTCACGCACAGGTGGACTTCGGGCCAGGTTGCCGATGACGCGTTTCTAACGCATGGCACACATTCGATCAAATTCGGATTTGCTTTCGAACGCATGCGTTATAACGTCTTGGAGCAGCTGAGTCCGAATGGGAGAATGAACAACTATTCGCTTTCTGATTTCCTTAGCAATGCCCCCAAACAACTCAATGCCCTCGCCCCAGGCGGGTCGCACGACGTCGCTTTCCGTCAGAGTCTGTTTGCCGGCTACATTCAGGACGATTGGCGCGCCCGCCCGAACGTCACAGTAAACATCGGCGTGCGGTACGAAATGACAACCCTCCCCACCGACGCCAATACCGTGCCGGGCTACACCGTCAATGGCTACACGGTGAACGCTGCGGGATTTCAGGAAATCACAACCCTCGCAAACTGCACTCCGGGTACGACCGCCTGCGGGCCAGTTGGTGTGAGCAGTCCAATTCTTCATAATCCGACAACCAAGAATTTCGAACCCCGCATCGGCCTGGAGTGGGATCCGTTTCACGACGGCAAGACCGCCGTCCGCGCCGGCTTGGGGTTGTTCGACGTGCTGCCGCTAGCCTATGAATTTGGTTTGAATACTGCCGCTACCGCTCCATTCCAGATCATCGGCAACGACCCGGGCGCAACTCTTGGAACGGGAGTGCCCGACCCGAACGTGAATTTCAACGAGCAGAGCATTCGAAACCGCTTCATCGACACGAACCCCAAGCGTGCGTTGGTCATGAACTGGAACTTCAACATTGAGCGCCAATTCGCGGGGAACTGGACCGCGATCGTTGGCTATGTCGGTTCCCGTTCCGTCCATCTTTCGGCGGCAGCGGACGACATCAATCTGATACAGCCCACTTTTGTTAGTGGTGCGGGATTCGTCTTTCCTTGTGACCCCACCGGTCTTTCGCTTCCGAACACGTGTGCGAACAACCAAACCGGAACGCGCATTGATTCCAACTGGGGAGGTGGGTCGGGCATTCGTCCCGTCCTCTTCAACGGTTCTGCCTCCTACGAGGCGTTTCAGACACAACTCAAGAAGAGCCTCAGCCAGGGGCTTCAGGGGCAGCTCTCTTACACCTTCGGCAAGTGTCGCGACCTGAGTTCGGCGCCTGTGACGGGTGACACGTTCGAGAATTCCATCGCCGTTCCGCTCCTGCTCATCAAGTCAGCGAGGGTCGGTGGCTGCGATTACGACATTCGGCACGTATTCTCGGGAACGTTCATGTGGCAGGTCCCGTCGGTCAAAGGGGCTTCGGGCATGATGTCAACGCTGACCGGAGGATGGGAACTTGGCGCGATTATAAGCGCCACCAGCGGCGCTCCTTTCACTGCCACGGTCGGCGATGGCAACGATCCCCTCGGGACCGGCTTCAACGGAGATTATTCCATGGATTTTGCCAGCCTCCTTCCCGGTTGCAGCCCCACCGGCTCGGGTGTCAACTACATTAAAGCAAACTGTTTCATACCCCCAACCGCGCCGGCCTCGCTTGCTGTAGCGAGTGCCGCCAATCCCTTTGGCTGCGCTCCTAATTCTTTCCTTACTCCTACTCAAGACCCACTGTACGGAAAGTATTTAGGACCTCCAGCGCCCGACGGCATGCAGTTCTGCTCAAATGTGCTCGGCAACACGCGGCGCAACCAGTTTCATGGCCCTCCCCTTACCATGATAAATTTCTCCATCTTCAAGAACACGCGCGTACCACGCATCTCGGAGGCCTTCAACATCCAGTTCCGCGCCGAGTTCTTCAACATCATCAATCACACAAACTTCCTGTCGCCGGGTTTTCTGAATTCCGGTGGCCAGAACAACTCCATCTACGACTTCAATGGGGCCCCTCTAACCACAGCTTTGAACCAGACCTCTACATCTTCACGACAAATCCAGCTCGGTTTGAAACTGATCTTCTGAAGTTTGTCCTGTGGAAACCGCAGCAGCATGACCGCTGCGGTTCCACGGGTTTCCTTTGACTTAGGGAGGATCGCCGAAAACTCCAAGCACAAACCGGGAAGAAATCAATCGCTAAGTCTTTGATTCGGAAATACCTTACTTATAAGTCCTTATTCTTCAAAGACCTGGCGGGAAAACACGCTAAGTCTTTGATTCCAAAAGACCACACCGAGGGGGATTCTCTCTTTGTAGGTCGCTCATCCGCGGAAAGGTTCGCTTTGCGCCGCCCAATGCGCAAGCTGGGTTGACAAGCATTTGGACACGACGAACATAGCGAAGCAGCAGGCAAGCGTCTCAGGAGCCGCTTCCCACGCTAGCCACTCGACCGCAGTTCGTTGGTGGATCCTCGGCATCGTCATGGCCATCATGGCGGTCACCGCGCTGAATCGCCTGAACCTCAGCATTGCGGGTAAGTACATCGAAGAAGAATTCTCCTTCAGTACGATTGCCATGGGAGGCGTGTTCAGCGCCTTTCTCTGGGGATATGGGCTGTTTCAGATTCCCTGGGGATATGTCTGCGATCGCTTCGGGCCGCGTCGAACTCTGACCGCGTCCATCTTCTGTTTCGCGGTCGGTTCCGGAGCCATGGTTGTTGCGCCCAGGTTTGCGGCAGCCACGGGAGTCAGCGCGCTCGCGGTTTTTCAAGTTGTCCGCTTTCTAACCGGAGTCGGAGAGGCGGCGGTTTCTTCCAACGTAACCCGCGTCATTGCCTCCTGGACCGCGGTGCGCGAACGCGGATTCGCCAGCGGCTTGCAAGTCTGCGGTCTGGGCCTGGGCGGAACGCTGACTCCCATCGCCATCGCCTGGACGATGGTGCACTGGGGCTGGCGCGTCTCATTCGCAATTTCCGCCGCGCTCGCCTTCGTTGTCGTGGCGCTTTGGCACTGGTACGCCACCGATTGGCCGGAAGAAAATCCGCGCGTGAACCAGCAAGAGTTGCGAACCATCCACCCCGGATGGGAGAACGGTAACCCCCGTCCACTGCAAGCCGCGACGAGGGTTCCGTGGATCAAGATGCTCAGCAGCGTCTCCGTGTGGGGCTTGATTCTAGGTTATGGTTTTCAGGGTTATGCATTTTACGTCTATTACAACTGGTTCTACTTCTACGCCGTAAAACTGCGCGGACTGGACCTGATGCATGCGGCGGCCTGGACATCGGCGCCGTTCCTGGCGATGGCGGTGTTGTCCCCGGTCGGCGGATGGTTTTCCGACCGCGTGGCCCGTGTCTCCGATCGTCGCAAGGGACGCCTGGCGGCGGTATGGTTGGGCATGGGGGTCGCAGCCTTGTTGTTGTACACCGGCAATCATCTCAGCCTCACCGTCGTGGCCCTGCCCATGATCGCGCTGGCGGCAGGCTTTACCATGTTTGCGGCGGCGAACTTCTGGGCGTCTTGCATCGATCTCGCGCCCGGATATTCCGCATCGCTCTCCGCGCTGATGAACACCGTGGGGAGTATCGGCGGAGTCGTCTCGTCCACCGTCACCGCCTCGATTGCGGTTCATCGAGGCTGGGTGCCGGCGTTGGACGTTGCGGTGTGGGTCACGATCGGGTCGGGACTATTGTTTACAATGGTAAACGCGAATCGCAGTATTGAGGAGAAAGAGACTCCGTAGCGGGTGATCGACATGAGGCAAACGAGAATTGTGCTGCTGGGAATCCTGCTGGCCGTTCCAGCTTTTGGACAGAATCAGCCGCAACCTGCGGCTCCTTCCAATGTCTACGGACAGGTCCAAACGTCAACCACAACCGCGGATACCAATACCACGCAAGCGCCACTGGTGCTCACGCTGCAAGACGCTCTTAAGCGCGCCAAGGCGAACAGTCCGGAATTTCGGGCGGCTCTGACGGAACTAGGAGTCGCGCATCAGGATACGGTGCAGAGCCGCGCGCAACTGCTGCCCAACGTTAATTACAACTTGGAGTTCATCTACACGCAGGGGAACCGTACTGCTAGCGGGCGTTTCCTGGCCAACAACGGCGTCCACGAGTACATCGCGCAGGGCAACGTCCACCAGGCGCTGTCGCCGGGAATGTTGGCGGATTATCGAAGAGTCGAAGCGGCGGAGGCTCTGTCACGCGCCAAGTCGGAGATTGCGACGCGCGGCTTGGTCGTCACCGTCGTGCAGGCGTACTACGGATACGTCGTGGCGCGAGCGCAAGTATGCCACCGCGCAGAAGGCGGCTTCGGAAGCGGACCACTTTCTCGGCATTAGCCAGAAACTGCAGAACGGCGGCGAGGTGGCGCGTTCCGACGTGATCAAGGCCCAGATTCAGGATCAGCAGCAACAGCGCGAACTGCAGGATGCTCTTCTGGAGATGAACAAGGCTCGCCTCGATCTGGCCGTGTTGCTGTTTCCGAACTTCGACCAGAATTTCTCGGTGGTGGATGACTTGCGCCTCCCCGACCCGCTGCCCCCTTTCGTCGAAGTACAGACGGCTGCAACCAAGAACAATCCGGAACTTCGGGTGGCGCTTGCGTCTCTGCGGCAAACCGACCAGGAAGTGAAAGTTGCGTGGGCGGCCATGCTGCCCTCGGTCGGCTTGGATTATTTCTATGGCATCGACGCCAATCAGTTCGCGGTGCGCGGTCCGGCTCCGGACCATTTACGCAACCTGGGATACTCGGCCACCGCGACGCTGCAGTTGCCCATCTGGAATTGGGGATCGGGTTACAGCAAGGTGAAGCAGGCGGACTTGCACCGGCAGCAGGCCCATGTGGAGTTGAGCTTCGCGCAACGCAAGCTGCTGGCCGATCTGCGGTCGTTCTATGATGAAACCGAAACGTCGCGCGCGCAGCTCGAATCGCTCGGTCAAACGGCGGAACTTGCCGCCGACAGTTTGCGTTTAACTACTTTGCGCTACCAGGCGGGAGAGTCCACGGTGCTGGAAGTGGTGGACGCTCAAAATACACTGACGCTGGCTCGCAATGCGTATGATGATGGTCAGGTTCGTTTCCAGGTCGCCCTCGCGAACCTGCAAACCCTGACGGGGAGTTTCTAAAGCGTGTTTCCCATATCGATTGGTGGGGGAGGAGGCTGCACCGCGCAGGGGCTTCGCCGCCTGGTTCCACTGGCCGCAATCGTTCTTGTTCTTGTATTTGCGCTGGGCTGCTCGGGGGAAAAGGAGACGGAGCCGACGGTCGGCGTGCAGGTAGTTGCGGCGAAGAAGGCGACCATCGAGCAGACGGTGGCGTCGGAAGCGATTTTGTTTCCGCTGGCGCAGTCGGCGATTGTTCCGAAGATCAGCGCGCCGGTCCAGGCGTTCTACGTGAATCGCGGCAGCAAGGTTCACGCCGGACAATTGCTCGCCCGATTGGAAAGCCGCGACTTGGCCGCGGCCGCTCAGGATAATCAGGGAGGCTACGATCAGGCGCAGGCCGCCTATGCGATCGCGACCGCGTCCACTTTGCCGGAAGAGATTCAGAAAGCGCAGGGCGATACGAAGGCGGCGAAGCTGGCGCTGGAGGCGGAACAGAAGCTCTACGACAGCCGTCAGGATCTTTACCAGCAAGGCGCCCTGCCGCGCAAAGATCTTGATCAAGCGACGGTCAGTCTCGCCCAGGCGCGAACGCAGTACGAGATTGCGCAGCATCACGTCGATGCCTTGATGGCCGGGGGCAAGCAGGAGGAAGTCAAGTCCGCCAAGGGACAATTGCAATCGGCCAAAGGCAAGTATCTCGGCGCTGCGGCGCAGTTGAGTTACTCGGAAATCCGCAGTCCGATTAACGGAGTGGTGACCGACCGTCCTTTGTATCCGGGAGAAATGGCGGCGGCGGGAACGCCGCTGCTCACCGTGATGGACACGACTTCGGTGGTGGCGCGCGCCCACATTCCGCAAGAGCAGGCGGCATTGCTGAAGGTGGGCGACAAGGCCACGGTCGTGGTGGGCGGCGCAGTTTCAGGAGTTGCAGACAAGGCTCCCGGCGAAGACGATGCGATCGAAGGGAAAGTGACGGTCGTCAGTCCGGCGCTGGATCCGAACAGCACGACGGTCGAAGTCTGGGTACAGGCGAAAAATCCGAAAGGCCGGTTGCGGCCGGGAACGAGCGTGCGGATTTCCATGCTGGCGCGCAGCGTGCCGAACGCGGTGGTGATTCCGGCCGCCGCCGTGCTCACCGCTCCGGACGGAACGAGCTATGTGATGGTTGCCGCCTCCGACAATAAGGCCCACCAGAAGACGGTGAAGGCCGGAATCCGGCAGGGCGAGCAGGTGCAGATTCTCGAGGGCCTGGCCGAAGGCGATCGCGTAGTCGCCTCTGGAGCCTACGGCCTGCCCGACAATACCAAGATTCGCGTCGAGGCCGCCCCCGAGTCCGACACGACGGATCACGCGCCGGACGGGGCGTCCGCGGGAAAAGGGACCGAGAAGGATGCCCAGTAACTCGATGGCCGCGGCCCACGGTGAATCGCCGTACTGGTTTGCGCGCCACTCCCGCTCCATCCTCGTCTTAATCATTACGCTGGCGCTGGTTGGAATCTACGTTGCGTTCACCATTCCGGTTTCCGTTTTTCCGGAGACGAATTTTCCACGCATCCTGATCGCCGTCGACAACGGCGTGATGCCCATCGACCAGATGATGGTCACGGTCACCCGCCCGCTCGAAGAAGCCGTCAACAGCGTGCCGGGCCTGCAGCAGGTGCGTTCCATTACCAGCCGCGGATCGGCGGAGATCGATCTGTTCTTCGACTGGAACGTGGACATGTTCCAGACCTTGCAGTACGTGAACGCGGCCCTGGCCAACGCACAACGCGACCTGCCGGCGAGCGCGAAGGTGGAAGCGCATCGCATGACCTTCGCCAGCTTTCCGATTCTCGGCTACAGCCTGACTTCCGACCGGATTCCGCAGACCGAACTCTGGGAACTGGCGACGTACGAACTCAAGCCTCGGCTGAACCGCCTGGATGGCGTGGCGAGCGTGATTGTGCAAGGCGGGCAGGAGCCGGAGTTTCACATCGTTCCCGATCCCGCCCGGCTGTTGCAGGCGAGTGTTACGGTTTCCGATTTGCTCGAAGCGGTGCGGCGCACCAACCTGATTGATTCTCCCGGCCTGCTCGAACGCAACCACCAACTCTACCTCGGGCTGATCAGCGGGCAGGTGCGCGATCCGCAGCAGATTGCGGCGACCGTCGTCAAGACAACCGCGGCCGGCGTGCCGGTGCGGGTGGGCGACGTGGCGAAAGTGGAACCCGCGGTTCGTCCTCTTTATACGGTGGTGTCGGCGAACGGAAAGCCGGCCGTCCTGCTGAGCATCAATCGGCAGCCGGCCAGCAACACCGTGCAGGTGGCGGACGAGGTGCACGCGGAAGTCGAGAGCCTGCGCAAATCGTTGCCGCCCGGGGTCGAGATTCATCCTTATTACGACCAGTCGGACATCGTGAAGCAATCGATCGCGAGTGTTCGCGACGCCATCCTCATCGGGCTCATTCTGGCTTCGATCATCCTCGTGATCTTTCTGCGCGACTGGGGCACTTCCATCGTCGCGGGGCTGATGATCCCAGCCACCATCGCGCTGACCTTTATCGCGCTCAAGTTGATGGGCGAGAGTTTCAACCTGATGACGCTCGGCGGGCTGGCGGCGGCCGTCGGCTTGGTGATCGATACCGCCATCGTGGTGGTGGAGAACATCGTGCTGCACCGCGACGCGGGCCAGACGCGGCTGCAGGCGATCCACAGCGCGCTCGGCGAAATCACCATCCCGCTGATCGGCTCGACCATTACTCCGATTGTGGTTTTCCTTCCGCTGGTTTCCATCACCGGCGTAACCGGCACGTTCTTCCGCGCCCTGGCCGTCACCATGTCGGTCGCGCTGCTCGCGTCGCTGGCGCTCGCACTGACCTGGACGCCCGCGCTCAGCCAGTTTCTGATCAAGAGATCCACCGGCGATCCGTCGGGCATATCGAATAACCACGAAGACGCCCTTGAGCAGATTGCTCCGGAGCCGGAGGTGGAGTCGATCCGTCGCCTGATGGAAGCGGAAGAAGCATCGCTGAGCGGCTTTTTCCGCAAGGTGATTAACTTTCACGAGCGTTGGTTGCGCCGCGCCCTGGAGCGGCCCCGTTGGCTGGCCGGCTTCAGTCTGGCTCTGATCGTGATTGCGTACGCGTGCTACCAGTTTTCGGGATCCGGACTTCTGCCGGAGATGGACGAAGGCGGCTTCATTGTCGACTACATCATGCCGGCGGGCAGTTCGTTGGCGGAGACGAATCGTGTGGTTCGCCACATCGAACAGATGCTGCACGACATTCCCGAGGTCGAGAGCACCTCGCGCCGAACCGGCATGCAACTGGGACTGGCGGCGGTGACCGAGGCCAACACGGGAGACATCTCGGTGAAGCTGAAGCTGTCTCGCAGCCGTGATATCGAAGATGTCATCGCCGACGTTCGCGCGAAAATCAAGACCGAAGAACCGGCCATCGACGTGGAGTTCGTCCAGGTTCTGCAGGACATGATCAGCGATCTGACCGGAGAGCCGCAGCCCGTCGAGGTCAAGATGTTTTCGCAGGATGCAGCGCTGCTCGAGGCCTGGGCGCCGAAAGTCGCGGATGCGATCGCCAAAGATAAAGGCGTGGTCGACGTCTTGAATGGAATCGATAACACGATCAGCGGGCCGGCCGTGGTGTTTCAGGTGGACCCGTCGATCGCGGCGCGGGCCGGCTTTAGCCCGGAAGAAGTTGCGACCGACGCGGCCGCCATTCTGGAAGGCGAACCGTCGACGACTCCGGTAGTCACGCATGATCGCACGTACACCGTGCGCGTGCGCTTTCCGGCAGGGAACCGAGCTTCCCTCGAGGCCATGCGCGACACGCTGCTGGTGAGTTCGACGGGCAAAACGGCGACGCTCGGATCGCTGGCCACGCTGACCGAGCTTCCCGGACAGACGGAAATCCGGCGCGAGAACCTGCTGCGGAATGTGGTGGTCTCGGCGCGACTGGAGGGCGTCGACCTGGGCACGGGTGTGGCCAGCGTTAAGAAAAGCGTGGACCAGTTGCATCTGCCTTCTTCGATTCGGGTGTTGTACGGCGGAACCTACCAGGTGCAGCAAAAATCGTTTCGGGATCTGATCTTCGTGCTGGTGCTGGCGGTGGTGCTGGTGTTCATCGTGTTGCTGTTTGAGTTCCGCACGTTTACCGCGCCGCTGGCGATTCTCACCTCGGCCGTGCTCTCGATCTGCGGAGTGTTTCTGGCCCTGTTCCTCACGCGCACCACGTTCAACATCTCGTCGTTCATGGGGATGATCATGGTGATTGGCATCGTGGCCAAGAACGGGATTCTGCTGCTCGATGCCGAGCAAAAGTTCCGAGCCGCGGGACTCTCGCTGGAAGAATCGGTGATTCAAGCGGGCCGCCGCAGACTGCGGCCGATCGTCATGACCGCGCTCGCCGCGATCGCGGGAATGCTGCCACTGGCGTTCGCCATGGGCGCGGGCTCGCAGATGCTGAAACCGCTGGCCATTGCCGTGATCGGCGGCATCTTGCTGTCGATGGTTCTGTCGCTGATCATCACTCCCGCAGTCCACCTCTTCGCCACCCGCCGAGCGATAACCCGCCGAGGCGCGGTAGCTTCTTAAACATTGAGTAATGCCAGGCTGGTCGATGCCGTTTGCAAGCTGGTAGCCGTGCACATCTGCCTCGTCACTGCCCCGGCGTTACTCATCAGATGAACTCAGGGCGGTGACCATCGCCCACGTGATTTCGCCGGCTCCGGCGAATCCTAGTGTCATAAGTGCTTCTACATCTTGTCAGATGAGAGGGCCCGTTGTCTTGAGCGACAGATTATCGGAGATGTCTTCGTGACCAATGCTGGGTGGGCTGCGGCGAGGGGCATCGTCTGCGACGGCTCCGGAGACGGCTACGAAGCCGACATCTGTGAGCATTCAGTTTCTCTCTGTTGCTTGGGGAAAGGCCGATGGTCCTCTCGGATATTGTCCAGACGAGGGAAAGAACACGCGTATCCTTCCAACCTACGACCCAAGCTGATAAGTCGGAGCTGATTTCGATACGTTCCGCGTTTTCGATGTTGTGCTCTCTGCCACGATCCGCTGTGGCCAGGACGCGCTCGTCAGTTGACCCTCAGGGTACCGGGGTGACGTTTGTTCTTTCGCCGCCCAATTAAGTGTGATTCCATTTAAGGACTGCCCAGACCGGAGCCTCTACACGCGATCTTCCGGTCCATGGTTCGTAACAACGGTTCGTAACAACAGGGGACTCCATGAACTGCAAGTCGCGGCGCACAGCAAGAGGACTTTCTCTTGCTTTGCTGGTGGTGGTGATGGGGATGTGGCAGGCCGGGAGCGCGCAAAATGCTCCCGTGGTAACCAGCGTTAGTCCAGCCTCTGTTATCAGCGGGTGGCCCGACGTTCACGGCTGACGGTGACGGGCAGTGGTTTCGTAACGAATTCCGTGGTGCAGATCAATGGAAGCAACCGCCCCACGACGTTTAAAAGTTCGCTGCAGGCTCACGGCAACGATTTTCGCGTCCGACATTTCCACGCCGGCGACGTCTGTCGATCACGGTCTTCAATCCCTTAGCGGCCGGAGGCGGGCTGACCTCCAATGCGGTGCCGCTCACCGTGAGCAGCGCGCCTTCGCCGAGTCTTATTAGTGTTTCTCCCCAGTTCACGGGGCAAGGGGCGGACCACATTCGGATGACGCTGGTGGGTGCGAATTTCCGGCCGGGGGCGACGGTGGTGATCTCGCCGCCGCTGGCGGCAGTGAGCGACTCCAACGGGCATACGCGTGCCACCGATGTATCCGTTGTCAGTGTCGTGGTGGCGAATTCTGGACTTATGACTGCGCTGTTCAGCGTGAGTCCCACGGCGATTCTTCCCAACGCGAACCTTCCTGTGCGCGCGGTGGATGTGCTGAATCTGGATGGCACCAGCACTGCGGGTTCCTTCACCGGGGCGGGAGGAACGTCTCAGCCGCTTCGGGTGCAATCGTCCAATTCTTTGGGTGCTCCGCTTTCGGTGTTGAATATGGCGTTGACTCATCCGCGAGATGGAACGGTGGTAGCGCAGGGCCAGGAACTGAATGCGGAAGCGATTCTAGCGGGGACGGGAACGGGCAGCGTGATCGGGCAGTGGGTGTGGGACGGAAACGTGGTCGAGCAGTTTTCGGCTGCGATTGTGGGCGGCCAGAGTACAACCATACGGACTCGCCAATCGCTGCCCACCTGGTACCTGGGCGCGCACACGCTGCAGTTGCGAATGGTGCAGCCGAATCAGATCGCAAGCCGTCCCATTGTGGTGGTGGTGAATCCCGGCGACTGGCGATTGGAGCAGATCATTGCGCCCGAATATGGCGCTGCGTTTGCCTCCGACAATCCGCCGCGGCTGCTATGGGCGCCGGTTCCCGGGGCGGCGAAGTATCAAGTGGGCTTTTCCAACCAGCCGTATCTCTCGACGATCCGCACATGGTTCGACGTCGTGGACAATCGCTGGGAGGTGCCGGCGCGAATCTGGCGAAGTCTGCCGGAAGGCGAACTCTACTGGACGGTGCGCGCGATCGAATCGTCGGGAGAGCCGCGTAAGCCCTTGCCGATGAGAAGCGTGTACCGCATCGCGGACGGCGGGTTGACATCGGCGCGTCCGGTTCCGGCGCGCACAGCCGCGGGCAATACGCTGTTGGAGTGGAAGCCAGCGCAGAAGAATGGTTTCTATTTCGTTACCATCAGCAGCGACTTCGCGGGTACACAGGTTATTCGCCAATACCTCACTGCGGATCCAAAACTGGATCTGCGAGCTGGCGGATCGGAAGCTGACTCCAGGGACGACTTACTACTGGCAGGTGGATGCCATCGCGCCCAACGGCAAGCTGCATCATGTCGGGCCCGGTGCAGAGTTTTGTGGCGGAGGCCGTGCCGACAGTCGAGTCGGAGTTGGCGACGGCCGCCTGGTGCAATTGGCGTCTCTGGGAATTCCGAAATCTCTTCCGGTTCCGCCCGACCTCGCGGCCGAGATTGGCGGTCGAACGCCTCAGCCCAACAGCAGCACGAACCAGTTGCAGCCTGAGATTTCGGTGAGTTTCCAATCTCCGGTCAATCCAGCCGACGTGAGCTTGATGGTCGATGACGTGGATATTACTTCGTTGGCGCAGGTGACCGAGGTCAAAGTCGCGTTTCACGCCGCCCCTGGCCCTCACGGGTGGAGATCACAATGTGAATCTCACCGTGGGGAACGAGGCCGCAACCTGGAAGTTTACCGTCACAGCCCCGCCGGCTCCGGCTCCGCCCAGCGCACCGGCGGCTACAACGCTGCAGCCTGGGACGGACGCGGAACTTCCCCTGGCGGGGAAGGGATCGCTGCCGGCGCCGGCCATGATTGCGGCGGCGCACCATCCCGCGGCGAAAGAGGGTGCGGCAAAGCCGCGTCCTTCGGAGGAAGGCCAGATCAGTTCGAACACGCAGTGGGCTTCGGGATCGAACCCTCCCGACTCCAACATGTTCTCGGTTGCGGAACGCATGAGCTACGAGGACGGGCCGTGGCAGATGGAAGTCAACGGCAGCGGCCTGCTGAATTCAACGTTGAATCCCGAAGTGCAGCGCACCAGCCACGGGCGGGTGAACGATTACGTCATTCAGCTTGGTTATAAGAGAGGGAAACTGGGCGGCCAATCTGCGCTTCGGCATCGTGTCGCCGGTGCTGTACACGGACGCGCAGTTTGTGACGGCCGCGACTCCGCGGCAGGGGGCCGAGATTACGCTGAAGACGCCCGCGGGCACGTTCGGATATTTTGCGAATACGAACGACGAGGCGCTGGGCGGCGGCGCGAGAATCAACTTTCACCAGCAGATGATGGGGGCCAGTTACCAGGCGCCATTGCCCAAGTGGGCGCAATTCCGGCTGATGTGGCTCAGCGCACAAGATATTGGCGCGCCCACCAGCGTGGGCTTCGACTCGATGGGCAACCCGATCATCCTGCCCAATCCCGATTGCCGCCAAAGTCGACCGGAGATGTTTACGGCGCGCTGCTCAACATTCACCTCAATCCGAAATGGCTGTGGTCGTCGGAGTACGCGTTCAGCCGCGAGAATCGCGAACACTGCCGACCCGGCTTCCAAGAGCGAATTTGGGCGGGCGTGGCGTACGGGGATCTCCGGCCAGTCCGGCAAGACAAACGTTAATGTGGCATACCGCGATGTGGGCGAGAATTTCGGCAACCCGGCGAACCCCAGCCTGACGCAGGCCAGCCAGCCGAACTTGCGCGGCGTGGATTCCGCGATTACGCAGATCACGACCACCGCGGGAACGTTCGGATTGACCTACTCGTTTTCTCGCGAACAACGTTCATCCCACCACGAGCGACGAATTGTTCCTGCACAACTTTGACGAAACCTGGAGCAAAGCCGTTCGGAGTGAAAACGAATCTGGTCGTGGATGCGCGCCAATCGCTGACCCAGACGGGTACGGTCCCCGCAGTCGCTGCAAGGCCAGCCTCCCGATCAAACCGGAGCACAGGACCAGCGCGACGTTTCCGGGAATATCAACCTGAGCCGGCAGATCGGCATGGTGACGATGTCGGCGGGCGGCACGCGAGACTGGAATCACAACAATCTGTTTCCCGAGGCCAGCACGATTACTTCTTCGCTCAATTTCGGCACGAACCTCGTCACGAGAGGTATCTTTCAGTTGAATGCGCAGGTGAACGCGAACTGGGTTGCCGCCGACTGGCTTGACGGTAGGGACGACGCGCAACATCACCGTGTACGTGCAACCGGCGTTCAACTGGAAAAAGCCGGCGCTGCAGGTTTCTCCGCTGGTTACGCTGACCAAAGGCCGGACGATTCTAGCGAACGGGATGCTCACCAGCGATACTCTGACCGGGCAATATGGCGGCAGAATTTCGTGGACTCTGCCTGGCGTTCTGAAGTTCAGTACTTTTTCGGCGCAGGGAAACTACAACCAGAATCGGAATCGATTCTGAATTTGGACCAAAGAACAACGCAGTTGTTAGTGATTTGGACGGCGACCTGGGGCCATAAGCATACTTTCTAATGCTGGTTTTACAAATCGGTTCCAGGTAGGCGCGGCTTGCGGAAGAACTCCGCTTCAAAAATGCGGGCTTTAGCCCCTGAGGGACGCGCCTGGCGAACGAAACTAGCTCTAAGATGAATCGAGGCCATGCACTCATGAAACTCCGGCGGGCAAGTTCTCGTCTGGGTCACCTGTCGGTGCTGCCCCTTGCGCTTTGTTTCGTACTCTGCGGGATCGTCCACGCGCAGCTGAAACCGCCTTCGCTCATCAGCTTCAATCCCACTCAGGCCGGGGCGGGCACTACGGTCACAATCACGTTCAGCGGGATGAACTTCGTTCCACGGGCGATGAATCTGGTGTTCACGCCGGCGCAGGGAATCACAGTTACCAAGCTCCAGGTTCTTTCTCCCATGCAGATTTCAGCGCAGGTGCAGATCGACGCCAGCGCTCAGGCGGGCAGCCGCCAGGTCATTCTCATCGACGCCGACCACAGCCTGCGTTCACCAACGCCTTTTACCATCACCGCGGCGCAGAATTGTCCTCCGGGAATGGCCGCCACCGCGGCTTGCGGTTCCGGGCCGAACGGGCCGACCGGAGGGCCTCTTCTTCGCGGATTCTCTCCTTTGCAGGGGACGCAAGGGACTTCGGTGGCACTTACATTCACTGGAATAAACTTTTCCGCGCCCGCTTCCGTGCAATTCATGCCTGCGAACGGCCTCACGGTTCAGTCCACCACCGTTACTAACTCCAATGAGATTCAGGCTCAGGTCAGCGTTGCTCCGAGTGCGCCTTTGGGATCTCGCCGAGTAGTTCTCGTCGTCCACGAAAAAACCCGGCTTCCCGCATCGAACACTTTCACGGTTGTTTCCGGCATTAGCCGCAGCCTGCCGATGACAGATTTTGCGGGTGGTTCCGAACCAGATCGCCGCCGGAAGCCAGAACGTCGACCTGACTTTGCAAGGCACGAATTTCGTTCCTGGGACGCAGGTGACATTCACCGTGGGTGCCGGAGTGCCCGCCGCTGTTTTTGCCAACGGCCCCGCCCGTTACGTCAACAGCACCGAGATGCATGTGACGGTAAACGCGCTGCCGTCGGCTCTTCCCGGTGGACGCGACCTCAATCTGGAACTTCCCAACCAACAGACCATCGTGGGCAAAGGCATGCTGAACGTGCTGGCGGCGGCCAAGCCATCCGGCCCGCCCACGCTTCTGAAAATTCCGCCCATCACGCTGCAGAACTTTCCTCTGGGTGTGATCAAGCTGGATGCACCGCTCCAAGTCGCCTCGCAGAGTGACCAGTATGTGACCTACACCGTTCCTCTGCTGGATGACTCTTCCGTTTTTAAGTGGCACGAGCAGAATCCCGGACTCGCCGACTACTACGAGTTACGTGTCTACGCCAAGGACGGTAAGACGCTGCTGGCAACCCAGAAAATTACCGGCACCAGAGTCATCGCTTTGGGGGGATGGCTCAACGTTGTGCCAACCTACTATCATCCCGACGACGCATTCCTGAAAGAGGTGCTGGAGCCGGTTCGGCGGCTGATCTTCTCCAACTTTTCTGGAAGTTTGTTAAACCAGCCCACGTCCGGCGCTAAGACGCCGGTTGTCTCGATCGCGCATTCTCAGTCCCTGGGGAACTCTTCTCTGCAGCAAGCGATTGGCGGCAACTCCAACCCGACCTTCCCTCCGGACCAGTTAAACGGGCAACTAAGCCAAGGCGACTTGCAGTGGGAAGTCGCGGGATTCCACACCTACAACAAGAGCGGGGTAACGACCCAGCAGAATTCTAAGGCCGAGGTTGCGAAGGGCGTGCAAAGCGTTGGCCCTGGCCAAGTCCAGAATTCTTCGCAGAACTCCGCCAACTCACAGTCATCGAGCGGGACGGTCGATCTGGAAGTGGAAATCTCTGACCGTTGGCCCCTGAAAGCTCCGCAAGGCCCTACAGGACTCGCCTGCAACAACACCGGCACGGGGCTGAACGTCACCAACATGGCGGACAAGCATGTCTACGACGCAAACGGAAAAGACACGGGCAAGATTGATCAAAACGACTATATCGGCGACCCATTCGTGCTCAGCGGAACCTTCAATCTGAGCCTATCGCCCTATGCGACCAATCCCACGCTTCATCAATTGCCGCATCCAGGTCTTCTGTTCGGAACCGTCGATCAGGTGCAGTTCGACAACCTTTTTGTCGACTGGGGCGATGGAAGCATTCAACCTCTAAGTGCGCAGCCCGGGAATGCGGGGATGATGAACTGGGATCGCAGCCAGCCGCTGAGCTTGCCGCCCAACCTGACTAGTCCCTACGCGGTGCAGCATGCCTACCAGTCGACGGGTGGTTACACGGTGCGCGTGTTCCAACTTTCCGAAGCGGACCTGCAGCATGTAAGTGCCGCCTCAGTTGCCGCCAGCGTCGATGGTCCGACGACTCCGTTCATGCAGACGGCGTTGCTCTCGAAGCTGGCGTCGCAAGGCAGCAGCCGAAGGGCGGCTTCACCCTCGCAAGTGTCCAATCTGGCTTTCAGCAGATCCTTTCGCAGGGAGGCAGCAGCCTCGCGGCTCAAGTCGGCCAGCGACGCTTACATGATCTATTGCCACAGCCTGTACATCACCGTTGCAGAGGACTTGGCGGCGGATGGCCCCCTTCACCTGATGGGAATTGGCGATCCGGATTTTGGCGCGTACGACATCAAGCCGGTGATGCCCGGCAGCGGACTGCTGAATCGAGTTTCCCTCGGAAATCAATCTGGAAAAGTTGACGAAGTCGCAAGCGGCGCAAGAACTACTCCCCAACCGGCTGCGAAACAGCCCAAAGAAGAACACGCTAAACTCGGCGTGTTTCCTCTGTCTCCATCATCGCCCGCCCCGGTTGCCATCTGCAGCACCTGCGATGACGGGATGGACGCCTCGACCTATCTCAACTACTACGGCAGCGGACAGGTGCTCGTAACCTGGATTGTCGACGGCGCGGTGTCGCAGCAGACGCCGATGGCCATCGGACCCTCTCAGAAGCGAATGAATCTAACCCGGCAAGGGTTTACCACCATACAGTTCTTGGGCACCGTCATACAGATTCCGATACCCGAGCCTCCCATCATTATTTCCAACAGCCCATCCATCTATTCGCCTGCTTTGCCGGTGCAGCCGGTGGGCAATCACAGCGTAATGGTCGAGGCCGACGTGATGCCGCAGCCGACCATGCCCAATCTTTCCAACGCCGTGAACAGGGCGCTGGGTTCGCTCATGCCGATTGGGCTGTCGCCGCCTGCGGGAGCGAGCTCAAGCAATGGCGGCAAACAGACATCGTCCGCGCCCAATGTTGCGGAAGCGCAATCGCTGTTGAACACCCTGTCCGCACCAGCGGGCAGCAATCTGCCGCCGCTGAAAGTCGGCATTCTTTCGCCCTCGAATCATAGTTCGGCCGGGTTGGGCGCAGTGCAGTATGTAAATGGTCCGTTGCAGCAAGTTGTCTCTCAACTTAGTAATACGATCCCGGACCAGCACGTGGCTTCGAATGCCGCGGCCTATGAGGTCGTCGCATCCGATCCTAAGAAGCCTTGCAAGTTTCTCTTCCCCGTCAAAAGTGGTGGCGCGTTCGAGATCTCCGGCCTGCAGAATCACGTTACCCAGCAAGGCACAACCTACAACGGAACGGGCAACCTGATTATTCATCTGGCCAACGCCAGCAGCCTGAGTTACGTCGAGTATCCGCCGATCCCGCTGACGATCGACAACTGGAGCGTGCCCTGACGGCCTGCATGTTCAGACGGGAACCATCAATGTTTCTCCCAACCTGACGCTGGATGCTGAGCTTGCCCGCATTGCAAGGCACCATTGTGACGCTTTCCGGGCAAGCGGGCGGTGAACTCGACGCAACCTTGAACGTCACGCTAAGCGATGACACGTTGCGGCTTCCCGGTGAGAAGCCGGTCTCGTGGAACGGAGTTACGGCTGAACTTCATGCCGAACGGCGACTGGATGAAAGACGGACTCACCTTGCCCTCCACATTGATTGGCTATAGCGCGTTCACCATGCAATCGAGCGCGGTGCGGCTTGATCTTAGTCATCATGACGGCGATGCGGCGGCGTGGCCTTGTGAACTCTCTCCGCAGGAAACGATTGGGTGGGCGTGCGCTTCCCGAGCCTTGCCATAACGCCTTACACCATGGATCTGGTCTCGAGTTCGGCACTGCAACCCGTTGTCACTGGTTGGGGCGTGCTCGGATAGCGGAGCTCTGCGGCACGCTCTCCACCGGGCCCTTCACCGCGACCCTGGGCGCGGGTCGGTCAGTTTTGCGTCGATCAATGCGACCGCCTTCAACGGAACCTTCAAAGCGGTGTACAAGGGCATGGACGTTTACGTGCCATGGCTCGACGCGCACCTGAAAGGCGATGCTACGCTGCAATCTGGCGGCGGCAAACAGGCCAGCATCTGCTTCCCATTCAGCAGTCCGCCGGTTTCGAAAACCTACGGGAACTTCGGTTTCACCGCCAGCAACCTGCAATTTACGCTGCAACAGAATGTCGGCTGGGCGGTGCAGGCGAACACCCATTTTGTTTTCTCCGCCGAGAACAAGCAGTTCGCCGCCTTCGATCAGGTTTTCTACTTCGGCATGGATGGGCGCGGCTACTTCGCGCAGGGGACTCATCGCAAGACGTGTCGCTCGGAGGCAGTTCGTCAGCTGGGACAAATGCCGGTCGATCTGGTCTCGGTTCATTTGACGGCGGCTCCGTCTGGCAACCAGGTGCTCGCGGCTTTGTTCAACACGAGTGTTCATCTTTCCGAAGTCATGGCGGCGACCGCGGTTCAGGTGAATTACGAGATCGATAAGTTCGGGCACTAACTACTCGACGACAGGGCCAACAAATTCTCCCTTCACCATCGATGTGCCGTACCCATCCGGCCAGCCGAGTTCCGAGGCTAAGATTCATCCCGTGTATTCGGGACGATCCAACAGCGAGTATTCCGGTTCTGTGGATCTGTCGGAGTTAGGCGGCCCGTCGATGAAAGGCGAATTCCGCCTCGGCTATCAGAACGGCCACGATTATTGGCTAACTCGGGTTGGTGTGACCTTGCCCTCCGGCGTACCCGTGGCCCCGGGGCTGAGCTTTTCAAGGTGCAGGGAGGGATCGGCCATAATTTCCCCATCAGCGCTTTTGAAGATGTGGGATCGCTGAACGCTGAGAGTCCGGACACATCTCAAAACTCGTTTCTCTTCATGGCGGGAGCTCGCATCGGGACATGCCGACGAATTCACGTGCACGGTGGACGGCGACCTGGTCATCAAGGCGAATGGCCAGGATGCCGGAGCCCGCATGGATTTTCACTCCTGGATTCTTAAAGTCCCCGACAATGGCAACGGCGATTTTCAGGGCTACTTCCAATACGCGGGCAGCAACTTCGACGGGCGCATTTGGGGCCACCTGAGTTTTATGGACGATGCGGCCTATGCAGATCTAGGGAGCGGCAAGAATGACGCCGCCATTGACCTTCACTTTGGCCCGAGTGGGCCCTGGCATGTTGACTTCGGCAAGCAGCAAGGCCCTCGAGTTCGCGGCCACTTGCTGGTCACGGACGCCGACATGTACATGATGCTCTCCGACGCGGGCTTTCACTTGGCGGCGGCGAATGCATCGACCTCGAAGCCGGAGCCGGCGGCATTTCCGGTTACATCAAAGGCGGTGTCGATATGGGGCTTACGGTAACTCCACAGCCCCACATTGCCGGAGATTTTTCCGCCAACGTAGAAGCGGGAGTCTGCGTAAGTGTGAGCATACCTCTTGATGGCAGCATTGGCGGGTGCGTTCACGTTGGCGTATCTGCCCAAGTCCACGCAGAGTATGCGCCGCTCGACGTTCACGCCAGCGCGACGGTTGGAACTCCGGTGGGTGATGTAACGGTTTCGGTGCACCTATGATTCCGATGAACCTTCGCCGAGTCTTGCACTACATAGCTATTCTCAGCGGGCTGGCGCTCGCCGCTTCATTTTGTCCTGCGCAGGAGGCCCCCGGAACCATGTTTACGGCCTCTGACGGCAAGGGCCATGTCTCCCTGTTCTGGTTCCCACCGCCTTCGCAGTGGCCTGCCGGTGGTTGGAGGCTGTCCGATTCTACAGGGCAAGTGCTGGTTCCCCAGATCAAGACGGGAGACCCAACGGCCCTGGGGCCGCTCTCCGTCGAAGACCAGGACACCATCCAAAAACTGGCAGCCGCGCTGGCCGTCCCGGATTCCAGTCAGCAGCGAAAGAATCTGCTTGCCATTCTGAGCCTGCGCGTTTTCAGCGAGCCGAGCTTTGCGCGGGCACTAGGTCTTTCATGGACATTGGACAATGTGCCTCCAGGCAGCCGCGCTTATAAGGTGGAAGGACTCGACAGCGCCGGAAAGCCAACCGTCCAAATGACAAGTTCTCCGGTTGATTCCTCGCAGGCTACAGCTCCGCCGTCGGCGCCGGATGGGGTGGAGGCAAGAGGCGACAGGAACGGTGTGTCGCTATTTTGGAATCCGCCGGCCGACGGCCATCAGCCCTCGGTCGTCGCCTATGCAATCGAGCGCGATGGTGGAGGCCAGTCGGGTGCCCCGGTGACCGCCAATCCTGCGGTGGTCGGCCTTCGGTGGGATCCGAAGAAACCACTGGTCGTTGACCGGAATGCTCCCCCAGATGAAATGTTGACCTATCGGGTTTTCAGCGTGGACGTTTTCGGCCGCCGCAGCGCGGGAACTTCGATTCGTATCTTCTATCCGGACTTTCACGCACTCGAACCGCCGCATCCGGTGACGGCCGCCGGAGGAGTTGGAAAGATTGTTGTAAGTTGGCCCGCCGAGCAGAAGCCCAATCTTGCCGGATACGTCGTGGAACGCGCGCTTCTATATGCCGGGCCTTACGAAGCCCTGGCGGCGCAGGCTCTTCCGCCTACCACCGCGCAATATGAAGATGCGACGGTTCGAGGAGGCACGACTTACTACTATCGTGTCCGGACCGTGAATTCTCGGGGAGACTTGGGCAACCCCTCAAGCGCTGCCGCGGCACAGCCGCGGAATCCCGGAGCCCCGCCGAAAGTCGATGGGCTCGCCGCCGATACAGGCCAGACGCGCGTCCGCCTCACATGGAAGCCAGTCGGTTTTCCCGTGGCAGGATACTTCGTCGAGCGGCGCGCTTTAACTGGAAATGTCGGTGTCGAGAATTGGGTGCGTCTCAATTCTCACGTAACACCTGAGCCGCTCTATGACGATTACCTCGGTCTGAGTTCCGACGTGAAGATGGAATACCGCGTCCTGGCGGTGGCCTTCGACAATGCGGAGGGCCCGGTCAGCGCTTCTGTGCAGGTTGCGATTGCCGATCGCTCCGTTCCGGAAATGCCTTCCATCACCGGTTCGAGCGGTGCCGAGGGCAAAGCTGTGGTGGACTTTGTTCCTGCATTGCCCGCGGAGAAGACAGCGCAGGTCTTAGTGTTGCGTTCCGGGCGCGAGGCCGATCTGGGAGTTGTAATCGGCGATCCGCTCTCCGGCGATGCGCGTCAGTTCACCGATCTTTACGTGAACCCCGGCGAAAGATACTGGTACCGCCTGGTCGCCGTCGACAAGAAGGGAAATCGCAGCGACCCGACGCGCCCGGTCGCGATTCGCGTTGGCTCTCCGCAGATTCCTACGCCTCCGACTCCCACCGCGCAGTACGCAGGCAGCCCGTATCCTCATGTGGTTTTGCAGTTTCAGCCACCGCCTGCCGGCCTCACCTTGATCGTGGAGCGACAGGATCAAACCAGCGATGAGCAAACGAAGAATGGCCGGACGAAGAATGGCTGGATTCGGATTGCCGGACCTATGACCGCTCAGACTGCCACAGACAACCATGTGCCGGCTTCAGCAAGTGTTGGATACCGCATTTCTTACGTGTCAGCCGACGGCAAGATCGGCCCCGCCAGCACCGTGGTGACAATTTCCAACCCGAGTATCTAACACATACGAGTTTTCCGGCGTCCAGCGCCATTCCCCCCACGGCATGATGTGGTCAGCCAACATTGTTCCTTTAGTTTCAATAGATTGGCTCGACCGGAAAGAATATTTCTTGACAAGTAGTACCAGCGAGTTGTAAGTTAACACTGGTAAGTTAACACCGTTAATCAACGGATCATCGTTATGGGCGTGAAAGAAAGACGCGAGCGCGAGAAGTGCGAAACCCGCGACAAGATCCTCGACGCGGCTCGCGAATTGTTCGTCACCGAAGGCTACGAAGGCGTTTCCATGCGCCGGGTGGCGGAGAAGATCGAGTACTCGCCCACTGCCATCTACGTCCACTTCGCCGACAAGAATGAACTCTTCCGCGAACTCTGCCACCAGGACTACGCCCGCTTGGCGGAAGTGTTTCAAGGTTCGGCCATGCCGCTCGATCCCGTCGAGCGTCTCAAGCAGATCGGACGGACCTATATCGAGTTCGGCACGCATTATCCCAACCACTACAAGTTCATGTTCATGACGCCGCATCCTCCGGTCGAACTGGATGACGACATGCGGGAAGAGAGGGGCAACCCGGAAGTCGATGCGTACGCGTTTCTGAAGTGGGCTGTCCAGGAAGTGATCAACGCCGGACGCTTTCGTGAAGAACTCGTCGATGCCGAACTGGTTTCCCAGACGGTATGGGCAGCGGTGCACGGCGTGATCTCGCTGAACATTGCCAAGTGCAAAGACGATTGGGTCGATTGGCGTCCAGTCGAGGATCGCGCCGAGACCATGCTCGACGTCATCATGCGCGGGTTGCTGAGAGAGGCGAAGTAGCAATGCCTCCCCTAGCGCAGCGGAATCTTTTTCACGACAAGGTCCGGCTCACGGTTACGCTCACGGGAATTGTGTTTGCCGTGGTGCTGATCGTAGTGGAGTTAGGGCTGTTCTTCGGTTTCACCGTTACCACTTCTAACCTGATCGATCATGCGGGCGCGGATTTGTGGGTCACATCGCCCAAGGTTCCCTATGTCGAAATGGGCGTGCCATTCAGCGAACGCAAGCTGAACCAGATTCGCGCCGTGCCTGGCGTCGGCGACGCGGAGAAGCTGGTGGCGCAGTGGACGCAGTGGAAACTGCACAACGGCTCGCAAGAGTCGGTGCAGATCATTGGGGCGAATCCCGATTCCGAACTCGGGCGTCCCTGGAATCTGGTCGAAGGCCGCGCAGAAGATTTGAAAGATCCCGATGCCGTGATCCTCGATGAGATCTACAAGAAGAAACTGGGAGTCACCGGCGTGGGTGAGGTCTTCGAGGTGCGGGGTCACCGTGCCCGAGTAGTGGGTTTTACGCGCGGAATTCGCTCGTTTACCACCTCGCCTTACGTGTTCTCCACGTTCAAGCATGGGCAGGACTTTGCCGGAATGAAGGAAGACCAGACCACCTACATCCTGGTGAAAGCCGCGCCCGGAGCGGATCTTGAGCAGGTGCGCCGCGGCATTCTCGCGCAGGTAAAGAATATCGACGTTTATACCACGGCCGAATTCAGCCGCATGACGCGCTTTTACTGGATGTTCACCACCGGCGCGGGCGTGGCCGTGCTGATCGCCGCCGTGCTCGGCCTGGTGGTTGGCTTCGTAGTGGTCGCGCAGACCATTTACGCCACCACGATGGATCACATCCGCGAGTTCGGGACGTTGAAAGCCATCGGGGCTCCCAACAGTTATGTCTACAAAGTGATTATGAAACAAGCGGGGATCAGCGCCGTCATCGGTTACGTCCTGGGGATGATTGTCAGCTTTCTTGTTGTGCAAGCCAGCCAGAAAGGCGGGGCGGCGATCCTGATGCCGATGCCCATGGCGGTCGGCATGTTTTTTCTGACGCTCGCGATGTGTGTGGGCGCGGCGCTGGTGTCAATCAACAAAGTTATGCACATCGATCCCGCAATGGTTTTCAAAGGCTAGAGCTCGCGTAGGGACGGCCGCCCCCGGCCGTCCAAGCCGAGCGCAGCTCGGCAGTTGTCTGGGAGGGGCGCAGGTTTGGCTTTGCCGGATCGGCAGCCGCGCAAGAGTTTCGTAACGGAGAACGAAAATGCAACCCGCAATTGCAGTCCGCCAGCTCACCAAAACCTACACCGAGGGCAGCAGTGGAACGCTGGCCTTGAGCGGGGTCGATCTCGACGTTCGCTGCGGCGAACTGTTGATGCTGGTGGGCCCGTCGGGCAGCGGCAAGACGACGCTGCTTTCGATCATGGGCTGCATTCTCTCGGCGACGTCGGGCAGCGTGCGCATCGCGGGCAGGGAAGTCACCACCCTGCACGAAAAAGATCTTCCGGCGATCCGCCTCGAGCACATCGGATTTGTTTTTCAAGGGTTCAATCTTTTCCCCACGCTTACCGCGGCCGAGAACGTGGAGCTGATGCTCGACCTGAAGAAGACTCCCAAGGTGAAAGCGAAGCAGCGCGCTCACGAGCTTCTCGAACAAATAGGCCTCGCCGACAAGTACGACGCATTCCCCGCCGACCTGAGCGGCGGTCAGAAGCAGCGTGTGGCCATCGCCCGCGCTCTCGCTGGAGATCCCGGAATCATCCTCGCCGATGAGCCGACCGCCGCCCTCGATTCCCACACCGGACGCAACGTGATGCAGCAGATGGCCGAACTGGCGCACCAGCGCGGCCGCGCGGTCGTGATTGTCACCCACGACTCGCGCGTGCTCGATTTCGCCGACCGCATCGTGAAGATCGAAGACGGGACCATCGCCGGCGACAACAGCGCGGCAACAGCGGAAATCCCCAGCCTTCCCGTGCACAACATGGTGGGAGCAAGTTTAGAGGCAACTCTATGAATTGTCCTTTCCAGCGAAGCGAGCAAGATAGAACCAAAAGAACGGACTACGCGATGCCGGCCGACTTCTGCCAAATGTTTGCCGATGACGTGGACCATTTGTACACCCTCTCATTGTTGTTGACGGCAGATCGCCACAAGGCCGAGCAATGCCTGGTTGCGGGTCTCGAAGATTGTCTGCAAGGGAACGCGGTGTTTCGAGAATGGGCGCACTCTTGGGCAACGCGCATGGTCGTCAAGAATGCCATCCGCATCACCTTTCCCTCGCCCTTGCAGCACGAAACAAAGACAGCGGCCGGTATCCCGGAGCCGGACACTCAAGCGGACGCGATCACGAGTCTGAAGCCGTTTGACCGTTTTGTATACGTCTTGTCGGTACTCGAAAAATATTCCGACCGCGAGTGTTCGATGCTGCTGGAATGCGCCGTTGAGAAAGTGGTTCATGCGCGAACCCGGGCGCTCCAGGTCCTTGCAGGTGCCGGTCGTCGTCAGGCCCCGCTGGAGACGGCACTGGCGCGAGCTGCGGAGGAATTGAAACAGGTCTGCGGAGACGTGTTATGAGTAAGAACCTTTCGATCGCAAATTTCACGAAGAACCGCACCGCGCTGCTGATCGGGCTCGCGGCGTTTCTCCTAATCGCTTCGCTCGTTATCTCGCTGCGGCACGCGCGCGAAAACTCCGTCTCCGTGGCCGCTGCCGTTACTCCAGCCCCCGCCCTGATCGCAGGACCGGGCCAAGTCGAGCCTTACTCGGAAGACATCAAAATCGGCTGCGAACTGAGCGGCCGCCTGAAAGCGGTTTTCGTTGAGGAAGGCGATGTCATCCACCGCTCCCAGGTTCTGGCCGAACTTGAAAACGGGGATTATCGCGCCCAAGTTGAATCGGCAAGAGCGAACGTCGCCGCGAAAAAAGCCACGCTGCGAAAAGTGATCAACGGCGCCCGCCATCAGGAGCGCGACGAAGCTTGGTCGTCGGTGAACGAGGCCAAGGCTGTGATGGAGAACTCCGACTCGGAAATGCATCGGAGGCAGCAACTTTATTCCGCCGGCGTGGTCTCGCGCGAAGAAATGGAGCGCTACGCCCGCGAAGCCGACGTCGCCAAGGCGCAATACCAGGCCAAAGTGGAGCAGCATTCCCTGGTTGACGATCACGCGCGCGAGGAGGACCGCTCGCTCGCCGAAGCCGATTTGCAGTTGGCGCGGGCGCAACTCGAAGAAGCGCAGGCCCGATACGAAAAGACCTTTATCCGCGCGCCCATCGACGGTGCGGTGCTCCGCAAGCACCATCGCAGTGGCGAGAGCGTCTCCAACTCATCCACCGTCCCCGATCCCATCTTGACCATCGGGGATCGCAAGACGCTGCGCGTGCGCGTGGATGTGGACGAAACCGATGTCGGCAAAGTTCGCGTCGGACAAAAGGCTTATGTCACCGCGGACGCTTTCGGTAAACAGAAGTTTTGGGCACACGTAGTGCGAGTCGGCCAACAACTCGGGCCAAAGAATGTTCGCACCGACGAACCCGCGGAAAAAGTCGATACCAAGATCCTGGAAACCCTCGTGGAACTCGACCCCGGCGCCCAACTGCCGGACGGGCTGCGCGTCGATGCCTTCATCGTCCCAGACGGCGGCGAAGTGGCCTCGGCGCAGACGAGCGGACCTCGCTAGTCACGACTTACGTGCGGATGGAGAGCCGGGCGCCCCGCCCGGCCGCTCGTTGCTCCGCGGATCGCAGGCGGTTCGTCCGCACGTCCGATGTTATCTTTATGTGGGTGCCGAGTCGCCGATTTCACTTCTCATGGATGTTCTAAACCGACTCTTTGAACAGCATTTCCACTCGCCGGTCGAGCGAGCGCAGCCGTTGCAGGGCGAACTCGGTGGTTCGGGCCGCAAGATCATCCGGCTTTCCAACGAAAAACTCAGCGCCATTGGCGTTCTCTACGAGGTCCGCGAGGAGAATGTAGCTTTCCTCGAATTCTCGCGCCACTTTCGCCGCCACGGCCTCCCGGTGCCGGAAATTTATGCCGAAGACCTAAGCCAAGGCGCGTATCTCGAGGAAGACCTTGGCGACACCACGCTTTTTGATTTGCTCTCCGGCCATCGAGACGGCGCGACCATTGCTCCCGAAGCGGTCGCGGCCTATCGCAAGGTCGTCGCCGTGTTGCCGCGCTTTCAGGTGGAAGCGGGCCGCGATTTGAATTACAAAGTGTGTTATCCGCGCTCGAGCTTCGACCGCCAATCTATCGCGTGGGATCTGAACTACTTCAAGTATTACTTTCTCAGGCTCGCCGGCGTTCCCTTCAACGAGCAGGCGCTTGAACAGGACTTCACCCGCCTGACAAAATTCCTGTTGAGCGCCAACCGCGATTATTTTCTCTATCGCGATTTCCAGTCCCGCAACATCATGCTGCGCAAAGTGCTGAACAGAGCGCCGAACGGAGTTCCGAACGAAGACCAGCCCTTCTTCCTCGACTATCAAGGCGGTCGCAAAGGCGCGCTGCAATACGATGTCGCGTCGCTGCTGTACGATGCCAAGGCCGACCTGCCGCCGGAACTGCGCCAGCAATTGCTCGATCACTATCTCGACAGCCTGGCTGGTTTTATCGAACTCGATCGCGCCGCCTTCATGCAGTATTACTACGCCTACGTGTATGTCCGCATCATGCAGGCCCTGGGCGCGTATGGCTTTCGCGGCTTTTACGAACGCAAAGCACATTTCCTGCAAAGCGTTCCCTACGCGCTGAAAAATCTGCGCTGGCTCCTTCACAATGCGGAGTTACCCATCGCGCTGCCCATGCTGATGGAAGCTTTCAAAAGCATGGTAGCCTCGGATAAGTTGCAAGGCTTGACGTCGACCTCGCAGCCGGAGAAGCTGACGGTGCGGATCTTCAGTTTTTCATTTCACCGCGGCCTGCCGCAAGACGACACCGGCAACGGCGGCGGTTTCGTTTTCGACGGCCGCAGCCTCCCGAATCCCGGCCGCGAAGAACGCTTCCAATCCCTCACCGGGAAAGATGCGGCCGTCATCGACTATCTCGATCAACAGGAGAGCGTGCGCCAGTTCCTTGCCAGTGCGATCTCGCTGGTGGATGCCAGCGTCAGTACGTATCAGAGTCGCGGCTTCAAGCACTTGATGGTGTCGTTCGGTTGTACCGGCGGCCAGCATCGCTCCGTCTATCTGGCCGAGCAGTTGGCGGATCATCTGCGCGCGCAGGGTGCTGTGGAAGTGGTGGTGCGTCATCGTGAACAGGAGCACCTGAACCAATGAAAGCAATGAACCCATGAAAGCCATGATCCTCGCCGCCGGCCTGGGCACGCGCTTGCGGCCGCTCACCGACGATCGCCCAAAAGCGCTGGTGGAAATCAACGGCCGCACGCTGCTCGAGATCGCGCTTACGCGCTTGCGCGCTTTTGGGACTCGCGAGGTCATTATCAATGTTCATCACCTTGCCGACATGGTGGTCGATTACCTGAAAAAGAACGGCAACTTCGGTATGCGCATTGAGATCTCCCGCGAGGATGTCTTGCTCGACACCGGCGGTGGATTGAAAAAAGCCGCCTGGTTTTTCAAAGATTCGCCTGGGCATTCCGGCGAAGAAGCTCCATTCATTTTGCATAATGTCGATGTCCTCAGCACGATCGATCTCGAGCGTATGCGGCAACTTCACTGTGAAACTCAAGCCCTGGCGACGCTCGCGGTACAGGACCGCGAGACTTCCCGCTATCTTCTCTTTGACGAGCGACACGAACTCTGTGGCCGGCGCACTGGCCGCAATCACCCACCTGAATTGGTTCGCCCCGCCCAGCAGGCGCAGGCATGGGCGTTTTCCGGCATCCACGTTATCTCGCCTCGTCTCTTTTCCCTGATGACCGAAGAGGGCGCTTTTTCCATTATTGCTTCGTATCTGCGTCTCGCGGCCCAAGGAGAGAAAATCCTCGGCTTTCGCGCCGACAAATACTATTGGCGCGATCTCGGCAAACCAGAGAACGTAGCGCAAGTTGCGCTGGATCTAAAGCAAGGCATTGCCCGCTAGGACGTAGCGTCGACATCTTGCCGGACGCCCCGCGGCGTCTCGCCCGCGGCGACGGCGGCGCTACGCTCCAACTGATACTCTCAAAGCATCGCCATTCAGAGGAGACCGCTCCACATTGCCGCCCATTGTCAACGCGCAGGAAATTACGAAAGCCTTCGGAGCGAACCCGCTCTTCCAGAATGTTTCGTTCACCATTTCTGACGGAGATCGCATCGGACTGATTGGCCCGAACGGATCGGGCAAATCCACTCTTCTCCGAATTCTGGCGGGCGAGGTTGCCGCCGACAGTGGGGAAGTGTCGTTCCGGAAGCGAACCCGTCTCGCCTGTGTCGAGCAAGACTCGCGATTCCAGCCCGGAGCCACGGTGCGGTCGGTGATCGAGGGCGCCCTCGATCGTTGCGGCGTCTCTGGAACCGAGCGCGGCGCTCGCTTTGCCGAGACTCTTGGCCGCGCGGGCTTTGAAGACCTGGAAGCACAAGCGACCGAGTTGTCCGGCGGATGGCAGAAGCGTCTCGCAATTGTCGAAGCCCTGGTGCAGCATCCTGACATTCTGCTGCTCGACGAGCCTACCAACCATCTCGATCTTCCGGGAATCACGTGGCTCGAAGATCTGCTTGAGCAGGCGGCATTCGCCAGCGTCATCGTGAGCCACGACCGCTACTTTCTCGAAAATGTCACCACCGACATGGTCGAACTGAATCGCATTTATCCCGATGGTTCCCTCCGCGTTCACGGCAACTACAGTGAGTTTCTGGAGAAGAAAGAAGAATTCCTGCACGCCCAGTCCAGGCGCCAGGAAGCGCTGGAGAATCTAGTGCACGGAGAAATCGAGTGGCTGCGCCGCGGAGCGAAAGCCCGCACCCGCAAGTCCAAAGCCCGCATCAGCAAGGCAGGCGAGCTCATGGGAGAGCTAGCCGATCTGAATGCGCGGACCCGCAGCGCCACAGCGCAAATCGATTTTTCCGCGACCGACCGCAAGACCAAGCGGCTGATCGAACTGCGGGATGTCACCTGCACCATGGGAACCGGCGAGTTGGGCGCTCGATCATTGGGCGTTCGCTCATTGTTCGAGGGGCTCAACTTCATCCTAACGGCTGGAATGCGCGTAGGCCTCGTCGGTCCGAATGGCAGCGGCAAGACGACCCTGCTCCGCTTGTTGCAGGGAGATCTCGCTCCGACCGGAGGCGAGATTCGCCGCGCCGATTGGCTGCGCATCGTCTACTTCGACCAGACCCGCACCCTCGATCCCGACGTGACTCTGCGCCGCGCGCTAGCACCCGACGGCGATTCCGTTGTGTATCGAGATCGCGTAATTCATGTCGCCGGATGGGCGGCACGATTCCTGTTTACCGGCGAGCAACTCAGCCAGCCCGTCGGGCGCCTTTCCGGAGGCGAACGCGCGCGCGTCCTGATCGCGCAACTCATGCTTCAGCCCGCCGACATTCTCCTGCTCGACGAGCCGACCAACGACCTCGACATTCCGACGCTCGAAATTCTGGAAGAAAGCCTGATCGATTTTCCCGGCTCGCTCGTGCTGGTGACGCATGACCGCTACATGCTCGACCGCGTATCCAGCATTGTCCTCGGACTGAACGGCCAAGGCGATGCCAACACCTTCGCCGACTACGGGCAATGGGAGGCATGGCAGGCGCAACGCACAAAGTCAGAGGTGGCAACAGCGGCGAGTTCGCAGATGCCAGTGGATTCGAGATCGGCAGCGCCAACTAAGAAGAAACTCTCCTACCTGGAAGCGCGGGAATACGCCGCCATCGAGCAGCGAGTAGAAGAAGCCGAGCAGTTAGTGCGAGCCAAACGTGCAGAACTGGAAGATCCGGCCAACGCGATGGATGCTCCACGTCTCGTCGGCGCGCAGACCGCTCTGGACGCGGCTCAACAGGCACTCGATGCGCTCTACGCGCGCTGGGCCGAACTGGAAAAGAAGAGTGGGTGACCACCCCCGGATTGCCTTCGTCATCTGGAATGCGCCGTAGCGCCACTACCGGGACGGTATTTTTCTGCAATCAATCGTTGCCCCGAGCATTGCCGACACTCCTCTCCATCCCTCCGGCCTTCTCCCTTGCAACCCGGACAATCCTGAAACGTGTAGTGGACGGCGGCTTCATAGACTCCACGGCAACGCTTACGACCAAACTGCTTGGCGCACTGTCGGTTGATTTGTGATTCTCCCCAAGCGAAGTTTCCGCAAGCGGTACACACAGCCAGTGGATATGCCATACCCGGATTTTAGCAGTCCTATGCTCGAACAAAATCAATATACCCGCGCTGCACGTCAGTCCGAGTCAGTTTCGCCCGCACCCTGTCCCCCACGTGCAACCCCTGCGCTCCCTGAGCCAGCAATCCTTCGATGTGCGGCTGCAGCACGCGAACAAACGTCCCCTTCGGAGTGACTCCGGTGACGATAGCGTCGAACGTTTCACCGACCCGATGGCTCATCGCCACGGCGGCCAGCCGCTTCGCCATTTCGCGCTCCACTTTGCGCGCCGCATCTTCTTTCTGCGTGCAGTTCGCGGCGATCGCGGCGAGTTCGTCGTCGGAGTAAGGCCCGGGTTTCCCGTCGAGCAAGGCCTTGATCAGCCTTTGCGTGACCACATCCGCAAAGCGCCGGTTGGGCGCGGTCGAGTGCGTGTAATCCTGCACGGCCAGCCCGAAGTGCCCCTGCTCGGGATCGCCCGGCCGCTCCAGCACATATTCTCCCGGCCCAATCAGCTTGATGACCGCGAGCGACAAGTCGGCGAAGTGATCGGGATCAGCGGCCTTGCGCTTCACCAGAAAATCGTTGAGCGCCTTGGAATCAGCTTGCGCGGGCAGCTTCTCACCCTGCGCCGCCGCTAGCCGCACGATGCCGTCCCAATGCGCGGGAGTCTTCACGATGCGGCGCAGGGAAGAAACTCTTCTCCAGCAGCCGCGCCACCACGCCGTTGGCGGCGATCATGAAGTCTTCGATCAACTCGGTGGCGCGATTCTTCTCCTGCTTCACGACATCCACCACCTGCTGGTTGAGCACCACCGGATGCACTTCGCTGGTGTCGATATTCAGCGCGCCATGCTCGTAGCGCAATTTCTTGAGCGCCTGGGCAACTTCGTCCTGCAGCTTGAGCTGCGCCTGCAATTCCGCAGACGCGGCCACTTTCGGCGGAGCCGCCGCCGCGCCTTCCAGCCACGCTCCGACCGCGCCGTAGGTGAGTTGCGCTTTGTTGCGAACGATCGCGCGATACACGTTGCTCGAATCTGAGCGAGCCGCTCGCACTGACCACGAACTCAATCACCATCGCCGGACGGTCCACGTTTTCGAGCAGCGACGACGCGCCCGTCGAAAGCTCTTCCGGCAACATCGGAAAATTGCAGATGCCGGTATAAACGGTGGTCGTCTCTTTGGCCGCGTGCCGATCGATGGGAGAATCCTTGGCGACAAACGCATCCACGTCGGCGATGCCCACCATCACCTTGACGTCGCCATTGGGTAAGCGTTCGGCAACCTCGATCTGGTCGAGGTCCTTCGAGGTGTCGTTATCGATCGAAGACCAAAGCAGGCCGCGCAGATCGCGGACCTTGCCGGAAGGCGCCAGTTGTGGCGGATGCGCGCTGATGTCCACGAGTTGTTGCCGCGTCTCGGGCGGAAAATCCGGCTCGAAGCCCTGTGCCAGCATGACCTGCCGCGCCATTGCCTGAAGATCGATGGAAGAAGGCCGAGAGTTGTTCATCACGTTGAAAAGGCTAACATGAATCCTAGGTTTTCCCCGTGACGTCCGTGTCCCCTGTGGTGAGGTCTTTGACCTTGGCTCGTGATATTCTAATAACAATAGCTGCGTTTCCTCCGATTGGGTCGATTCCCGCAGTTTCCTAAAACATCATGATTTCAGTCAGCAATGTGTCTATGCGCTACGGCGCCAAAGTTCTGTTCGACGAAGTTTCCACCGGCTTTGTTCCGGGGAAGCGCTACGGCCTCACCGGTCCCAATGGCGCGGGCAAATCCACGTTCATGAAGCTTCTCACCGGTGAACTTGAACCACAAAAAGGAACCGTCGTCCGGCCGCGCAAGCTGGGAGTTCTGAGCCAGGATCAATTCGCCTTCGATAAGTATCGGGTGATCGACGCGGTCATCATGGGCAATCGCCGCCTGTGGGCCGCTCTCGAAGAACGGGAAGTCATCTACGCGAAGCATGAGATGACCGATGCGGACGGCATGAAACTCGGCGAACTCGAAGGTATCGTCGGCGAGGAAGACGGCTACACCGCCGAAACCGATGCGGCAATTCTGCTGCAGGGCCTCGATATTCCCGACGAGATGCACGAGCGGAAAATGTCGGAGATTCCGGGCGGACAAAAAATGCGCGTGCTCTTGGCGCAGGCTCTGTTTGGGCATCCGCAGGCCCTGCTCCTCGACGAACCCACCAACCACCTCGATCTCGACTCGATCCATTGGCTGAAAACTTTTCTGAATCAATATGAAGGCGTGCTGATCGTGATCTCGCACGACCGCCATTTCCTCAACGGTATTTGCACCCACATTGCCGACATCGATTACGAGACCATCATTACTTACACCGGAACTTATGACGACATGGTAGTTGCGAAGACGCAGATTCGCTCGCAGATCGAATCGCAGAACGCTCAGCGCGAAAAGAAGATTGACCAGTTGAACGAGTTCATCGCCCGCTTCTCCGCCGGAACCCGCTCCAGCCAGGTGCAGTCGCGGCGCAAGGAAGTCGAGCGCCTGCAGGTCACCGAACTGGCGAGGTCCAACATCCAGCGTCCGTACCTGAAGTTCGAGCAGAAGCGGCCCTCCGGCAAACATATTCTCGAAATCGAGGGTGTTAGTAAGTCGTACGGAGATGCCAAGGTGATTTCCAACTTCACGGCGAGCGTGCTCCGCGGGGAAAAGATCGCGCTGATGGGCCGCAACGGCTCGGGCAAGACCACTTTAGTGAATGCGCTGCTCGCGAATTCGCCAACGGTTTCGGAATCGGACCTGCGAAAGACGAGCGGGTACGATGGGCCCTTTGTGGATAGCGGAAGAGTCATTTGGGGTCATGAAGCCGCCGTGGGATATTTCGCGCAGGATCACAAGGCGCTCATCGAGCCGGGCATCAAGGTTCTGGAGTGGCTCCATCAGTGGGATCCATCGGCTTCGACCGAAGAGATTCGCGGCATCCTGGGCCAGATGCTGTTTCCGCGCGAGGATGCCGAGAAGCGGACCGACGTGCTCTCCGGCGGCGAGGCGGCGCGGTTGGTTTTCTGCAAACTGATGCTGCAGAAGCCGAACGTGCTGGTGCTGGATGAGCCGACCAATCACCTGGATCTCGAATCGATCAACGCCCTCAATATTTCGCTGCAGCGCTACCACGGAACGGTGCTGCTGGTTACGCATGACGAGGATCTGATTGATGAAGTCGCGACCAGGATCTGGCACTTCGAGGGCGCCCATCAGATCACCGATTTCAATGGCGCCTATGAGGAGTATCAGGCCGTTCTTGCCTAATGAGCTCGGATTCAATCGTCGAGAATGAATCCGTCATCCGAACGAAGCCGTGACCATCATCCGGTCGCGCCAATCTCGCTGTGCGATTCGCCTTCGAGACAAACGCGGTGCCACAACTCAAGATTGAGCAACCGCCAGATACGATCGTAGTTGTCGCGATGCTTCGCGCGATGTTCGGCGAACAGTTTCTCGATCGCTTCGCGCCGGAAGAATCCGCGATTCAGCGAGCGCGGCTCGAGCAAGGTCTCGCAAATCATTTCCAGCCGCGGTCCCGCCAGCCATCCGCTCCACGGCGTCGGAAATCCCAGCTTGGGGCGGTACAGAATCGAGTGCGGCAACAGATCTTCCACCGCCTTCTTCAAAATCCGTTTGCCGGCTAGTCCCTGAATCTGCACTTCACGCGGAATTCGGGTCGCAAATTCAACCAGTACATGATCGAGAAACGGCACCCGGCTTTCGATGGATGCGGCCATGCTCATGTTGTCCTGCTTCATGAGGAGTTCGACCAGGTAAGTTTTGATGTCGGTGTAGAGCAGGCGCTGCAGCATTTCTCCCGACGAGTGGTCCCAATAACCGACAACATTCTCATACGCCGCGCTGGGAGCGGCTTCTCGCGCGAACTCGGCGGTCAGCAATCCGCTTTGTTCCGCCTCGCCGAAAGCGGAAAAGAAATTATCGAAATAGAAAGACGCCCAGGAATTGCCATCCTTGGCGAGAAACGTGTGCTCCAGTTTCCGGCGCAGGGTTGCTCCCAGCAGGAAAGAGTTCGCAACCGCGTTGCGCAAGCCGCGCCGCAGAGCGCCCGGAACCACGCCGCGGTAGGCGCGGTCCATGGCCGCGTTTTTCAAGGTGAAGGCATAGCGCGTATAGCCGGCGAGGGTTTCATCCGCGCCCTCTCCGGTCAGCACGACCGTCACTCTTTCTCGCGACAGGCGGGCTACAAAATAAAGGGAGACACTCGATGGCCACACGATGGGCTCATCTTCATGCCAGATCAAATGCGGCAGCGCCGCGAAAAAATCCCGCTCGCTGACCAGCACTTCGTGATGCTGCGAATGAATGTGATCCGATACCGCGCGCGCAAAGGGCAACTCGCTGTAAGGCTGCTCGGCGTAGCCCACGGAAAAAGTCTCGACTGGCTCGCGCCGCAGTTTCGTCATCAGCGCGGCTACCGCGCTCGAATCCACGCCGCCGCTGAGGAACACGCCCAGCGGCACGTCGCTCATCAGGTGGCTCTGGACTGCGCCTTCCAGTAACTCGCGATAACTCTGGACGTAGTAATTGTCGTCCCGCGATTCGTGCGGCGCCGAGGCATCCAGATCCCAGTACTGCCGGATTTGCGCTTTGCCATCCAGACCCATCGTCATGGTGTGCCCGGGCAGCAGCTTGCGGATCCCGGCATAGAAACTCTCCTCGCCGGATAAATATCCAAAGGCCAAATACTCGGGCAGCGCCGCGCGATTGAACTCGGGACGCGCGCTGCCATGGGCAAACACCGCCTTTATTTCCGAGCCGAACAGCAGCCGCTCCGGCGCCAATTTGTAATAGAGCGGCTTGATGCCCAGCCGGTCGCGCGCGATAAAGAGTGTTTTCGTGTTGCGATTCCAGATGGCGAAGGCGAACATGCCACGCAGATGCTGCACACAGTCCGCGCCGTACTCCTCGAAGAGGTGAATGACGGTCTCGGTGTCGCTATGCGTGCTGTAGCGGTGGCCGCGCGCGATGAGTTGCTCGCGCAAGGCGAGATGGTTATAGATTTCACCGTTGAAGACAATCCAGAGCGTGCCGTCTTCGTTCGAAATCGGCTGATGTCCGCCGGCAACATCGACAATGCTGAGGCGACGCATGCCGATTCCGACTGTCCCGTCCGTATAAAAACCTTCGTCGTCGGGTCCGCGATGGGTGATCACGCGGCACATTTCACGCAGAGCTCCCGCGTTTGCCCGCGCGTCTCGTCCGAATTCAAGAATCCCCGCGATGCCGCACATTTAGTGTTTCCCCGCGTAGGGTGACGAACGTTCGCTCGTCAGCTCTTCGAACAAAGACGTAACCGAAAACTCGCCCGGCGTTCCATTCATCAATGCATCCCGCCTGCGCCACTCGAAAAATGCGGATGGTCCTGCCGCCTTCAGCAGAGGCTGTCCTTGCCAGGCGGCGTACGTTCCGCCGATCACGATCAGGTGCGCGAGTTTTTCTTTTTCCATGCGGCAATACAGTACGCGCGCGTCGGAGGACCACGCTCCGGAGCTCCACCCCTGCTCCCCGAGCGCAAAAAAGAATCCATGGCTTTCGTTGTTTTGCTGATCGTCGAGTTCGTAGACTTGGACTGCCGCTTGCGCCATGCTGGACAGCCTTGGTTCATCCTCTTGTCGGATTGCGCCGCGGTGAGGCACCAGGGCCGTCGCGGTCTCGGCCGGCAGGGACACACGCGCATGGCATCGCACCAAAGGCGCTGGCTGAAACGCGCCATAAGATGGGGAAAGCAAGGTTTTGCTAACCTCCGTACGCCAGGCCGTGTCCTGCGGCATGATCAGATTCAATCGTGATTCTGCGGACCGAACGCCACCTGATATTTCCACTCTTCCCGCGCTACTGCTTCGAACGTCGAGATCGGGCGCGAAGTGCCACCTTATTTCCAGTTCGTGTGCCGCTTCGGTGCTTTTTCGTGTGGTGACGGGGCTTTGCCCCGTTCCGGCGGGGCAGAGCCCCGCCACCACACCACATGCTGTGGCCTTATCGCGCACCAGCCAGAGACCGCCTGCAATCTTCAGTATGTGCCGCCGATGCACAACCGGATCCTCCAGGCGCGCATATCCATTGTGACTGCCCACAAAGTAAGTGAAGCTTTTCCCGGCGATCCAGTCTTCCGCTTGCGTGGCCGGAATGTGTGTCCACGAGAAAGGTTCATCCGCAACCGCCTGATCGACGCCATCCACGCGCAATGTATTGTGCGCACCCGTTCCGCGCAACGTGTTCCGGTCCGCCGGATCTCTCGAGATATAGACGCCGCTTCCGGAGTCCACCAGCCAGCGGCGTCCATCCATGGTGAGCCGCAGACTGAGCGCGTCGGCGTGCCCGTGCCCGGAGCGGCCCACGCCCTGCGGGCCGGCATCCACGACCATTGCCTGTGCATACGGCTGCGAATCCGCGAGCACGTAAAGCCCGCCGTCGGGGAACGCGACCGAATGCGCTGCCGGGCTCGTTTGCGTTGTCGAGAGCGCCTCGACAGCTTGATTCCCAAACAACCAGACCGCTTCCTCCGTCAACCGCGCCGCAGAAAATTCCCTGGAGTAAATCACCGCGCCCAGCGCCAGTGGGTCCGTCATCTGCTCGGTTCGGTTGCGGCGCGGATTCCACAACCGCCCGCCGTCGTCGTCGCCGAAGCCTTCCGCCGGCCCCGCCTGCGCGAGCGCGGCCACCACATCCAGCATTCGCCCGAGCACCGCGTCATACGCGGGTGGAATTTCCATTCCATTCCGCGCCGCAAGCAACCGCACATATAAGAAGAAATCGAGCGCATAGACGTGGTAGTGCAGCGATTGCTCAAAGTAGACGCCATCCGGACGCACTTGCCGCCCCGCCTCGTGCAGCACAATTTGCCACCCGGATTCCTTCCAGCGAGCCGCCCCCGGCATTTGCGGATACAACGTGCCCAGAAAGAACAGCGCGACTGCTTCTCCCAGCAGATGCGTATTCGGAGAAAAATACGTAGATAGATAGCGCTCAATGTAACGCCCGTGAAACGCAAGGGCAGGCGCCAGTTCCGAACGGAGTTCGGAGAGAATATCCGCGCGTTCGCCCATTCCCGCGAGCAACTGGTCCACCCAGATCCACGACAAACTGCGGAAGGCAACTTCCAGCGTGCTTCCCCAGTTGATTCCCAACGGATACGGATTCGCCCTGATCCAACTGCGCCATAGCGACATCAGTTCGCGAACGTACTTGTCATTCTTATCCCCGCTCAGCAGTTGGGCCTTGGCCAGCGTTACCAGATGCTGGTGCCGGTTCAATTCCCATATGACTTTATGGTCGCCCACCACCGCGAAATCGAGAAAAGGAATCTTGAACCAGGGATCGAGCGGCGCACGCTTGCCGTGCACGGGATCGAGATGCCAGTCGATCTCCTTAAAATCGATGTCTTTGAAATTGCCACGGGCACGATCGCAGGCAAGAGTGAAGTCAAGATTTTCGTAGCCCAGCAGGCGAAAACGATGGCCGCAAATCTCATCGGCCTCGCGCAGAATGGCGTCCGCTTCGCTGGGCAGATGTTTGCGCAATAACCGAGCGCGCTCTGAAATTTCACTGCCAGAAAAGAAGAATTGCCCCGGCCGCGCCGCCGCATCTGCATGCAGCGGAATCGACCCGTTCCGCATGCCCATCCGGTGCGCGAGCAGGTCGCGCTGCTTGTTGAATTCCTGGCTCGCGCGGACGCGCAGCTCTTCCCAGTCCATACGGGATAGGCGCGCCAACTTGTTTTGCCATCCAGAAGCCACAGGTTCTTATCTTACATGCGGAAAAGGCCGTCCTCGACTCACCAGTTACCCTTGTTACCCTCGCCGGTTCCTACCCGTGACCAATGTCCGCTCGCTGCGCTACGATTGTGCTAGGGGATAGTTTGACCGATCGCAGTTCCACCGGGTGGAAAATAGTTATCCACTTTTGCCCTGCGCTGCGGTCAGTCGAGAGTGAGCATCGGGAATATTCCGTAAGTTATTGAAACTATAGTATTATTGTCAAGTTTGGACACGACTCGCGCCCCGATGGAGAATGGTTTGCTACCGCTTGACCGGGGACTGCCATCGCCCCCAGATACTGGATTGCCAGGAGAATTCGCTTGGGTTTGTCGGTTAGCATTTTTGGGTTGGGATATGTCGGATCGGTATCGGCCGCCTGTTTCGCCTCCATGGGCCACAAAGTCATTGGCGTGGATGTGAGCCGCGCCAAAGTTGAGATGATGGATTCCGGCCGCACCCCGATCATCGAAGCGCGGATGAGCGAAATGGTCGCCGAAGCGCACCGTGCCGGTCTTCTGCACGCGACTACCGACGCCACGGCAGCCGTGCTGAATTCGGAAGTTTCGTTCGTTTGCGTTGGAACGCCCAGCTTGAAAAATGGCAAGCTCGACCTCAGCCACATCGAGAGTGTTGCGCGGGAAATCGGCGCCGCCATTCGCCAGAAGAAATCGCCGCACGTTTTTGTTCTGCGGAGCACGGTGCTGGCTGGAACCACCGAGACCGTCGTGCTCCCCATTCTCGAAAAAGAAAGCGGCAAGAAGTGCGGCCAGGATTTCACCGTCTGCTATAACCCGGAGTTCATGCGCGAAGGCAGCGCGGTCGCCGACTTCCTCAACCCGCCCTACACGATTCTCGGAGCCAGCGACACCAACCACCTGGCGCCGCTGCGCGAACTCTATCGGAACACTCCCGGCACACTCTTCGAGACGACCATCCCCGTCGCCGAAATGGTCAAGTATTTTTCGAATTGCTATCACGCGCTGAAAGTCGGCTTCGCCAACGAAATGGGAACCATGTGCAAGCATCTTGGGGTCGATGCGCAGGCGGTCACCAAAATTTTTACTTCCGACACCAAACTGAATATTTCTCCCGCCTATCTTTCTCCGGGCTTCGCTTTTGGCGGGTCGTGCCTTCCGAAAGATCTGCGCGCCATCACCTACAAAGCCAAGGAACTCGATCTCAAGTTGCCTTTGCTCGAATCCCTCATGCCGAGCAACGCCGAGCACGTCGATCGCGCCGTGGAAATGGTGATGAGCACGGGGAAGAAGAAGATTGCGCAACTCGGCCTGAGTTTCAAAGCCGGCACCGACGATCTGCGCGAGAGTCCGCAGGTGCAGTTGATCAAGCGCCTCATGGGCGAGGGCCTCGAAGTCAAGGTGTGGGATGAGGACGTCTCCCTGGGCCGCATCGCCGGCGCCAATCGCCAGTACATCGAAGAGGTCATCCCGCACATTGGGTCCGTGCTCTCGGCCGATTTAGAAGGTGTGTTGCGCTCCGCCGAAGTCGTGATTCTCGGCAACAAATCGGCAACCAAAGATCAGCTTGCGAAGTACCTTCGGCCTGAGCAGATTGTGATTGATCTGATCCACTTGGATAAGACGCGGCGTCCGGAAGGTGCCGGGACGTATGAAGGAATTTGCTGGTGAGAATCTCCCGTAGAGACGCGGCTTGCCGCGTCTCCGCTGACAGGGAGACGGGGCAAGCCCCGTCTCTACAGATGAAAGTTAACAACGAATGAAGTTCTATCCCATCGACATCAAAACCGCCGACTGGACGCGCCTCGACCGTTTCGCCGATCGCACCGTCTTCCAGACGCGCGAGTGGCTGCAATTCGTCGCAGAGTCGCAGAACGCCCACCCCGTGCTTGCCGAGCTGCGTGAGTCGAGTGACGTCCTTGGATACTTCACCGGACTCTCGTTTTCGAAGTTCGGCATGAAAGTTCTGGGCAGTTCGTTTCCCGGATGGACGACTCCCTATATCGGCTTCAATCTCAATCCCGGCGTCCCGCGTCGCGCCGCCCTCGAAGCCCTGGAAAAGTTTGCCTGGGACGACCTCAAGTGCATGCACCTCGAGATCTCCGATCCCAACTTCACCTTCGAAGACGGCGAGAGTGCCGGATTCAAAACCGAATCCTACGCGTCCTATCGCACCGACCTGACGCGCACGGAAGAAGAGTTGTTCAATGGCATGGAAAGCGCCTGCCGCCGCTGCATTCGCAAGGCAGACAAAAGCGGCCTCAAGATCGAAGAGGCCCACGACCTGGCATTCGCAGACGAGTATTACGAGCAACTCAAGGACGTTTTTGCCAAACAGTCCCTGGTTCCCACCTATTCGGTGGAGCGCGTCCGCGCCCTGGTGCGCAACGTTGAGCCGGGGGGGAACATTTTGCTGCTGCGCGCCCGCGACCCGGAAGGGAAGTGCATCGCCACTGGAATCTATCCCGGCTTCAACCAGATCGCCGAGTTCTGGGGCAACGCCAGTTTTCGCGCCCATCAGAGCCTGCGTCCCAATGAAGCTTGCCACTGGTACGCCATGCGCTACTGGAAGAAGCGCGGCGCCACCATCTTCGACTGGGGCGGCGAAGGCACCTACAAAGAAAAGTATGGATGCAAGCCGCACCGCGTCCCGTGGTTTACCAAGTCTCGCTATCGGATTGTGGGCAAGTTGCGCAACGAGGCTCGCAACATGTTTGCGCGAAAACAAAAGTTTCTCGGATGGCTGCAAGGCAATCGATCTGGGGCCGAACGCAGTCCGGCGGAAGAATAAATTGCGAGGAGAAATGGCAGGCCGCTTGCGCCCAACGACGTTAAAGGCTGGGCTAGGGAAGAAAACGCGACATGGTAGTCTGTTTTCCGGTGTGGCGGGGATGCGTACAAAGGAAAATGTGGGAGTGAGCCACACGGCGGAGCATTCTCGGAGGGTGTAGATGATCAAGGGGGGGCTGAAGCATTTATCTCGGGTCAGCGATGTCCTTTTCCGCAAGCTGCGAATAGAACGGGATATTACTATTTTTCCCGACGATGTCTTTCTGACTTCGTATCCGCGGTCGGGCAACACATGGATGCGGTTCCTGGTGGGGAATCTGCTTCACCAGGGAAAGCCGGTGACTTTTCTGAATATGGAGGGGTTGGTGCCGGATATGTACAAGCATTCCGATCGCACTCTGCGCCACTTGCCACGGCCCCGAATTCTGAAAAGCCACGAGTGCTTCGATCCTCGCTATCGGAGAATCATCTACATTGTGCGCGATCCGCGCGACGTGGTGGTCTCAAACTATCACTGGGAGATGAAGAAGCAGTCGATGCGAGACGCTTACCCGATTGAGAAATTTGTGGACGAGTGGATGGAGCCGGTGTACTGGGTAAGGGTCGGGTCCTGGGGAGACCACGTGACGAGTTGGGTGAGCACTCGCCAGGGGCACGATGGCTTTTTGTTGCTGCGCTACGAAGATTTGCTCGCGGATCCGACGCGCGAGTTGGCCAAGGTTGCCCGCATTCTCGGTCTGGAGCCGGCGCCGGAGAGGCTGGCGCGAGCCGTGGAACTCAGTTCCGCGGATCGCATGCGGAAGCTGGAAAAAGAGCAGGGAAGCAAGTGGGTGGAGACGCGCAACACGCGTCAGGATAAACAATTTGTGCGCCAGGCTGCGTCCGGTGGATGGCGCGCGACCCTTCCGGCGGAGTGCGTGTCGCGGATCGAAACCGAATGGGGACCGCTGATGAAGAGTCTCGGATACGAGTTGAGCACGGAGGAAGTGAGCCCGGCGCCCTCCTATGTAGGACAGCACTGACGGGGATTAAGAGCTGGTTTCGAATACGGGTTTTGGGTAGGGCACGGCTTCAGCCGTGCCGTTCACGGCCTGGGAAAATGCGGGTTTTAGCCCCTGAGGGAACGTGCCTTCCGGGCTGAAGGGCATTCATCAAACCAGCCCAAGTCTTTTCGATCGGTTTCTCAAAATCAAAAATTACGCGGCAAGCCATCACCGTCTGCCCGCGTGATATGGAACCTGCCACAATTCTCCGCGAACGGGTGCAGAGCATCGGCGTACTTTTTTGACGCTGCAAAGATGAAGTTGGATGGGCCTTTGAAGAAGCCGCAACATTCCAGCGCGTGGCCCCACGCGAGATAACTCTGGTTGGAAACGATGAGATCGACGTTCTGAGCCTCCAGTTCGCGGGTCGCCGCGTCCATCACGGCGATGGCATCCTCCGGAGAAGCCCAACAGTCGACGATTGATCCTACGGTCATCGAGCCGTACTTCGAATCTTTGCGCCTATCTCCGACCACGGCCCACCCGATGTCGGATTGGTTGCGCTGGATGCGCAGGCGGGTGAAGTGCCGATCCGCCGCGGGGTAGAGCCGGCGGAGCGTTGCCGAATCGCGGACTGCAGCCATGCGATATTGTTCGCGCGCTCGCAACCAGAGCGGGTCGGCCCAATCGGAGAATTCAGGGACGCGACTTACGTCCACGCCTGCCGGCCGCGGCCACCTTGCCCGCTTCGCATTCTGCGCGCCGCGCAACGCCAGCCAGCCCAGGCCGGTGGCTGCGCCAACGTCCATGAGAAAACGGCGCAGAGCCGACGTTCGCAGCGCCTGCATCTCTTTCAGGAAGCGGGAAGGATGAACGATCTTGAAGAAGAAGGGAAGCAGCGCGAGACTCGAACCCAGCGCCTTGAGCATTTTGGGGAGCGGGTGATCGAGGCCACCCATCCCCAGCGCATAGAGCAAGGGTTGGCGCAAGAGCGCGTCTCGCAGCATCAGCGCTCCAACCGCTGCGTAGGCGCGATTCACAATCCCTTCCGACAGCGGGTGATGGTAGCAGGCGACCGCGATCTCACCCTGGCCTGGGACAAAAACTCGTTCATGTTTCAGCGCATAGGCGCCGTGGACCATACCCGCGTCGACTGCGACGAAATACTCGTTGTAGAGAGGGTGATCGCCTAGCCTTGGAAGCCACTGCGGCGCGCTCGTTTTATAGAAGACGAGGTTGGGGTTCGATGCTGCTTGCAGCCGCCGGTTGAACTCCTCGACCGCGGGCTCGTGCTCGGGACGATAAGACTGAATGGTGATGGCCATGAGTGGAAGGCGTGACCGTTGCTGACATCAACCATACTTTTGTCCTCCTGAGCGAAGCGAAGGACCTGCTTTCTTGTCGATGCAAGAGACAGCAGGTCCTTCGCTTCGCTCAGGAGGACAACATGATTTTCAATTTCCTAGCGCAGCCGACTGCAGCCTCTCGACCAGCGCGGCGACCGCGCCTATGTTCTTCATCCGCTCGATATCTTCGGGCTCGAGCTGCACTGCGAATTCTTCTTCGATCGCGAGAACCAGATTCAGATGCTGCATGGAATCCCAAGTCTCGATTGTCTCCGGCGAAGACTCCGCGGTGATCTTGTCGGCTGGAACGCCGAAAATGTCGCTGGCGATGCTCCGCACCTGCTGCAACGCGCTGGCTGTCAATTCTTTCCTCCGGAGATGGTTTCCGCCGTCACCTTCAGCTTAATCCACTCGGGACAGCGCAGCGTGGAACTCTTCAGGTCGAGTGTCCACAGAGAACCTTCGCAGTTGGTCGCCTGCAACTCGAAGCCATGCTGCTCATAAAAATCGCGCGCCGGGGCATTCTTCCTGGTCGGCAGAAACCAACCCTCCAGCCGTTTGCGTCCGCGCTGGGCGGCGCTTTCGGCGAGATGGGCGAGAAGCGCGGTTTCAACCGTCCTTCCGATGACGCGGCAACTCAGCAAAAAGGTGTCCACTTCGCACTGTTCGCCTTCGTCGTGCGTGATCGCAACCCCGACTAGGCCGTGATCGCCGAAACGGTCGCGCACCTTGATCGAAAATATGTGCCACTCCGGCTTTTTCGCCATGTCCGCGATCTGCGGCTCGGTGTAGCGCCGCGTGGTCAGGTTGAACTGGTTGGTTTTCTGCGTCAGTTGCGCAACCCGCGCCAGCGTCAGCTCCGTTACCGGCTCCAGTTCCGCTTCCTGCTCGAGGAAGCGAAAGAAATCTTCCTTCGATTGGAAGTTCTGCTCGGCGCCGGCGCGCTGCTTTTGTGCCGCGTACAGTTCGGTGCGCTGCTGGTCTTCCGCGGAAAGTGTGAGGCGCTCGAAGGCCGCGCAATTCCTGACGGCGGCGGCGTACTCCAGCGGATTCTTCGGCAAATCAATTACGGTCACCTCGGGGAGCGCGCCGCGAACCTGCTCGCGCTCGAAAGGATTGTCGTCGAGAAAGGCGAGGGCGTCGATGCCGACGTTCAGTTCCTGCGCGATCTCGCGCAGATTCTGCGCCTTATCGGTCCAGTTAATCCGCAGCGCTGCGAAATGTCTCGCGCGCACCAGCATCCCCGGATGTTTCTCCAGCGCTTCCATGGCGTCGTCGAGATTGTTCTTGCTGCACACCGCGAGCAAAATTCCTTTGCGCGACAGATCGAGCAGCGCGCGTTGCAAAGCCTGATAGGCCGCGCCCGGGTATTCGGCGCCGACTTTGATGCCGGCCATGCCGTCTTCGCCAATCACGCCGCCCCACAGCGTGTTGTCGAGGTCGGTGACCAGAACCTTGGCGGTGCGGCCGCTGAGCGGCACGATGAAACGCATCCACTCGCGCGCCATCGGAAGAAGATAAGCGGCCGCGATGGGAAGCCGCGCCGTCAGCCACTTGCGCTCGTCGTGCCAATGCTCGCTGCCGTGGCGAGCTACCAGCGCGTCGTAGTCAAGCCCGTACACTCCGTGAAATCCCGCGGCGATGCGCAACAGTTCGCGATTGATCTGGCGGATGAGTCCGGGCTGTCCCGCCTCGGATTGGCCGTCGAGCACTCCGAGGCTTGGAGATGACGGGCGTTCCAGGGAATGGACAATCAGCGCCGCCTGGCTGTGTTTTCGAAACGCGCCGATCCATTGCTCGTAGCCGCGCACCACGCGCTCGGTGGCTTGTTGTGCTGCTTCGGGCGCCAGATCCGCAAAGTCGCGCCACAACTCGGGTGCGGCCTGATCCGTGCGCACCGCCAGCACGACCGCGTTCGGCGCGAAACGGTAGAGCGAACTCTGACGGTCAAGGAGATCCTGTACGTAGGTGTTGAAATCGCCGACATGGACTTGAAGGTCGATACCGTATGCGAATGCCTCCGCCCGAAGCAAAGGCACGATGGGCTCGACCGTGAACGAGCGCAGAATTGCCAATTTGAACTTTGTGAGAGCGAGTTGATCGCGCGTCTTATCCTGCGAAGCGTCACGTAACTCGTCGAGGCGTGAGGTTACGAAGCTTGCCGTGGCCGGGGAGGGATCGCGCCGCCAGAGTTCGGCCAGTCGTCGCGAGGCCAGCTCGAAAGCGCGTTGGACGATCAGGCTGTCGACTTCTTCACGCAGATTTGACGGGTTGCGCCCGGCGGTTGTCGGATTGGAGATCGGATCGGACATCGAGTTTGCCCGCCCCAGATAGCGCGGCACTTCAGCATTGGCCGAAGCTCTCAGGATCGGACTGATTCGGCCACCGGCACCGTCTTCTCGTCGAGTTCCAGCACAGACATGTTGGCAAGCCGGCCGACCGGCGTATGCCACTTCAGCCACAGCTTGCTGTCTAGAAACGCGGGATACATTTCGCGCATCCACGAATGCCGCAAGCCGCGGCGACGCTCGGCGGCGGGCAGCGACAATTCGTAGCCATTTTCCTCGAGGCACTCGCCCACGGTCGCTTCGATGGCGGCGACATCGGCGTGTGCCAGGCGCTCTTTCCAGCGGCCGAGCGGGTTGAGTTTTTCTTGCGTGCCTTCTTCGCGAAACGAAGAGTTCGTTTCCGACAGGCGGCCCAGGCCCGCCCGCTGAATTCGATCGTAGTCCAGATCGTGATCGATAAATCCGCCAAGTTTTCCAAGAGTTTCCCGCGGGTTGGTGATCAGGTCTTCATAGTGGATCTCGATGTAGTCGGCGGGGAACTTGCTGCCATCGTCGCGGCCTTTGCGAACCATCCACTCCCAATACAGCGAAGTTGCGACCAGGCTTTCGGTCTGGCTGCGGTCCCACACCAGAGGAGTGAAGCCTCCCATTTTCTTGAGCGAGAGCGCAATATCGCGTCCGTCGCGAATGATGTGTACAAACAGCGCGTTGGGCAGATCGCGCTTGATGCGCTCAACGCGCAGCACATTATCGGCGTCGTAAACCGCCCACCGCGGCGCCTGCTGGCCCCGCGCCACCGACTCCATGACCACGCGGATGAAGTCTCCCCCGTTGCGGCATTCGTTCAGAATGCGCGCCGACAATGGCTCGGCCTCCAGCCCCGTGCGTCGGAATCCCTTGCTGCGGAGAAAGGTCTCGACGATCTTTTCGCGATGCGAGCGGCTCCTCATCGAGCCGAAGCGGGGAATCAGAATCTTGTAGATCGGCAGAATACCGCGGTAGATGGCAAACCCGCCGGAGGACAACAACATGTCGTACAGCAGGTTCGTCCCAGAGCGGTGGCACCCCATCACGAAGACAGGAGCATGTTTGCGGTCGCTCGGGCTTGGCGTGGGCACCCAAAAATCTTATCACGCAAAGCGGCCTCAACTGTTTGAAACCCTTGTTACAACTGGAGTTACGGAAGTCACGAGAGGCTTCTCATTGGCCGGGCAACCAGGTCGAATGCTATCATTCTCGACAATTCGACAGCAGGGCCGGGAGTGATCCGCATGAAAAATCTATTTCAACCAGATGCGGTTGACGAAGTGATCTCGCGAATCGACAAGCCTCATGGCGTGAGACACTAAAACGGTACAGTCGTTTCTTCGGGAGCGGACAGGGGCCATTATCACGACGCAACGCTCGTCCCCAGGGCGGAGGATGACGAAGGTGAAATGTTCACGGACATTCAATATCGAATCCTAAAAAGGATCTCTCCCGGAGCCCCAGGTTGCTGCAGCGGGTCCGTTTACCAGAATAAGTCCAAACTCGCGGTTCAAATGGGTGAGGACATCTTTGCCCGCATCGCCGGGAAAGTGGTTGTCGATTTCGGCTGTGGCGAAGGATCGGATGCCGTGGAATTGGCGGAAAAAGGGGCCAAGCGAGTAATCGGCATTGATAACCGTGAGGACGTTCTTCAGACCGCGAGACAGAAGGCGCTCAGTGCGGGCGTTCAAGGTAGGTGTGTCTTCGCGACCTCGACCAACGAACTCGCGGATGTCGTCGTTTCTCTGGATGCCTTCGAACATTTCGCCCACCCCGCGGAAATTCTGCGTATCATGGCTGCCCTCCTGAAGCCGTCAGGCGAAGTGCTCGCCGCTTTCGGGCCCACCTGGTACCACCCCTTGGGCGGTCATCTGTTCTCCGTTTTCCCTTGGGCACATCTGCTGTTCAGCGAGAAAGCGCTTATCCGTTGGCGCTCCACTTTTAAGACGGATGGGGCAACGCGATTCAGCGAAGTGGCCGGCGGGCTGAACCAGATGACAGTGGCGAAGTTCAAGGAGTTGGTAGCTGGCAGCCCCCTCAAGTTCGCAAACGTCGACCTGGTACCGATCAAGAAGGTTCGACCTTTTCATAACCGCTTGACGCGCGAATTCACAACGGCGATTGTGCGCTGCCGTCTGGTCAAACGAACTTGATGGAGTAGAGCCGCGAACCGATTTCCTATTCCACCCCGGCAATGGCGGTCTCGACCGCGTCAATGTCCGCCCCGAGGTCGCGGCCATCGGAAGCGGCGCCTGCTCCGGGAGAGACCCTGGAGCAACCCGGGCCCTTGGCGTGGCAAAGCCTGGGGTCTTTGCCGATCGCGGCCTTGAGGTCGCGGATGCCGGCGGCCTCGGGGGACCCGACGACGATGTTTCCTTTCGGAAGAGTTCCACGCCCGGTGACGACCAAGTTCTTCTCGAACTTATAGGGATCAAGACAGGCTTGCAGGACGGCTTCCGAGCCTTGTACCTGAGCCCTGGCTCCGCAACTGGTGGCGGGGCCAGCCGAGGCCACCGGCGGCCGCCGATCTCCCAAGGAAAACACGCTGTTGGTCACGCTGATGTTTGGCAGCTTTGCACCGGAGTTCGCGATGCCAAGCAGGGCACCCGTGACAAACGCGGTGACGTGATCAACCTGAACGTCATGCACCGGCAGCGCGGAGACCAGCATCATGAAGGTGCCATTACCCTTGTAATCCTTGTCGTGCACATCGTCGACGAAAAGGTCGTGAATGCGGTAGCGACCGCCATCGGCCGCAACCCCGCCGGTCTTGGCGCGCGCGTTGGCAATCAGCAAGCCTCCGGCAACATTTCGAATCCGGTTGAAACGGATGGTGACGTCATTGACGCGGCACAACGGGCACCGGTCACCCTGGTTGACGGCGGTGAGCAGGATGGAAAATCCGGTCTGGCTGAAGCCGCCCCAACTGTTCTCGAGCAGGTTGGCCTCGAACAAAACGCGGACCGCGCTCTTGAGCTCAAAGTCATTCTTGACGATGTAAGGATGCCCCGACGTGCTCGGCGTGTAGCCGGGCTCACCCTCCTTCCAGATCATGGGCTTGAACAAATGATTGCGGCGGATCTCGATGTCGGTTGGATTCACGGTGGAACGACCGCCGCCGAACAGGATGTTCTCTCCAGCGGCCTCCAGGAAGTTGTTGTAAATCTTCAGGGTGTGGACCGGTTCGTCGCCCCGGCCGCCACCGAGGGCAGTGGCATCGGAGCACCTTCCGGCGACCGCGACGCAATTCAGGCCGTTAATGTAGGAGTTGATCACCGCAATCGTGTGCGCACCGTCGTTCACGCCAATGCCATGGGCTAATTCCAAACCCTCGGCGGGGTGGATCCAGTTGCGATCGAAGATAACGTGGTTTGCGTGCTCGACGGTCACCAGGCGATAGATGATGGGGTCGTGAGCCGTCCACTCAATGCCAATAAAGCGCATGTGATCTCCGACAACCACGCCCTCGGAGCGCCGCACCACGATGGTCGCGAGCAGTTTGGCCGGTCCTCCGGAAGGCTGCGCAAAAGGCGGGCGGCCGGGGAGGCTGGCGACTCCCGCCCAAGCGGGAGAGATGCGGGAGCCTTCGGGCGGAAGTTTGGCGTCGGGCGTGTCGGTTCGCACCGTGATGTAGTGCTGGTCGTCGCATTGTTTCGAGGGCAGCACTTTCACGTCGAAAGAGGCTCCGGCTGGCAGAAGCAGCGTGTCGCCGCACTTGGCGTGTTCGATGGCGGCAGTGAGATCGGAGCCAGCGCCAACCCGAATCGATTTTCCCGGCGACGGTGTGCCGTCGAGCGCGGTGTAGTAACAGGCTTTGGGGAGTTCGGCGATCCCGTCCTTGTCGCCAAACTGGGCGACATTGCCCTTACCGCAATAGGCATTTTCACTGGTCGGAGGCGCAGCCGCCAGTGCCGGCAGCGCGGACCCGACGAGAAGAAGGGAGGCCAGACTCAAAACATGAAAAGTTTTCCGGCGCGAACTTTTCACCATGGGAGTGGGTCGCGAGGATTGCAAAGAAAGCGGAACCATATTGCAGTTTTTCCTTTCTCTATCGAACTCTTTCTCTAGGGCACGCCCCGCGCGTGGGTCTGGAATCACCGTGGAGAAACCTTCGGTCCGCAGGGTATTGGGATGGGTGAATGCTAACAGCACGGGGCGCGTGAAGTCGAGTTTCCCTTCCGGGGCCGCGATTAGCGGAAAAGAAGAGAAGGTCCGCGGCTCGCCGCGGACCTTGATTGCGTGGAGCTGAAATCCGTCGAAGCTTAACTATTCGACATTTGCCAGTGCCGCGTTGAGCCCGACAATGTCGGCCCCGAGATCTTTGCCGTCCGTGCCTTTGTTCTTGTAAGGGCTGGTCGACTGAAGCTCGTAGTTTCCGCCATTGCCGTTGTTGAAGTTGACGAATCCGACATCGCCGGTGGTGGCCGGGAACAGGTTGTTCGCTGGCCACTTCGACGGCGGGCACTTCGTCGGAGTCGCGACCAGGACGTTGTTGCTGAAGGTGTTTGTGATGAAACAGTTGTTGATGGTGGTGACGGGCACACCGGTTATAGCGCAATCGTTGGTGCCGCCTAGCGCGTCCGAGACCGGGTATGCGCCGGTGACCACCAGGTTGTTGGTGAAGACCAATCCATACATGGGCGCATTGGTGTACGCGTTTCCCGTGATCATCAGGTGGCTGCCGGGATCGGGGAAAGCGGTGACGTGATTGATGGTGACGGTGTTGATCGGGTTCGTCAGCCACCCGTTAATGATCTCGAACACCACACCGCCGCCCCTATACTGTTTGCTGAGGTCGTCCATCACCACATCATGAATGCTCCAGCGAGTGCCCGCCAGCGCCGGTTGTCCAGGTCCGATTGGGCTGTCCCTCACCGTTGCCATCATGATTCCGCCCCCGCCATGCGAGATGTGCACATAACGGATCGTAAGGTCGGTTACCTGACACACTGGACAAACGAACGTTCCACCGTTCTTGCCTGAGTATTGGTTCCTGGGGGTGAGCACAATGGCGTAGCCGGCTTGGGTGAAGCCACCCCAGGCGTCTTCCAGGAGATTCGCTTCGAACAATACCCGAACCGCATTCTTCAGTTCAAAATGGTTCTTGACGATGAAGGGGTGGCCGTCGGGTCCGCCGACGAAGTTCGGGTTGCCGGGCATCCACTGCAACGGTTTAAAGAAATGATTGTTCACGATTTCGATGTCGGTCGGGCTCGAGGTTCCGGGTCCGCCGCCGAACAGCACGGCTTCGCCCGAAGCCTCCAGGAAATTGTTTTGAATCTTGAAGGGGCCATCCTGCGTGTCGCCGACGCCTCCGCCAATCGCCTTAGCGTCAATACAAGTCCCCGTCCCTGCGATGCAATGGAAATCGTTGAAGTAGGAGTCGACGACCGCTACGTAAGCCATGCCATTGAGGTCCACGCCAGAGTGAGTTTCATCCTGAGGATTTCCATGCAGCCATGAACGGTCTACCACGAAGTGATCCACGGTGCCGCCGCTGGGGCCGGCGATGATGATCAGCCGGCCAGAACCCGAGATGCCGGCGGGGCGAGTAATTTCCAGGCCGACGAAGCGGTAATAGTTGGCGCCGGGGGCAAAGAAAAACGGACCGTCCCCGCCGGTGGCCTCAAGCATTTGCACTTTCGCCATCACGTTGCTTGGATTGGAGCAGCTGTATGGCGGGCGGCCCGGGAGAGAAGCGACCCCGGCGTAACAGGGCGTGGCGCGTTGCCCTTCCGCGGGCAGAGCGCTGTCTGGAGCGCTGGTTCGGACGATGATCCAATGACCGCTATCGCAGTTCTTGGCCGGCACCTTGAACCTGCCGGTGAAGGTTGCGCCGGCCTGCAGTTGGATGACGTCGCCGCAGTGCGCGTTGGTCAAGGCGGTTTGCAGATTGCCGCCGGCGTTGACCGTGATCACCGATCCCGGAGCGGGCGTGTCGCTCATCGCACTGGGAACGGTCACGCGCGGCAGTTCCGCCGGACCATCGAAGTTGCCGCCAGCAAGGACCGTCGCGCTGAAATTTCCGCTCGCCGTCTTGCTGTTGGCATCGGTGACCGTGACCGTGAAGTTGAAGGTGCCGGCAGCGGTCGGAGTGCCGGCAAAATCCCCGTTCGCATTCATTGCGATTCCGGGAGGGGTCCCCGTGGAAACGCTCCAACTGTAAGGCGTGGTTCCGCCGGTCGCGGCGAACACTTCGCTATAGGGGTTCCCCTGCTGGCCTTGGGGAAGGGTTGTGGTGGTGATGGCCAGCGGCTGCGTACTCAAGGGGTTCACCGTGACGGTCGCGCTGGCGGACTTCGAGGATTCCGCATTGCTGGTGGCGGTGACGATCACGTTGGTCGGAGTGGTGACCGCCGGAGCCGTGTAAAGACCGCTGGCATTGACCGAGCCTGCCGCCGCCGACCACGTCACTGCCGTATTGGAGGTTCTGCTGACCGTGGCGGTGAACTGTTGGTTCTGATTCGAGAGCAGAGTTACGCTCGTCGGCGTTAACGCGACCTGGACCTTCGAGCCCCCTTTCCCGATGCCAACGTGGAACGTCTGGATCCCCTGATCGGGGAGCGGGGAGTCGGTCACCATCACCTCGAACGAATACGTGCCTGCCGTTGTCGGCGTACCCGAGAGCGTCCCCGTGGTTGGGTTCAAACTGACCCCCGGAGGGAGGGTCCCGGAACTCACCGAGAAATGGTAGGGGGATCTTCCGCCACCCACTGCCAGCACAGTGTTGTAAGACTGATCGACCGTGCCCGCGGGAATCGTTGCCGGCAGACTTCATATTGCTCGTGCCCTGCGCGCCCGCTGGTTGTGTCAGCAAACCGCAGGAAGTGGTCAGCAGCGCGACCGCCAGCAGGACTATCAAAACGCTCAGACGCTGTGCCAGCGTTTGCGAGAATCTAAGATGACCGTTTAAGAGATTAACGCCTGTATCCAACATGGAGCCCTCGACCTTACGAAGTGGGGGACTAGTCGATTGTCCTCACGCTGAATGTAGCGGGATGAGGCGCGGGTTCCTAGATACCAGAGGTGCACCGAGGACGCATTAGTACATGACTGGTCCGGTATGTACGGATTCGTGGGGGTCAGTGTCCACTCGGTGTTTGTGGGATTCGGCGAAAACCGGCGCGGGACAGGCGCTGTGGGCGATCCAGAGATTACGGTCGGGCTTAGAAGGCAAAAAGGCAAAGAGGAGTGCCGGGAAAACGAAAGTAATCGACGGGAGGGTTAGGGGCGGCCCTCCCCCAGCAACGCGGCGCGCAGGCGATCGTAGGCGTGGTTTCCGAGCGCGCGCTGCATGCTGCGGCGAGCCTGATGTTGCAGGCGTTTCTTCCACAACCCGCGGCCTTGGCAGGTGGCGCTGAACTCCTCGAGGGTGAGGTTCCGCAGCATGGCTACGCGGCCGAGTTCATAGGGGCTGGTGCCGGACGAATTCGCATAAAACTGGCTGCCGGCAACCGTTCGGAATCCGGCGTGGCGCGCCATCTGCAACGTGCGCTCGTCGTAGCGTCCTCCCGGACAGGAAAAGTGTTCGATGGCATGGCCGACGATCTTCTCGATCTGGAGTTTCGCATCCACGACTTCGCGTTTCAGTTCCGGCTCCGGGAGATCGGAGAGATAAGGGTGGGTCATCGAATGGCATCCGAGCTGGAAACCCTGCGCATCGAGCTCGCGTACCTGGCTGCCATTGAGGTAACCGGGCGTGTTCAGAAATCCAGCCGTGAGGTAGAAGGTGGCGTTGAAGCCGAACTCGCGGAGCACGGGCGCGGCGGCGATCAGGTCGGTCTCGCAGCCATCGTCAAACGTGAGACAGACGCTCGGCTCGGCCGGATAGTGAAGCGCCTCGCCCACGCTCAGGCCGCGCCAGCCGGATTGCTTCATCCAAGACATCTGCCTGCGGAAAATTTCGAGCGGCAGAATGTAGCGCACATAGCCCGGCTCAGACTGGCAGAGCTTGCGGCCAGCGAGCTCCAGTTCGTGGTACATCAGGAACACAATTCGTGATCGGGACATGAGCTCTTTGCCTGTAGAGACGGGGCTTGCCCCGTCTCCCTCGGGGGCGGCGATGATCCCGCCCGCCGGAGACGCGGCAAGCCGCGTCTCTACAGAAAATCGCTCGTTACGATTTCTTATCGCCGCCGACCGTCTGCGAGTGCCGGTCGAGCATTGCGAGCAGCGGATCGCGCAGAAACGGCCCCCCCGCCAGCAAGCCAGAGATCAGAGGATTCTTCTGGTTGCAGCGCAACGGAGAATGGTCAAGCTTCAGCGTCCAGCCTCCAGCGCTTTCGACCAACGCGGCCCCGGCGGCAACGTCCCACTCATTTTTCGGAACCAGCGTAAAGGTAAGATCGGCGCGGCCCGCGGCCACCAGTCCGAGTTTGTAGGCGACCGATCCCATGGGACGAATATTGAATTCGGCTCGCTCGAACTGCTTCCACTCCCCGCGCTTCACTTCGCTGCGGCTGGCGAGCACGAGCGCGCCGTGCAGGTCCTTGCGCTGGCTGGGTTGCGCGGGCTTGCCGTTGTAGGTCACGCCGGTGTCGCGCGATCCGAGGATGAGTTCGTCGGTTGCCGGATTGCAGATTCCGCCGGCGACGGGAATTCCATTCTCAACCATGGCGATCGAGACGCAGAACTCCGGAATGCCCTGCGACGAATTCGCGCGTGCCGTCGAGCGGATCGACCACCCAGACGCGCTGCTTGTCGAGCCGTGTGAAGTCGTCGACCGTCTCTTCCGAGAGCCAGCCTTCGCCGGGACGGAGCAGAGTCTTGCGCAGAATATCGTCGACGGCGCGATCGGCCTCGGTGACCGGATCGTGTCCAACTTTGTATTCGGTCGCAATGGCGCCGGGAGTGAACCGGTTCAGCACAGCCCGCGCCGCTTCGAGGGCAGCGTGAATGCGTTCGAGAGTTTCTGCGGAATTAGAAGAAGACATCAACGCTCCGTTAATTGTAGTCACTTTCCTGTAGAGACGCGGCTTGCCGCGTCTCCCGCTCGCACCACCGGGGCTTTGGTTAACAGCAAGAGACGGGGCAAGCCCCGTCTCTACACGAGATTCACGCCCACAACATTCTTGCTCCCGTCATCAGCAACACCGTGCACAAAATTCGCCGCAGCCAAAGTACCGGAACGCGCGTGCTCAGATGCGAGCCGAGGATTCCGCCAGGGATCGAGCCGATCAGCAGGGAACCGACCAGGTGGGGATCGACGTTGCCCGCCCGCCAGTGCAACAGGCTGGTGACGCCGGTCAGAATCACGGCGTGGGCAATGTCGGTGCCCACCATGATTTTGGGCGCGAACGAATAAAACAAAAGCAGCATCATCATGATGATGCTGCCCGACCCGACCGAAGTGATGCCGACCAGAAATCCGCCGACTAGTCCGATGACACTCATGCCGGCAAACGACTTCAGCGTGGGCTGGCGGTGGGCGAGATGTTCTTCAATCCGTCCCTGGAACAGAAGCAGCGTGGGAATCAATACCAGCAGCAATCCCACGGCGGACTTGATGAAGTCGTTGACGCCGGCGCCATAAACGTGGCGCAGGTGCACCAGAAAAGTCACGCCGAGGTAAGAGCCGGGAATGCTGCCGAGCGCCATCGCCAGCACCACTTTCCTTCGCACCGTCCCCTTACTCAAGTGCATGATGCTGGCGGGAATCTTGGTGAAAAAGTTGAACAGCGCGTCGCGTGCCGACGGCAATGATGGCGGGCACGCGCAGGCCAAAGATGAGCATGGGCAGCAGCAGTACGCCGCCGCCCAGACCCGTCAACCCGATCAGCGTTCCCAACGATGAAGCCGATCAGCACTTTGAGGAGCAAAAATTCCATGCGTGTCTTTTTAGCTCTCAGCTCTCAGCTGTCAGTTCTCAGTTTAGACGGTTCTCAGTTCCTTAACCTGGTTTTGTTGATACTGAGAGCTGAGAGCTGAGAGCGGCCTTCCTATCCGTTGCCGTTGGCGCCCACAAAGCCCTCCCGCTCGAGGTGCAGAATGATCGTCTGCGCCGCTTCTTCGGGACTCAGCTTGGCGGTGTCAATCACCACCTCGGCATCGGCGGGCGCCTCGTACGGATCCGAGATGCCGGTGAACTCCTTGACGATGCCGGCTCGAGCCTTGGCGTACAGGCCCTTGCGGTCGCGCTGTTCGCACACTTCGATCGAAGTCGCGGCGTGCACCAGGACAAATCCGCCGAACGGTTCAATCATCTGCCGCACCGCTTTGCGCGTCGCGTCATAAGGTGCGATAGGAGCGCAGATGGCGATGCCGCCGTTCTTGGTGATTTCGGAGGCGACGTAACCGATGCGGCGAATGTTGATGTCGCGATGCTCCTTGGAGAACCCGAGTTCGCTCGACAGGTGCTTGCGCACCAGGTCGCCATCCAGCAGCGTGACCGGACGCCCACCCATCTCGAGGAACTTGGTGATCAGAGCATTGGCGATGGTCGATTTGCCCGATCCCGAAAGCCCCGTGAAGAAAATGGTGACGCCCTGCTTGTGCCGCGGCGGATAGCTGCGGCGCAATTCGTGCACCACTTCGGGATAAGTGAACCAGGTTGGGATTTCGCGGCCTTCGTTCAGGCGCTGGCGCAATTCCGTGCCCGAGATGTCAAGGACCTTGGCGCCCGGCGGCACTTCATCGGCCGGAACGTAGCGGTCCTCGTTCTGCAGATACACCATCATCTGGAAGGGAACCATGGTTACGCCCATTTCCTTCTCGTGCTTCTTGAACAGTTCCTGGGCTTCGTAAGGACCATAGAACGGCTTGCCGTCGGTATCTTTTCCAGGACCGGCATGGTCGCGGCCGACGATGAAGTGCGTGCAACCGTGGTTCTTGCGAATCAGGCCGTGCCAGATCGCTTCCCGCGGTCCGCCCAGGCGCATGGCGAGCGGCAGCATGGCGAGTTCGACGGTGCCGTGCGGATACTTCGAGAGCAGCAACTGGTAGCAGCGGGTGCGGACGAAATAATCCACGTCGCCCGGCTTGGTCATCCCGACCGAAGGATGAATCAGCAGATTCGCCTCGACCTGCTTGGCGGCGCGCATGGTCAGTTCGACGTGAGCGCGATGCATGGGATTGCGCGTCTGGAAGGCGACGACCCGGGTCCAGCCGAGGCGGCTGAATTGGGCGCGCAGTTCGGCGGGAGTCAGGCGCAGCGCGCGGAAATCATAGTGCGCGTGCGGCTGTAATTCTTCCACCTTCCCGCCCACGTACCACGGATTCGACTTTGTTGATGGCATAGTCGGCGCCCGGGTGCGCGGCGCTGGTGGAATTGAAAACGGATTGCGCTTCGGCCATGCGGTCCGGCTGCCACACGTCTTCCACGCTCAGTACGGCCAGCATCACGCCTTCGGGATCGCGCAGCGCGATCTTGCTCGAGCCCGCCGTCAGTTTCTTGGCGAACTCCTCGCTGACGTCGAGCGTGATCGGCATGGGCCACAGCGTTCCGCACGCTAACCGCATGTTGTGGCAGACGCCTTCGTAATCCGCGCGGTTCATGAACCCGCGCAGGGGCGAGAATCCGCCGTTCATCAGCAGTTCCAGGTCGCAAAGCTGCCGGGGCGTCAGGTCCCATGAGGGCCAATCTTTCGAATGCGCTTTTAATTCCGCGGCGCGCGCGGCCGGCACTTGCAGCTGAATCAGTTCTCCCCCGTGGGGGGCGATAAGATGACTCGTGGTTGCGTTCAAAGCAGTATTCCTCCCGTCTCTATTAACCAAGAATTATGCTGAAATCAAAATCACTTGGGGGATCTCTAATCTAAGCTCGCCCGATTTGCCGTGGCTCGTCAAGCTACCCGCTGGGGCTGCCGGTAACCGTCGGAACAACAACGGAGCCACGTAAGTCCAGTACGCCGGTCTTGAAACCCGACCAACTTTATGTGGAACATAGGGAATGAGCAATTCGCCTTCCGAAAGCCAGTCGGCGACACACTTGTAAGCCATTACAAACAAAAACAATATTCCATTTTACCTCAAAACATCCGAAGCTGCCGGACGGGTGTGAAACAGCTTGCAACCTTACATCCCAAGGGTGGGAAATGAAAGCGCACAGCGCAAACGCCCTCCCGCGACGACCACGAGAGCCTTTTGCTCATATCGGATCGGAGGCAAAATTCTATCGGAATAGAAACGCTATCCGCTCGCGCGTTTCCGGCGCCAGTTCGCTACGCGAGCTGTCCACCGCGGGAACGCCTTGAGGCCGAATCGGGTTAAGGTAATCCGCGGGTCACGGAAGTAGGTATTGGCCTCGGCTAAGCACCGTTCGCCTTGCTGAAATCGATCCGCAGACAAGTGATCAAAGGCGTCGCTGAGCGCCACCGCTGCATCGCTAGCGGCAATTTCATCGTCGAGAAGGGTGCGCTGGGCTTCCGTGAGCGGAAGTTTCTGGCGCAAGGCGCGTAACGCCTGCCCCTCGGCGACCCTCCATTTCCGCTTTCCAGGATCACTGGTCAAGCTGCCCGGGCGCTGGCGGTATTTCACCAGTACCCGTCCGAGGTAGCCAATGGTTCCGTCCGGGAAGCAGAGTCGCACACAAAATTCGACATCCTCGCCAATGCGCAGCTGCTCGTCAAACATTCCAACCTGGAGCACTCTCCCTCGCCGAGCCACCGTTGCGGACGGCAGTTGTCCACCCTCGCGCTTCAGCATTTGTTCAAAGGTGAGGACGTGGCCAGTGCCCTCTTTCAACATCCTCCATACCTCCGCCTCCCCGCACGAGCCGAAAAGCAGCGCGTCCGCGATGGACGCATGAACGCCCGGATGGCTGTCAAGAAACTCTACCTGCGCGGAGAGATAGTCAGGCATCCAGATATCGTCGCTATCCACAAAAGCAAGCAGTTCGCCGCGGGCGAGACGTATGCCCGCGTTCCGCGCTCCTGGAAGACCCCGATTCTCCTGTCGGATGTACTGGACACGATTCCGATAAGGCTGGAGCGCGACTTCGAGCGCTGCGCTATCGGGCGAACCGTCGTTGATTACGATCACCTCGAAGTCCAGGAAAGTCTGTCCGAAGACGGAATCCAAGGTCTCGGCGATGAAGGGCGCAGTGTTGTGGGCAGGGATGATGACGCTGACCCTTGGGGCCGGGCTTTCGAAATGGTCTGCGGTGGGTTGTACGCTGTTCATTGCGGCTTACAAGTTGCTTTGGTCATGCCGCGCTCCCCAGTCCCCGAGGGGAATAAACGGAGGCTCCAAGGCCGGGCCAGAACGCCGTGTGAGCTCATACCCGAGCGTCTTCATCAATGGACCCCAGGCGGACTCGATCTCTTCCACGCAACTTTCCGGAAGCAGGGATTGCCAGCCACCGTGCTTTGCTTTTCCTACAAAGGGTATGTCCTGGCGTCGCCCTTTCGTAGTCACCCATTGACTACCCTGGGTCTTTTCCATTTTCCGCATATTATCGGCGGAACTCCGCTCCACCGCCGTGGCCAGCGTTTCCGGTGTGGCGGCAATCCCGAGGAAGGGAGCGACTTTGCCCAACTCGTGCAAGGGTTCAGCGAGCATCGCTTCGTAACGCAGCAACAGGAAATCGGGGCTGTGATGCCGCGTCGCCAGCCAGCTCAGTACGTGTTCCCCCCATGAGCCCCAGCCGGCAAGGTCTCCCGCAATGAAACGTGAGATGTACTGTTCGAGCGGGTACTGGTCGTCGATTTCCCGGCGTTTCCGCTGCCAATTGTAGTGGGAGAGCGCCACGTCCCGTGGATCGCGGACAATGTAAATCACCTTCTTGTAGCGCGGGTCGAAGTGCTGATGACTCTTCAGGATTCGTGGCCTGGGGATACGCTTAAGGTCGCTCTTGGAAAGCGCGTTCGTGTCGGGGATGACTCTCTCAATGTTCAGGAAGGTGATGGGCCCGCTCGGCTGGATTAAGTTTCCAATCAGAAATCGCGTCCACGTGTTTCCCGACCTGGGGAAAGAAACAATGAACGTGTCATCGGGAAACGTGGTGAAATAGCGGCCGGCAAGATCCTTCCCCAAGGCATTTCTCAGAACATACTTCAATTCACCGATCATGGTAGGTTTCCTATCGCTCGGTTAAAGTCGCAGTCGCCGCTCCGGTTTCGACCGCCTGCGAAGTCGATAACTCATATCCCAGCTTCGCCATCAACGGGCCCCAGGCAGACTCCATCTCCGCCACTGCGGTCTTGGGCAGGATGGCTTGCCATCCCCCTGCTTTCGCCGACCTCACAAAGGGAATATCTTTCCTTTTCATATGCTTGTTTTGAATCCACTTATCGCCGTGCATCTTTTCCAGCTTGCGCATGTTGTCGGCGGAGCTTCGTTTCACCGCTTCGGCCAAACCGTCGGCGCTAACCTGCATGCCCAGAAAAGACGCCACTTTCCCCAACTCGTGAGCGGTTCCTGACAACATATCCTCGTAACGCAGCAACAAAAACCGCGGAGAATTACCACGAGTTGCCAACCAGCTGGCGACGTTTTCTCCCCAGGACCCAACTGCCGATCTTGCCCCGCGCACAAATTCGTTCACAAAAGTCGTAAGCGGGTAACTCTCGTCAACGATTCCGCCCTTAAGGACAAAGTTATAAGCCGAAATCACCACGTCTCTCGGATCGCGGACGATATAAATCACGTTCTTGTACTGCGGGTTAAAGGGCCCATGATCTCGGATCACTCGCGGTCTCGGCATGGCGTGGAAGAACCTTCGGGTTTGGCTGTCGACGGCCGGGACCAATCGTTCCATGTCCAGCAGCGTCAAAGGGGGCTCGGGCTGGAGAAGGTTGGCAATCAGAAACCGCGTCCAAGTGTTGCCGGATTTGGGATAGGAGACGATGAAAGTGTCGTCCGGAAAGGGCGCCAGATTATGCCCCGCTATATCCAACTCCAGGATGTGCTTGACCGCATACGCCATCTTGTGGATTACAGACACCATGACCTCCGTTTCGTGCTACTCCCTAACGGCCTTCACCGCGAATTTCGGCCCTAGGGCTCGCGTCAGCATGGTTGTTTCGGCTGGGCTGAACTCGAATAGCCACAGCGGCACAACATACAAAATAGCAGACACGATTCCAATTGGAAACAGAACCTTGTAGCTGGGGGCGGCGAATTTCAAGGTCAAAAGCAGGGGCAACACCAGCGACCCCGCCACCGCCGCCACGGTCTTGAAAAACCGTTGAATGTATTCTCCGTACGGGATATTCGCCAGACGACAAACATACACCGGCTGAATGAACAGCTTGAACAGCACCATGGGGATGAGGGTTCCAAGGGCCACGCCAATCATCCCATAGCGCTTGGCCAAGATGATGCTCAGCGCCAGGTTGGCGATCGCCTCGAGCGAGTTCGCCAGGGCTGTGTATTTATGCTTGGCGAGTCCGTAGAGCAATTGCGGCGACGGTATCTGAGACAGCGTTACGATCAACCCGGCGGTGAGGACCACGAGAACGGGATAAGCGTCCAGGTACGCCGGCCCCATCCAGACATGAATGAAAGGCTTGCCCCACGCAATCAGCGCGAAACCTACGAAGCTCGCGATGCAGGTGGTCACCTTGGTCGCGAAGAAATAGGTTCTTTTCAACCCCTCGTAGTTTGCCGCACCCTCCATGCCGGCTGAACACGGCGGGGAAAAAGCCGGCCAGCGCCTCCATCATTCCCATGAAGAACTGAGTGAGCGTACTGCCGATCCGGTAGTGGGTAACCGCCGCTAACCCCACAAAGGATGCCACCACCAGCGCGTCGACCCGAAATCGAATGGTGTTCGCAATGGTGGCGGCAAAACTGTAGATGCCGAACGAAAATAATTTCCGCGCCGTCTCCCGGCTCCAATATCTTGCCTCGAGTCGCAAGAAGGGGAGTTCCTTGGAAATGAAGTAAATGTAGAGAAAGACTGCCGGGATTCCAGCCGCCGCTTGGACCAGCGCCAGCGCGACTACTTTGTACCCGCGAAGCACAATCACAATCAGCAACGTGGTTCGCAAAATTAGAGATAACAAGTCGATGAAGGCGGTCCGGTCATAGCGCAGTTGCGCCTCGAGCGTTCCTTGCAGCACCCGAGTGGGAAACAAAAGTGCCGTGTAGGCTCCGAGAATCAGGATCAGCTTCCAGAGCACCGCGGCATCCGACGGGTTCTTCGCAAACCAATGCGCCAGGAAAGCGAGAATTCCGGTAACGGCGAGAAGACCAACTGCCACACCCGAGAGGAGCCGAATCGCTGTATTGAAGACCCGGTTGCACTCTTCGTGATCCTTTGCCCCCAGCGCCCGCGCCATATACCGGTTGATCGCCGGCTCTAACCCAATCTGCAGCGTTCCGTAATATCCGATGATCGACGCGACCAGCGCCCAGGCCCCATACATGTGGTCGCCCATGGCGTGAACCACAAAGGGCATGATGAGCATCGACACCAACGCCGTCGCCAGTAGATTGGCGGCGCGCAGGGCCGACCCGGAAGCAAGTTTGCGTACGGTTGACATCTCTTGGAAAGGCGGGAGAACTACACAGCCCGCATTTTTACCAGCCTCGCGTTTCCTCGGTGCGGGAGGCAGTTGCGCACAACGCACGATTGCCAGCACACCGAACCTTTTGCATTCCCCACTGCCATGGGTCGGGAACCCATCGTGATTTGCCTCAAGCCGACGTTCCGTTGTGCCGCTGCGTCAAAAACGTGAACAGCCGGCTGGTCGCATTCGGCGCCACCTTCAGCCCGAAGAGCACGAGACTCAATTTCGCCTGTCGGAAGTAGTGGTTTGCTTCCGCGAAGCGTTCCCGAGCCTTGGGAAAATCTCGCGCGGAGAGATCGTTCTTACCCTCCTCGACCAGGTACCGCGCACGGATCTCGGCGGCCCGGTCCCGTACCAGCTTCCGCTGCGCCGGGTTCAAAGGCAGATTCTTGTCCGCTTTCTCCAGGATCGACCAATACGCCTCCGCCATTTTGGCGCGCGACACGCCAAGCGACCCCGGCCGACCATCGGCCAGGCGTGCCTGTACCTGCCGGTTGTAGCCGACCTTGGCACCGTAAAACGCGGTGCGCAGCCACATGTCATAGTCGTCGCAACGGGCTAGGCCCTCGTCGAACCCTCCCGCCTTCACGATTGCCGTCTTGCGGGCCACCACCGTCGAAACCGGGATCTGGCAGCGTTCCACCACAAGGGCTTCAAACCCAGCCTCGCCGACGGAGGGGCACTTCTCCATGAATTCAATCTGCCGGGTCGGGTCTCCAACCAGGACGGCGTTTGCATATGCCAGGCCGAGCGCCGGGTCTGCCTCGAATTGCTTCATCTGCGATTCCAGATGGTTTGGCAACCAGGTATCGTCGCTATCGAGGAATGCCAGAAACTCGCCACGCGCTCGCGCAATCGCCGTGTTTCTCGCGCCCGCCGCCCGCTTGTTGACCTGCTTGATGTAGACGATGCGATCCGGGTCGCGATCAAGGTAGGGCTGCAGCACCTGCTCCAGTTCCGCGGTATCCGGCGAGCCATCGTTGACCACGATGGCCTCGAAATCCTGGAAGGTCTGGGCAAAGATCGAATCCAGACACGCCGCGATCAGGCGCGCCGTGTTGTAGGACGGGATGATAATGCTGACCCGTGGCGCCGTTTGTGCTTGCTCAGTGCCCATAGTTGTTCGAATAAGAAAGTTGCTTTCTCTAAGAACTGTAAAAGACCACTTCCTTCTCTCCACTCACAATGTGATTGGCGGCTTCCACGCCCATCAGGACCGAATGATCCATGTTTCCGATTTCGTAGCGCCACGCGCCAAAGCGTCCGCGGGAGTAAATCCCCCGCTCCATCAACGCCGGCTGCAGTATGGCGAGCGCACGATCGCGATCGATCGTCGGAATCGGATACGAATATCTCACCAGCCGGTGGTAACGCGAAATGATGCGGTCGCGATCCGATTCGTCGAGGATTTTCGAACGGATCAGCCCGGCCAGCATCTCTTCATACGTACGCTCGATATCCACGCGTTTGCCCCAGCGGGACCGACATCTCGCACATCAGCGAACTGAACTGTTCGGTATCGCCGTGCGGAACGTTGAAGGGCGAGTAATGCGAGAAAAACGTGGCCCGATAGCACGGCATTTCCGGGTCCGCAAAATACACCCAGCATTTCCCGGTGTCGATCTTCTTTTTCAGCCCGATTCCCAGCACCAGCAAATCGTTGTGTTCGAGCAACGCCGCCGCCTCGCGCAGTCTCGAGTCGGCGGGCTTCATCATGCCAGCCAGCAAATCGAGCGGCGCAGTTGAGATTAGTACGTCGTAGCTATCGCCGCTGCCGTCGGCAAAGGATACCTTTCGCTGCGCCGTGTCGACCTCGCCAAGCTGCTTGCCGGTCCGCACCTTGCCGGGAAAGTGCTTCGCCATGCGGCGATAGATTTCCCCGGTACCGCCGTGCAGCGGAAAGCGGAACTTATTGTTCGGGCCCCAGGCCACATCGTCTTTTTCGTAAAGCACATTTTCCAGCAGACGCTTGAAGTCCACCACCGACACGCGCTCGGCAATCCATCCCTTGGACATGCGCTCCAGAGGCGTGGTCCAGACCTTGGAGTTGTAAGGGAACATGAAGGTCTCGGCGATGCCCTCGCCGAATGTGCTGAGCGTCCACTCCCGGAAATTTTTCGCTTCGCTGTTCCGGCTGGCGGCCGCTTTCGCCGCGCCCATCAGGCAACTTACCTGCAGCGGCTTCGGCAGGTACCGCAGGTTGTTCTGGAAGGGATACGGCACGCAAGCATCTTGCAGATACACCCAGCTCTCGCGCACCCGCTCATGCACTTCCTTACCCAGCATGTCGTCGACCAGTTTGTCGAAATACGGATAATGCGAAAAGATAACGTGTCCGCCCTCATCCCAAACGAATCCCTGCGGGTCCAAGTGCGAGGTAGAGTGTCCGCCGACGTCGTCCGACTTCTCGTAGAGTACCCAGTTGTCGTAGCCGAGTTCGTGCAGACGATAGGCCGCGCCCAGCCCCGTGGGCCCGCCTCCAATGATGACCACTTTCTTATTAGCCATGAATTTTCCGGCTGCCCGCAGTCCATCTTTTGAGAGCTTGGGTTGCAGCCCCTGGTCCCCGAAACCCCAGAATTTCCTTCCCCATTCCTCCCCAGTCCTGAGGAGACTGATTCTCGATGGGCCTCGCCCAACCGCATTCAAATGCTAGCAGAGGTGTGTGAGTTTCTCTTAACTACGAAGGAAACTCCCCCGCTTCCACCAGCAAGCCAGAGTCCAAAACACTTCCGAATGGCTTGCTGTAAGCTGCTGATTACAATGACGGTTGTCAATTTTGGTTCGGATGATTGTAACGTGAAATGGCCGGTGGCTGGTCAAACGTTGGTAACTTGTTTCCCTGGTTTGCCCCAAACCGCTTACCAGGCGTGCTTCATGGCGCGGGCAAACTTCGCCACCGGCAAGGTGTTCAGCACATCTTCCTTTCTTAGCCAGGCGCGGCGCGCCTGGGTGACGCCGTAACGCAGCTTTTCCATGTGCGAAGTGTGGTGGGAATCGGTGTTGATGACGATTTTCACGCCATGCTGTTTGGCCAGCCGCAGGTGAACGTCGTTGAGGTCGAGCCGATCGGGGTAGGAGTTCAGCTCCATCGCCACTTTGTGTTTGGCGGCAGCTTTCAGAACCGCGTCGAGATCGAACTGGTAGGCGTCGCGGCGCAGCAGCAGACGTCCGGTGGGATGCCCGATCAGCGAAGTGTTGGGATTCGCGATTGCCTTGAGCAGCCGCTCGGTCATAGTGGCGCGATCCTGGTTAAACTGCGAATGCACGCTGGCAATCACAATATCCATCTGTTCGAGCACCGAGTCCGACAGATCGAGTTCGCCATCGCCCAGAATGTCGACTTCGATTCCCGCGAAAATGCGGATGCCCTTCATCTTCTTTTCGACCGCCCGGATTCTCTCGATGTGGGCGAGCGCGCGGTCGTCGGTGAGCCCGTTGGCGAAGGCAAGATTCTTCGAGTGATCGGTGATGGCCATGTACTCATAGCCGCGTTCCCGCGCTGCTTCGGCCATCTCTTCAATGGTGTTGCGGCCGTCGGTTTCGACGGTGTGCATGTGTACGTCGCCGCGGATGTCGGAGAGCGTAAGCAGCGCGGGCAGCGTGTGACTGGCGGCGGCTTCGATCTCGCCTAGATTCTCGCGCAGTTCGGGAGGGATGAAGTCGAGCTTCAACTTGGCGTAGATTTCTTCTTCGGTCTTGCGCGCGACCGGCTTCCCGTCTTCGAGGGTAGCAAGGCTATATTCGTTGAGCGTGAACCCCATCTTGAGGGCGCGCTGCCGCAAGGCCACGTTGTGCGCCTTCGACCCGGTGAAATATTGCATGGCCGCCCCGAAGGATTCGGGAGGCAGCAGCCGCACGTCCACCTGCATGCCGTTGCGGTGCCGGAAACTGACCTTGTTCTCACCTTGCGCGATGACGTCCATGAGGCCGGGGAAGCGGAGCAGATGCTCGATGAGTTTCTGGCGCGTTTCATCCGCCATGCAGGCTTTGCCGGTGACGAGAATATCAAGGTCGCCAACGGTCTCGCGGCCGCGCCGCAGCGATCCGGCGGGCGTAACTTTTTCGACGCCGGAAGCGGACAACAAATGTTCGACCAGTTTTTCCGCCAATTCTTCGGCCGTGTCAAGCAGGAATCGTCCGGCGATCCGGCGGTAGTCCTCGATCGCTTTGAGCAGCTTCAGTTCGTGCTTTTCGCCCATGCGCGGCAACGTGCGAATTTTTCCTTCGCGCGCCAACTTCTCCACGCCCTCGAGATCGCTCACCTGATAGGCGCTCCAGATCAAGGCAATCGTCTTCGGCCCCAGCCCCTGAATCTTGAGCAACTCCAGCATCGACGGCCGGTATTTTTTCAGCAGCTCGGCGTGCGCCTCGATGCTGCCATCCTTGAAAAGCTGCAGCAGATTGGCCTGCATGCCCTTGCCAATGCCCTGGATTTCGAGAAGCTTCTTCGGCTCCTGAATCAGGTCCGCCACCTGTTGCGGCAGCGCTTCAATGGCCTCGGCGGCGTTGCGATAAGAGCGCACGCGAAACGAATCTTGCCCGTCGATCTCCAACAGATCGGCAGTCTCGAATAGAAGTGTGGCGATGGCTTTGTTGTCCATGGGCAAGAACTAAGGTTAAACGAGTTGGGACGGGAGGGCTAGACGGGACGTGGATCTATGTCCCAGCAGGTGGGAGAGCGAGTGGCTGATCGGGGGGGCTTGTCCTCCAGCCTTTCCAAACTCCATCAATCATCCAGGCGGCAGCCGCGACGAGGAGAAAATTCGCTACCATTCGCGCCAGAGCCCCATTTCCCAGCAAGCCGCTATTTACCGCCACAGAGGCAGCGGCAACCCCCGTGGCAAGATAAAACCTCAGCCGATCAAGGTTGGCGTCCCCCGAAGTGCCAAAGACGATAAAGACCGGGAACCAGCGAACGGCTGGGAGCACCCACAGGCCCGCATATCCAAAGCCCCCAATCGATGACGGAAGATCGAACCAGGCAAAGCCCAGGAGCGGAACGCTGGCGAAGGCCAAAAACACATTTCTCCAACGACCCTTTCGCGCATGCTCAATGCTGGACCACACCACTATCAATGCAAAGATTACAAGAGAAGAGAAACCCGCTGGCAGGGTCATTCCGGCGAAGACGCGGCGAACGATCCAACCGATCCCGACGAATCCGAACAAGAATATTAGTCCGATGGCAGCAAAGTAGGCGAAAAGAACAAAAAGAAGGATAGTTCCGAGCAGCGTGTTGACGACAACATCACGGCAGCTCATGACGGGATTATATTCCAGCATCGCAGGCGCCGGAGGACACCGCCAGCGCGGGCATTCTTGACACAAACACTTTGGTCCGGAAAACCGCCCGAGTGTGACGACCTCCGATCAGGAGGACTTGGTCACATTGGCGGCTTGCGGCCCTTTCTGTCCCTGGACAATCTCAAACTCCACCTTGTCGCCCTCTTGCAGGCTCTTATAGCCTTCGGTGGTGATGGAGCTGTAATGAATGAATACATCGGGTCCATCGTCACGGCCGAGGAAGCCGTATCCTTTGGCGTTATTGAACCACTTCACGGTGCCCTTCAAACGTTCCGCCACGTGCGCCCCCCTATTTCTTGCGGATTCCCCCCAGAAAAGGCGCGATTCCCAGGGACGCAAGAAATGTGCAGGAATTGTGCTGCTCACTGGGGGAACTGTCAAGGCTTGGCGTCACACATCGCTGGTTGGGACAAGCAGGGCCTGGGAATAGCAAGATGGTTACGGAGTGGCTTTCTCAGCGTGCGGGAAAACTCGGGCTTCGTATCGGGGACATCGCTCTAGCAATGCCGCGGGCTTCGAGATCAGATCTACCGCGCCCCTCGCGGCATCTGCGCCAGCCACAGGATGCCGGCGATCGTCTTCGCGTCGCGAATGCGCCCCTGGAGCGCCATCCGCTTCGCCTCTGACAAACCGAAAAACCTGACCGCGATCTTTTCGTCTGCTTCGGGCTGGGCCTTGCCTGCCTTGAGGCCGCTCGCCAGGTAGATGGTCATGGTTTCGTCGAGAAAGCCGGGGCTTACGTAGAAATGCAGGATTCGTTTCCAGTGGCGGGCGCGGTAACCGGTTTCCTCCAGCAATTCGCGCTTGGCGGCGGTGAGCGGCGTTTCGCCATCGTCGATGCGTCCGGCGGGCAGTTCCCACATCATCGACTCCGCCGCATGGCGATACTGGCGCTCCAGCAGTATGCGGGGCTCGGCTTTGCGGCTTGCTTTCGTGGCGTCATCCTTGGATAGAACATCGACGGCCAGAACATCGACCGCCAAAACCACGACGGAACCGGAATGCCGGACGACATCGCGGCGGGCGCGCACTCCCCCAGGTTCCTGCACTTCATCGGTGGTGACGCTGAACACCGGGCCCCGGTAACTGACTCGGGAAGAGAGGACGCGGGCGGGCGCCGATTTCACACCTGCTGACTTCGTTCCTGCCGCTTTCGCCATGACAACAATATAAGGTATGCTGCGCGGTTGAGCCGAACGTTGAGCCGAAATACGATTGCCGGGAGATTCATGGCCGGAAAGTCCAAGACTGGAAGAACGACTGCAAAGCCCACCATCGCCATCGTCGGAGCCGGGAGCCTGGCGACTTTTCTGGCGGTGGCGCTCGACGCCGCCGCTTTCACGATCACCGAGATTGTCGCGCGCGATTCGCCGCAGTCGCGACGGAAGGCGCGCAAGCTCGCCGTCAGGGTGGGCGCGCAGGCGGTCACCGCAAATTCCGCCGCTCTCGGCGCCACATTGCTCTGGTTCTGCGTTCCCGACCGTGAGATACGCGGCGCGGCCTCGGCCTTGGCTGCTCGGCTTGCGGTTTGCGCTTCGCCTGTAGAGACGGGGCTTGCCCCGTCTCCCTCGGGGGTGGTGCCCATCCCGTCCACCGGAGACGCGGCAAGCCGCGTCTCTACGGGGGCTTTTCACAAGCAGGGCAGACCTCATGCGAAACGCGATTACAAAGTTCGATTCGCCTTCCACTCCAGCGGGGCGCTCTCCAGCCGCGAGCTCGCTCCGCTGCGCTCGGCCGGGGCCGCGGTGGCATCGGTCCATCCGCTGATGACGTTCGTTGCCGGGGCGCGTCCTTCTTTATCCGGCGTGCCTTTTGCGGTGGAGGGCGACGCTACGGCCGCGCGAGTCGCTCGTCGAATCGTCCGCCAGCTAGGCGGCGAGAGTTTCGCTTTGCCCGCATCGCGAAAAGCCGCATATCACGCCTGGGCCACCCTGACCTCGCCGCTGTTGCTGGCCTACCTGGTCACGCTCGAAGAAGCGGCTCGTGCCGCCGGACTCAGCCGCCAGGATGCGCGCCGCACCAGCCTGCCTATCATTCAACAGACTTTGGCGAACTACTCGCGCCTCGGTCCGGCGCAGTCTTTTAGCGGGCCGCTGGTTCGAGGAGACGCGGAGACGGTGGCGAAGCACATGGCGGCGCTGAAGAAGCATCCCGGGCCGCGCGAGGTCTATGTGGCGCTGGCGCGAGCCGCCCTGCGAGGGCTGCCCGTGAAGAACCAAAATGAACTAAAGAGGTTGCTGCGGAATTGAAGGATGCAGGCCTTGACACAATCACGTAGGGACAGCCGCCCTCGGCTGTCCAGGCGAGCGGAGCTCGCCGGTTGCTTCTTAATTAATGCTGTCTCCTGCGATCGCTAAACAAATGTCCCAGCTTCTCGCGTTTGGTCTTCAAGTATTCTTTCGTATGTTCCGTAGGCGCAACTTCGCAAGGCACGCGCTCGCTCACCTTGATCCCAGCGCGTTCGAGCGCGGCGACTTTATCAGGATTATTCGAGAGCAGGCGCACTCGCCGAATGTCCATCGCTTTCAAGATCTCGACCGGCATCAGGAACTCGCGTTGGTCGGCCTTAAATCCAAGGCGTTCGTTGGCTTCCACCGTGTCGAGTCCGCTGTCCTGGAGAGCGTAGGCCTGCAGTTTCGCCATCAAGCCAATGCCGCGCCCCTCCTGCTGTTCATAGATCAGGATGCCTGCCCCTTCCTGCGCGATCAGCGAGAGCGAAAGTTCCAGCTGCTGACGGCAATCGCAGCGCAGCGAGCCAAACACGTCGCCGGTCAAACATTGGGAGTGGATGCGAACCAGCGGCGACCCCGCGTGCACTTCGCCCATTACCAGAGCCACGGCCTCCTCGGTCTTGGCGCCGTCGGATGCCGACGCTCGGGTGGCAAAGCCGTGAATGAGGAAACGTCCCCAACGCGTCGGGAAGTCTGCCGACGCCACCTGTTTTACTTTGGAAGAACTCACCACTAAATTATAGCCTTCGATTTCATGGACTCGCCGCTCGGTGCATGCTTTAGGGTCGTGCGTCTAGGAGAAATCGACGCACGGCTGCTAAAATCAAAAAGCAAACCCGCCGCCGTGTGGGGCTATAGCTCAGTTGGGAGAGCGCATCGTTCGCAACGATGAGGTCGTCGGTTCGAGCCCGACTAGCTCCACCAATCTTCTCAATAGTTTGGCGACAATTTCAGCCATTTCTGTGACCCTCAAAAACTGACTTTATTGGACCGTTTTGGACCGTGAATCCACTGCGGCAGCTTTGGCGAACTCCGAAAGCTGTTCAAGAGCTCGGAGTTGCGCCAGTGGAACGATCTGCGCGTAAATCTCCATCGTGGTCGAAATGCGGGAATGCCGCATTTGACCCTGTACGCTTTTCGCGTCCGCGCCGGCCTGTACCAACCAAGTCGCGTGGGACGTGCGCAAACAGCGCCAGTTGACGAAGGGCATCCCAAGCGCTTTGGCTGCCGGTTTGATGTGCCGCCGCAATACGTTTTGATCGTTCATCGGCTTGCCGGCTTTCACGCTCTGAAAAACCAGATCGTCCGGCCCAGCCGATTTGACCAGGTTGTGTTTTCGCACCGCCCGCCCGGCCCGAACTTCCACAGTGAGGGATTTCAAGCGGGTGATGCGAGCAATTACCTGCGGAGCAACGCCAATCGTCGCAGCGGAGGCGCTGGTTTTAGGGGTTGACCAGTCACCCCGGCAGAATCGTTCTTCGACCGTGATGCTTTCGGCATGGATGCACCGCCACTTCAGCCCGATTAACTCGGAGATGCGCAGCCCGGTCCACACGCTCACAAACAGCATGGAGGCGTAAGGCTCGGGAACGAGTTCGAGCAGCGAGTGGAACTGCTCGGGTGTGATGGTCGGTTTCGGCTGGCGAGGACGCTTATCCAATGGCAAGCGCAACCCGTCCAGCGGGTTTTTAATTAGGTAGTCCGCATCGACCGCAGAGCGGAGGATGGAAGACAACGCGTCCCGGATTTTCGAGATTGTGGGATATGGCACTGTGGCCGCCATGCCGGAGAAATACTGCTGTACCGTGAGCCGGGTAAGGTCGCGCAAAGACAGCCGCAAGAATTCCGGTTCAAGGTACTTCGAGATCACGCCGCTGCAGGAATCTTGCGTGCTGCTCGAAAGCAGGGGCAGATAAGTTTTCTCGTAAATGTCGGTCACGAAGTCACCGAAGTTCATCGCCGCGCCGGTCAACACCAAGCCCTGATTTACGGGCCTAAGTTTCTCTGCGGCGATTTTTTGCACTTCCCGCACCGGCGTGTCTGCCGGTGCTAGTTTCAATCGTTGTCGTTTTCGGCTGCCGGTTAGGCTCGAATCCCAAACGCGCAGCCACCAGAATTTACCTTCCTTCCTTGGAGTCGGACTCTGAAATCTCCGTCGCGCCATGATTTCTCCATGGCTCGCTCGGGTAGTTGCCTCGGGCAGCAGCGTATCACAGACTGCTTGCGGCTCTACCCGAAGATTGTGGATTTCCAGTGTCATTGCAGGTCCACTTCTGCCTTACGTCGCGCCTCTTTACGGCTTCGTACCCGCGTTCAACACGTTCAGGGTCGCTTCATAAAGCTGCGTTGAGGTTTCCCCGCTGCTGAAGTTTGGACTGTTTGGCACGTCCGTGGTCGCGCCAAAGTTTTCGTTTGTGTGGTCTATGGTCGCGGTCACAGCACCGCCGGTGCCGAACGGTGGTAATGGAGTGAAAGTCATGCGTGATGCTCCTAGTTGGAAAATTCCGGGGCTGTCCCTGGTTGGGTTCAACCCCGGTCAGCGCATTTTGTAATCGAGGCCGCGCCGATTTGCCGCGTGCGAGTATCGCCATCCGCTAATGCCTTGCCCGGGCACGGATCGCGCCTGCTCGCCTCAGGAGGAGTTTCGCCCGGAGCAACTTTGGGGCTTGGCTCGCGTTCTGGACTGGTTGTTCGCCAATTGACTCTGCGCCTATCATTGCCTTCTCGCGTGAAACCGTCGTCGATTCTGCTGATCAAAATCAGAGGCCTAAGCCTATGCCCATGCCCATACCCAAGCCCAGATCCTGTGCTGGCTGCTGCGACCTGGCAGCTTCCTGCTGCAATGGCGCAATCGCCTGTTCCGGCTTGTGCGCGCTCTGCTGCGAGACATTGTGACCAAGAGCCTGCGGCAGCTTTTCGCGGTCGTTTGTAAAAATCTGTGCGTCCCATGCAGCCGCATGGCAAGCTCGGAACGATACACGCTGGTCGAACGCTGGGCATCGGTATCTATTGACGCTGCTCATTGGAAGCAAGAAAGCGTGTCATTCGCTAGGCTAAGTCGAGGCAGATAGACAGAGAATGTCTGACCGGGAAGAAAGTGGATTTGAGGAAAGTTATATCATCTTATCAAGCACGCCAACCTGCACTTCATGCGCACCCTTCGCAGCCATCAAAGTTGATATTTGGGGTCAAGCAAATAGAGGACATAGTTACCGTCTGTCCGGACTGGATCTCTTGCGATTAGAGCGGCGATCAGTTCAGTCGATCGACTGCGATTCATCCCAGCTCTCGGCTATCTCATTCCCCACCCTTGCCTTGATGCTCCTGGAGAGATCGTGTGCCTTTTGACGGGCTGCTTCGGAAGGCTGGAAGGTGGTTGTCTTCGCCTCTGGTTGCGGACTCGAATCCGCCTGCTGAACTGCGGCTGCAGAGCGGTGCGATAGTTGCCGGATGCGATGTGTTATCGCGGCTGGTCTCACCTGCCAATAAAGGATGTGTTGGGCTTTCACATTGCGATGGAATCGGCGAGTCCAATTGGCGCATTTTGGCACGGGGCTTCTGGATCAAGTGAAGGCCTTTTTGCGAGTCCAAGTGACTCCAGATGGGGTACTGATCAGCCTTCCAATTTTGCTGGAAATCCAAGGCGATACCAACCCTTGCGAGTGGCGTAAGGGCGTCAATCTGATGCCCACCGAGTCGTACTTCTGACGCCGGTCGTAATTCCCACTCATACCTTGTCACAGCAATGGTTGCCGGAAGGCCGAAGAGCACGGCCAGAGAGGCAACAATTCACCACCTCGAACGCCGAGGAAAGCCAAGGGGAATCATGGTTCTTTCTCCGGCGGATGAGCGCCGGAATTGGCACGCGATTTGGCCGGGGACTCGTCGGCTTTCAGGTGCTTGATCGGCCCTGTAGACGCCGACATTTCGCGGAATTTATATGCATTAACTGTTCGTGCGCGAGTGCGCGACGGCAAGGCGCACTTTTATTAAGCCGCACGGATGCTAATTAGCTCTTCGCAGGCTCGGGATCGCCGCTCTGAAAGGGTTGCCCCGCTGGGGCAGAGAGAGACATTCCGAACATAGCGGGAGGGCTTTTACGGGCGTGGGTGCGGCCTGTCAACGCCCCGGAGCGAAGCGCAGCCGCAAGGCGTTCCGCGCTCTTTGCGGAACGGGGCTTGACGGGCGGTGATCCGCGCCCGTACCCTCTTCCCGCTTCGGAATGGCTCGGTTCCTGTCGCCAAGAAGCCTAGTGCTGACGTGGGTGCGATTCTTTCTTCCCGAAGTGTTTCTCGAACAGTTGGCGGGATCGCTGCACGCCTTCCACGGTCACCACGATCGATTTGGCCTTGCTGTTAGGGTCGGAGATGTAGCCTTTCGCGTGCAGCCGATCCATTGCTACCCAGTCGTGTCCCTTCCATGCTCTCGTCCCATATTGGTCTTCCTCGAACATCGTCAGGGACAACAGCGCCAGCACCATTTCGTCCACTTTGTCTTGGTCGTATTCCATCGCGCACCTGGCTTGGAGTTCGCCGCAAGGGTAACACTTCGTGACTCGCGGCCAGCGGCCCTAATTCCGTATCTACGCGCAACCCTTGCTGGACCAACACGTTTACGCACAAAGCGCCCTACAGCGCCTCGGCGGGAACCCATTAGCTCCCGCCGTTCGGCAAGTCGCTTGTTTTCAACAAGTATCCAAACAGATACCTAAAGTGGCTCGGCAGTTCCCAATTGGGGATGACGTGTCAACCTGCTTCCCATGCGAAGCATGGCCCGGTTTTTGAGTTTCACCGTTTCCACACATCGCTCCTGAATATGACGTGGTCAATTTCCTGCAGAAGAAACTCTCGCCGCATGATCCTGTCGTTTCGCGGTGGCTTTCTCGTCGCCAAGAAAGGCCAGCGTACGGGCTACGCGCCCAGATACTCAGAGAACACAATCACTTGGTGTCATTGGATCGGCACAACGGTCCAACTACATCCGGAATTACGTTTCGAGCGTGCCTGGGATCAGAAGGCTTACGACAACCGTCAACGGCCTAATCAGCAGCATTCTGGCGGCGAGCTAGCCCCTCTCGTTGAACCCGTATGGAGTAATTTAATTTGGGTAGCAGGTGTGGGTAATTGAAACCGTTCCAACGCAAGCTACACTTCTCCCGCGGAAATGTGTGCCGTCGAGCCGAAGCACTGCGCTGACGGAGTGGCCACAGATTGGGGGAGCCATGAGTTGGAGCGGGAAGCTGTTCGTCATCCTGGGTGTTCTCGGCACGTCGCTGTGGCTCACGCCGTCAGCTAGCGCTACGATTGTGGTGACCGTTTCCCCGTCTTCAGCGGCCATCAATCCGGGCGCACAGCAGCAGTTCTCCGCGCAGGTTACCGGTACCGCAGATCAGGTGGTCACCTGGAGTCTTTCCGGCTCCGGTTGCATCGGGATCGCTTGCGGGCACATCAGCGGAGCTGGCCTTTACACCGCGCCGACTACCATTCCGATTCCGAATCAGGTGACCGTAATCGCGACTTCTCTGGCGGATGCCAGCGTGCACGGTTCCGCAAACGTTTCGATCAACACTCCGATTGTGGTCAAGATCACCCCGACCTTCGTGCAGCTGAACACAGGTGCGCAGCAGCAGTTCTCGGCGTTGGTCACGGGCAGCTCAGATACGGCTGTCACATGGAGCCTAAGTGGCGCGGGCTGCACGGGCGCCGGCTGCGGAACGGTTACGTCCTCCGGTCTGTATACCGCTCCTGGCGCGGTACCGAACCCGGCGCAGGTCAATGTTATCGCCACTTCTCAGGCCGATCCGACCAAGTCCGCCAGCGCTACGGTCGTGGTTCAGTCTGCGGTGGCGATCACAATTTCTCCGACTTCTGCCAGTGTCCCTACGGCTGGGCAGCAGCAATTCACCGCCACGGTGACTGGGACCAACAACAAGGCTGTCGCGTGGAGCCTGTCGGGAGTAGGGTGCAGCGGAGCGGCCTGCGGGACGCTATCCAGTTCCGGTCTGTTCACAGCGCCCACCACCGTGCCGAGTCCGCCCACGGTGAGTGTGACTGCGACCTCGCAAGCCGATCCTAGCAAGTTCACGACCGCAACCGTCACCATTACTCTGGTCCAGGTTTCCGTCTCGCCCTCGAACGCCCAAGTCGTTACCGGAACCCAGCAGCAATTCACTGCAACCGTCACGGGAACACCAAATCAGTCTGTCACTTGGAGCCTGTCGGGCGCGGGTTGCTCGGGGCCAACTTGCGGAACCATTACCACCGCCGGTCTGTACACTGCACCATCTACCGTTCCCACTCCCGCGACGGTGACAGTGACCGCGACTTCAAAAGCGGACACGTCCAAGTCGGGGACTGCGACTGTGACCGTGGTGGTGCCGATCGCCGTCACCGTCTCGCCCTCGAACGCACAGGTGGTAACCGGAGCCCAGCAGCAATTCACGGCAACCGTCACGGGAACATCAAATCAGTTCGTCACCTGGAGCCTGTCGGGCGCGAGCTGCTCAGGGTCAGCCTGTGGAACTATTACGACCGCGGGTCTCTACACTGCGCCATCTGCAGTCCCCAACCCCGCCACGGTGACAGTGACCGCGACATCGAAAGCGGATCCTTCCAAATCGGGTACTGCTACCGTGACCGTGGTCGTGCCCATCGCCGTCACTGTCTCGCCCTCGAACGTACAGGTTGTGACCGGCGCCCAGCGGCAATTCGCAGCAACCGTCACGGGAACGGCAAATCAGTCCGTCAGTTGGAGCCTCTCGGGCGCGGGTTGCTCAGGGTCGGCCTGTGGAACCATTACCACCGCGGGTATCTACACTGCGCCATCTGCAGTCCCCAACCCCGCCACGGTGAAAGTGACCGCTACTTCTCAAGCGGATACGTCCAAGTCAGGCACGGCCACGGTAACTGTAATACCGGCGATTGTGGTTACCGTCTCTCCTGAGAGTGCGAAGGTTGCGACCGGGGCTCAACAGCAGTTCACTGCGACCGTGACCGGAACAACCAACCAAGCAGTGACGTGGAGCCTGTCTGGATCTGGTTGCACGGGCGCTGCCTGCGGAACCATTACGAGCGGTGGCCTCTACACCGCTCCAGCTAGCATTCCGAATCCTGCGACGGTTGGGGTCATCGCCACATCGCAAGCGGATCCCAGCAAGTTCGGGACTGGCGTCGTGACCGTGGTTCTTCCAGTCATCGTGTCGGTTTCGCCAGCGACTGCGCAGGTCCTCGAAGGAGCTCAGCAGCAGTTCACGGCCACAGTTTCCGGAACCTCGAATACATCGGTGACCTGGAGACTGGCGGGCGCGGGCTGCACTGGCGTCGCCTGCGGAACCATCACCGGCGCCGGTTTGTATACAGCGCCTAATACACTGCCCCAACCGCCCACGGTTACTGTGATTGCCACATCGCAGGCCGATCCTACCCAGCCTGGCACTGCGACGGTCACCGTGCTGGCGCCCGTTGTGGTTACGATTTCCCCAACCAGTGCACAGGTGTTCGCAGGCGATACCAAGCGCTTCACCGCTACCGTGACGGGGACCACCAACACGGCGGTGAGCTGGAGCGTGTCTGGGACAGGCTGCTCCGGTTCGGCATGCGGCACGGTTGATAGCAGTGGGTTATATACAGCACCAGCGACGGTCCCCACGCCCTCGACGGTCACGGTGACCGCCACATCACAAGCGGACCGAACCAAGCGTGCCTCCGCAGTCGTTACCATTCTTTCCGCGGTGTCCGTGGTTGTGACTCCCGGAAACGCGGTGGTCACGGTTGGCCGTCAGTTTCAGTTCAGCACCCAGGTGAACGGCACATCGAATAGGGCAGTCACCTGGAAAATCTCAGGCGCGGGTTGTACTCCGGCGCGGTGCGGCACGATCTCGAGTGCCGGCATTTACATCGCTCCGGTCACGGTGCCTTCCCCCGCCACCGTTCAGATCTTGGCGGTATCGGCAGCAGATCCCCAGCGGTCGAGTGCGTCGACCGTAACCCTTGTTGCCGCGGATACCGCCAAACTGAACGGGGCCTATGTCTTCTTGTTCCGAGGGTTTGATTCCACCGGCCCCTACATTTCGGCAGGAAGCTTCACCGCCGATGGCCATGGCAACCTCCTCAACGGTTTGGAAGACGTGAACCGAACCTCCGGACCGGTGAATGACATTTCGTTTACAGGAACCTATTCAGTAACGCCTGACAACCGCGGTGTGTTGACGATTACGACTGCTTCGGGTTCCTCGACCTTTGCTTTCGCGCTGGGCGCCAACGGGCAGATAGCCCGGTTCATCGAATTCGATACTTCCGGTGTACGGGGCTCGGGGATCTTGAAAGCTCGAACCGCTTCGCCGTTCTCAAATAGCACTTTGAATGGCGTTTACGTTCTCGGTGTGACGGGGGCGGAGTCCTCCAGCGCTCGGGTAGGCGTGCTAGGAACCTTGTTCTTCGACGGATCCGGAAGGATTTCTGGAAGTGAACTCGATGTCAACGACGGCGGAAACGTACTGCCAACGTTTATCAATTTTCCTGGCAATTACAGCATCGACGCGACCGGCCGGGGCACTGCGGCGCTGTTCCTCTCCGGATTTGCCAGCAACACATTGCACTTCGCTGTCTACGTGGTCTCCTCGACCGACGTCGTTCTGGTGTCCACAGATCCTCTCGTCGCGCCGTCTCCAATCCTGAGCGGAGAATTATTCGAGCAAGCAAGTTCGCTCCCGTCTGCCAGTACTTTGCAGGGACCCACCATCTTCGGGATGACGGGAGTCTCGCAAGGCTTCGCCGATGCCTCAATCGGCCAGATGTCGTTCGATGGACACAGTACGGCAACCATGCTCTTCGACGAAAACAGCGGAGGGATGATCGCGAACGGCCAGTTGACAGGAGGCTACAATGTTTTGGTGACCGGGCGAACCAACCTGAACCTGGTCAACTTCAAGACCCACACTTCCACCACGCTGATTGCCTATGTGATTGCAGAGAACACAGCGTTCCTCATGGATACAACCGCATCGGTCCGGTTCGGTGCTCTACAGACGCAACTTGCCGCCCCACCGTTCACCAACGGCACTCTCTTGGGAGCGTTCGCACTGGCGCCTGACTTGGCGGTCGTTTCTGGGTCGACCCTAGCGACTGGAGTGCTCTCGTTCGATGGCGTCAGTGCGGTAACTGGAACCGAAGACACGAGCCAAACCTCCGGCCTCAGCTCGGGTGTGCCGCTTGCCGGGACCTACGCCGTCTCGACAAGCCTGAACAATGGCCGCGGCCAGGTGAACCTTGTCTCGCCGGCACCGCAGAACATAGTTCTGTGGATCGGGTCGAACTCGCAATTCATCGGACTCGACACCGATCCTACCAATACCAGTCCGACCGTCTTGGTGGTATCTCAGTAGTCGGAGAAAGGTCCTAGCCTCGTGGCGAGTGGCGCCATCCACACGCAACTAGCAAGCGGGAGCGACGGCGTAGTTCACGCATTGCGACTCGTCACTCCCTACGTGCCAGAGCGCGGACGTGCCACTCTGATCGGCGAAATCGGCAAACCAGAAGATGTAGTCGAAACCGCCAAAATTCAACGGAGTTCCGTACCCAAACTCATCGGCACGCTTGTTGGGATCGCAGGTCGCGCCGTAATACAGGACCGCGTCAAACGGATACGTGCCCGGGTTGGCGACCGAGATCCGAACCCCTTGGTAGCGATGACCGTTCTGCGGATACCAACATCCCTGGAACGTCGCCCCGGGATCTGAGGAGGCCACATTGAGCGTCAAGGTGGCGCTCCGGGAAGTCGTGCCATCACTGGCTTTCACCAGAAGGGAATAGGTTCCGGGCACCGCACTTTCTGAAACAGTGATCTTTGCCTTGGAAGTCCCAGCTCCGGGAGCGGGTATCACCGGAGGGGTAAGAGTCACCGACACCCCGGCCGGTACTCTCAAGACGGTCAGCTGCAGTGCTTGATCGTATCCGTTCGTCACCGTGGTTATAACTCGGGCCGATCCGGAGTGCCCGGATGTTATCGTGACGGTGGATGGCTGCACCGCGACCTTGAATGCAGCTCTTGCCGCGGCAGGCATGTTGAGCGAGGTCCCTGCGACCGTATCCCCGTAGAGCGCGCTGATGGAAACTGTAGTGGCGGCCCCGGCTGATGACGTCGAAGCTGTGACCGTGGCGCTGGTCTGGCCGGCAGGAATTCTCAGGGTCGCGGGAATTGCGATGACGCTCGCGTCAGAACTTATCAGTTGCACCGCTATGCCGCCGTCGGGAGCAGGCTGGGTCAGGTTGACCGTGATTTCGGTGGATTCTCCGCCCCTGACGTGGGCAGGGTTCAGCGTTACGTTGGCCACTCCCGCACGACTGGTACGAGCGACGGTGGCGCGATCACTCTGGGGGGCAACAGTCCCGGAAAAATTGCCGGAGCTCATCACTCGCGAGCCCGAGCCGCAGCCGGCCAGCCCCAGGAGGGCTCCCGCCACTACGATCCGCGATACATGCCTGCACTTATGAAGGATCAACACGGGGTACCTCCGATGGTCAAGCAATTACAGGGAACCGAGCTCACCGGATTCTCGCATATCCAGGGGTCAACAGCAGACTCAGAAGTGCATCCGACCCACCCTCAGGGGGCAATCGCCCATCGGTTCGTGCGCTCGCTATCCGCTTGAAGAAATTCTGTTGCGCGGCTGAAAGACATCTTTCACTGCGAGGGGGCGGGGATGTGACTCGGTTCTGCCCGAAGACGAACGCTGGCAGGGCGGACCGCGCTTCTTACCGGACGAACGGTCTGACTACCGGATAGTCGTCGTAAACGTTAGCGGAATGTCGATGTCCCACTAGTCGCCGCTGCCGCAGGAACAAATGCCTTGGCCGCTTCCGGCCTGCTTAAGAAAGTTGCACTCGCTTACCAGGCTCGTTGTTTCACCGTCGCTCAATGGGGCCATTTCAAATTTTGTTTCCGTGACTTGGAAAGTGCCGTCTGAGAGAAGCTGAACATTACTCCCCCATCCAAGGATGACTCCAGCAGGCGTTAAAGAGCCGGGATCACATTGCGGATTCTGCCCAAGATCGGATGGCACGATCTTGATGACTCCGGTTTGAGGTTTCACCCCGGTCAGAGGATTTGCGGTGAGATCCAGGCGCAAAGAGATGCTCCGCAACCCGCTGTCCGATACCGGGCATCCGCAGCACTCGTTCAATTCCTGATTCTGGTCGAATACATACATCATCGCGCACAAACCTCCGGCCGTTAGACCCGGATTGGCAAGCCGAATGGCGCCGTCGTAACCTGATTGCTGGGCATTGGCAAGATCAAAGTAGTTCACGGAGATGAGTGGCATCACGGTGAGTTCGGCCGACCCAGTGAAACCACTGCCCTCTGCGGAGATGGTTGTCGAGCCAACCTGCTCAGCAATCGCCAGTCCGCCGCTGCTCACGCAAGCAATGCTTGGCGGCGTCGAACTCCACGCCGCGGCTCCGGTCAGGTCCTGCGTTGTTCCATCGCTCAACGTAGCAATCGCTTGGAACTGATGGCTACTCCCCAAGCCCATGGATAATGTTGCCGGGATGATGTTCAAGGCGATTACCGCAGCGGGAGTCACGGTCAGGCTCGACGATCCAGTCATGGATCCGGCGGTCGCGCTGATCGTGGCCGTTCCAACTGCATTGGCAACAGCCTCACCGACCGGGTTCACAGCCGCTATTGCCGACCCCGATGAAATCCACGTTGCGGATTGAGTCAGATCTTGGACACTTCCATCGGAAAAGTCTCCGGTCGCGGTAAGTTGCTCGAATTCACCTACCGGCAAGGAGGACTGGTTCGGACTGACCGTGATACTGAGCAATAGGGGCGGTCCGACGGAAACCGACACGCTGCCTGTTACGCCTTGATACGTCGCCGACACTTGTGCGACGCCTTGGCCTACGGCAGTCACTTTGCCTTGAGTGTTGACCGTGGCAACTGCTGTCTGGCTCGTCTGCCACGTCACCGAAGCGCCTAATGCTTGCTGGATCCCATCATCAAAAATCCCAGTAGCGGTGAGCTGTTGACTTTCGCCCTTCGGAATGGTCGGGTTAGAGGGAGCAATTGTGATTTGCGTGAGTTTTGCAGTTCGTTCTTGTGGAGTGCTGCCTCCTCCGCAGCTCAAGAACAATCCGGAACATATGAACGCACTAAGAACCCCGATCGCGCGGGCGGTTAGACAAGGTGTCATGTTGAACTCCTGGCAACTCGGGAGAGGGCAGGGCGCGACTAACCGATTGGAACTATATCGACTGGATTATTCCGCGCAATTCTCAAGTGGTATTAGCCCATTAGGAGTAGCGTGTCGGTGTAGGCCGAACGCTTAGCCAAAGCTCGCCGTTTTCCGACATCGTGGTTGTGCAGCTTAGACGACGAACTGAAGGCCGCTGATGTAACTCGGAGATTTGTTTCCGCGCTTGGCAGTCCATCGCACTTGCAAGAGCGAGGGAATTGAAACCGGAACATCGGACGCCGGGAAGCTACAGCACACGAACAGCGCAGCCGGGAGGGGACACGAACTAAGAACGCACACGCCGCCATTGCTCAGATTGTGAATGCGAGCGTCAAATTCCTTTGGCAGATCACCCGCCGTCTGACCCGATAGCAAACTTCGGGCATGCACTTCAAAGACCTGCGGGAAACGCTCATGCCGGCGTCGTTCTCGATCTCGAAAATGCGTCACGCTTTCGCATGATGCGCGAAGTTGCCGATGCCGTAAAGTCTTCAATCGAACTAATTCGCGTTTAAACTTCGACTGCGAAAGGCTTAAGCATTTGGTCTTAAGGCAGCGAGCTTCCCAGCAATTCCAGAACGCGTTGAGACTTTCATTTTGACCATTACCAATCGCAGGAACGCCTTTACGGTGTTAGGACTGATATTCATGCGGGTCGCGATCTCTTTGCTAGTGAGACCTTGTAGAAGAAACTCTACCGTCTCCCGCTCTCGTTGAGTCAGATCAAACTGTTCCGAGATTTCTGCAAGCGCCGAATAACTGGTCGATGCATCCCGCTCCAGCAGCACAGCGTAAGCGGGTTGAACGGGATAGTCTCCGTTACAGTCGATTCGAAAATTCTTGCAGATGTAGCGGCGTTTGCCCGACTGAAACTCTTTGACGAAAGTCGGTTTCCCCCGATTCTTATGGTCGAGAAGGGCGGTGCGTACTCGATCCGCAAGAAAGACTTTGGGTTGCTTGATCCGCTCCGCTCCGCTTGGGAAGCACAGGATTTGAAGGGCGGGATTATTCGCTGCAATCAGATTCAGTCCAACATCTAGGAGTAAAAAGCCGTTGTCGCTCGGAGTCATTGACACAGCGTCCTTCTTGATTCGAAGCGGCGTGCCACGTCACGCCGCGCGGAATTCTCCGCGCTGGGCGTGACCGGACGCGTTCCGCTCGAACGCGCAATTAACTAGACGTTCTCGTGATCGAGTTCCGGCTTGGGGGGGATTTGGCGCTCGGCAGCCAGAACGATGCTCAGGGCCCGCAATCAGGAGCAGTATCTTGCATATGACGCTCCTTGTCAAGCGAGATAGGCATCGTGCGCTTGGGTCACTACGTTTGTTCTAGCGCGAACGGACTAATTCGTCCTCGCCTTAAACGGACTGGCTAGTCCAATCGTGGGATTGCTGCCACGCAGAGTTCGTAGTTAACTGGCCCTGCCTAAGAACGTTGCTGGGACCAGCCGGGCTTTGGGGGATGGGAACATGCTGGGAAGGCGTCACGCGCGGTACAGTAGTGACCGATATTGGTTCTCCAAAGGCAGCCTTGCTCTTGGAGCGGTTCTCCTCAGCGTTCTTCTTCCCTCCCTCGGCTATGCAAGGAATCCAAAGGAGACAGCGCACACTTCGTCCGTTGGCAAACCATTGCCAAAGTGCGCTTCAACTGAAAACACTCCCAAGAAGAACCTCCACACGGGAAGCGCGGCGTCGAGCGAGACGAGTCCACAATTCACTGATGAATCGCGGATCCAGGCCCCCCCCGCCGGCGATTCAATGAAGCTTGAATCCGGTGAAAGGGATGACATTCAGTCGTCAGAGCCCGAATACCCAGCAGGCCAGACCGGGTCGGCCAGCACCCGGCGCCCAGCGACGAAGTCGACAAAGGACAGCGCATCGCAATGCATGCGCGAGCCTGCCCTGAAACCGGATTTGACGCTGGACCGCGAGCCAGCAAAGTAGGGGGAGGCAGAGTATGTATGGAGCTTTCAGGTTCTTCTTCGAGCAGGCTGTCAATTTGACGCTGCTCGTGATCTGTCTATGGTTGCCTTGTCAGGGGCAGAACGTTGCCGGCAACGAACTGCTACAGCCGCTGCCGGATGTGGTTGCCGGGACCCCTGGAACGGTTGTCGACGCGCCACCTCCGCCCGTTGTTAGTTATCGGGATGGCCAACTCGCGATCGATGCGGAGAACTCAACTCTGGCCGAGGTACTGAAGTTGGTCGCGGAGAAGACTGGGGCCGTGATCGATGTTCCGCCCGGAAGTGGCCTTGAGCGCATTGCTGAACACACCGGACCGGCGCGAGCAGAAGATGTGCTGACGTGGCTGCTCAACGGTTCTCCCTTCGATTTCGTCATCGTGGGTTCTCCGCAGCCCCCGCACGCTCCTACGCTGGTCTTACTGTCCCTGCATGGAGCAGGTGCAGATCTCGGAAAGCAGGACGTAGCGCCACTTGCTTCCATGCCCGCTGGTGACCAGGAACCCCGCTTGTATGGCGGCGGCTTCCGGGTTGATTCGTCAACCGCGGACCTCACAGAGTCGTCTGAGAGTGTGGGCGTGAGCGCGAGTCAGCCGCCCCAGGCCACGTCCGGCGACGTTATTCCTGGTGCAGTCCTCGACCAGCTTCAAAAAGAGCGCCTCCGTCAGCGACAGCAACAGCAGCAACAGGCGCAAGCCAACCAGCAACAGACCAACTCCAATAACTCCCAGTGACTCGGAATGCGAGCGTTTGAGCTCGATGTGCGGAGTCGAACTGAAGTGGAGCATTAGCGCTAGCCCGTGTGGCTTAGTCTAGATAAGAAGCCTGACGACGTAGTACGAATGAACGATTGCCTGACTAGTGCGTTTGGTGTAGCGTCGGCACGCTAAGAGTTAGGGCTAGTCAACGTGGGTAATTGTAAAACGGTTGTCCGAGATTAAAGTTGTCGGCGAGCGCGACCCGGCTGCTTCCCTCCCCACAGCAAGGCGCGCCACTCAAAGAGGAGGGTCTCCCAATGAAGCGTCAAAGTCTTACCATTGCCTTGATTATTCTGGGCATCTGTACGCTGGGCGTCATCAGCGCGGCAGCTCAGGATGTCTTCAAGGTCAACTATTTCGCCAACAACGGTGTCGTTGGTGCTCCGGATGCTACGGTTCGAGTCACGAACCCTGGAACATCGAACGGCAACCTGTGCGCCATGGTGTATGTGTTCGACAACGACCAGCAAATGAGCGAATGCTGCGGTTGCATTACGACCCCAGACGGCCTTCGCACCTTTTCGGTCTCGAAGAACCTGACCAACAATCCGCTGACCGGTGTTGTCTCCAACAACGGAGATATCAAGCTCGTCGCGGCGGCCGTCAACAACTCGCCTTGCGACCCAACCGCGAATGTGACTCCTACGCCATCTCTGCGTGCGTGGGGGACCCACATTCAGAACAAAGTAGGAACTGCATACCCGATCACTGAAACCGATTTCAGCGACGCCACGCTGAGCGCGGGAGAACTGTCCAGCCTCCAAGCTGACTGCTACTTCGTAAATCGTCTGGGAAGCGGCAGGGGGATTTGCAGCTGCGGTTCCGGCGACTAACCAGCACGTCGTGCTGAACATCAAGTGAACCTTGGCGTTCGGCAAAGAATGGTGCCAGGCGAAGCCGACCGGTCGCCTGGCACACTCAATCTGATCGCAATTCCTGGGGAGGATTTGTGAATATCTTCGCACGCGTACTTTCGGTTTATATCCTTGTCTGTCTGCCTGCCGTGGGGCAGGTCACACCGGCCGCTAGCGGCCCTTCTCCTTCCTTTGCCGTGGCCGAAGTAGATGGCCGGACACTCACCAGCATCGATCTTGAGCAGAAGAAATCGGGCAGTCTTCTGCAAGCCCGCTATCAGTACTACATGAGCCAGCGCAAAGCGCTGGACCAACTGGTGGACGACGAACTGCTTTCCCTGGCGGCTGAGCGTCAACACCTTACTGTGGACGAGTTGCTGCAGAAGAAGGTTTACAAAGACATCAAGGATCCTACCGAAGATCAACTCCAGGTCTACTACGAAGGAATGGAAAGCAACGAGCCCTATCCGGCAGTGCACGATCGCGTTCTGGAACATATCCGGGAATTACGCCGCGACAAGGCACGCGCGGCGTATGTCAAGGAATTGCGTTCTCAAGCGAACTTGCGAATTTTGCTCTCTCCTCCCGTTGCCGGCGTCAATCTCGACGACGCGTTTGTTCGCGGTTCGAAAGATGCTCCCGTGCAGTTCGTTGAATTTGCCGACTACGAGTGCCCGTATTGCCAGCAGGTCAATCCCCTGATCCAGAAACTGCAGGAAGAGTACGGCGACAAATTGTCGTTCGCCTACAAGGATTTCCCTCTTCCCATGCATCATCGCGCCCAAAAGGCGGCTGAAGCTGCCCGGTGCGCTGGGGAGCAAGGCAAGTACTGGGAGTATCACGACGTCCTTTATTACAGCCGTATGCTCGACGTCCCCGATTTGAAGAAGCACGCCCAAGTCCTGAAACTTGACGAAGTCCGCTTCGCTAAGTGTCTCGACACCGGGACAGAAGCAGAGGCAGTGAAGAAGGACCTGGAGGAAGGCAAGAAACTGGGACTCTCCGGGACACCCAGTTTCTTTGTGAACGGCCACTTTTTCCACGGATCGGTGGACTATAGCACGCTGAAGGAGATGGTCGACCAACAGTTGCCGGCGCGGCCTTCCCCGACGGCGGTAGCGCAAGCCGCATCCACGAAGTGAACGTACGACGCGCCACCGTGCGCAGCGGTCGATGGCTGCGCACGGAAGTGAGGCGGTTATGCTTAGGGATACTCCAGTAAGGCGCAATCTCGTCGTATGTGGTTCGCTAAAACTGTCTGTTTTTGAATTGCTCGCGTGCATTCGAGGCGGCACGCGCATTGCGGTCGCGGTCGGCCTGCTGGCCTGTTTTGGACTTGAGGGGCTGTGGGCGTCAACGCCGGTTGTTCATCACCGGCTGGCCGTTCATCCAAATGGGGCAACCGTCGCAGCAAATCAAACTCAGCGCTTCAGAGTTACTGACGCCGACGGAAGATCCGTTGCCGTCAACTGGACAGTCTCGGCTCCTGGATGCTCCGGCTTGGCGTGCGGGACCATTGATGCCCAAGGAGTTTACCGGGCGCCATCTTTACGTCCTCAGCCGCCCGTTGTGACACTGGAAGGCGTTCTAGTCTCGGACCCCAGTCGCTCGGTATTGACACAGGTCCAGATTGAGTCAATCGCCGTCGTTACCGTGAGTCCCGGTTCCGCCCAAGTCTCCACAGGGACCACACAACAGTTCACGGCCACCGTGGTTGGGACCGGTGATCAAGTCGTCACTTGGTCGCTCTCGGGACCGGGCTGCACCGGCCTTAGCTGTGGCACCATTAGCGGCGCCGGTCTGTATAAGGCACCGGCAACACCTCCGAATCCGCCAACCGTGAACGTAAAAGCTACCTCCCTCGCCGATCCTTTTGCTTTCGGAACAGCGACTGCCACTGTCGTGTCGCCACCACCGATCACGGTGGCTGTATCTCCCACCACGGCGACGGTGTTGCTCGGAGGCCAGCAACAATTCGCGGCAACCGTTACCGGTACCAGTGACAAAGGTGTGACGTGGAATGTAACAGGTACGGGTTGCATCGCCTACAACTGCGGGACGATCACCTCCCTAGGCTTATACACCGCGCCGTCCGCGGCTCCGAATCCGCCGGTCGTGACGGTGACCGCCCGTTCTCATGCGGATCCATCGAAATCCGCTTCAGCTACAGTCACGCTGACGGCGGCAATTGTCGTTGTAGTATCGCCTGGCAGCGTTCAGCTTGTCGTTGGGCAACAGAAGCAATTTAGTGCCACCGTTACCGGCACGGCCAATACCGCGGTGACGTGGTCGGTCTGGGGTGCGGGATGTTCTGGCGCCACTTGCGGAACCATCACTGCCAATGGACTCTACACCGCGCCCGCAACGGTGCCCTCTCCCCCCACCGTAAACGTGACCGCGACTTCAGCTGCCGACGCTTCTAAAACCGGGAACTCTACCGTGACACTCATTCCATCTGTGTCAGTCAGCGTAAGCCCAGCGTCGATCCACGTTGCTCCGAGCGCCCAACAGCAGTTTTCGGCGACCGTCGTGGGAACCGGAAATCAGGTGGTGACGTGGGGTTTGTCTGGACCGGGATGTTCCGGTCTGACGTGCGGCCAAATCAGTGCGACCGGACTGTATACGGCTCCAACAAACATCCCGAGTCCGAATGTCGTCAACGTTACGGCTATTTCTCTTGCCTATCCAGCCGCATCGGGTACAGCTACGGTCTATGTAGGCGCAGGCTCGCCGGTAGTCGTTACGGTCTCGCCGTCCTCGGCCACTGTTTTAGTTACTCAGACCCAGCAGTTCAGCGCGCAGGTCACCGGAACCAACAACACGGCGGTTACCTGGAGTGTGAGCGGAATCGGATGTGCAGGCGCATCCTGCGGAACAGTATCGCAAAGTGGACTGTACACTGCGCCGTCGACGCAGCCCACGCCTTCCAGCGTGACGGTGATCGCTACCTCCCAGGCGGATCCCACGCGCTCCGGTTCCGCCACGGTTATGATTGCTCTCAATATTGTTGTTTCGGTTTCGCCAACGACAGCACAAGTTACAACCGGACAGCAAGCGCAATTCACGGCTACGGTCACCGGCAGCAAGAATACAAGCGTGACTTGGAGTATCAGCGGGACCGGTTGCTCCGGTACGGCTTGCGGCACGATCAGTTCCACCGGCTTGTATACGGCTCCCGGTCAGGTTCCCAATCCACCGAACGTCACAGTCAGTGCCACTGCCCAAGCGGATCCGAGCAAGCACGCCACGGCAACCGTTACCGTGAACGCGCCGATCACGGTGGCTGTGTCACCGCAAACGGCCCAGGTCGTCATCAACGCGCAGCAGCAATTCGTAGCTACTGTAACGGGAACCAGTAATAAGTCTGTGAACTGGAGCCTCTCCGGCCAAGCATGTCCGTCTTCCTGCGGAACCATTGATAGTACGGGCCTGTACACTGCGCCGGCTGCGGATCCCGGCTCCAGCATAACGGTCACCGCAACCTCGCAGGCGAACAGCAGCCGCTCCGGATCAGCGACTGTCCATGTCATCCTTAGCAATAACAGTCGATTTAAGGGGCAGTACGCGTTCCTCTTCAGCGGCACGGACACCAACGGCCTCTATGAGGCGGCCGGTTCCTTTAGCGCGGACGGTCAAGGCAACATTACCGCAGGCGTGGAAGATGTCAATCGC